>NZ_JBBMRC010000003.1:0-598169 GCF_038900375.1 Psychroserpens sp. AS72 | reverse complement strand
GTGTTTGGTTTTTTGTTTTCATAAAGATTTAGGATTATTCGCTTTGCTCGTGATCCCAGACGGGTAATCCTGAGCAAACATAGAAACCGCAACCCACTTCGTGTGTTTGGTTTTTTGTTTTCATAAAGATTTAGGATTATTCGCTTTGCTCGTGATCCCAGACGGGTAATCCTGAGCAAGCATAGAAACCGCAACCCACTTCGTGTGTTTGGTTTTTTGTTTTCATTCACTTTCGAAAGCATACTTTCGACGTTGCTGAAAACAAAAAACCCATAACTTTCGTTATGGGTTTCATTTTGCGGAGAGTAAGGGATTCGAACCCCTGGAGGTGTGACCCTCAACAGTTTTCAAGACTGCCGCATTCGACCACTCTGCCAACTCTCCAAAGTGTCTCATTGGGATTTCCCAATTGCGAGTGCAAATATAGAACCCTTTTTTAATTCTTTCAAATAAAAACTGATTTTTTTGAAGTATTTAATATCGCTATAGAATTATTTTATAGTTCTAAATCAACTTTTGAAACTTCAAAGCTTATTTTTGCAGAAATATTGAAACATAAATGAATATCATAGATCAATTGAAATGGCGCTATGCAACTAAGAAGTTTGATGCTTCTAAAGTGCTTTCCGAAGAAAAAATAAATATACTTAAACAAGCTTTTAATTTAACTGCTACTTCATATGGGTTGCAATCTTTAAAGTTAGTTATTGTTACCAATGCAGCTATTAGAAAAGAACTCGTGCAACATTCATACGGACAAGAGCAAGTACTTAATGCATCACATTTGTTAGTAATTTGTATTAAAGATGATATTCTAGATACTGATGTCGATAAACATTTTGATACGATTAAGGATGTACGTTCAACTCCAGAAACTATATTAGCACCTTATAGAATAGACTTAAAGAAAATGATGGCTACAAAAAGTATAGAAGAACGTCTAGAATGGTCAACTAAACAGGCTTATATTGCTTTAGGTAATTTAATGACTGTTTGTGCAATTGAACAAATAGATTCTTGCCCTATGGAAGGTTTCAACCCAATAGAATACGATTCTCTTTTACAACTTAGGGAAAAAGGGCTTAAGTCTGTTTTATTACTACCAGTAGGTTATAGAGCAGAAGATGATATGTTTGCTGGATTTAAAAAAGTAAGAAAACAAGTGATTGAAACGGTTATCGAAATGTAGTAAAAAAGCCTATATTTGTTTGAGTAATCAATGCGATTTCAATAGTATATCTTAAAAAAAACACATGAAAAAAATAGTATTTATCTTAGTTTTAGCAATTACTTTACAGGTATCTGCTCAAGAGCAATCACAATGGTTAACTGATAATTCAACAGCATTGAAGTTATCTGAAACTCAAAACAAACCTATTTTGGTTTATGTAACTAATACACCAAAAGCAGATGTTTCCGCAGAATTAAAAACGCTTGTCAATAACTCTAATCTTTTAGATAAAATTACTTCAAATTTGATTTTGTTAAAGTTAGATATTTCAGATAAAACATCTACGAATGTTCGCTTTGGAATCCATTACACAAAGCAAAGAAGTGCTCCAGGTTTATCATTAATTGATAAATATGGTAAAACTATTATTGAGCCTCTTGTTGATTTTTCTTCCAGAGAAAAGGTGCTCACATTTATGACGTTGTTAAACGATAAACTATAATTACAACATGCCTGGATTTGAATTATTTGGTGATTTAGAACGTAAAGAAGTTAATGATGTTTTAGACAATGGAGTATTAATGCGCTATGGTTTTGATGGCATGCGAAATGGTCATTGGAAAGCAAAAGAATTAGAAGGTGAACTTTCTAAAACATTTCAAACCAATCACGTACAATTAGTGTCTAGTGGTACAGCAGCTGTGTCTGTAGCATTGGCATCTGCAGGAGTAGGAGCAGGAGATGAAGTCATTATGCCAACATTTACATTTGTAGCTAGTTTTGAGGCTATTATGATGCTTGGAGCTATTCCGGTTTTGGTTGATATTGATGATACTTTAACTTTAGATCCTAAAGCTGTAGAAGCTGCAATAACATCCAAAACTAAAGCTGTAATGGTTGTTCAAATGTGTGGTAGTATGGGTGATTTAGATTCCTTACAAAGTATTTGTACCAAACATAATCTTTTATTTGTAGAAGATGCTTGTCAAGCCATTGGAGGAACTTACAACGGTAAACCTCTTGGAAGTATTGGTGATTTAGGTTGTTTTTCATTTGATTTTGTAAAAACCATTACTTGTGGAGAAGGTGGAGCAGTAATTACAAACAATAAAGAATATTATAGTAATGCAGATTATTATAGCGATCATGGTCATGATCATGTTGGAAATGATAGAGGAGCAGAAACGCATCCGTTTTTAGGTTATAATTTCAGAATTTCAGAGTTACATGCTGCTGTAGGATTGGCGCAAGTTAAGCGTTTGCCAGAGTTTATTGCTATTCAGAAAAAACATTATACCATTCTTCGTGAGGCACTAGAAGTAATACCTGAGGTCACATTTAGACGAGTTCCTAAAGGAGGTGAGGAGAGCTATGCGTTTTTAAATTTTTTCTTACCAGATCTAGAAATTTCTAGAAAAGTGATTCAAGCTTTTAAAGAAAATGGTGTGGATGTATGCTGGAATTATTTTGATAATAACTGGCATTACGTTAGAAAATGGAATCACCTTAAAGACCAAAAATCTTTATTTCCTTTATCTTCGGAAGTTAAGCAAGGTCTAGAAAATATTAAGAATACTGCATATGATCAGTCTGATCATTTTATAGGTCGAAATATCTCGTGCCTGATAAAAATGTCATGGACAGAAGAAGAGGTTAAAACCAGAGCTTCTAAAATGGTGAGTATCATAAATTCTGCCTTGTTGTAATATTTGTACCTAAAAGTGTTGCAATTATTATTGGCTTAAGTTATTCATTTTCATATTATCGTGTATATTTAAGTATGAAATTTCGAATAACATGACATATAGATTTGTGACTCTTTTTTTATTTGTATCGTTTGTTTTTTATGGACAAAATCAAAAGGAACTAGATTCTTTAAAAACACTTATCAAGACATCTAAAACGTTTTACAATAAAGGACAACTAGATAGTTCATTTCAGTATGCAAAGAAAAGCTACGATTTAGCAAAACACCTCAAGGCAGATTCTTTACAGTTAGAAATCGTAGGAATTACAAGCAGTTTAGAGCCTGATTTAGAAAAAGCATTGTCTTATTTGGCAGAGGCTGAAGCAATCGCCATTAAAAACAAGTCTTTAAAGCGTTTAGAAAATATATATCATACCAGAGGCTCAATATATTATAACAGAACAAACGACGGAAGTGCGCTTGTTCATTTTCTAAAATTAGATTCTCTTTTAGAGCTCAGAAAGGATGATATCTTCTTAGCAGCGATGACCAAGGAAAGTATTGTTAAAATCTTATATGAAACACGTGGCGTAAACGATACTAGTTTCTTTCCTCAGATGACTAAACACATCAATGATGGTATTAACCTTGTTGAGGAAGGTTTAAAAGTTACTCAAGATAGTCTTAAGTTTTATAATGCGTATTACCTTAATGTCCCAGCAGCCATTCTCTACGAAAAAAAGGCATATGTGTATGTTCAAAGAAATGAACCTAAAAAAGCAATTGAGAATTATCAAAAAGCACTTGTTAATACCGTTTTTAGTGATACTACATATAACGATAACTATCTTAGAAAATCTTTAATCTATAATGGTTTAGCAAACCTATATGATAAAGAAAACCAAAAAGATTCAGCTTTACATTACTATAAAAAAGAGTTAATAGCCATTAACAAAACTACAGATACTTTAAAGCAAGCTATTGCCAATTATAAGATTGCTGAATTTTATAACAATAATAACAACCCCAAAACAGCTTTAAATCACCTCAATAGATCTCAAACTTTAATGAAGAATGCATATTTTGTTCGTGAAGAGAACAAATATGATATTCAAGATATTCTTGCCAGCGTTTATTTTAATCTAGGTGATTTTGAAAAAGCTTTTAAAGCTTCAGAAAAGGCCAGACATCATCTTCTTAAAATTCAAACAGAATTTAACAAAGAAAATGTATCTGAGCTGGAAACAAAATATCAAACTGCAAAAAAAGAACAGGAAATAGCCTTATTAAAATCACAAAATGAAATTATAGAACAACAAAAAAGAAACCAACGAAACATACTTTTGGGAGGTATTAGTATTGTTTCTATAGTTGGGGTGTTTCTGTTTTTTATGTATCGTAATCGTCAAAAAATAAATATCAAATTAAAAGAATTAGACACACTTAAATCAAATTTCTTTACTAATATTTCGCATGAGTTTCGTACACCATTAACATTAATATCTAGTCCCATTGATGATGTGTTAGCAGACGATACGATTTCTGATAAAAAGCGTCAGCAATTTGCTATTGCTAAGCAAAATTCTAATCGACTTTTAGAATTAATTAATCAGTTGTTAGACTTGTCAAAAATTGATGAAGGTCATTTAAAATTACATCTTCAGCAAGGTGATGTTATTCAGCTAATTTCAGCATTAAGTGAATCATTTGCATATCATGCGAAGCAAAAAAACATTACTTATAGTATAGATATAGCACAAAGTAAAGACGCTGTTTGGTTTGATAAAGATGCTATTGAAAAAATCACCGTTAATTTATTGTCAAACGCGATAAAATATACGCCAGAAAACGGTTTAGTAACTTGTTTGGCTTATGTAGAAGATAACAAGTTGTTTCTTAAAGTTAAGAACTCAGGAAAAGGATTAACAACATTTGAACTGAATAATATTTTTGGACGTTTTTATCAAACTAATGAACAAAATCAAGGCTCAGGAATTGGTTTGGCTTTGGTTAAAGAACTTGTAGAATTACATAAAGGAGAGATTAAAGTTTTGAGTACACCAAATGAGGAAACCTCATTTAATCTTAGTCTTTCCGTGGATAGAAATAACTTTAAAAAGGAAGCCATTTTTGTTGATGAAAATAGTATACATAATACAGAGTTAAATATTTATACAGAAACTAAAATTGATGAAACTGAAGAATTTACAGACAGTGAATTGCCAATTTTATTAATAGTTGAAGACAATGACGATCTGCGACATTTAATAAAACAAATTTTTGAAGATCGCTATAATGTAATTGCTGCACCTAATGGGACTATTGGTGTAGAGATGGCTTTAGAACAAATTCCAGATCTTATTATTTCGGATCTTATGATGCCAGAAAAAGATGGTATAGCATTAACTAAAGATTTAAAAAATGATGAACGTACTGCACACATTCCAATAATATTGCTCACTGCAAAAGCAGCAGAAGAAAGTCAATTTAAAGGTATTGAAACTGGTGCAGATGATTATATCACTAAACCTTTTAATAAAAATTTATTAGCTCTTAAAGTTGAAAAACTCATAGAAACTAGACAAAAACTACAACTGCGTTACAGTCAAGAGCTAATTTTATTACCTAAAGATATTTCCATAACTAGTGTTGATAAAAAATTTCTTGAAAAAGTACAAGCTATTTTAGATAAAAACTTAATCGAGTCTACTTTTAATGCTAGCGAATTTTCCGAAGCTATTGGCATGAGTCGTATGCAATTGCATAGAAAACTAAAAGCATTAACCGGACTCACAACATCAGAATTTATACGTTCTCAACGTCTTAAGCTAGCAACTCAATTATTAAAAACTTCTGATATTAATATGTCTCAAGTTTGCTATTCTGTAGGTTTTAATGACCATTCTTATTTCACCAAATGTTTTAAAGACGTTTATAATTGCACACCAACTGAGTATGCAAAACGCGTTAATTCTTAAACGACGTCAAATTATAACCGCTTATACTCCTTATTATTCCTAGCATGTTACAATAGTTATAGTCTTTGTTACATGCCTCATAGAAGTCTAATAGTCCTCTTTTTAGATTTGTTGTGTATGAAAAAAAAGTGTACCACATACAAAGGCGATATAGATGTAATTCCCACAAAAGCAATTCATCTCAATATTAATCATTTAGAGCCTGGCAGGTATATATTAAATATTATACACAAAAATAAAATCATTAAGAAAACCACTTTTAACAAATAGGATTATGAAAGCAATAATAACATTACTAGCTATTTTTTTGATATCGATTTCAAGTGTTGCGCAACAAGGCATTAATTACAAAGCTCTTATTAAAGATGACCTCGGAAATGTTATTGCTAATGATCTTGTTCAGATTCAATTTAATATCTTAAAAGGAACAGAGCAAGTCAATGTTTATTCTGAAACTCATTCGCCAACTACTGATTCAAATGGACTTATTATTGTTAATATAGGTAAAGGTGCTTTGGTGTCTGGGAGTGCAAACTTTGATACTATAGAATGGGATACAGATAACCATTTCTTGGAAGTCTTAATTAATATTGGTGATGGCTTTACTAATATGGGAACTACAGAATTCATGACTGTGCCTTATGCTTTGAGTTCTGCTAATGTAAGCGGTTTAGAGAAAATCACAGAAAACGATGGTACTACAGACAAAACAGGCTGGAGATTAGTAGGACAAGATCCTATATATTATGGTCCAATAGGAAATAATGCTATTGATTTGAGTATTTCTGTAGATACGTTTTATCCAATGGGAGCAGTTGGTGATTTTTCAAATGCTTTTGGTGTTGGTACACGTGCCGTTGGTGAATTTTCAACTACTTTAGGATTTGGAACTTTGGCATCAGGTAATAATTCAACAGCTATTGGAAATAGATCAACGGCATCTGGTTATTCATCAACAGCCATCGGGTATTCTACAGTGGCCTCTGGATTTGCTTCAACGGCTAGTGGACAGGAAGCCGTAGCATCTGGTTCTTATTCTGTTGCCATGGGAAATAATACTTTAGCCACAAGGGATAATTCTACAGTATTTGGAGCATATAACGTGGAAAATGCAAATACAATTTTTGCAATTGGAAATGGATCACCTGGATTCGATGTTCCTGATAGAAAAAATGCTTTGACCTTAAACGCAGGTTTTGGAAATACTTTTGATTTTATTATTGGGAATCATCAAATAGACGATGACCCAACAACGGAAAACGACGATATTAAATTCTTTTTTAGTGGACAATATGGTGCTTTTAGAGTAGGTAAAGTTTCAATTGAGACAGGTGATGAATGGAATTCTGAAAATATTGGTTTTTATTCTGCAGCCTTTGGCTCGGGAACAATAGCCTCAGGAGGACAATCCTTTGCGGCAGGTAACAGTACAAATGCTTTAGCTTATACCTCAACAGCCTTAGGTTTAGGGACAATTGCTTCTTCAGCTTCATCTATGGCAGTTGGTGCTTATAATTTAGATGACATTGAAGCGCAATTTATGGTAGGTATCGGGTCGAACAATACTGCCAGAAATTCGGCATTTGTTGTTAAAAAAAATGGAGCTATCATAGCACCAAGCTTTGATCTTTTAGAAATTACAGATGATAAAGCATTAATAACAAAAGAATATGCAGACAATTACTTATCTAAAATTGATGATCTTACAGATGGCAAGTCTGATGTTGACGGTTCTTCACTATTTTTAGGTATTAATGCTGGTTTAAATGATGATGAAACTGATAATAGAAATGTTGGAGTAGGTTTTAATGCATTATCATTTAATACTACAGGATATAGAAATACTGCTACAGGAAGTGAAGCTTTACTCAATAATACTTCAGGATATAGAAATACTGCTGCAGGTAATGGAGCTTTACTCAGTAATACTTCAGGATATAGAAATACTGCTGCAGGTAATGGAGCTTTAATAATTAATACAGATGGGTTTCTTAACACAGCGATTGGAAGTAATGCATTAATTTCTAATATAAATGGGAGTAGAAACACTGCACTTGGAGCATCTGCTGGAATTGTTAATAATTCTGGAAGTGGTAATGTTTATATTGGTAACGGAGCAGGTGGTCTTAGTAATAATGAAAATAATAAATTATACATAAATAACGATCAATCTAGTTTTCCTCTTATTTATGGTGAGTTTGATACAGATTTAATACGAATATACGGAGAACTTGAAGTTACACAAGATATGAGTGTAAATGGTACTTTAAATATTTCAGAAAAAATAATTACTAATGAAATAAATACAGATGTAACAGGTACTGCCAATATGATACCTATTGCTTATGGAACCATAGAATCTAATGCTAACATATTGAGTGGTACAGGTAATTTTACTGCAAGTATTTCTTCTGGTGTAATTACTATAAGTGTTAATAATGAATCTATGAGTCATTTTAATACATCTTGTTCAATTACACCTTACTCTACATCTTTTAGAACCTCTTCTATTATTATTAGTGGTGGTGATATTGATGTACGTACATTTAATAGTTCAGGGAATTTAGCACCTGTAACTTTTCAATTTGTGATCTATAAATTGTAATCTAAAAAGAGGTAAAAATGAAAACTCATTTTTAAAATTCAGAAGCATTAGTTGTCATTCATAATACATCTATCGAAGCTATAGGAGTTCTGTTAAATCTATTAGAATCAAAATCTAGTAATTAAATAAAATCTAGATAAAAAATACAATGATCACATTAAATATATGTCATAAGTAATAAAATACTAGGTATACATATATAGGTACCATACATACAATATGTTGTCATTTAATTAGGATAGTTTAATATCTTACTTTTTAATCAAAAAATCAATATTTATGAAATCAAAAATTACACTGCTAGTATTTTGTATATCATTGTTAAGTTATGCTCAACAAGGCATTAACTATAAAGCTCTTGTTAAAGATGGCTCTGGTAATGTGGTGGCAAATCAAGCTATAGATGTGCAATTCATTATTTTAGAAAATGTTACCAATGTCTACCAAGAAACACATTCACCAACAACAGATGCTAACGGACTCATTATTGTATATATAGGTGAAGGCACAACCTCTGATGATTTTTCTAGCATAGCTTGGGTAACAGACGACCATTTTTTAAATGTACAAATTAATACAGGATCTGGTTTTATAGATATGGGAACCACACAATTTATGGCAGTACCTTATGCATTACAAGCAGAAAAGGCAGCCAATGTCACTGGTCTTGAAGCCTTAGATGAAGGTAATGGAATTGGTTATAGAATAGTAGGTAGAGATCCAGAAAATTATGATAATATAGGAGAGGATGCAGTGGATTTAAGTACTTCAACAATATTATCTTCGGTAAATGGTGCGTCAGGTTATATTTCCACAGCAATAGGAAATAGAACAACAGCATCTGGAGGTTATTCTACAGCAATAGGGAATTCTACAACAGCTTCAGGAACTTATTCCACAGCAATTGGGAATTCTACAACAGCATCAAATAATGTTTCAATTGCAATGGGATATCAAACAATTGCATCAGGAGAAATTTCTACAGCCATGGGAAATGGCACAATAGCCTCAGGGCTTCTTTCCACAGCAATGGGATATCAAACAACAGCCTCAGGAATTTATTCTACAGCAATGGGATACAATACAATTGCTCAAGCTTATGTTTCTACAGTGATTGGAAGATATAACGTTGGTGGAGGTAATTCTGTGACACCACTCACATTAGATCCTTTGTTTGAGATTGGTAACGGAACAAGTAATGCGAATAGAAGCAATGCTTTGACTGTTTTAAAAAATGGAACCATCATAGCTCCAACTTTTGATTTAAATGAAATCATAGACGACAAGGCTTTAATAACAAAAGAATATGCAGATATAAATTTAACAGCTTCTGGTCTCGAAGCCATAGATGAAGGTAATGGGAATGGTTATAGAATAGTTGGTAGTGATTCAGCTAATTTTGGTAATATAGGATTTAATGCTGTGGATTTTAGTAGTAGTACTATACCAAGTTCTGTTTATGGCGCAATAGGAAATAGAGCAGTAGCAATGGGATTTCTTACAACTGCTTCAGGCAATTCTTCTACAGTAATGGGGTCAAATACAAAAGCCGAATCTTTTGCATCTACAGTTGTTGGGACTTATAACGCTGGAGGAGGTAATCCAACTGTATGGAATTCAATAGATCCTTTGTTTGAAATTGGTAATGGAACAAATGGTAATAATAGAAGCAACGCCTTAACCATCTTAAAAAATGGTAAAATAGGTGTAGATAAACACGCTGGTATTAATGCGAAATTAGACATCGATCATGCGAGTTCGCAAACCTCACCACAAATTAATATTAGAGAAACGGCTGGTACGTATGCACGACTCAATATTTCTAATACATCAAGTTCAGAGTATTGGGCTATTGCAGGAAGTTTAAATGGTACTACTGCTACAGATCGCATTAACTTTTACCATTCAGATGCAGGAGATATCATGTCTATTTTAGGTAATGGTAATGTGTTGGTTAATGGTAGTGTAGTGCACAGTAGCGATCGAAGATTAAAAAAAGATATTGAAACCTTGCCTTATGGTTTAAATGAAATATTAAAACTGCAGCCTAAAGCATACCATTGGAAAGGAAAGTCAAATCAGCTTAACAAATCTTTAGGGTTAATAGCTCAAGATGTACAGTCTGTCATAAAAGAAATTGTACACACTGGAGAAGATGAGAACAAAACTTTAAGTGTAAGTTATACCGAGTTAATACCTATACTTATAAAAGCGATCCAAGAACAACAAGATGTTATAGAGTCACAACGTAAAGTTATTATTAATGAGACTGCTTTGAATATAAAACAAAATGAAGCTTTACAATTACTTTTAAAGCGTATTGAGGTTATAGAAGCCAACCAATCTAATTAATTGTTACATAAGTTATATGAATTGTTACAATAGTTACATCACTCCAAATCAATATGTAATAATTTTATATCTCAAATAAAAGAGGTGATAAATGAAATTATGAAACTAAAACAAATTGAGATTTTAATAGATACTTATATAAATAGTATCATGAAATTAAAAATTCACAAACACCAAAATAAATAGGTTATGATAAGTAAACAAATAACAACTTTATTAAGTCTATTCTTTGCTTTTTTCTTCGGAAATGCGCAAAGCATAGAAAAATTTAGTATTGATTCTGGAGGCGCTTCAGCTTCTGAAGGAGGTATTCAAATCTTGTATACCATTGGTGAAGTTAATGTACAAGAGCTAAGTACACCAAGTGTTTCAATTTCCGAAGGATTTATAAATGCAGATTTTAGAATTATCATAGATCCAATTGTCTTTTTACAAGGACCAGCTTTAGTGCCTACAGCAAACGGATTAATGAATGACACACTTAGAGAAAGTGCGCTACTACCAACTACAAGTCCTTATGAGGATAATGCGACGTGCAATGCGTCAGTATTTAATACTATAGGAGATAATGCCATTGTAGATTGGATTTGGCTAGAGTTGAGAGCTGCGAATGATAATCAAAAACTCATCAATGCTCGTTCTGCTCTAGTGCAAAGAGATGGTGATGTTGTAGATTTTGATGGAACATCTCCTGTGACGATGCAAGCTGCACCAACCAATTATTTTATAGTTGTTAAACATAGAAACCATTTGGGAGCAATGAGCTCTGCTACTATTAATTTAAATGATAATTCAACAACTACAGTAGATTTTACAAACAGTAGTTTCTCAACATTTGGTAGCAATGCACAAGTGCTTTTAAACTCTGGAAATACAGCACTTTGGGCTGGAGATGCGAATACAGATGACACTATAACATTCTCTGGCAGTAATAATGATGTGAATGCTATTAAAGATTACATCCTTGCAGATCCTAGTAATATATTAAACTTCATTACTTACGTGTCTGCTGGTTACCTCAATTTTGATATTGATTTAAATAGTGCGACTCGATTTTCTGGTTCTCCAAATGATAGTAATATTATTAAGGATAATATTCTTAATCATCCAGGAAACTTATTAAATCTACCAACATTTACAATAAACACAACTGTTCCACCCAAAAATTAAAAACTATGAAAAATTTTTACACGTTACTTTTTACAATTTTATTTACTATAACTGGATTTTCACAAGGTTATCAATTTGGTATTGTACACAACACAGACTATAACTTTTCTATAGTCGCTATACCAGATTTTGATGCAACAAATACAGATATTTCAGATATCGGCTTTGCTATAATGCTACCAGCAGGTGATGCAGATATTCTTAATATTTCACAATTTAACGGTAGACTTTGGACACCAAATCAAGTGACTGCTGCTCAATTAACAAGTTTTGGATTAGGCGATGGTACTCGAGATGCTTTTGTGATGAATTTACCACCTGGACAAACAATCTTATCACATACTACAAACGTCCCTTTTGTTTTAATGTCTTTTGATGTTAGTAATATGCCAACAACAGGTTTACTAGAAATCTTAGTCAATACAGATCCAATTGCAATGGGACTTGGAGGTGCTGTAGATAGTTTTTATAACTCAAATATAGATGAGACGACGACCCAAAACTATTTTAATGGATTAGTCTCTGGTCAAGAAGATTTCATGTTTGAAACACTGAATTTAGATGATATTGAACTTGAAAATTATACCACGTCTATATATCCAAATCCTGCAATAAACATATTGAATGTTTCAACAAATTTAGAAGTGATTCAAATGGAGCTTTATGATATTTTGGGTAAAAAAGTGCTATCTGCAAAAAGCAAGACATCTATTGCTGTGAATCAATTAAGTACTGGTAATTATATTCTAAAAATAGAAACCAATAAAGGATTTATAACTAAAAAAGTAATTATTGAATAAATAATTAAGTATCTATTGGTCTGAATACTTAAAAAGTACTCTTAAAATTCATAACTACTAGATGAATTTTTAAGAGTACTTTTTTATATTATAGATAAGTAGTTTCTAATTTTATGCATCAATCATATCCTACATGATAAATAAGTCGTAGATGGAAGATGAGGTTAGAACTAAAGTGTCACATTAATAATGTACATATTCAACAATCTCCAATCCATAACCAATCATACCTACACGCTTAGTATGTTGCGAATTTGTTATGAGTTTCAATTTATGAATATTCAAATCATGAAGAATTTGAGCACCAATACCAAAATCTTTAGAGTCCATTTCTATACTAGGTGCTTTTACGATTTCGCCTTCAACTTGATTGTCTTTTAAAATATTAAGACGTTTAAGTAAATTCATAGACTGTGATTGCTGATTGATAAAAACAATTGCACCTTTCTCAGCACTATTGATGACTTTAAACATATCATCAAGTTTCTCATCTGCATTATTAGTAAGCGTACCTAAAATATCATTATTGACCAACGTTGCATTAATACGAGTTAAAACATGCTCGTCTTTAGACCAAGACCCTTTGGTTAATGCAATATGAATTTGATTATTAGTCGTTTGTTGATATGCACGTAATCTAAATTTTCCAAAACGTGTTTCTATGTCAAAATCTTCTTTCTTTTCAATTAAAGAGTCATGTTCCATGCGATAAGCAACTAAATCTTCAATAGAAACTATTTTAAGATCAAACTTTTTAGCGACGTCCATAAGTTGAGGTAATCTAGCCATTGAGCCATCCTCATTCATAATTTCTACAATTACACCTGCAGGTTCTAAACCAGCAAGTCTTGCAAAATCAATGGCAGCTTCAGTATGTCCTGTTCGTCTTAAAACACCACCATCTTTAGCCACAAGCGGAAAAATATGACCTGGTCTTGCCAATTCAAAAGGTTTAATTTTTGGATCTATAAGCGCTTGTACAGTTCTTGATCTATCTCCTGCCGATATTCCTGTAGTCACTCCATTACCTTTTAAATCTACCGAAACTGTAAAAGCAGTTTCCATAGGATCGGTATTATTACTTACCATCATGTGCAAATCAAGATCCTTACATCTGCTCTCAGTTAATGGAGCGCAAATAAGACCTCTTCCATGTGTTGCCATGAAATTGATAGTTTCTGGTGTTATTTTACTTGAAGCAGCTAGAAAGTCGCCTTCATTCTCTCTATTCTCATCATCAACAACTATAATAACTTTACCTTGTTTAATATCAAGAATTGCTTCTTCAATAGTATTTAATTGAGTTTTTGATGTATGTTGAGCAGTATTGGTAGTCATTAGTATTTGTTTAGAAATGCAAAGATATGGCTTATTTTTTCTCTGCTGAAAAGTCTTCGGTGATTTTCTTTTGTCTTAAAATAGATATCCAAGGATAAGCTACAAAACTTAAAATGGTCCAGAGAATATGGTTAGTTTTATTAGCTTGGTTCACAAAGCTATAAAGTCTAGAAAATGACACACTAGAAACTATAGCATAAATCATAAAAATAAATCCAGAAACAACAGACAATTGTATAGATGCAGTGGTAGCTGCTGGAATTGTATTGTTTTTAAATATTAAATATAATACGAAAAGTACAACAGCAAAACAGAAAAAAATCAACGCATATTTTGCATACGTTTTATAATCATTTAGTTTAGAATTAAAACCTTCAAGGTCTGATATTTCTAATTGAGTGTCCTCATTAATATCCGTTTTTTTAAGTGTACTAATTTTTAAATCTTCATTAATTTTTTTCTTCTGATAAAAATAAAATATAAAATATAACGGTAAGCCTAATAGCACAAAAAGTAATGCATTAGAAACATTATTTTTTCCTAAATGTTTATATAAATTAGACTGGTCTATAAAAGATTTTATCAGAGCAAATAAATAAAAGACACCAATACCAATACCAATGTAAAGCAATGTATTTCCAAGAGTTGGAAATCCATTATTTCTTAAAACAGCTCCAGGCAGTGCGAAAATTGCTGCAATGATATAAAGTACAAATGCAAGTTTTGAATTCTCTACATACAAATATTTCAATCGTAAAGATTCTTCATATTCATGATCGGTTAAATTACCTCCAAATTTTAATTCTTGCTTGGTAATGCCTCTAGATTCTAAAATTGCAATTGATGAATTTTTGTAATTAATATCATAATCATATTGCCTATAATGTTTGACAACATCAATTAATTTATTATTATCATATGTCGTGAGTATCTTAAATTCTTCAGAATTTACATCAAGCACATTTGTATCAAAAACAAGCGTTTTACTCTTAATACCAAATAGCTTTTTAATAGGATTTAAAAGTCCGTCAGATTCAAATAAAGGTCTGTCTTTTGTCGCTCTTCTGGTTAAATAAATACTTAGTGGTAGCATTATTGCAGTTGATAGCCATGTCGCTACAATAGGATTTAATGAATCATCCATGGAGCTGTTTTTTGCAAAAATCCCAATAAAATGATATGTTAGAAACAATAGTATAGCTATTACTAAAGGTAATCCAATGCCACCTTTTCTAATTAAAGCACCTAGAGGAGCTCCAACAAAAAAGAGAATAATACATGCTAAACCTAACACATATTTTTCGTGTAAAGAAATCACATGTTTGTTTCTCCATTTGGTTTGTGCTGCAAAGTTATTTTTGTTAGAACTAATAATCTGTTTTGTACTAGTAATGGTGTTTTTAGCCAGATTAATTAATTGTACTTTAGTTCGGTCATTATATAAACTTAAAATATTTCCATCAAAAATAGAATCTTTATTAGGTGAGATATTTTTATTTAAAGTTCCAACGGTTGTCCTATTATAAAGTGTTTTAGAGAAATTCTTTAAATCTACTGTCTTTTTTTTATAAAGACTATCTATCTTAAGACTTAAATCGCTTGCATTTAGCATATTGTATCGGTTGTCATAACTTTGGTCATCCATGTCAACATTATTGATGCCTTCTAAATCAACATTTATAATATACTCTTCAAAGTAGCTTTTTGCGTACGGTTTCTTTTTATTTTGTTTAGGGTCTCTATTTTCAATTTCTTCATAATAATTACCCTCGTATAAAATTAACTGTATTAAGTTTGAATTGACATTACCTTCTAGTAATCCACTTTCAGCAATTATAACCGTTTTATTTTTTGCATTTGTAGCAGCTTTTTTATGAATGACGATATTTTTAAGAAATTCGCCATTTTCACCACTTTTATCTTCAACCTTAATATTATAATTACCAATCTCGTTGAATTGACCTTTAGTAATAGCCATTGCTGGTTTTACTTGTGCGATATTTTTACGAAGATTATACACATTATGATTTGCCCAAGGGATCACTGTGTTGGAGAATATAAAAGTTACTATACCAAGCAAGACAATAAAAACGCTAAGGCTTTTCATAGCGCGCTGTAATGAGATACCAGTAGACTTCATAGCAGCAAACTCATAGTTTTCAGCAAACTGCCCAAAAACCATGATTGAAACTAATAAAATTGTAAGTGGAAGTATTAAAGGAATCAAAGTAGGAGTGACATACAAGAGTAATTTTATAATTATAAATGTATCTAAATCTTTTCCTGCTAAATCTCCTATATATAGCCAGATAGCCTGTAAAACAAAAATGAACATGAGTATAATAAACACGGTCAAAAATGTTTTTAGGTAGGTCGTAAGGATATACCTATCTAGTATTTTCATGTAAAGTTTGGCTTAGCCTAATCTAGCTTATTGATGTAATAATCTTTATACTTATTCTCGTCAAAAGTAAATAAGGTTTTCGAAATTGGCTCATTTGTTTTAAAAGAATTAACAGTCAATGTCGTTTTTGTTCCGTTTTTACCAACTTCAATCAATCTGTAGATATGTTTTGTTTTAGCATCAATACCAAGATAAAGTTCTTTTATTTCAGAGTTAGTATCAATTGGGTTCAACTTTACAAACTGAATTTTTCTACCCTTAACATCCTGAATAATATCCATCACATAGGTATAGCCATCTTTATAAAACGACATCATTTTGCTTGGAGTGATGCTGTTTTCGTCATCAGAATTATCAGAAGAAATAGTTACTTCTTCATCCTCTGGACT
Organism: Psychroserpens sp. AS72; assembly: GCF_038900375.1. Lineage (NCBI taxonomy): Bacteria > Pseudomonadati > Bacteroidota > Flavobacteriia > Flavobacteriales > Flavobacteriaceae > Psychroserpens > Psychroserpens sp. AS72. Next base: position 581,275 of record NZ_JBBMRC010000003.1, on the reverse strand, counting down.
AATTGTATATAATTTTTTACCGTCAAATAATCGTGTAACGCCAAGAATATTGAGTAAATATTTGTCGCCTTTCATCACTACATCACCACGAGTTTCTTGCTTGATATCTTCACTTACATTCTCTAAAACGTATTTAAAACTCACCGAAATATTTTCATAAGCTTGAGCTTTATTATAAACCTCGTTGAGTAACGCCTCAGCTTTTTCAGAATCTTGAGAAAATCCTATGCTACTAATTAATAATGCTAATACTACAATTATTTGTTTCATGTGTTTAAATTTATTGTTTCGTAATGGTCACATGCTGTTCGCTATCAACTTTTATTTTTAAAGATAATGTTTTGAACATGCTCGTTACATCGTTTTAATTTTTATTCCCTTCGGAAATGAATCTTTTTAATAATTATTCGTTTGCTAATAATGCATCTAGAGCTACAAAATCTGGAACTAAAACCTGTCTTGCTTTACTACCTTCAAAGCCACCAACAATTCCAGCAGCTTCCAATTGGTCAATTAAACGACCAGCTCTATTGTATCCTAATTTTAGTTTACGTTGTAATAAAGAGGCAGAACCTTGTTGTGCAGTCACAATGATTTCAGCAGCTTCTCTAAACAACTTATCTCTATCTGCTATGTTATTATCAAGACTTGTGCCACTTTCTTCACCAACATACTCAGGAAGTAAATGTGCATCAGGATATGCTTTTTGTGAGCCAATAAATTCAGTGATTCTTTCTACTTCTGGTGTGTCTACAAACGCACATTGTATACGCGTTATCTCATTTCCGGAGGTATACAACATATCACCACGACCAATCAATTGATCTGCTCCACCACCATCTAAAATAGTACGAGAATCAATTTTAGAGGTTACTCTAAAAGCAATACGAGCTGGGAAATTTGCCTTAATAATACCTGTAATTACATTTACAGATGGACGCTGAGTAGCGATGATTAAATGTATTCCAATAGCACGAGCTAACTGCGCCAAACGTGCAATAGGAGTTTCCACTTCTTTACCAGCAGTCATAATTAAATCGGCAAATTCATCGACGACCAAAACAATATATGGTAAGAATTGATGACCATCATTTGGATTTAATTTACGCGCTTTAAATTTGGTATTGTATTCTTTAATATTACGACATAATGCATTTTTGAGCATCTCGTAGCGGTTATCCATTTCAATACATAGAGAATTTAACGTATTAATAACCTTTGTGTTATCTGTGATAATGGCATCTTCGCTATCTGGGAGTTTTGCTAAATAATGACGCTCAATTTTATTGAATAATGTTAATTCTACTTTTTTAGGATCAACTAAAACAAATTTAACTTCTGCAGGATGCTTTTTGTAAAGTAACGATGTTAGTACCGCATTTAATCCAACCGATTTACCTTGTCCTGTTGCACCAGCCATCAACATGTGAGGCATTCTTGCTAAATCGACAACAAAGGTTTCGTTACTAATGGTTTTTCCAAAAGCAATTGGAAGCTCCATTTCAGATTTTTGAAATTTCTGAGATGCAATAACAGATCGCATAGAAACAATCGTTGCGTTTTTATTTGGAACTTCAATACCAATGGTTCCTTTTCCAGGAATTGGAGCAATGATTCTAATTCCTAAAGCAGATAATGATAATGCAATATCATCTTCAAGATTTTTAATTTTAGAAATACGAACACCAGCTTCTGGTACAATTTCATATAAAGTCACCGTTGGTCCAATCGTAGCTTTAATACTTGCGATACCAATTTTGTAATTGTTTAAGGTTTCTACAATTCGGTTTTTATTGTCTTCAAGTTCTTCTTGATTAATTGTAATGCCTTCGGTATCGTATTTTTTTAATAAGTCTAAAGGAGGAAATTTAAACTTACTTAAGTCTAGTGTTGGATCAAATTGCCCATAATCTTCAACAAGTTTGTTAGATAAATTATCAGTCTCAGAAATCTCTTCTTCTACTGTTTCAATTTCTATACTTAACTCTGCGTCTTTATTAATAGGTTCTGTTTTTGTGTCAACCTTTAATTCTGGTTCTAAGGTTTTACTTACTGTAGGTTCTGTTTTTTTGACAGTCTCTGTAGGTTTTGGCTCTTCAACTTTAAGGTCAAAAGCAGATTTGATATCTTCAGCTTCCGCAGATAAATCATTATCAACTGTAAATGTAGAATCGTCATCTACAGTATTAATTTCACTCTTGAGGTCACTTTTAGCACGTTTAAATAAATTTACAAATGTGTCTCCATTTACACCAAATCGTATTGCTAAATACGTGATTAATACAAAGACGAGTAGGAGTATAGTGCCTATTTTACCAATATAATCTTGAAAAAAGGAATTCATCTCAAAGCCAATTGTACCACCAAGGGTATCATATTTATGTGAGAAGAAACCAAAAAAGACAGAGAGCCAAATAACGATTAATGTTCCCCAAATCCAATGACGACGTAATCGAGCTTTGTTGATGTCTAATGTGATGTAAATTCCAGATAAGAATAATAAACCTGAAAATATAAACGATGCTATTCCAAATCCTTTATTAATAAAAAAGTCACTGGTCCAAGCACCTAATTTATTAAGCCAGTTTTGAGTTTCTATATCTCTCGATGCCATTTCTGAGAGCGTACTTTGATCTGCTTGACCTGTGAAGAAAAAAGATAGAAAAGCCACAAACATCAAAATACCAAGTATGATTAATAAGCTACCAAAAATCAGTTTTTGCTGACTCGATAGTTTCAAACTCGGTTTTTTGAATTTCGGAGTTGTTTTAACTTTTGCAGTAGTTTTAGCTTTGCTTTTTGTCTTGGTTTTTTTCTTTGCCATGTTCACTTTCCGTAGAAGCGGAAATAATTAATTTTAAATTTTGAGCTACTTGTGCATCTCAACAAAAATACAAATAACTAACGTTAATCCTAGAGAGATGTTTTAAATTTGACGCAACCTTTTACTAAATTTTGCATCTACTCTATAAAGACGTAAAAATATGAGAAATATTATAAATTTGAGTATCGGTTTATTATTAGTAATTGTAGTTAATTCTTGTTCAAATGATGATGAATGTACACCTGTAACATTAGGTATTACAAGTCTAGAAGTTGCATATGGTTGTATAAATACACCTTATCAAATGGATATTGATTTGTCTGATGATTTTACCATTATAAGATCACAAACTGTTTTTAATGATTTGGTAACTGGAGATTGTACGCCAGAAATAGATTTTGAGGCTTATGATTTAATCATTGGAAAAAAAGGATTAACCAATGGTTTTGATACTATTAATTACGATGGTTTAGTAAAAAATTGCGACAACGGTCAATTATATTTAACGGTGTCATTTGTTTTAAATGCGACTGATATAGCACCAAATGTGACATATCATGCATTAGTGCCTAAATTGGCTGAGAACGAAATTGTTAATGTAAGTATTGTAACTATTAATTAGTTCAAAAAATTTTAGGTACATAAATTATCAAAGCAGTTATCATAGCGCAAATTGCTGCAATAAATACAGCTCCTGCAGCTATGTCTTTTATTTTGCCAATGGCTTCGTGTCTATCTGGATGAATAAAATCTGCTACACTTTCAATAGCAGTATTCATGCCTTCTAAACCTATGACTAACCCAATTAAAGCAATTTGAAATAACCACTCAGTTCTAGAAATATCAAAATAGAATCCGGCAATAGTTATTGCTATTGCACAAAATACTTGAACTTTAATGCTCGCTTCTGTTCTAATTAAATAAATAGCGCCTTTAAAAGCATAACCTACGCTTTTAAGTCTATTGACTAGAAACGATTCTTTTTTTTGCATGTATTCTGAATTTTCTTCGGAAATTCTAATGTTTCAAACGATTTACGTTTATTTCAAAGCTTCTAATACAGCTTTGTAATTTTAACACTATGTTATTTCAAAGCTTCTAATGCAGCTTTGTAATTCTAACACTATGTTTTATTTCAAAGCTTCTATTGCAGCTTTGTATTTCTAACACTATGTTTTATTTCAAAGCATCTAATACAGCTTTGTAATTCTAACACTATGTTTTATTTCAAAGCTTCTAATGCAGCTTTGTAATTTTAACACTATGTTATTTCAAAGCTTCTAATGCAGCTTTGTAATTTGGCTCATCAGCAATTTCTGGTACTTGTTCAGTATAGATAACTTTTCCTTCAGTATCAACAACAATAACACATCTAGATAGCAATGCTTCAAATCCTCCATCAATGAAATCGAGTCCGTAAGCTTTTCCGAAGTTACCATCTCTAAAATCTGATAAACTCTCTACGTTATCTAAACCTTCAGCTCCACAAAAACGTGCCATAGCAAATGGTAAATCTTTAGAAATACACAATACTTTAGTGTTTTCTAATGTGCTAGCTGCTTTATTAAATTCTCTAATTGAAGTGGCACAAGTTCCTGTGTCTACACTAGGAAATACATTCAATACCAAATTTTGTCCAGCGTAATCACTTAATGATTTTGAAGCTAAATCTGTTGTTGTTAATTTAAAATCTGGAGTTTTAGATCCTATTTCAGGTAATGTTCCTGATGTATGAACTGGGTTTCCACCTAATGTTACTTTTGCCATAGTTTGTAGTTTTAATGAATGTTAAAATTAAGGATTATTTGAATGTTAAAAGCAAGGTCTGTATAATATTTTGCAATAGTTTAACAGATATACATTTCTAAGCTTTAACTATGTGTCAAGCTACTTTTTAAAATTAGCTTCTAGTTCATTTTTAGATTTTTACAAACTAATTTTTGAGAATTTACCCATTACTAGGTATTTTATGATAAAATAATTTATTAGTATTTTGTAATTGCTATTAATTATCAAATCAACCAATTATGAAAAATTTTATTCGCTTTTATTTCCTATTTATTTTAATAACTGTTTTGTTTTCTTGTTCAGATGATAATGATAATCAAGATATCATTCAAGACAATGGATTAACAATAATGAGACATGTTGAATCTGCCACTTCAAATTCAATTGCTCCTAAAACCACTTATGTTGATAACGCTACTAACAATCAGTTAACCAGTTATTTTAAGCACGACAGCTCAGGGAATATTGAAAAATTGACTCATATAGTAAGTGATGATGGGTCTGGAATTTCTACAATTATTGAATTTGACGGAGCAGGAACGATTCATTCTTTGTATCAACAAAATGGCCTAACAGGTCAAATTTTTAATAAGGTTTTTATAGAAACTGAAGAAGGTGTTACATATTATGGAGGAGAAGATGGTGTAAGTCAACTAATAGGGAGCAACCAAATGAATAACGTTGGGAATTTTCTCAACAGTCAAGATGATTTGTTGTTTTCTCAAGCTATTAATCAGAATATCGAAACTCTAGAGCATTTTGCTTATGTTTTTAATAATGATAATAACAATAGATCAAGTTTGAATTTGTTGGTTTTTGTAATAGTTATGGCTGGTATTGCGATACTTTATACTGCAGAATCCATAGAGCAAGGTGGGCAATTTATACCTAAAGATACTGATGGTATGGTGCAGTGTGATATGTTTGGAGATTGCTCTGATGATAATCGATCATCAAATGATGGAGATATTTCTTGCTCAATTCCTTATTCAGATTTTGTTTGTTCCGAAGTTGTAGAACTCGACGAGAATCAATGTGATATTTCTCAATTAGAAGTCATTATTGGTGTTGATCCAGAAAATCTTTTAGTTGCAATTGTTAATGGAGATTCTGCCGATTATGATTTTTATTGGTCTACAGGTGAAATGAGTACAGAATTAATAAGTCATTCAATTACAGTACCAGAAGATGGCAATTATTACGTAATGGTGATTGATGATTATGGATGCGTTGCATTTGGGTCAGCTACTGTTGGTTTAGAATATGAAAATCTCATTGTTGGTTCTTGGCGAGCAAATTCTGTTCTTTTCAATGGAGGAGAAATTTTTAATCCGGATTGTGTTGAAAAAGTAGTTTTTACATCAACTAATTTTTCATCTCAAGATTTAGGTAATTGTGATGAAGCTCAGTCTGCAGGAGGTAATTATAATATTACTGTAAATACTATAAATTTAAACTTTACAGAAGGGGATTTTAGTGGTAATGTTTCTCAACAAATTTTAGAGCTCACAGAAATGAGTATGGTTGTCGCTGAAGGAAACAATTATGTTTATTCATATGAAAGAATGCCTATTGATATTTTTGGTTCTTGGAATTTAGAAGAGATGTCTAATTGTGTAAGTACTGGAGATGGAGGATCTTCTTCAGATAATTACACAGGATCTATAATATTGAATGAGGACTATACAGTAACTGCCGAAGATGATTCTGGTGGAAACTATGTTACAAATAATTTTACTTTTGAAAACAATATTTTAATTATTAGTACTGTGTATCACGATTATTTTTCACCACCATGTGGAGGAGTGGACTTTAAAATTGCAAATTATACCGCTCAATATACTTATGACCCATTAACAGATTCTTTTGATGGATATTTTGTAAGTAGTCAAGAAGAGGTAGCAGGTGCTGATTGTATTGAAAACGGAAATAACTGCTCAGGAACTGGGAATTTAACTCGTTAAATAAAGTAATAACAAAAAGCCTTTTCAAAATGAAAAGGCTTTTTGTTATTTATCTCAACTCTGCGCCAAGCTGCTTTTCAAAATTAGCTTGAAGCTTATTCATTATTTTGTCAATTTGCTTATCAGTTAGCGTTTTGTGTTCATCTTGGATCATGAAACTCACTGCGTAACTTTTCTTTCCCTTCGGAAGATTTTTACCTTGATACACATCAAAAAGATCAACATCTTTAAGTAGTTGCTTTTCGGTTTGCATCGCAATTTTATCAATGTCTTCAAAAGTAACATCATCATTTAAAAGTAATGCGAAATCTCGACGCACTTCAGGATATTTAGGAATGTCTTTATATTTGATTTCGTTATGTTTTGCCAAATCAATCACATTATCCCAATTGAAATCGGCATAAAGAACTTCTTGTGAAATTCCGAAGTGTTTCAAAACCTTTTTATTAACAATCCCAAAATCTACAAGTTTTTTCTTACCAATAGATAAAGTAATGCCTTCACTAAACACATCATTTTTTATAGGAGACACTTTATGTTGCGACAATCCTAAACGCTCTAGTGTACTGTTTACAATACCTTTTAAGTAAAAGAAATCACTTTTTTGAGAAGGAGCATTCCAACGTAAATTAGATTTGTTTCCTGTTAAAAACATAGAGAGATGCTTGTATTCTTCTCGACCTTCATTGTAACTATGATAGGTTTTTCCAAATTCAAACAGTTTTAAATCATCTCGCTTTCTATTGATGTTATAACTCACAGCTTCCAATCCAGAAAACAGTAAACTTTGGCGCATTACACTCAAATCATTACTCAACGGATTGAGCATTTCTACATTGTGCTCTTCCTTTAATTGCTCACTTAAAGCAATATATTTTGGAGTCGTAAGCGAATTTGATAATATTTCAAAAAAGCCTTGAGAAGCTAATTGGTTACCAATTACGTTTTGAAGTTTATAATCTTCAAATTTAGAGGTATTAGAAATAGAAGCGTTTAACTTTTCTGTAGTAGCAATATTATTGTAACCATAGACACGTAAAATTTCTTCTATGACGTCAGCTTCACGTTGAACATCATTGCGATATGCAGGAACAGTAAGGCCTAAACCAGTTTCTGTGACATTATTAACTTTAATGTCTAATGATGATAAAATACGTTTTATAGTTTCCTTCGGAATTTCTTCACCAATCAATTTGGCTGTATTATCAAAACTTAAACGCACTTGAAAGTCTTCTATTTTCTTAGGATAAGAATCCATCAAATCACTAGAAATTTCTCCACCAGCAATATCAATGATTAGTAAAGCAGCACGTTTTAAAGCGTAATCTGTAATATTAGGATCGATACCTCGTTCAAATCTAAAAGATGCATCTGTATTTAAAGCGTGACGTTTTGCCGTTTTTCTGACACTCACTGGGTTAAAATAAGCACTCTCTAAGAAAATACTTGTTGTGTTTTCTGAAACTCCTGAATGCGCTCCACCAAAAACACCAGCAATACACATTGGTTTTTCGGCATCGCAAATCATAAGGTCATCTGCACTTAATTCACGTTCTACATCATCTAAAGTTGTAAATTTTGTGCCTTCAGGTAATGTTTTTACTATCACTTTATTTCCAGAAATTTTTGCAGCATCAAAAGCGTGCAAAGGTTGACCTAATTCATGTAAGACATAATTAGTAATATCAACAATATTATTTTTTGGCGTTAAACCAATAGCTTTAAGTCTGTTTTGAATCCAAGCTGGAGAGTCTTCTACTTTAATGCCAGAAATGGTAATCCCACAATAACGAGGTGCTAAATTGTAATCTTCAACTTCTACACCTATTTTTAAAGATCTGCGCTCAACATGAAAAGAACTTACAGATGGAGTGATCAATTCCGTATTAATATCATCTGTTTGTAATAATCCAGCTTTTAAATCACGAGCCACACCAAAATGACTCATGGCATCAGCTCTGTTTGGCGTCAAACCAATTTCAAATACGTCATCATTTTCAATATCAAAAATATCGGCAGCAAGTGCTCCAACTTCTAACTTTTCATCAAGAACCATGATGCCATCATGAGATTTTCCAAGACCTAATTCATCTTCGGCACAAATCATTCCGTGACTTTCTTCACCTCTAATTTTACCTTTCTTGATTTTCCAAGCTTCGCCAGTTTCAGTATATAAAGTTGTTCCAATTGTGGCAACAGGAACTTTTTGACCAGCTGCAACATTTGGTGCTCCACAAACAATTTGAAGCGTTTCATCTGTACCAATATTTACAGTGGTTATTTTTAATCTGTCTGCATTAGGATGTTGAATACACGTTAAAACTTCGCCCACAACAATACCTTCTAATCCTCCTTTTACAGATTGGTAGCTGTCTATTCCTTCAATCTCTAAACCTAAATCAGTAAGTAATTCGCCAGTTTTTTCAGCAGGCCAATCCGTTTTTAAAAATTGTTTTAGCCAGTTATATGATATTTTCATTGTCTTAATTTGTCAATTGCCAAAGATAATAATACTAATAGTTTACAGATGATTTTTTGTTAAAAAATAGCCGAAATCTCCTTTTTTTCTTCGGTTCAAATAACTATCGGGATAAAAATTCAAAAAAGGTGGTGATATTGAGTACTTTGCTAGGGTTTATTTGTAAGTAGTTTATATTTGCTGAGACTATTTGTTTTTAATACTATAGCCTAATATGCGAAAATTACTCCTTTTACCATTTTTAATAATCATTTTTGGTTGTAACTTTAATCGCCCAGATGCTCTGTCAGAAGGTGTTTGGAGAGCAGAATTACAATTAACCGAAACAGATGTTTTACCATTTAATTTTGAAGTTACATCTCGAGAATCCATAAAAATATTCAATGCAGATGAAGTCATAATGGTATCAGATATTGAATATTCTCAAGATACAATTGTCATAAAAACCCCAGTATTTGAAGGTTACATAGAAGCAGTTATAAAAAACGGAACCTTAAAAGGTAACTTTATAAAAGAAAGCTTAGATCGTGTGGTTCCTTTTTCTGCGGAAATAGGAAAAGAAACACGTTTCGACTTAAAAACAGAAACACCTAGCCAAAATGTTACTGGGAATTGGGAGACTGTGTTTAGTCCAAATTTCGAAGAAGATAGATATATTGCTAAAGGCGTTTTTGAGCAAAAAGGTCATATTGTTACAGGTACTTTTAGAACAACCACTGGAGATTATCGCTATTTAGAAGGTGTTATGGATGGCAATACCATGAAGCTTTCAACTTTTGATGGTGCACACGCATTTTTGTTTACTGCGGAAGTCAATGACAACTTAATGAACGGAATGTTCTACTCAGGAAACCATTGGGAAGAACCGTTTACAGCCAAACGAAATGAAAACTATGAGCTACCAAGTGCTAATGAATTAACTTTTTTAAAAGAAGGTTATGATGCATTAGAATTTACATTTCCAGACGCAAACGGTAAGCAAATTTCTTTATCAGATAATCAATTTAAAAATAAAGTTGTTGTTGTGCAAATTATGGGAACCTGGTGTCCTAACTGTTTGGATGAGAGTAAATACTATTCAGAATTTTATAATAATAATGCAGAAAAAGATATCGAGTTTGTGGCTTTAGCATTTGAATACGCTAAATCTGAAGAAAAAGCGTTTGCAAGTATTAATCGATTAAAAGACGATATCGGAATTCAATATCCAATCCTATTAGCACAATATGGTTCGTCTAGTAAATCGGAAGCTCAAGAGAAATTGCCTATGCTAAATCACGTTTTATCCTATCCAACCTCAATTTTTATTGATAAAAAAGGAAAGGTTAGAAAAATACACACTGGATTTAATGGTCCAGCAACAGGTGAGAAGTTTGTGGAATTTCAAGATGAGTTTACTGAGTTTATAGATAAGTTGTTGGTAGAGTAATCCAGTTATTAAGTAAAGAAAAAATCTTTAACTCCACTCAGTATGCTTTGAATCGCATAAGATGCTAAAATTAATCCCATAATTTTACTAATTACAGTAATACCATACTCTCCAATTCTTTTTTGAACAAAGTTTGCAGCTAATAGTAATAAGCATGTAATAACAACCACAACTAAAACTAAGATAACTGTAAGTGCTTGTTGTTGGATTGAGTAAAGGTGGTTGTCAGTCATTAAAACAACAGCCATTATTGCTCCAGGAGATGCAATAGATGGTATGGCTACAGGGAATATGGTAACATGTTTGTAGTCTTTGATAGAATGTTTCTCTGTTTCAGGTTTGCCATCTCCAAAAATCATCGTTAATGCAAATAGAAAAAGAATAACACCTCCAGAAATCTGAAAGGCATCGAGTGAAACTTGCATGCCTTCAAGTATTAGTTGTCCTATAACAATGAAAAATAATAAAATGAAAAAAGCAATTACAGAGGCTCTGATGGCTATTTTGATTTTATGTTTTTTATCAAATTGTTTTGTCGCTTCCAGATATACAGGAACTGTACCAATAGGGTCAATAACTGCAATTAAAAAAAATATTGTGGTAACAATTTCAATCATAGATATTCAATAAAATAAATTAAGCCTCAATATAATATATCAAGGCTTAATTGGGTAGTTTTAAGTAAGAAAAATTATTTTAAATGTGTCTGAATTAGATGTTCCCATTTCCGAATAACTTCTAACTCACCATTTAGTTGAAAATCATCAGTTTGATTATAAATTTCAATGTTTTGTTCGTGTTTTGCATTGCTCTTAGGGTTCAAAATCAATTGTAGCCTTACAATACTATCTTTCTTGTCTGAATTGTTCGCTTTTTTTGAATTTAAAATTCCGCAGCTTTTAATCTTATTAAGATCTATACGTTGTGTGATTTCTTTTTTAGAATTCTGTTTGTAAAAAAACAAGTTATTGTTGTTTTTGTCTAAACCTATTGCGAAATTTTTAAATACCTCAAATTCTGTCAAAGTGCTATTATGTTGATTCGCTATGGCTTTTAAAGCTTTTAAAAGCTTGCGTTCTTTCTTTTTTTGTTGTTGCTGTATTAGTACAACTGGTGTTGTGACCAACAGCACTAATACTGTTGATGTAAGTGTTATTCCTAAACTCATTTTAAAAAATATAAGGTTATTGTATGTAATGTTGGCATTGTATGTAAACAATGCTTAAGAAATTGTGTCATAAAAATGACAGTTTATTAAATAAAATGGATTACCAGAAGGTGTGAAAAGGAAAAATAATATCTGTAGTAAAATAACTCAGATTTAGATGTCTTGCGTATTGATGAAACCTGTTTAGCTCAATGATAGTTTGGTGCTTACTTATGTTTGCTTTTGTATCAGCATCAGTCAGTTTTTTTAAGCATGTAGGTGAAAACGTATTTAGATTACGAGTTAAGATTCTTTCAAAAGAATCATTGGCATGTATGTAATCAACAGGTGTTACAGAAGAATCATCTGTGTCGCTTTGTGAGACCTCAAAATGAGTTTCAGTAGTTAAGCTTACATCAGTATTTGGGTATGCTGCAAAAAAGCATAATCCCAAGACTAATGTTAGTATTGATGTAAGTTTAATTTTCATACTACAAAATTACTGATTTTTTTAATCTGAAAGACGTTCCGAAGAAAAATGAAGCCTAATGCTTTCTTAAAATAAATATGATGATTGAAGACTTTTTAATTCTTATCCATGTATAGACTCAGATTTTCCATAGCTTTTTATAACCTCACCTTCAAATGCTACAAGTTCTTGCCATCGCTTATCAACGTCAATATCTTTACCATATTTTCTTGCAAAACCAATAAATGTGGTGTAATGTCCAGCTTCACTTACCATTAAATCATAGTAAAATTGAGATAATTCAGGGTCCTTAATACGTTGGGATAATAATTTAAAACGTTCACAGCTACGAGCTTCAATCATTGCAGAAAACAGTAAACGATCCACCATACTTTGTAAACGACTTCCGCCTTTATTCATAAACTTGTAGAGTTCATTGACGTAGCTGTCTTTTCGCTCTCTTCCTAAGGTGTAGCCTCGTTTTTTTATTATCTCATGAACCATTTGAAAATGCTCCAATTCTTCTTTAGCGAGTTCCAGTAAATCGGTTACCAAATCTGGATATTGAGAGTTGTGTGTAATAATCGTAATCGCATTAGTGCATGCCTTTTGCTCACACCAAGCGTGATCTGTTAGGATTTCTTCAATATTGTCTTCTGCAAGTTTAGCCCAACGAGGATCGGTTTCTAATTTGAGATGAAGCATGCTCATATTTCTAAATTTTAGGTTGGTAAAGATAGAAAATCTAAATTCAAGTTTCTAGCTTATATAATTCCAAATATTCTTGTATTTACTGATCTCGCGATACGCATTTAAGATTGTTTTATGTTCTGGTTGTGATAAAGAAGGATCGCTACCAAGAACCTGTTTTGCATAAAATCGAGCACTTTGCAAAATATCTTTATCCAAAATAATATTTGCGATTTTTAAATTTAAAACACCACTTTGTTGAGTTCCCATGATGTCTCCTGGACCTCTTAGTTTTAAATCTACTTCAGCAATTTCAAAGCCATCACTAGTTTTTGTCATCGTTTCTATACGTACTTTGCTATCCTGACTCAATTTATGACTTGTCATTAAAATGCAAAAACTTTGTTCTGCACCACGACCAACACGACCTCTTAATTGATGCAATTGTGATAAACCAAAACGTTCTGCACTTTCAATAATCATCACAGACGCGTTTGGTACGTTAACTCCAACTTCAATCACAGTGGTAGCAACCATAATTTGTGTTTCACCTTTAACAAAGCGCTGCATTTCAAAATCTTTATCTGTATGTTTCATTTTACCATGAACAATAGAAATTTGATATTTAGGCTGCGGAAATTCTCTAATCACACTTTCATAGCCATCCATTAAATCCTTGTAATCCATGTGTTCACTTTCTTGAATCAATGGATACACAATATAAACCTGTCTGCCTTTTTCAATTTCATCACGCATAAATCTCAAAACTTTAAGTCGATTTGAATCATAGCGATGAACCGTTTTTATGGCTTGTCTTCCTGGAGGTAATTCGTCAATAACTGAGATGTCTAAATCACCATAAACCGACATCGCTAAAGTGCGCGGAATAGGTGTCGCAGTCATCACCAAAACATGTGGCGGAATGATCTGCGTTTCGTTCTCATTTGATGAAGTAGAGGATGGTCCTTTTTTCCATAATTTAGAGCGTTGAGCAACTCCAAAACGGTGTTGCTCATCGATAATGGCAAGCCCTAAATTTTTGAATTTGACCTTATCTTCAAGCAATGCATGTGTTCCAATTAAGATTTGTAAATCGCCATTTTCCAGAGATTCGTGAATGTTTCGACGTTGTGAAGTAGTACTTGAGCCTGTAAGTAGTTCTATTCTGATATTCAATTTGTTAGCTAACTCACTTAATCCTTGATAGTGTTGTACTGACAAAATAGCAGTTGGAGCCATTAAGCAGGCTTGAAAACCATTGTCAAGTGCCATAAGCATTGACATGAACGCAACTATTGTTTTTCCAGAACCAACATCGCCTTGTAATAGTCGGTTCATCTGTGCATTGCTACCTAAATCTTGTCTAATTTCTTTGAGAACGCGTTTTTGAGCGTTGGTTAATTCAAACGGTAAATGGTCGTTATAGAACGAATTAAAATACGTGCCAACAGATGTAAACGGAACACCTTTTATTTTCGATTTATGAATGAGATTCTTCAAAATTAATTGCAACTGAATGTAGAATAATTCTTCAAATTTCAACCTGAATTCTGCACGAGCTAAAAGCTCATTATTTTTAGGAAAATGAACGTTAAAAAGCGCATCACTTTTTGAGAGTAATTTAAGTTCAGAAATAATACTTTCTGGTAGTGTTTCAACAAAGCGTCCATTGGTCTCTAGAAACAAATTTTGCATGATGGTATTCATGACTTTATTTGTCACACCCTTATTTGATAATTTTTCTGTAGACGGATAAACAGCTTGCATCGTTGAACTTATTTTCTGTTCGTGCACCTTTAAAAGTTCAAATTCTGGATGTGGCATGCTAAAGACACCATTAAACCAGTTCACTTTTCCGAAGATAACATAAGGAGTATTGGGTTTTAAGCTCTCACGAATCCATTTTTGACCACGAAACCAAACCAATTCCATGCGACCAGTATCATCTTGAAATGTAGCAACCAATCGTTTGCCTCTTTTTTGAGCTACTTCTTTAAAACCTGTGATATTTCCAATGATTTGAACTTCAGCGCTGTTGCGTTGTAATTGGTTGATTTTGTAATATTTAGTACGATCTAAATAACGGTTTGGGAATAGGTTAATCAAATCCTGATACGTATGGATTCCCAACTCGCTTCGCAGTAAATCTGCACGATTAGGTCCAACACCTTTGAGGTAATCTATAGGAGTTTGAAGTTTAGAACTCATAATTGCGAATTTACCAAATTCCCATGAAAGTTGTAGCCTCTTAAATGCTTGATTATGGAGTGAACTTTGGTTTAATTATGGATAATCACTAATGTCATTCAGAGCAAAGCGAAGAATCTCATAGATTTGAGCTTTATTAATGTTTACAAAAACCGTATTTTGGTCTCATCTTTGATAAAACCTAGTTATGAAGCAATTAGTTAAACTTATAATTTTCTTGTTTTTCTTCGGAAATGTAACTGCACAGCAAACGGATTATGTGGATTTTTTGTCTATCAAAGCTGATTTGCATTTTGATCCAGATAGAAGCATGGTTAGTGGGTCAGTGGTTTATAAGTTTAAGATTTTAAAAGAAATAGACTCGGTCTTTATTGATGCGGGAAATAGGATTGATCATTATGAAATTCATAATAGCAATTTTAAAGCTCGTCATACCTACGCTGATAATCGCTTAGTATTAAATTTTGCAAATCACTTGGTAAAAGATTCAATTTATGAATTTAAATTAATTTATTTTTCCTATCCAAGAAAAGCTCTCTATTTCGTTAATGACCAAATCTGGACACAAGGTCAAGGAAAATACACCAGCAATTGGCTCCCAAGCATAGACGATGTAAACGATAAAATTGAATTTGATTTATCAATTACCTGTAAAAACGGTTATGAAGTTTTAGCAAATGGAAAGCTCTTAAACAAAGAGGTTGGTGAAGAATACTCCAAATGGCATTACGACATGCAACAACCAATGTCCAGTTACCTAGTCGCGCTTACCATAGGTAAATACAATAAAAAAACAGAAACTTCAAAAAGCGGAATCCCTTTAGAATACTACTATTATCCAGAAGATTCTCTAAAAGTAGAACCAACCTATCGCTACTCAAAGCAAATGTTTGATTTTTTGGAAGAAGAAATCGGATTTCCATATCCTTGGCAAAACTATAAGCAAGTGCCTGTAAAAGACTTTTTGTATTCTGGGATGGAAAATACAAGTCTCACGATTTTCTCAGATAGTTTTGTTGTTGATTCAATTGGTTTTAATGACAAAAACTATATCACTGTAAATGCGCACGAGTTAGCGCATCAATGGTTTGGAGATTTGGTGACAGCGACTTCTGGTGAGCATCATTGGTTACAAGAAGGGTTTGCAACCTATTATGCGTTACTTGCTGAGCGCGCTGTTTTTGGAGATGATCATTATTATTGGCAATTGTTTGAAAACGCTCAAGAATTGATTGCACAGGAAAAGGCTGGACAAAGCACGTCATTATTGGATCCAAAATCTAGTAGTACGACATTTTATAAAAAAGGCGCTTGGGCTTTGCATGTGCTGAGGGAGCAGGTTGGAGATTCTGTTTTTAAAGATGCTGTGAAAACATATTTAAACAAGCATCAATTCGGAAATGTAACAACTAGTAATTTTATGTCTGAAGTAGAGAAATCGAGTCAGCAAGACTTATCTGTCTTTGTTAATGATTGGTTGACTGAAATAACGCTTCCAGAAGATGCAATGGTGAAAAGTCTTAAAAAATCTGCTTTTATGAGAGAATACTTAGCTGTTGATTGTAATGAGTATTCTCAAAAATGCAAGGATTATTTGGTCTCTAATATTTCCGATAAGGCAAAAATAAAAGTAGTGAGTCAAATTTCAGAATATATCGAGTCTGAAGCTTTTAGCAATAATTTGGAAGTACGACAAGCTATTGCTCAGTATGTGAGTGAGATTCCGAAGGAATTGAAAACAGACTACGAATCGCTTTTAAATGATAAATCATATATTACTATTGAGGCTGCTTTATATAATTTATGGGTGAATTTCCCAGAAGAACGCATCAAATACTTACAGAAAACCAAAGATATCAAAGGTTTTAACGATTATAATGTGAGATGTCTGTGGTTAGTACTACATTTAAATACTATTGAATTTCAGCCAGATAAAAAGCAAGATGTTCTCAATGAGTTAATTAGTTATAGTTTGCCTGAGCGTCATTTTGAATTACGAATGAAAGCGTTTAGTTATTTGAAACTCATTGGTGGCTTTGAAGCTGAATCTATAAAAAGCCTTCTTGAAGCTACGAAACATCATAACTGGCGATTTTCTAAATATGCAAAAAATGTAATTGAAGAATTGGAAAAAGAAATCACATTTAAACAATTAATTGAAAAACTTAAAAACGAGCAGAATTGAGAGCTTTAGTTATATCTGGAGGAGGAAGTAAAGGTGCGTTTGCAGGAGGTGTAGCACAATATCTTATTGAGAATAAAAAACTTAATTACGATATTTTTATTGGTACTTCGACAGGTAGTTTGTTGGTGTCTCATCTAGCTCTTAAGAATATTGATAAAATTAAGCATGTCTATACCAATGTAACACAATCATCTATTTTTAGTGTGTGTCCATTTATTATTAAAAGAAAAAAAGGGATTGAGACTATTGGGATTCATCATTTTAATGTCTTAAGAAGTATTCTAAAAGGAGGTAAAACCTTTGGTGAAAGTTTTAATTTAAAAAAACTAATCAAGGAAACCATTACAAAGGAAGAATTTGGTGTTTTAAAGCAAAGTGCTATAGATGTTGTGGTAACGGTTTCAAATTTATCTTTAAATCAAGTGGAATATAAATCGATAAAAGACTTTGATTATGATGAGTTTTGTGAGTGGATTTGGGTGTCTTGTAATTATACGCCATTTATGTCATTAGCAAAAAAGAACGGTTGTGAATATGCAGATGGAGGTTTGGGTTCTATGGTGCCTATTGAGGAAGCTATTAAACGAGGAGCAACTGTTGTTGACGCTATTATTTTGCAAACTGAAGTTTCACAACTTAATAGGATGCCTTCTTTAAATGCGTTTTCATTATTGACAAATATGTTTGCTTTTATGTTGGATCGGATTGAAGCCAGTAATATTAGAATTGGTAAATTCGTGGCATCCAATGAAGACGCTATTATTAATTTTTATTACACACCAACTGTTCTTACGACTAATTCATTGATATTTGAAAAAGAAAAAATGACGAAATGGTGGAGTAGAGGATTTAGCTTTGCTAAATTTAAAGATGAAGAAGTTAGTCAGTTAAATACCACATCAGAATGATAATACGTATAGATTTAATGATTAAAATAGAAAACATAAACATTTGAGAGCTTTAGTCATTTCTGGAGGAGGAAGTAAAGGTGCATTTGCAGGAGGTGTTGCGCAATACTTGATGGAAGATCAAGGTCGTGAATACGATATGTTTTTAGGAACTTCAACAGGTAGTTTGTTGGTGAATCATTTGGCATTGGGAGATATTGGAAAACTGTACGATGTTTTTACAAATGTCCAACAGCACGATATTTTTAGTGTGAGTCCGTTTGTGCAGCGTAAAAAAGGTGATCGTGAATTTGTGTCTATAGATTTTGTGAATTCATTATGGCAGTTTATTAGGCGTAAACGTACGTTTGGAGAGAGTAAAGCGCTTAGAAAACACATAAAGCGCAATTTCACTAAAGAAGAATATGACAGAATTAAGCAAACAAAGGAGGATGTTGTAGTGACGGTTTCTAATTTGTCAATGAATCGCGTAGAATACAAGTCTATTAAGGATTGCTCGTATGAAGAGTATTGTAACTGGATTTGGATTTCTTGTAATTATATTCCGTTTATGTCATTGGCAAAAGTTAATGGTTATGAATATGCAGATGGTGGTTTAGGTTGTGTAATTCCTATTCGTGAAGCAATTTTACGTGGTGCAACAGAGATTGATGCTATAGTTTTGGAGGCAGAACAATTGCAGCACTCAAAAGTTTTGGGTAAAAACCCGTTTTCTTTAATGCTTAACTTATTTGGTCACTTGTTGGATCAAGTAGAGAAAAATGACATTGTAATTGGTAAACTCGCAGCTAAAAACAGAGGTGTAAAACTCAATTTGTATTATACACCTGTGAGTTTAACTGAGAATTCATTAATCTTTAGTAAACGACTAATGACAAAATGGTGGGAACAAGGTTATAGATATGCTAAAAGTAAGCATGAGGATGAACCTGTAGTTTAATTTTTTGTTACCAAAGTTCAGAAACTTCTTCCTTAATAAAAGACAACGCAGCATCACTAGGTGCTCTTTTTCCTGCCATATCTGTTAAAATAGTTTCACGAAGCTTATCTGCAGAATCAACTTTATCTGATAAATTTGCTTTTCTAATCATTTGAATCGTCGCATTTTTTGCAGTAGAAGCGATGCTCCAACATTTATCTGTAACATAGATTTGTTGTGCTAAATTATGATCAAACTCTTGTTCAATATTTGCTATGAGTAAAGTTTCATAATCTTCTTTATTCGAAGACGTTGGAGTGACTCTAATTAGTAGTTTTGAAGGTTTAATTCTTTCTAGATATAAGGATAAGCGTTCGTAAGCTTGTAGTCGTAGAGGTAAGCTATCTTTTTGCAACTCTTTTTTAATCATAAATTCACGACGGTTGTTCTCGTTTTCTATATGCTCTTTAAAAAACAAAAAAGCAATTGCTCCTGTGACTAAAGCAGGAATGCAGTATAATAAAAGTCCTAAAATATCAAGATCCATAGTTGGGTTTTGTGTTTAAAATGTAAACTTAATAATTTCCTCCTAAATGCATGCAATTTTTTAAATCTTGCATTGATGTGAAAGGAACTTTTGTTTTATGGTATTGGTAGGTGCTAGATAATTCTTTTGATAAATTATGATCGTCTACGTTGACCTCAATATCATCCATTGTAAATTGACAAGGATGCTCATAGCCTGCGGCATGAGTAATTTCAATAAATTCTTTTCTAAAGGTTTTAAAATATTGCGCAAGTCTTACAGATTTTAAAGTTGGATCAATACCGTTTTGTAGCCATTTGTTTTGTGTTGCAACTCCACTTGGGCATTTGTTGGTATGGCAAACTTGTGCTTGTATACAACCAATACTCATCATCGCTTCACGCGCTACATTAATGACATCTGCTCCCATTGCAAAAGCCATTGCGGCTTTAGCAGGAAAACCTAATTTACCACTACCAATAAATACGATTTGTTCAGATAAACCTTTGTCTTTAAATAATTTATATAAATCGCCAAAACCGTAAACCCAAGGTAATGACACATGATCTGCAAAACTTGGAGGCGCAGCTCCTGTACCACCTTCACCACCATCAACAGTAATGAAATCTGGACCTTTTCCTGTAGCTTTCATGATATCGGCAAGTTCTTCCCATTGTTCTAATTTTCCAATGGCAGCTTTAATACCAACAGGTAAGCCAGTAGCTTCAGCGATTTTTTCAATAAATTCAACCATTTCAGGTACATTACTAAAAGCTTTGTGGTTTGGAGGAGAAAGTACGTCTTTGCCAATTTCAACACCTCTAATATTAGCTATTTCAGAAGTAATTTTAGCACCTGGTAAAACACCACCTTTTCCTGGTTTAGCTCCTTGAGAAAGCTTGACTTCAATAGCACGTATAAACGGGTTGTCTTCAACAAGTTTAATCATTTTCTCCATTGAAAAACCACCATCATCTGCACGAACACCAAAGTATCCTGTACCAAAATGAAACACAACATCACCACCATGGCTATGGTAAGGTGATAATCCGCCTTCTCCAGTATTATGATAAGCATGAGCCATTTTCACACCTTTATTCATAGATTCAACAGCTTTAGCGGATAATGACCCAAAACTCATTGCAGAAACATTAATAACAGATGCTGGACGATATGGTTTTTTACGTTTATGAAATGCTCCCATCACTTTAGCGCAAGGCAAAAAACAATGATCAATACTATTTGGGTGATTACTATCAATTTGATAAGGCATCATTGCATTGTTAATAAATATGTGTTGATGCGCATAAATATCTCTATCTGTTCCAAAACCTTCGTAGTTGTTTTCGTTTTTTGAAGACGCGTAAACCCAACCACGTTCAATACGGTTAAAGGGTAATTCTTCTCTGTTATTGGCTACAAAATATTGACGAATCTCAGGACCAATGCTTTCAAACAAATATCTAATATGGCCTACAAGAGGGAAATTGTGTTGTATAGTATGTGTTTTTTGGATCATGTCTCGAATAGCTACAATAGCCAATACGATGAGAATCCACATCCACCAAGAGATTGATGTGATAACGTTAATTAAAGTATCCATTACGGTAAAAGAGGTGTTTAAAGTTGTTTAAATTTCAGTGACATAAAAGTAATGAATCTTTATCTTTATAAAATGACATCTAAAAGAAAAAAAATTGGTTTAATTTTTATAGGAGTGTTTATTTTGGCGCTCGCAGGTCTCTTCTATGCTAAACATTTGGTGACTACTAAATTTGAGGAGATGGTTGAGAACTTGCCTAACCATATTGATTTACAATATGATACTAAAGATTTTGATATTGTCTCCGGAAATTTTAAACTAGAAAAATTGTTATTAACTATAAAAGGTAAGGTGACCAATGATATAAATGCGCAAATAGCCTTAGAGTCCTTTAGTATTAAAGATTTGAGTTATTGGGAGTTGTATAGTAATGATGCGATAAATATAGAATCAATAAGAGTAGTAGATCCAAAAATCACCTATTATCATAATAAAAATGTTGAAGGACAGAGTTATAATGATGTTTTAAAAGAGAATTTTAATAAATCATTTAGTTTTAAAAAAATTAATATAGACAATGCAAGAGTAGAGGTGTTTGATATGGAGAATGATTCTATCTTATTTTCTTCTGAAAATTTAAACTTTGAATCATCGTCTATTGTATCAAATTCAATAGAAAACTCAAACTTACCATTTACTTTTGATGGCTTTTTGCTTACTTCAGAAAACACAAAATATAAACTCAATGACTTTGATAATTTATTTGTAAAATCAATTGCTATTAATTCTAAAAATTCTAAACTTTCAGAAGTTAAATTACAAACTAAATATGCTAAACAAGAATTATCAAAACATCTAAAAACTGAACGTGATCATTTTGATTTAAATGTTGCTTCCGTAGAAATAAAAAATCAGAAATTGATAACTAAAAAAGATTCAACAATGAGTTTCGTAGCGAGTAACTTGATTTTCAATAATTTAAATTTTGATATCTATAGAGATAAGTTGGTAAATGATGATTTGGAGCATAAGCTGCTGTATAGTAAAATGTTAAGACAGCTTACTTTTGGTTTAGATTTAAAAGAAATCACAATCCATAACGGACTAATAACTTATGAAGAGAAAGTCAAATCAGATAAAAAAGCTGGTAAACTAGACTTTACAAATTTAGAAGCAAAGATTTCTAATGTGTCAAATATGAACGAAGAAGGAGAACAAACTACAATTGATATTACTTCTAATTTCATGGGAAATACGCCTTT
Source organism: Psychroserpens sp. AS72 (assembly GCF_038900375.1). Classification (NCBI taxonomy): domain Bacteria; kingdom Pseudomonadati; phylum Bacteroidota; class Flavobacteriia; order Flavobacteriales; family Flavobacteriaceae; genus Psychroserpens; species Psychroserpens sp. AS72. The sequence continues at coordinate 558,934 of NZ_JBBMRC010000003.1, read as the reverse complement.
AAAAGTTAATTGGAATTTTGATGTTAAAGATGTAAACGATGCATTTGTTTTTAAAGCTGATTTAGGGATGCTAAAAGCTGAAAGCCTTAACCAATTTATGCAACCCAATTTAAATATAAAATTAGAAGGCGAACTTGCCAAAACTTATTTTACCATCGACGGAACTGCAAATACTTCAATCGTAAATCTAAAAACTAATTACGACCAATTTGATGTCATTATTTTAAGAGAAGACGGAAAAGAGAAAAACAAATTTCTGTCTGGATTAGTAAATTTATTTATTTCAAAAAACAGTAACGACGAATCTAACGATTTCAGAGCAAGCGATACTGTAACACTTGAACGTGATAAAACAAAATCTATCTTCAATTTTGTTTGGAAAAACGCACAGTCTGGTTTATTATCTGCAATGGCAGGTGATGGTAAGAAAGAGAAATAATTACTCGTTCATATAGTCTAAAGTTAATTGGGTAAATGCTTTTACGCCAAGTAACATACCACTTTCGTCAATCATAAAATCAGGCGTATGGTGTGGAAATGCACCTTTAGATTCTTCACTAGGTGTCATGCCACCTAAAAAGAAATAAATACCAGGAACGACTTCTTGAAAATATGAAAAATCTTCACCTCCTGTAGTGGCTTTCATAAGTTGTACATTTTGTGTGCCTGCTACTTTTTGTAAAGAGGGTAGCATTTGATCTGTTAATTCTGGATCATTAAAAGTGATAGAAGTTTGATTTCTAAAAGTTATAGTCGCTTCTCCACCATAGGCTTTTGCAATGGTTTCTGTCATTTCTTTCATACGACGTTCAATCATTTCACGCATAGCTGGATCTAGGGTTCTCACTGTGCCAATGAGTTCTGCAGATTCTGGAATGATATTAAAACGCGTTCCTGCTGTTATTTTTCCAACAGTAATTACTGCTGCTTCATCTGTTAATTTAGCTTCTCTACTAATAATCGTCTGTAAACCATCTATAATTTTTGCTGAAATTAATATAGGATCAACTCCAGACCAAGGCTGTGAACCATGCGTTTGTTTTCCTTTAACGTTGATAACAAAGCGTTCTACAGAAGCCATAATGCCACCTTTTTTATATTTTATAACTCCTACAGGAGTTCCTGCATTGATATGTAAACCAAAAATAACATCTACTTTAGGGTTTTCTAGAACTCCTTCTTTAATCATTAGTTTTGCACCACCTTCTTCTCCAGGAGGAGGACCTTCTTCTGCAGGTTGAAAAATAAACTTAACAGTCCCTTTTATTTTGTCTTTATGTTTTGATAATACTTCTGCAACTCCCATTAAGATTGCGGTATGCGTATCATGACCACAAGCGTGCATAACACCTGTTTCGGTTCCTAAAAATTCAGTTATAACTGTACTTTTAAATGGTAAGTTGTTACGCTCTGTAACAGGTAGCGCATCAATATCTGCACGTAAAGCCACAACTTTTCCTGGTTGATCTCCTTTCAAGACACCTACAACACCAGTTATAGCTATACCAGTTTCAACCTCAAGACCTAAAGATTTTAGATGTACAGCAATTTTTTCGGCTGTTTTAAATTCTTGATTAGATAATTCTGGGTTTTCATGAAAATGACGTCGCCATTCTATGACTTTAGATTCTATATCTATAATATCTTGTTCAAGATCATTTTGTGAAAATGCAGTTAAATTTCCGAAGAAAAGAGCTAAAATAAAGAGGTATCGCATGTTAAAGATATTTTGATTATGCTTAAAGATATTCAAAAAAAAGTAAAGTCGGTTTTAAGCATGAATTGTTTATAATTATTTATAAAATTGGTTCATAAAAACAGGGCTTTTGGTTAATTTCACGGTTGATAAAAAATGTAGAATTTGGAGAAGTATTTAAGTCAGTTAAACGAAGCGCAATATGAGCCAACGGTTCAAGTAGATGGACCAATGATAATCATTGCAGGTGCAGGATCAGGTAAAACTCGTGTACTCACGTATCGTATAGCATATTTGATGAGTAAAGGTGTGGATTCGTTTAATATTTTGGCATTAACGTTTACTAATAAGGCTGCCAAAGAAATGAAAGGCAGAATTGCAGATATTGTAGGTGATGGTGAAGCTAAAAACTTGTGGATGGGAACATTTCACTCGGTTTTTGCTAAAATATTACGATTTGAAGGGCATCATTTAGGCTTCCCAAGTAATTTTACCATTTATGATACACAGGATTCACAAAAACTATTAGGCTCCATTATTAAAGAAATGGGCTTAGATAAAGATTTGTATAAAACAAAGCAGGTTTACAGTCGGATTTCATCTTATAAAAATAATTTAGTTACCGTAAAAGCATACTTTAAAAATTCAGATTTAATTGAAGCAGATACTGCAGCAAGACGACCTAGAATGGGAGAAATCTACAAGAATTATGTAGACCGTTGTTTTAAAGCTGGAGCCATGGATTTTGATGATTTACTCTTGCGTACAAATGAGTTGCTTACTCGTTTTCCTAATGTATTAGCGCAATATCAAAACAAGTTTAGATACATTTTGGTGGATGAGTATCAGGATACGAATCATTCACAATATTTAATTGTAAGAGCCTTATCTGATCGTTTTCAAAATATATGTGTTGTTGGTGATGATGCGCAGAGTATTTACGCCTTTCGTGGTGCCAATATCAATAACATCTTGAATTTTCAAAAAGATTATGATGATGTAAAAGTCTATAGATTAGAACAAAATTACCGCTCAACCAAAAATATCGTCGGTGCAGCAAACTCCGTAATAGAACATAATAAAACCAAACTAGATAAAGTCGTCTGGACTGCCAATGTAGAAGGAGAAAAAGTTAAAGTACACAGATCACTTACAGATGGTGATGAAGGTCGATACGTTGCAAGTACTATTTGGGAAAACAAAATGAATCACCAATTGCCTAATAGTGATTTTGCGGTTTTGTATAGAACAAATGCGCAATCTAGAGCCATTGAAGATGCACTTCGTAAACGTGATATTCCATATCGTATTTATGGCGGATTATCATTTTACCAACGTAAAGAGATTAAGGATGTTACTGCTTATTTGCGACTTATTTTAAATCCTGCAGATGAAGAGGCTTTAAAACGAGTCATTAATTATCCTGCTCGAGGTATCGGACAAACCACTATTGATCGTTTGGTTGTTGCTGCAAATGGCTTCGGAAAGACGATTTTTGAAGTCCTTCAACATATTGATCAAATTGATATAAATATTAACAAAGGCACTAAAAATAAGCTGAAAGATTTTGTCACACTTATTGAAAGTTTTCAGGTGATGAACCAAACAGCAAACGCTTTTGAATTGACTGAACATGTTACAAAAACTACAGGATTAATTAGAGAAGTCAATAAAGATGGTACACCAGAAGGTCAGGTGCGATTAGAAAATGTTGAAGAACTTTTAAATGGTATCAAAGATTTTGTTGAAGGTCAAATTGAAATTGCAGATGCAGGAGATTCTCTAGCAGAATTTCTAGAAGATGTTGCATTAGCGACAGATTTAGATGGAGACAAAGGTGATCCAAATCATGTAGCCATGATGACGATTCACTTAGCTAAAGGGCTGGAGTTTCCTTATGTTTTTATCGTAGGTATGGAAGAAGATTTATTCCCAAGTGCTATGAGTATGAATACACGAAGTGAGCTAGAGGAGGAACGACGATTGTTTTATGTGGCTTTGACAAGAGCAGAAAAGCAAGCGTATTTAACCTATACGTTGTCTCGCTATCGTTGGGGAAAATTGATTGATGCAGAACCTAGCCGATTTATTGAAGAGATAGACGATCAATTTGTCGATATTATTACACCAATAAATGATCCTCGTCAAAACCCAATGTTGAGTGCAGATATTTTTGGAGATATAGAGCCTGATCAAATTAGATTTAAAAAACCAATTATCAGACGTAAATCAGATGCAAAGAAACCACCAAAATTTGTTGCACCTAAAAACTTAAAACCTGTTTCTAAATCTAGCGCACCAGATAAAGCTAATCTTTTTGATGGTAATTTGGTCGTTGGTAATTTTGTTGAGCATGGTCGCTTCGGAAAAGGAGAAGTTTTAAAAATAGAAGGTAAAGGTGCAGATACTAAGGCTGAAATTAATTTTGAAGTTGGAGGTGTTAAGAAATTGTTACTTAGGTTCGCTAAGTTGGATGTGCTTGGGTAATTTTTTTCTTCGGAAATTTTAACCTTTAGAAGGTTTTCGCGTCATTTTAATTCTTACAAAGTTGATTAAGTATACTGAAAAATTTTTATTTCAGAAATAGAACCAAACTACTTCACCATAAACACCGAATTAATATTTCCTTTCCCATCATATTCTTTAATAGGATTGTCAGGATCTAGGATCCAATTTCCGTCGATAATAAATTTATAATAATGTTTTCCAGCAGGTAAGGGTAAACGTAGTTTCCAGTAGTTGTTATCTGCTTTTTCCATTTTGATGTCGTGCTCGTTCCAGTCGTTGAACGAGCCGGCTAAAATCACTCGATTGGCATCGTTATAGCCTTTAAGTAAAAAAGTAACGTACTTGCCAACGTTAATTAAGGAGTTGTAATGACCAAACTCATTGAGTACTTTTGATGGGTTAGAAGGATCTACAATCCAATTGCCATCAACAATAAATTTGTACTCGTATTCTCCTGGTTTAATGTCTAGTTTTAATTCCCATCCATTTTCAATTTTATACATTCTTAAATCGTGCTCATTCCATCTATTAAAAGAACCAGCAACAATAACTTTTTGAGCATGATCATAGCCTCTTAATCTAAAACTCACATTTCCATTTGTACTAGGTTCTGCAGTATTAGTATCCATTTTTAAGTTATAGACGTTGAGGTTGCTCCTTTTTATGTTAGATAATTTAATATTTGGGTCTAATTCTGATGGTTCTGCCCAATATTCATTATTGACAATGAATTTAAACTCCCAAGTAAACTCATCTCTAAAATCATTGATGTGCTTTCTAAGTTCATAAGTGTTGTCATTCACTTTCTTCATTTTCCAGTCATATTTTGACCAATTGTTAAACTCTCCAGCAACTACAACATTATCTATATTTAAATCTTCAAACTTGACGTAGTCGTCTGAATTGTCTTTAGTAAATTCTTCATAATCATACTTACTAAATGTAAATACGACATAATTACCTTCAAACCGATAGCCTTTGTCATTTTGAGCAAAAGAAGTCCAAGTTGCAAAAGCAATGAGTAAAATAATGATATATTTGATTATGGTTTTCACTGTTTATTTAATGGGAACTCTACAAAGTAAAGCTTTTCTTTTTTATAATTAATAATGGTTCGTTGTTGTCTAAAAAACTCATAACCCAAAATACCGTCTAGTGAAGTGCCAAAGGCTTCATTCATTTGATTGAGATTTGTGAGCAATGTAGTCATGGGTGCAAAATAAATTTTATCACTTAATTTAACACGATACAATTTTCCTGCCATAACTTCAATTTGTCTACCACTTGCTCCAATGAGCATTAAACGGTTAGATGGGAAGAAGTATTTTAAAACTTTTTTACTCGTTCTTTTATTGAGTTGGTTGTATTCTGCAGCAGTGTCTAATCCAAATTTTAATACCTGATCATCAATAGAAGCTTCTATAACAATAGTATGTTTTCTTAGTTTGAAATGTACTGTATCAATAATTTTTTCTAGATATGGTCTTGAGTCTAATTTTTTTCCTTCGGAATTTACTCGAGACAACGTAATTTGATTTAGATACATATCAATAAAGACTTCGTAGTCTTTTAAAATATCATAACCTATAATGCCTAAAAGGTGAATTTTTTTGCTCGTTTCAATATGTGATAAATCTATAACATCAGAATATTTATCTTCAATAGTTATGTCTTTTATAATAAATTCTCTCAAACGCTTTTCTAAGGGATTATCAATAATATCAATAACACCAGAGGTTTCTTTTGATTTACTAGAGAATGATTTATTGGCTTTAAAATGGGCTTTGTTGAGAATGAGTGTTTCTGATCCTGTGTCTATAATGAAATTGCCTTTTTGATCTAAAAGTTCTGCTTCAATAATGATTAGGTTATCAATAAGTTTAAATGGAATTCTCGTAGTGTGATCACTTAAAATTTCGGCTTTAGGAAACGTAATAGGTCCTGGATTTATTTTTGAAAATCCATGTGAATACGCAATAATTGCAAAAAAGAATAATGTAATGAGATTCCGCATACTTAATAGACTACAAAATCAAACGAATGTTACATTGTTTTACTCTAAATGTGTTTGTGTAAATGCTTTAACTTTTGTCCAAGTATCTAACAATTCTAGACCAATCCACCCATGTCCAGCATTAGGATAGAGTGTGAATTGGTGTGTGACACCCAATTCTGTTAATCTTGTGTCCATGTCTACACCTTGACTTGTTGGGATTAGTGGATCTTGGCCACCATAAAACAATATTGTTGGAGGTGATGCAGCTGTTGCTTGATGATACGGACTTATCTCTTCTAAATATGGAATTGAGGTGTCAAGTCCGAAAGTGTCAATGATTTCCTGCAATAATGGATCTTCATTATCTAAATATGCAGGATCTGTGAAATTTGTAGGTCCTACGACACTTGCTACCATTTGGACATCATTTTCGGTATCAAAAGCATAACTCCAAAGCATAGATAAATGTGCTCCAGCACTTGTACCTAAAAATCCAATATCATTAGAAATCACATAATCGTTTTGATTTGTTTTGAGTAAATTCACAATGCTTGTGATGTCATCTATTTGCATTGGATAGGGTTGATTGTCAGGATCTGCTAATCTGTAATTTATATTTACAATCGCTATATTTGGTAAATCTTCAAGCATGATATCTTTAAAGGTGTCCATATCTGATTTATCGCCAGATGTCCATCCTCCTCCATGAACTAAAATCATGACTTTGGTGTCTAAAGTTCGGTTTGCAGGTAAATAGATATCAAAAACTTGTTCAGGATCACTTCCATAAGACACATTTAGCTCTTGACGAAATTCTAAAGGAGTTCCACCTTGTGGGTCGTCTGTTGCAGTATCGTCACTTGAGCATGAGTATATTCCGAAGGAGATAAAAAGTAATAGAAAAGTGAGTTTTAGAGTTTTCATGTGTTCGTTTATATTTTATTAAATGGTCTCACATGCAGTTCGCTAATAACCCTTTGTTAGGTTAAATAAAGTTTTTAGCTGTTAGCATCAATTGTTTGTTGTTATTTTGAACATGCTCGTGTCATGTGTAAATAATTAATTACTTTGTAAACGTAATTGTAAGATACAATATTATGGCACAACTGATAAGAATTTATGAAGAAAATCCTAACCCTAAGGAGATTAGAAAAGTTGTTGATGTTTTAAAACGTGGCGGATTAATAATTTATCCAACAGATACGGTTTATGGTTTAGGTTGTGATATTACCAATATAAAGGCTTTAGAGAAAATAGCTAGAATTAAAGGTGTGAAATTAGAGAAATCTAATTTCTCATTTATTTGTGAAGACTTGAGTAATCTTAGTGATTATGTGAAACAGATTGATACCACAACTTTTAAAATATTAAAACGTGCACTTCCTGGACCTTATACATTTATTCTTCCAGGATCTAAGAATTTGCCAAACCCTTTTAAAAAGCGAAAAACGGTCGGAATTCGTGTGCCAGATAATGCTATCACTTTAGAAATTGTTAAACAATTGGGTAATCCTTTAGTGTCAACATCTATTCGTGATGAAGATTTTGTTGTAGAATATACTACTGATCCAGAACTCATTCTTGAAAAATGGGATAATCTCGTTGATATCGTTATTGATGCTGGTTATGGTGGTAATGAAGCCTCTACAGTCATTGATTTATCTGAAGACGAACCTAAAGTGATTAGGGAAGGTAAAGGGAGTTTGGAGATTTTTTAAGACCTCTCGGAAAGGTGTAAAGGCTCATATTCAATATGTTTTTGTCACACTATAAGTGCTACGTTTTCGTCTAAAACAAAAAAAAGCCCAATCTTTCGATTGAGCTTTTCTACTATTTCAATTTCTGAATTATTTACCTTCAGAAAGATTTTTCATTTCTTCTTCAACCATTTGGTAGAATTGGTCAATTTTAGGAAGTACAACAATACGAGTACGTCTGTTTTTTGCTTTATTATCTGCAGTATCATTTTCAACTAAAGGCACGTAAGAACTACGACCAGCAGCGATTAATTGCTGAGGATTTACATTAAGTTCTTCTAAAACTCTAACAACAGATGTTGCACGTTTCACACTTAAATCCCAGTTGTCAATTAACACACCTTTGCTGTATGGTACATTATCTGTGTGAGATTCTACCATAGCTTCAAAGTCAGGCTTGCTGTTGATGACTTTAGCAACTTTAGCTAACACATCTTTAGCTCTTGTAGTTACATTGTAACTTCCAGATTGGAATAATAATTTATCTGCAATAGAGATAAACACTACTCCTTTTTCAACATTCACTTCAATGTCTGGATCGTTGATACCAACGGCTCTCTTTAAGCTAGATACAATTGCTAAGGTTACACTATCCTTTTTAGTCAAAGCATCTTGTAATCTTGTAATTTTTAAATCTCTTTCTTTTAAGCTTTCTAACGATTTTTCAAGGTTATCAGCACCTTTTTGAGTCAAGGTTGTTAAATTACCTTTAGTATCAATTAAATCTTGGTTAGACTTACGTAAGTCTGCCAATTGGTCTTTCATTGTTTCTACGCGTGCCATAGCAGCAGCTCTATCAGATAGACAGCTGTTTAATTTTACGGTAGCAGAGTTTAATAAATCTTGCGTTTCTTTTTGTTTTGTTTCTAGTGCCATAAATTCTTTCTTAGACACACATGAAGTCAAAATCAACATTCCTGCAACACTTAATAGCATTAATTTTTTCATAATAGTTTTTAAAAAATTAGTTATAAATTTTTAGTTGTTCATTTCTTAGAACATACCAAAATTATACAAAAGAAAACAGCTATAGATAGTCTTTAACTAAATTTTTAACACTTTTATGAACAATTAGTAACTACGACGTTTTCGTATATAATACGACCAAACAATTGAAGTGATTTTGTAGTTCATTTTTTTCTTCGGAAGTTGCTTTCGTTCTCTTAAAAGCCTAGGTAAATTGGCATAAAAACTGAAATGTGCCTTCAATACAGCAATAAAATGAGCAAACTTTAAACTTAATAAGAATTTTAAACCAGCAATGCCGTCGAGGATGAGTCGCATGATAATAATTCCGAAGAGAAAACCATCAGTATTTTTAGTAAGTGTGAATAAACTGTTTCTGAAATTGAGATAGGTTTTTTTAGGATTGATAGCATTTAGAGTTGCGCCTCCAACATGATAAACCGTTGAAGTGCCTACATATGTTGTATTGAAACCTGAATTACAAGCTCGCCAACATAAATCTATTTCTTCAAAGTGAGCAAAATAGCTTTCGTCAAAACCTTGAAGTTTATTAAAAACCGATTTCCGAATAAAAAAACATGCACCAGAAGCCCAAAAAATTGAGGTGGTATCATTATACTGACCTTCATCTTTTTCAATCGTGTCAAAAATGCGACCTCTACAATATGCGTAACCGTACTTATCTATAAATCCACCTCCAGCTCCAGCATATTCAAAATGCGATTTGTTTTTATAATCTAATATTTTTGGTTGAATAATGTCTGTACTTGTATTAATTTCAAACTCGTGAATAATAGGAGTAAGCCAGTTTGGAGTGACTTCAATATCACTATTTAATAAGCATAATACATCTGCATCCACATGTTTTAGTGCATCGTTATATCCTTTTGCGTAGCCACCATTTACAGTGTTTTTGATAATTTTTACCTTTGGAAATGTTCTAGATACATAATCGATAGAACTATCAGTAGACGCATTATCTGCCACATAAATATCTGCTCCTTGAGAATATTTCGTAACAGATGGTAAGAATTTTTCTAGTAATTCTTTACCGTTCCAGTTGAGTATGACGATTGCTAGTTTCAGTGTTTAGTAATCAGTATTTAGTAAAAAGTAATTAGTATTAAACTTCAAATTCTAGATGTTTTAACAAACTTAATGTATTTCGCTTTGCGACTTTGCGATAAAATTAAGTATAACAAGGCACATCTGTTAAAAACTCATAACGTTCCTTTTCAAAATCCATCATACAATAATAATGATTAATTCCGTTAGTCACCATTAAATACGTAGCGTTTAGCGCTAAGTTGTATCGTGCAATTTGATCAAATGTGGTCTGGTCAATTTTTATTTTATGAGATTTACATTCTACGATGAGATGAATACTACCATCTGGATTAAAAACAACAATGTCGTAGCGTTTTGTTAATCCGTTCACCTTAAGTTCCTTTTCTACGTTGATTAAAGATTTGGGATAATTTTTATATTCAATTAAATACTGAACACAATGTTGACGTACCCATTCTTCAGGTTGTAAAACGATGAATTTTTTACGAATGGCATCAAAAATAGAAACTTTATTTTCGTTACTTTTGAAACGGAATTTAAACTTAGGAAAATTTAATTCTTGCATAGATGCAAACTGGAATTTTTTCAAAGTTAACTCACAAAAACCAAATACCAAATCCCAAGCCTTATTTTTGGGATTAGAGTTTAAAAAATCACAATTTTTAGAAGTTGGACGACGTAAAGCAAATTGTAGCAGATATTAAGAAAGGAACCATTAAACCCATTTATTTTTTAATGGGAGAGGAACCTTATTATATTGACGCGATTTCAGATTATATTGAAAAAAATGTCCTTGCTGAAGAAGAGAAAGGCTTTAACCAAATGGTCTTGTATGGTCGTGATGTGACCATAGATGATATTGTTGGTAATGCAAAACGTTACCCAATGATGGCTGAGCGACAAGTAGTGATTGTAAAAGAAGCTCAAGATTTATCTCGTACTATTGAAAAACTAGCAGATTATGCTTTAAATCCTCAACCTTCTACGGTTTTGGTAATGAATTATAAGTATAAAAAGATAGATAAGCGTAAAGCTCTTTATAAAGCAATCAAAAAGAAAGAAGGCGTTGTTTTTGAAAGCAAGAAAATGTATGAGAATCAGGTTGCAGACTGGATTCGTCGTGTGTTGGCTGGACAAAATTATACCATTTCTCCAAAAGCATCACAAATGCTTGTTGAGTTTTTAGGTACAGACTTAAGTAAAATTAATAACGAACTAGAGAAACTCAAAATTGTATTACCTGAAGGCACGCAAATTTCCGCAGAACATATTGAGCAACATATTGGAATCAGTAAAGATTATAATAATTTTGAATTACGTAAAGCTATTGGAGCAGGAGATTCTCTAAAAGCGTTTAAAATAGTTAAATATTTTGCCGACAATCCAAAGGATAACCCAATGGTAATGACGGTTTCACTTCTGTTTAGTTTCTTTTCACAACTCTTGCATTATCATGGTTTAAATGATAAAAACCCAAGAAATGTGGCATCTGCATTAAAAATCAACCCTTATTTTGTGAACGAGTATGTGACTGCTGCGCGTAATTACCCAATGCGAAAAGTGAGTCAAGTAATTTCTACGTTGCGTGAATTTGATGTGCGTAGCAAAGGAGTGAATTCTAACTCTGTGCCTCAAGGTGATTTACTCAAAGAACTAATGGTTCGGATTTTCACTTAGTCTTTAACACCTCTTAACATAAATTATTAAACCTTCGTTAAACCATTGTTTTTATTGAGTTTTTTGTTTTTTGGATGTTATATTTGAGTAATCGAATATTAACAATTAAAACCAAAACAATGGAAAACTTAAATAGAAAGACCGTTGCAATTTTAGCAACTAATGGATTTGAAGAAAGTGAATTAAGAGAACCAATGAATGCTTTAAAAAAGGCTGGAGCAGATGTACATATTGTATCTGAAAAGTCAGGAAAAATTAAAGCTTGGGCAGATGGAAATTGGAGTAACGAATATAATGTCGATAAAACTTTAGATGAAGTTTCCCAATTACAATATAACGCACTTGTTTTACCAGGTGGAGTTATCAATCCAGATAAGTTAAGGCGAAATGAAAAAGCAGTAAGTTTTACTAAATCATTTTTTGAGAATCATAAACCTGTAGCAGCAATTTGTCATGCACCCTGGATTTTAGCCGAAGCAGATGTTTTGAAAGGTAGAAAAGTAACCTCTTTTAACTCTATAAAAAAAGACATAGTTAATGCAGGAGCAAATTGGGTAGATGAAGAAGTCGTTGTAGACCAAGGATTAGTAACTAGTAGAAATCCGGATGATTTACCAGCATTTTGCTCTAAATTGGTAGAAGAAGTTTATGAAGGTAAGCATGAAGAGCAGACTGCATAACAGTAATTTAAAAAAGTTAGTTGATTATTAAAACAACTTTTATTTAAAAAAGCGCAATATCAAAATTTTTGGTATTGCGCTTTTTGATTTTCTATTTATGTTTTATTTGGAGTTTAAAGCCCAAATCAGTGCTTTTTCTTTTGTTGCTCGAAAAATAGTGTTGTGTTGTTCGTTTGGCTCATCAGAGTAAGTCCAATTTAATTGAGCTGGAGCACTTTGTTTTAGTGTTTTCTCTAAGTTTTTTGTATGTAGTGAAATATCATGAGCATCTGATCCTGCAAACCAATATTTGATGTGTTTGTCTGGGAATTTAGATAAATAAGTACTAGCGTTCTTTTCTAGATAATGATCGTTCCACCAAATAGAAGGGTCCATCGCAATATAGAAATCAAAACTTTCTGGTGCGATTAAAAATGTTTCTGTTACAAAAAGACCAGCTAGTGATTCGCCAATAATTCCTTTTCTAGATGTGGTTCTATAATTTTTATTAATCTCTGGCATGAGTTCATCAGTGATAAAACTTCTGAAATTTTTTGCTCCATCTGTTAACGGACAATACTCTTCATCTGCTTTTACTTCGGAAGCACCAGAAAGATCGCGACCTCTTTCGGTGTTTTCAATTCCGACGAGTATAAAGGGAGGAATAGATTTGCTCTCAATAAGTTTGGCTAATGTATTTGCTATATGCGGAAAATCTTCTTTGATACCACCATCTGGCATATACAATACAGGAAAAGCAGTTGTACTAGTTTTATAATTTGGAGGTGTCCAAACGTTGATGACTCGTGTTTCGTTAACAGCTTGAGATACTAGATTGAAATTATCATGTTCTGGAATGGGATCGTTGTATTGTGGTGTCTTGCCACAATTAAGCAAGATTATAGATAGTGTGATTAAAAAGAAAACTTTTGAGTAAGTAAGTTGTTTTGAAATTGATTTCATAGTGATGATAGTTTTAATTTCTGAAATATAAAAAATTAAAAATTTCCTAGCAATTAATTGTCTTTCAGGTGGCTACTGTAGAGTTGGTCTCTTTTATTCTATTTTAATTATTTTACTCTTATAAATGAAATCTTCTTCAATATCAAATTTTGATTCTTGTAGGTAAGCGTTTCCATCAGTTTGAGTGATTTTAACAATTAAATCTGGTGTTGGTTTATTTTTAGGTCTAGAATTCTAAAATGCACTATTTCCTTCTAAAAAAATAAGACGATAGCTACAGTCATCAATCCATTCAATTTTTAGTTTGACTTCTTTTTGTCCGTATGTTTCAGTCTGAATAGAGTCATTTCTTTCAATTTCAGCTTTAATAATACCATTTTCAACATTTTGAAATTTACCAGTTTTGAAGTTTTCGCAATTGTCTTGCGAGTACATGGTAGTTACCATTAATGTGAATATACAAAGGATTAGTTTTTTCATTAGTATGTTTTAAATGGCTTAAATGATTTTGTTGAGTTGTGTTGTGAAGCCAATTTCCGAAGTTCTTATTTTGAAAAATTATGAGATTTCTATCGAGAAATTGGATTTACTCTATGATTTCATAGTCGATGCTTAATTTTCGTAAAGCTCTTAAAGCAGAAGCAGAGTTTTTATCTTCTACTTCAATATCTACTGCGTCTCCTTCTATGAGTATATCCATAAGTTCGTTTGCTAAACCGTTGTTCATATGCATTGAAATCTCTGCTATACATTGAGCTATAGCTCTTCTATCTGGTCTTTGAGCGTCACAAGACACTAAGTTTAATTTCATAGTTATCGTTTATGTAGTAATCTTAATATTTATTTTTATGATTCGCTTTTTCTCAGACTGTTGTTCAATAGTTATGACTAAAGTGAGCAACGTTGGTTGGAACTAAGTTAGTAAAAGAAAACGACCCAGAGTAATCTTTGTTGTTATTGCACGTTTACTTTATTTTTTTAGAATGTGAATAGGATGATTTAACAATTTACTATATATTGACTGGCGATTAATTATATATTTTATAAAGAAAAATAAAATAGTGCTTTTATGAAAGATTTTATTGTAGGACGACTTAAAAGCCTAAAATTTGCGATTAAAGGTTGTTTTTTGCTAATTACAACTGAACACAGCGTTATGGTACAAACAAGTTTGTTTTCTATAATGGTGATATTAGGGTTTTATTTTGATATTTCAAAACAAGATTGGATCAATCAAACTCTTGCAATAGCTTTAGTCTTAGGAATAGAAGGATTAAATACAGCTGTTGAAAAAATGGCAGATTTTATACATCCAGATTATCATAAACGTATTGGTTTTATAAAAGATATTGCTGCAGGTGCAGTTACTTTTGCTGCTCTTGGAGCAATGACTATATTTTTAATTATCTATTTGCCTTACTTTTTGTAATTTATTACCTCATTAAAATAATATTAAAGATCTTCCAAAATCTGCTTATAATCATACTGCAAATCCTCATGTAAATTCAAAATCTTTTTCGTGATTGCTTCTATGTTGCGATCATATAAATTAGTCAAGGTCGTATTGCGGTTTATAGAAGGAGACATATGTTTTAGTTTCTTGCAAAAGTAGAGGAGTAGTTCAACTTCAGTTTCTTTGTTGAGAGAATATCTAATGTACTTTTTTGTGTTGCGTAGAATTTTGCGGACACTTTTTTTGATATAGAAATAACTATTGGTATTCATTATTTCAAACTGTTCATCAATTTCTGCTTTTACAGTTTCTATGTAGCCTTCTTCACTATCAGCTTCAAATAATAAATAGGTGAGGAGTTCTTTGTTTTCCTTTTTAAAACGAGAGAGACGCAAACAAAGCTCAGCCAATTCCTGATTAGTCTTGTGTTTGAGCTCTTTTCTTATGGTAACTACAGATACTGCTTTCATGTGTTCGTTATTATTGTTTTTTTAAGGTCACATGCTGTTCGCTATTAACTATTTTCTTGGTTGGAAAAGTTTTGAACATGCTCGTTTTATATAAATCTAAAATTAATCAATTGAGGCACATTTCCGAAGAAAAAATATTTAAAACCAAAAAAGCTAGTTAGAATAAAACCTAACTAGCTTTTTTTTATGTCTTCGGAAATTTTAAAACTTCCAACAAAAAGTCATTTGTTTTGAGTATCACTACCAAGTCATTTTATTAAACCAATAGCGATCTCTGTATTGTGTGATGTAATATACTATTGCGTAATCTTTTACTTCTCTAACCGTATGTGGTAGTATGTTTGGAACCGTAGATGTACCATGATCAAAAGGAATCACAGTTGGTCTATTAAACGTTTCTCTTTGATCTACAAAAAATGAACTCATTGTAATATGATTATCGTTGTTTGAAAACACACGCAATCCGTTTTCTAAAACCAATGTTGAAAAAGAACCTTTTTCTTTAGCTTCATTCTTATATTGTTTAGAATTAAATAAAGGTGTAAACCCTTTTAAAGTGCCTTTAGTATTAAAATTCACAATAACGCTCGAGCCATAAGTGTAAAGGTAATCTAGATCTGTAGTTAAAGTATTTCCGTTTTTTCTAAACTCACTATCGTACAAATATTTTTCTCCAATCATGTAAATGTCATCACCTTTAACAGTAACGTCTACAACTTCTAGACTTTTTAAATCTGAAGCGTCTAATGTGTCACTCCATTCATGAATCCCAATTAAGGTATGAGTACCTAAATCATATAAAAATGCACCATCATTATCGTTACCTTCTTTGCTGTTTATTTTAATGACTGTTTTTTTACCATTCCAGAAAAATCCGGTTAGCATTGGTGAACCATTAACATTAATAAGTTTCATGTTCATAGGCATAAAACCGTCTTGAGAAAAATCTATCGTTACAACACTATTACCATTAAAAGTTAATAGTTTAGTACTACGACTCTTTTTGTAAGCGTCAATAGTTTTACTCATTAAAACAGTTCCAGAGTTTTGTAAAAAGATATCTTCGTCATAAGATCTATCACTTTCATACTCTAATGTTTGACTCTGTTCCCACAATAAGTTTAATTGCATGTCATAGACCCAAATCATCACTTTTTCTTGTGTTTTCTTTTCAAAAGGCATATTGGCAACAATGGCAAACTTAGTGTTGTCTGGTGATATAGTAATAGTGTAAAATCCAGATTTTGAGTATTTCTCGATAGGGAATGAGGCAATCACTTTATGATCACTCACGCTCATACTTTCATTACTGTAAATTTGAGCATTAAGATTATGTTTAGCAGATTTTTTATCCATGACTGTAGATAAAAACACCAACTGACCATCAATTTCAATAACTTCTTGTAAATCTGATGCACGCAAACCTAATTTTGGTAAATTAAAGGTCATTGTTTCTCCAGCCTTCATTTCTTGATCGTACTTTGTTAATACCATTGCTTTGGTATTATCCATCATCACATTATCTAAATGATGCAACGTTGTGAAACCGTAAGCTGAAGGAAAGTGGATGTTATAAATATCCTTTTCACTTTCTTTAGTGAAAAATGAGCTATGCTCTGTATTAAATACTTGTGCAAAACCAACACTTATTGTGAAGCAAGCAATTAAAGTAATGAGTATTTTTTTCATGGCTCTTATAATTTGTAAACTTGCTCTTCAAGTTTAGTAAAAGCGTTCTTTTCATCGTAACTTAAATCTAAGTTGATACGTTGCTCTTGAAAACTAGCTAAAGTTGCTTCGGCTTGCGCTTTATCTTTTAAACTAATATCTACTTGCATCAAATTATAGAAAATCATGATGGCAATATCTTTATTCATTAAAGCCTTTTTATCATTATAATCCACTTTCGCCAATTCAGATGTCCAGATGTCTCTTACAGCCATAAGTTCTGAAGTTGCACGTTCTCTGGTTTCAGCAGAGGCGTCTTTTTTCATTTTTCTAAATGCAGAAATCGCTTTTATTTTAGCGTTCTCTAAGATGTCATATTCTCTTTTTTTATTCTTCGGAAATTCTATAGTAACAGAAGATGCTACCGGAATAAACCCAAACTCCTCATTGATATAAGTACCAATGTTAGTCATGATTTTTTTAACGTTATTCTTCTCATAACGATCTAAATTAATCGTATTACTATTAGAAGATGTCAAAAACTGAAACTCATCGTCAAAAGTTTTCTCATCAATAATAGTTGCACCTTTCATAACTTTAAGGTTTGTTGGTTGTGCGTAGAATGTTTGTCCGCCATTATCCTGAAAAGCCATTTTAGTAATGTTAATGACTATTAAAAGATCGCTTCCTTTTTCATAACCTAATAGCTCTACATTATCTGCCAATACTTGATTGTCAAAAATAAGGTGATCGTCTAAATTTGGTTGAATATATACAGGTTCTCTAGGAGCAACGTATGTTGGTTTTGAAGGCACTTTAAGTGCAGGTTTTTTACCTTGATCTGTTAAGGCTAAACGCTCAAGAAGAGACAAATCTTTAAAATCTGCCATTTCTTTATCGTAGCGTGCTTCAGCTTTTTTTACTTCATCATCATGTCCAGCTAAACGCTCTTCAAACTCTGCTTCACTATCTTTAACAACTTGAGCATAATTTGCTTTTTCAACTTCAAACTCTGCTAGAGATTGTGTGTTAAGCTCTTCTACAGTAAGTGTGTAAGGTGTTTCAACAATGGCTTTGTAAGTTTTTATAGATTCATCTAATGGGTTATTAGGTGTTCTAAGATTAAAATAACTAATTTTTTCAGACATAGTTCGCTGAGCAAAACTAGATACAGAGATCGCTAAACATGCGAAAACTAAAAGGTAACTTTTTTTCATTTGATTTAATTTTATATAGATAATCGTTCGGTTTACTTATAACCTAAAATTGACCTAAGATTTAATTTTCAGAATCCTAAGAAAAGTTAAGGTTTGAAATTTAAAATTATTAAGATATCGAGATATTGTAATAATTTTAGACGATAAAATTGCATTTTCTTAGGGTTTCTAAAAGATTTGATGAATTTTTTCCAATTATTGTCATAATTTATCAAATTAACTCGTTAGTTTTTCAAATTTATAACTGCAAATTGAATTAAAATACATTCAAACTGAAAACAAACATTAGGTCAATTTTAGGTTCAAAGCAAACAGCGTGCGAAAATACAATAATTAAGCCACAATTTTGCGTGTGGCTTATTTCCGTAGAAAAATAACAATTTTAGGACTTATCAATAGACAGTTTTCCTGGTCCTGCTAAAAAGATGACAACAAATGCTATGCAAAATAATAAGGCATGTTCTTTTGTGCCCAAATCATCTTTTGCATGTACTACAAAAGCTGCGACAAGCATAGTAATTGCTGCTGGGATTGCTGCCAATTTTGTTTTAAAACCAATGATAATTAAAATAGGAGCTACGACTTCTCCAATAAGGCATAAAATTAGTGATGGCAATCCGCCAATACCTAAAGGGTCTGGGAATTCTGCAGCATTTGATAGTTTGTTTAGTTTGGGAATTCCGTGGGTTAACATGAAACCACCAAATCCTAATCGAAGTATTAAAAGTGCTAAATCTGTGAAGTTTTTTTTCATTCTATATTTAAGTTTAGTTAGTTGCCTTTTAAAAGATTTACACTTACTGTGGCCAATTCATTATTTGGGAATTTAGAAAAATAGTGCTCATCTGGATGCAAACCAGCTTCACTAGCAACGGCATTAAATACATCAACCTCTAAAATATATTGATCGCTGTAACCATGAGTGGCATCATAAGCTGTAGCTGCTGTTTTACCAATATTTTGAGCTACAAGCTCTGGTTTTACTGTATGTAATTCTATCATTAATAATCCAAAACGTTCTACATAAGGTTTCCATTTTGTGAGGTGTTCTAACAATGAGTCTTCAACTACATTATTTGATAAGCGTTTTCCAAGACTCACATAAGCTCCAGAAGATTTACTGATTCTTTGCGTTTCAGTTTTTGGTGCTTCCCAAATACGATTGTGATCTAAAAATGTACGTACATTGAGTAAATCACCAAGTTCTATATTATAATCTTCTTTTAAATCTTGTGCTAAAATATCTGGTCTTCCAATATCTCCCCAAATGACTTTTGCCCAAATATCTGCTTTGATTAAATTGGCTCTTGTGACTTTTAATGCAGCCTGATTAAAATCTGCTCCTACCAATAATAATGGATGCTCGTCAAGCATTTTACCACGTAATGTTTGATGTTCTATGACATCAAAAATATGCTGAATAAACGCACCATTACCACAACCCATATCCAAAATCCCTTTAGGTTGTTCGTCAATAGGTTTGTTAAATAATTTAATGATAACTTGATCGATGACCTTAAAATACGTTGAATGTGCTCCACCACTTCCCCAAACATTCATTTCTCGGTGTACATGTTTCTCAGTGTCTTCTGGTGACTCAGTTTTAAGAATTTTTGCATTTCCGAAGATTAAATCATCCAAATACAGAAAAGTTGGTAAATATGAAACTGTCACACCATATGCACTCGCACGTTTGGCGAAAAACAAACCTTCATCTGTGAATTGATATGTGTTTTTTTTCTTTTTGAACCATCCTAAATGTGCAAAGAAATCTAAGATTTTTTTAAAACTCTCTGGATTTTTGTGATATTCTTCGGCAGTGAAAGAGGCTTCCATAAAATATTTATGAAACAAACCATTAACACCTAAAAGCACAATAATTGGTCCAACAATAGCACCTTCAATATGTTTTAATAATTGGTATTCTATAGAATTGTCTTCGGAAATATCTAGTCCGAAATTTTGTTCATAGGCTTTAAACACTTTTTCTAAAGCACTAAACGCATCTGAACCAATATTCTCATTAGGAAACTCAACAGAATAGTTGAGCAGATTTACAGCTTGCTCATACAAAGGCGTCAACTCAAAAGCACGTTTACTATTTGAGTTTATAGCATAGGATATTTGATCTGTTTTGTTATCTAGATGTTGTGTGAGCCAACCTTGAGAACTCAATACTCGTAAGGCAACATTGAGATAGCCTTCATTAGCTTTAAACGTATTGGTCAACGTTTTCAAATCAACAGTTTCATGTTCTAAAAGAAAATCTAAAACTCCTTTTTTGTGCAATGCATACGCAGAAGTTGAAGTCGCTATACCATCTAAATGCCTAAAAATAGTACCTCTTAGATGTTCTTTATCTTGTTTTGAAAGCATAGATTGGTATGTTTCCTATAAAGATAAAAAAATCTGTCACTTGTATGATAGGTTTTTTTACATCCTATTGTAATTAAAATAATTTGGCAAATCAAGATCACTCAAAATACTGTACATTATTTATGAATTAATGTATAGATAGTTATTGATTTACGATTGAGCGTAGTGTTTTGTGACGAATAGTCTCTTTGTCTTTTATTTCATAAGGGATGTTTTTTAAGATGTACTCAAAAGCATTTATTCTTGCACTAGTTTTTTTATTGGCTTTAATTACTTTCCATGGAGAATGCACTTGAGTTTTTTCAAACATAGCTTCTTTATAGGTAGTATATTCATCCCAAAGCACTAATGCTTTTTTGTCTACTTCACTGAATTTCCACTTTTTAATGGGAGAATTTATGATGTCTTTAAATCGTCTTTCTTGTTCATTTTTTGTGATAGAAAAGTAAAGTTTAATTAAATGTATTCCAGATTCTTGGATCATCTTTTCAAACTCGTTTACTTGGTTCATGAAAATTTCATAGTCTTTTTTAGTGCAAAAATTATTTACAGGCTCTACAATAGCTCTATTATACCAACTTCTATCAAAAAACACAATTTCACCATTATTGGGTAAACGGTTAATATAACGTTGAAAGTACCATTGACCCATTTCTGTTTCATTGGGTTTAGGTAATGCTACAACTTTTATTTCTCTTGGAGGTAAATGTTGAATGATTCGTCGTATTGCACCACCTTTACCTGCAGCATCACGACCTTCAAAGAGTATTAAAACTTTTTTGTTGTTTTTGTTAATCCATTGTTGCATGATTAACATTTCTTCTTGTAGCTTTTCTAGACGCTTCTCATATTTGACATCTCGAATAGCTTTTTTTGCGTCTAATCGTTTTTGACGTAATAGAACCTCGATGCCTTTTTTTGAATTTATTATCGATAAGTTTTTATCTGTTATCATAATGATAATTTTTTATTTGTCTAAGTGAACAGTATTTCTAAAATAGCGTTGTACAATATTTGGGTCTGGTAAAATAGATTTGCAATTAAGGCCTTTATTATCATAATCAAAAAGACTTAATACGTATTTAATACTTTCTAATCTAGCGCGTTTTTTGTCATTAGAATTAATGACAACCCAAGGTGAAAATGAGTTATGAGTTCTTGAGAACATTTTATCTTTGTAGTTGGTAAATTCGTCCCAAAGTTCTTGCCCTTTTTGATCAACTGGGCTAAATTTCCATTTTTTAAGTGGGTTTTTTAAGCGTTTTTCAAAACGTAGTTGTTGTTCTTCTTTAGAAACTGAAAACCAAAATTTAATTATGAGTGTATCTGATTCATACAGCATGTTTTCAAACTCGGGAACCTGAATCATAAAACGTTTGTATTGTTGTTTGCTGCAAAATCCCATTACAGGTTCTACAACTGCTCTATTGTACCAACTTCTATCAAAGAAAACAATCTCTCCTGCATTTGGGAGTTCTTTTATATACCTATTAAAATACCATTGATTTTTTTCAACTTCTGTAGGTTTGTTTAAAGCTACAACACGCATGGCTCGTGGGTTGAGATGCTCTTTGAAACGTTTTATAGTACCACCTTTACCTGATGCATCTCTTCCTTCAAAAATAATAGCTATTTTTTTATTCTCTTTTTGTACCCAACGTTGAAAATCAACAAGTTCGGCTTGTAATGTTATTAACTCTTTTTCATAATCATATTTATCAAGAATTGATTGATAACTAGGATTTGATTCTTTTTCAGTATTTAAATAATTTAAAAGAGCAGTATTGGTTTTAAGTGAATTGATAACCTCTTCTGTAATCATAAAATATATCTTTTGTGTAAGCTTGAAATTAATAAAAATTTAATAATTAATTTATGACTAATATCAGTTAGCATGATACTAAATAAAAAAACCTTCCGTTTCTGGAAGG
This sequence comes from Psychroserpens sp. AS72, assembly GCF_038900375.1. Taxonomy (NCBI): domain Bacteria; kingdom Pseudomonadati; phylum Bacteroidota; class Flavobacteriia; order Flavobacteriales; family Flavobacteriaceae; genus Psychroserpens; species Psychroserpens sp. AS72. Next base: position 536,529 of record NZ_JBBMRC010000003.1, on the reverse strand, counting down.
TTTTTTATTTATAAATGCTTTGACTATCGCAATTTTGGAAAATCACTAGGACTCACTTCATGCATGACCTCGTAAACGGCTTCAAAAATATCTTCAGAAGATGGTTTTGAAAAATAATCACCATCGGTTCCATAAGCAGGACGATGTGCTTTTGCAGTTAATGTTTTAGGCGCACTGTCTAAATACTCAAAACCGTTTTGAGTGTTTAAAATTTCGTTTAAAATATAAGCAGATGCTCCACCAGGAACGTCTTCATCAATAATCATCAAACGATTTGTTTTTGCAACACTTTTTACAATATCATGGTTAAGATCAAAAGGTAATAACGATTGTACGTCAATAACCTCTGCATCTATACCAACCTCGAGTAAATCTTTAGCGGTTTGCGCAACTATTCTTAATGTAGATCCGTAAGATACTAACGTAATGTCTGTACCTTCTTTAACTGTTTCTACGACACCTAAAGGTGTTTTGAATTTGCCAATATTATTAGGCATTTTTTCTTTTAAACGGTATCCATTTAAACATTCTATAATAAGAGCAGGTTCATCACATTCTAAAAGCGTATTGTAAAATCCTGCAGCTTTGGTCATATTTCTTGGTACAAGTACATGGATACCTCTAACAAGGTTAATAATACCACCTAATTGCGATCCAGAATGCCAAATACCTTCTAATCTGTGACCTCTTGTTCTAATTATTAAAGGTGCTTTTTGCTTGCCTTTGGTTCTATATTGAAGTGTCGCTAAATCATCACTCATGATTTGCAACGCATAGAGTATGTAATCTAAATATTGAATTTCAGCAATTGGTCGTAAACCACGCATTGCCATACCAATACCTTGACCTAAAATTGTAGCTTCTCTAATACCAACATCTGCTACACGAAGTTCTCCATACTTTTCTTGAAGCCCTTCTAAACCTTGATTTACATCACCAATATTTCCAGAATCTTCTCCAAAAATTAAGGTTTCTGGATAGTTGCCAAATATAAAATCAAAATTATCTCTAATTATTAATCTTGCATCCACTAACTCAGCATTATCATTATAGGTTGGCTGAACTTCTTTAGAATGTAAAGCAGACCATTTTGAAGCACTGTGTAAATGAGAGCTGTATTTTGGTTGTATTTCTTCTATATATTTGTTAATCCAATTTTGAAGTGCTGTTTTTTCAACAGACTCTTCACCAACAAGGTATCGTAATGTTTTTCTACAAGCAGACAATACATCTTTTCGTCCTGGTTCTTGAATTTCAGTTAAGTCATTAATGGTTTTTGTAATAAAAACACGATTAGAACTTTTTTGAGAAGCATCTGTTATTAGTGCTACTGCTTGTGCTTTTTCTTCTAAAATTGGTTTTAAAAAGGCATTCCATGCTGCTTTTTTACCTTGTCTTACGTCTCTTTTTACATTTTTATGAATGACATCTAACTCATCTTCTGTTGCTATATTATTAGCAATCATCCATAATTTCATTTGAGCAATACAATCATGTTCTTTCTCCCAATCTAAACGCTCTTTACTTTTATAACGTTCATGACTACCAGAAGTAGAGTGACCTTGTGGTTGCGTTAATTCTATAACATGAATTAATACAGGCACATGCTCTTCACGAGCAATACGTTCTGCTTTTTGATACGTTTCAATTAAAGCGGTATAATCCCAGCCTTTAACTTTTAAAATTTCGTAACCTTTATTATGCTCATCTCTTTGAAAACCTTTTAGTATTTCTGAAATGTTTTCCTTTGTCGTTTGGTGCTTTGCATGAACAGATATGCCATATTCATCATCCCAAACACTTATAACCATTGGTACTTGTAATACTCCAGCTGCATTTATCGTTTCAAAAAACAACCCTTCACTTGTACTTGCATTTCCAATCGTTCCCCAAGCAATCTCATTACCTTCTACCGAAAATTTTGTAGTATCAATACCTTTTACATTTCGGTAAATTTTTGAGGCTTGTGCCAATCCTAAAAGTCTTGGCATTTGGCCAGCAGTAGGAGAGATGTCTGCACTAGAGTTTTTTTGCTCAGTAAGGTTTTTCCAGTCACCATCTTCATTAAGACTATGGGTTCCAAAATGTCCACCCATTTGTCGTCCTGCACTCATTGGATCAGCTTCTATTGACGTGTGAGCATATAAACCAGCAAAAAATTGTTGAATGGATAATTTACCAATAGACATCATTAAGGTTTGGTCACGATAATAGCCTGATCTAAAATCTCCATTCTTGAACACTTTTGCCCAAGCCAATTGAGGCACTTCTTTACCGTCACCAAAAATTCCAAACTTAGCCTTTCCTGTAAGTACTTCTCGACGACCTAAAAGACTACATTCTCTACTTGTAATAGCGATTTTGTAATCTTCCAAAATTTCATCTTTGAAATCCTGAAAAGTTATTTCAGAAGGTGCTTTAGTTTGTGTTGACATAAGTGTGAATTATTAGATACAAATTTAGCTAAAATTTGCTAATGTTACAACCTTGTAGATTGTTATAATATTAAGAATATGATAAAAAAAAACCATATTTTAGGTATAATTAGCAATTATTTACAAATATTAACAGTTCTGTTAAGAATTTTTTAGCAATTTACAAAAGTTGAAATGAGTATTTTAATACCATTTTCTTCTAAAAAGACCTAATAATGCTTGAGGATCTAATGTGAATTTTATTCTAATTTTCTGGTCGTAATTAGGTTGGCCAATTTCCCAACCAAGATTAGAATAAATAGGGAAGTAAAGTTCAAAATAATCGGTGACTAAATCTAGTTTGATTCCTGAGTCATAAACAAAAGCAGGATTGAGTCCTTTGTTTTTTACAAGACCTAGATCTCCATAGGCTTCGATATATTTCCATATTGTAGAACTTACATTAGCTGTTGTCATCCATTGATTTGCAAATGGTGTTTTTAATTTTGATTTAAAGCCACCTTCGGCTATTATGATTTGTTGGCTAAATACTCCTGAAGCTTCAGAGCGACCTAAATAATTATAGTCAAATAGATAATCTGTTGGTCTATCTAGCGCAAAGCTAAAATAGTCTGAATTTGGATCTGTTTTATTGTATAAAAATGTTCCTGCAAATAAGCGTAAGTTAAACTGTCTATTGCTTTCTGATAGTTTTCTATATTCATAATTTATAGAAACTTTTCCGAATTTATCAGCAAATTGAACATCATAATACCATTTGTTGAAATTGACTAATCCAGGATTTGAGCTCACATAACGTAAATTTAGCACGCTATAATCTGGATCTAATAAGTCTTCAATAATGGCATTTTCTCCCACTTCTCTAGAAATATCAAGATAACGAAGGTTTAAATATTTTGATTTATCAGATCTGAAATCGTCGTTATCTCTAAAAAACAATGAAACACTTGGTGTAAATATCTTTACAAAAGAATCTTCTGCAAAAGAATTGTACTTGGCGTTCATTCCGTAGGTTAATCTATAGAGATCAAAATCCTCAATATGATGTGTATAATACAAGGAACCACTTCCAGTTAATGACTTTGATTTTGTAGCGTATTGAGGTGAGAACTTATAATTTAAACGTTTTCTTAAAACTGTTTTATTATAAAATTTTGCGCCTAGTGTTAATCCGTCATAAATATTATTAAACTCAACTAAAGGCATTAGAAATAGCTGATTATAATTTGGGTCTTCAATATCTTTAAAAAGTCTAAACTGAAACGGTTTGTTGTTAAAAGGAAACCCTTTTAATGACTTATAATTATCTCTTAAATTGAACTCTGGTATGGCATTATCATAATTTAAAGCTAACTTTTCTGTACTATTTCTAGGTAGTGTTATCGTACTATCACCTTTTATGTTATCAATCCAGGATTTAGAAATAATAGAATCGTTTTTAAAGGTAAACAACGAAATAGGCATTGCGTTATCACGTTTATTTCTAATTGTAAATTTGATTGAATCTTCAGATTTTTCTAGGTCTCTAATTTTAAAATCTATCTTTTTTCTGGAGTCTATATAGTCTGTAAAAAACCAATTTAAATCTTTTGATGTTTTAGATTTGATAAGGTTTTCAAAATTTGTAGAGCTAGTAATTTTAAGTTGATTATTTTTTAAATAGTCATAAATTGTAGTTTCTACAATATTAGAATTTACATAATTATCTAAATAGCGTAAACCAATTCCTGCTTTGTATTTACCAGCGATATTAGCGTTATATTTTAGTAAAGAATCTTTTGAGGTTGTTAAAGCTTGGTCTCGATTATTCCTCACCATTTGCATGAAGAATAAATTGAATTGATCGTTGTATTTTAAATCTGAAGCATGAAATGAACGGATTCCCCAAAAATTTGCCAAAGTCCCTAAAAGTTTAGTGTCAGGATAATAGGTTTCAACATATTTCATTAAGAAATAGATTTGAATTCCGTCTCTTAGCCAATAATCTTTTCTTGGATTTACTAGCAGTGTATTCTCTAAATATTTATTAAGCGCTGTTTTTAATAATTTTAATTCATATTGAAAATTATCAGGAAACGGACGAATAAAATCTGGCAATTGATTTAAGCCATATAAAGGATCTTTTTTATAATCATCCTTTGTAATTAGAAGGCGTTCGTGAGGATATTCTCCAAGGTTTTCAGTAATAAAACGTGTAATTTTATCTGTGATGATAGCTTTTTCTTCAGAAGGAATGCCTTCACTAGATAAATTTGAAAAAATAGTAAAATCGTCGGTTTGAACAAATTTAAAATCTGAAAATTTCTTGAGTATCAAATGTGTGTTAACACGATCTTTTCCGTGTAAAAAAAACGTTTGTTTATCAAGAGTTTGTTTAATGTCCAAAGTGTTAAGTTCTGATATCAATTGGTAATTGATAGGGAATTCAATTTGAAGTTTGAGATCTGCTTTTGGGATATACAAATCATCTAAATTTTTATTGCTATAATAGTTCCATTCACCATTATAAACAACAGGAGTAATGTACCAATATTTTAAATTAAAATCTTTGTTTGGGCTAATCCCATAACCTGTAAAATTATCATCTGGTAAAACCAAATTATAGCTTAATGATATATCATAAGATTGATTTGGTAATAAAGGTGTTTGAAGTTTTACAGAGATCACATCAGGAAACTCTTCTAGGTTTTCAAAATGTAATGAGTTTTCACTTTGATCTTTAATGTTAGTAATTATAGTATAACCACGCTGTTTACTTTTTGCAAAATGAAACTTATTATTAAACTCTTCAGTAAATCGTGTTGCTAACGGTGTTTTTTTAGTGGAATAGGAGTTATTCCAATCATTAAGATATATAGTTGATAGCGTATCATTACTTTCGTTTTGATACACGATCCGTTCTTTTATTTGTATGGTTTTAGTAGTCACATCAATAGATGCAGCAAGGTCTATGCTATTTTGACAAATAACAATGCTGCTCCAAAAAAAGAAGGCAATACTTAAAAAAGAATTTAGTCTCAATGGTTCACTACAAATTTTAATGGTTTAAACTGAAATTTTGAACTTGTAATATAATAGATGCCATTGCTAATACGTGATGCATCTATGGATATTAACGTATTATTAACGTCAACAGTTTTTACCACTTGACCTAGACTATTAAAGATGTATAATTCTAGCTCATTTTGTAGTCTCAAATCTACTTGTATTTTCAAGGTATTATCAATGACGTTAGATCCTAAAATTGTTATCATTTCTGATGTGTTAAATTCAGGAATACTTAAGGATTGATTGGTTTGTAATTCTAATGTAACGGGAAGGTGATCGCTAAAATTGTGTAAAGCATCTCGAGTAGCGAACGAAAAATCTGTACCAGAACAATCAAATGAATTGATAGATTGATTGTAACAATCTGTGTTTTCATTATTTCCGTAAACATCATAGCTTCCAGCAATAAAAGATAGATTTGGGTTAGTTGTCATGTTTTCCGAAGTCATAATAAAATCAAATCGGTCATCAAAACCTCCAGTGGTACCACCAAGTCCTGTTTGTGTACGTGTAGATTGAGTCATAACATCCACATAATTAGAGTTGTTGTGCCAACTCCCAATACGATCTGCAGGATCAATTAATACGATGCTATTAGTTGGATCAATTAGCTTTTGAAATGCAGGCTCTGAGTTTGTATACACGTTAAAATCTCCAGCGAGTACAATATTACTACCTGTAGGAAGCGTATCTATATAATTAAATAAATCTTCAACCATTGCTAATCTGGATTGTTGATTTGATGTTCCGCTAGATGCTTTTAGGTGACAAACAAAAAAATCAATTATGATTGGTGTTGTGACTTGTTCTACAGAATTTATTTTTAATTGATAATGGTTAAAATCCCTAAAAAGTGTTGTTACAACATTTTGACTTTCTAAAATAAATTTAGTACTGTCAAAATATATAAATTGCTGTAAATCATTTTGATTGCCAATGTTATCATCTGATGTATTGAGCGTAAACGTTGCACTTTGGTAATCAGGATTTATATTTTGAAGTGTACTCAAAATAGTCATCGCTCCAGAGATATTATTGAGTTCACAAACCATAAAAATATCTGGTCTGTAATCCTCTAAAATAAATTCCAAATCGTTAATTCTATTGGGTACAGCATTTTCCAAAGGGAAATTGAGCACATTGTAAAACATGAGTTTGAAATCTGCTTGCCCAAAGGCAGACGAGATAGAAAGAACACATGTAAAAACAAATAAAAGTAATTTCTTAATCATAGCTTTAATCGTAAAATTTAGATTGAAAACCGATTTTAGAAATTAGGACTCAAGCCATAATCTTTATAGAAATTATCCAATATTGTAATCACTTCATCTGTACTGTCAACTAAGTGAATTAAATCTAAATCTTTAGCGCTGATATTACCAGCTTCTAATAATGTCGTTTTAACCCATTCCATTAATCCACCCCAAAAATCAATACCAACTAGTACAATTGGGAATTTTTCAATTTTATTAGTTTGAATAAGTGTCATAGCTTCAAAAAGTTCATCTAAAGTTCCAAAACCTCCAGGCATTACAACAAAACCTTGAGAATATTTTACGAACATAACTTTACGAACAAAGAAGTAATCAAAATCTAAACTCTTATCATTATCAATGTATGGATTATCATGTTGTTCAAATGGTAAATCGATATTTAAACCTACAGAAGTTCCTCCAGCAATATGTGCACCTTTATTTCCTGCTTCCATAATTCCTGGTCCACCACCTGTGATAACACCATAACCATGGTCAACAATTTTAGAAGCCATTTCTTCTGCTAACTTATAGTATTTATGATCTGGTTTAGTTCTTGCAGATCCAAAAATAGAAACGCAAGGTCCAATCTTACTTAACTTTTCATAGCCATTAACAAATTCTCCCATGATTTTAAAAATCGCCCAAGAGTCATTTGTTTTAATCTCATTCCAACGTTTAGTATTTTGTTCTGTTCTCATATGTATTTAATGTGTTAGTATCATGTCAAAGTCGCAAATTTAAGCGAAATGAGATAAAAATCGGTATGAAATAGAGTTTTAGTTGGGTGATTTATAAACAAAAAAGAGCAATCCAAATCAATGAATTACTCTTTGTATAAATTTACAAGTTTAAACCTATAAAGGTTTACGTCCTGATATGATATTATATAGAATTACAATAACCGCAATTACTAATAATATGTGAATTAAACTGTTTGATCCTATTCCAGGAATGATGCCTAATAATCCTAATAACCAAGCGATTATACAAATTACTGCTACGAGCCATAAAATACTTTTCATAATTGATAGTTTTAATGTTATACTCGAATTTACACTAAAGTTGTTTGTAATAAAAATTATGAAAGCGATAGAATTAACATCTTGATTGATAAAGGACGGATTCGTTTTTTTCTTCGGAAATGAGCCTTATTCCAACTCTTTTTTAAGAAATTTAGCAGTATAGCTCTTTTTATCTTTTATAATCTGTTCTGGTGTACCTTTAGCTACAACTTCTCCACCACCTTGACCACCTTCGTAACCAATATCAATAATGTAATCACATAGTTTTACGACATCTAAATTATGTTCAATAATCAAAACAGTATTGCCTTTGTCTACTAATTCATTAAGCACAAGCATTAATACTCTAATGTCTTCAAAATGCAAGCCAGTTGTAGGTTCGTCAAGAATATAAAATGTATTTCCTGTATCTCGTTTACTTAATTCTGTAGCCAGTTTAATACGTTGAGCTTCTCCACCAGAAAGCGTTGTACTTTGTTGACCAAGTGTTATATAACCTAATCCTACATCAACAATTGTTTTTAGTTTTCTGTGAATTTTAGGGATGTGTTCAAAGAAATCTACAGCCTCATTCATAGTCATATCTAAAACATCACTAATAGATTTTCCTTTGTATCTAATTTCTAAGGTTTCTCTGTTAAAACGTTTTCCTTGACACGTTTCACATTCTACGTAAACGTCTGGGAGGAAATTCATTTCTATCACTCTTAAACCACCACCTTGACATGTTTCACAGCGACCACCTTTCACATTAAAACTGAAACGTCCAGGTTTATAACCTCTAATCATCGCTTCTGGGATTTTAGCAAATAAACTACGAATCTCATCAAACGTTTTTGTGTATGTCGCTGGATTACTTCGTGGAGTTCTTCCAATTGGAGATTGGTTAATATCAATAACTTTATCACAATGTTCTAAGCCTTTAATGCTTTTATAAGGCATTGGTTTTTTAACACCATTAAAATAATAAGCATTCATAATTGGATACAACGTTTCATTAATAAGTGTTGATTTTCCACTACCTGAAACACCAGTAATACCTATCATTTTTCCTAACGGAAGCTCAATAGACACATTCTTTAAGTTATTACCTGTACAATTTTTTAAAACAATTTTTTTACCATTTCCTTTTCTGCGTTCCTTCGGAACAGCAATTTCTCTCTTCCCATTGAGATAATCGGCAGTTAATGTGTCATGTGTCAATAATTCCGCAGGAGTCCCAATACTAATAATTTCTCCTCCAAATTTTCCAGCTTTCGGACCAATATCAATCACATAGTCTGCACGTTCAATCATATCTTTGTCGTGCTCTACAACAATAACAGAGTTTCCAATATCACGAAGAGATATCAAAGAATTTATAAGTTTTTCATTATCACGTTGGTGTAAACCAATACTAGGTTCATCTAAAATATAAAGTACACCAACTAACTGAGAGCCAATTTGCGTGGCTAAACGAATACGTTGTGCTTCTCCACCAGATAAAGATTTTGAGCTTCGGTTTAATGATAAATAATCTAAACCAACATCTAATAAAAAATTGATTCTTGATTTAATTTCTTTAATAACTTCTTCACCAATTTGTAATTGCGTTTTACTTAAATGTTGGTTTAAATCTTTAAACCAAGCAGCAAGATCAACTATATCTTTGTTAGCTAATTCTGCAATATTAAGACCATTGACTTTGAAGTATAATGATTCTTTTCTAAGTCGAGATCCTTCACACGTAGGACATTCAACCTTATCCATATAATCTTTTGCCCAACGTTTTAATGAGGTTGTTTCTGCATTTTTATATTGACTTTCAATAAAATTAGCAACACCTTCAAAATCGATTTTATAATCTCTCGTGACTCCTAAAGTTTTACTTTCTACGGAAAATTTATCGTTTCCACCATACATTATCATTTGTTTAGCTTCCGAAGGAATACTTTTATAAGAATCATTTAAACTAAAATCAAAACGTTGCGCAATGGTTTCAAACTGTTTAAAAATCCAACTATTTTTTTGTGGACCATGAGGAGCTAAAGCACCTGCTTTTATAGAAATTGTATCGTCTGGAACAATTTTGTTTTCATTCACTTGGTACAAGGTTCCAATCCCATTACAGGTTTGGCAAGCACCTTTTGGAGAATTAAACGAGAAGTTGTTAGGTTCTGGGTTTGGATATGAAATTCCAGAAGATGGACACATTAAATTCCGACTAAAATAACGTGCTTCATTTGTCTCATGATCAAGAACCATGAGTACATCGTCACCATGATACATTGCCGTATTTATGGTTTCGGCTAAACGTTTATCATTATCATCTGTATCGTCAATTTTTAATCTATCAATGACAATTTCAATATCATGCATTTTATAACGATCTAGCTTCATGCCTTTAACTAAATCTTTTACTTCTCCATCTGCTCTTACTTTTACAAAGCCTTGTTTTGCGATTTGCTCAAATAATTCGCGATAATGACCTTTACGAGAACGAACTACAGGTGAGAGGATGTTGATTTTCTTTCCTATATAACTCTTTTTTATTAAGTCTTTGATTTGGTTATCGCTATAACTCACCATTTTCTCACCAGTATTATAACTGTAAGCATCACTTGCACGAGCGTATAGTAATCTTAGAAAATCATAAATTTCGGTAATTGTCCCAACTGTTGAACGTGGTGATTTACTAGTTGTTTTTTGCTCTATGGCAATAACAGGTGAGAGACCATCAATTTTATCTACATCTGGACGTTCTAATCCGCCAAGAAATTGTCTCGCATACGCAGAGAATGTTTCGATATATCGACGTTGACCTTCAGCATAAATCGTATCAAATGCTAATGATGATTTTCCACTACCAGATAAACCTGTAATCACTACAAGTTTTTCTCGTGGTATGGTAACATCAATATTTTTTAGGTTATGAACTCTCGCGCCTTGAACCTCAATTGCATCATCAAATTTGGTCATAAATGTATTGGAATGTGTGTTTTAATAGCAAAAGTGCAAAGGTACAGATTTTGTGATTAATTTCTTAGGTAGAACTATTGTTTGATTTTGTAAAAGATATTTTAATAAACGGGTTGAAAAATAAAAATGTGTCGCGTTAACGACACATTTTTAATATTGAGTTTTTATACAATTATTTAGCTAAGGATAATTCTCCAGCATCTATTGATTTAGCATAATTAGCTTTAACATCAGTTAAATAGCCAAAAAATTTGCTGTTGTCCTTTTTCTTCAAAACCACATATGTATCACCATTTTTATTGGTGTTTACTTCAGTAATAACTACAGTATCTCCATATACACTTTTATATCCCGAAATTTTACCTCGCTTTTTTAAAATGTTCGTTTTAGGAAAAAATACATAATTGAATGTTTGCGCATAGGGTTCATTTATTTTTAAGACATCACCAACTTTAGGTAAATCTTGTGAAAAAGATATACTAAAGCATCCTAAAAAAAAGAGTGTAAAGATTAGTTTTTTCATAATTTCAGTTTTTATAGTTGACAATAATTTAAAATAAATAAAATTTTCAAATTTTGAAATGTTTTTAAAAATAATTAACACAAAATGTATATAGGTTTTTAATCATTTTTTTGAGTAATAATTACTCAAGGTTTCAAGTTGTTTTCTAAATTTATATTAATTTTAGTTTTCAAAATAAACTTACATAGAATAATGGAAATATTAGGAATAGGATCAAGAATAAACCATAACGAATTTGGAAAAGGTGTCGTAACAAACGTCACATCAAAACATTATTGGGTCACCTTTATGGATAACGGATTAGAAACCATTGAGATTGATAGCGATTTTGAAGTTATAGAAGCTTGCGAAGATGAAGTAGATACAATTAGCTTTGCAGAAGTAGAAAGCAGTCTTGTTCATATTTTAAAAAAATGGAGTGATGCTTCGGAAATCGTCAACATTTCAGATAAATGGAAAGGTGGAAAACTCATCATGGAACCAGGTGACACTAATTTACAAGGTAAAGAAATGTCTATTGATAGCTTTTTTCATAAAATTACGATGGTAAGAGATCGCTTGCGTGTGATGGAACAAAAAATCAACTCAAGCAAAAACCTCGATGAACAAGAGAAAATAGATTTACAACAATACATTACTCGTAGCTACGGAAGTTTAACGAGTTTTAATGTGTTGTTTAAAATGAAGTCACAGCAGTTTGTTGGACAGAAGAGTAAGTAGTTATCTTTATTAGTTTTCAGTCTCAGTCTCAGTCTCAGTCTCAGTCTCAGTTTTCAGTCGATAAATTCAACCATAATTGAAATAAAGAACAACTTTTATTATTTATAATTATGAGTAAGCAAACAAGAGTAAGCACAGCAGAGTGATCAACTATTCTAAGAAATAGTGAGCTTCAATTAGATTAAATATTGAATACACTAGGAAACCATTCCAAAATTTAATTAGTTATCCTAGAAACTCTAAAAGAAAAAGCGAACGTCACTTGTGATTTCCTAAGAATGGTTTTGATTTTTTGGTTTGTTTTACATCAAGGCAAAATGAACATAATAATTTTACAACAAGAACGATTTCATTTTTATAATCGCCTATGTTTATTCTATTGATCTCATGATATGCTTCGCAATTTGCATCAAGGCAAAATGAATGTAATTAAAAAAATATCACCTATTCTTTTTTTCATTGCCGAAAAAAGAACCAAAAAAGTCTAGCCTTAATTTTAAAACTTACCTATCTATTTCTCGAAAGCTAAACAAAAAGAAACTCAACTTCGCTACTCGCGAAGTCTTAAACAGCTTTTTGTTTTTAACGCTTTACTTCGTCGGATAGGTGCCAAGTTTTAAACTTAGGGTATTTTAGTCTGATTTAGAGAAATACGCTTTTCTTATCAATACCACATAAACAATCAAAGGCACTAACAAACAAATAACTACAGAAGCCACAGTGTAATCCATACCAATAGGATTAAAACCTCTTAGAAAGTCTGCAGACTTATCAAACAACGTATTGGAGAATTCTGAAAAGTCTTTAATGAAAAGCAATACAAGAAATACTATTGACGAAAACCCAATTTTAAAATAGTGCTTTCCTTTGATTTTATCAATTAAAAATAGCCATGTCATTGGGATAATAATAAACCAAATAATAATATTAATTTCTTTATAACTAAAACCTGTGATTTTTGATAGAAACATTAGGAATTCGTAAGTCTGTTCAAAAATCTTTTTCATTGAATTTAATTCGATATACCAAATCTATCTGTGAATCTATGTGTATTAGTTTTTACTGCAAACTGTCAACTGATGACTGTTCACTAGTTTTTATATCCTCAATCTCCAAACCAAAAGCCAGCAACTTATGAAACGTTGGTAATTCTGCTCCAGTATCAGTCGTTTTCCAATCGCTCCATGACGCTTCTAATCCGTTAATTGGTAAAATATCAACCCACATTTGGTAGCTTTTAGGTTTTCCATTCTCATCAAAATGCCATAAGTATGAATCTCCAGGAGTAGAGCCACCATTGGTGTAAGTTATTAATAATGCGTTTTCATTGTCTTCAGTTTTTACGAGTCTGCGTTCTACACCTTCATCAAAAACCTTGTAAGGTGCAACTAACCAAAAGGTATCGTTATTGAAATAATCAACAGCTTTTTGGATATAATCTTGTTTTTCTTTTCCTTCATATTTAATTTCTAAATGATCAGCAGACTGGTCAGAAAAGTAAACATGAGATTTACTAAGGTCTGTTAAATCTAGATTAACTTTGACATTTTTCCAATAGACTTCACAGGTGTTTTCAGTTTTAAACCATTTGTAATGATGATGTTTTTTAAATGTGAATTCTATATAATCTGTGGCTTTGTAGGCATCATGATTTAATACGTTAAGCATTTTAGTTGCGAGTTGATCTGCAGCTTGTCCTTGTTCTCCAGTTGGTAAATCTTCATTGTATTTAAAGTACATAAAAGCAAAGAATAGAAGTGAAGGCAATGTGAAAAAGATGATGACTCCTCCAACAATTTTCAGTATTTTTTTTGGTTTAGATTTAGATATTTTTTTTGACACAGATAGTAACTATTTTAATTTCTCGTGGCGAAGTTAATATTAATCTTTAGTAGATGGATAAGAGGACAAGCCTATTTGTTAGTAAATAGGCTTGAGTCTTTGTATTACAATAATTAATTGTCTTTTTTATAACCTTCGGGACGTTTAGATCTCACAGGAGCAGCAGGTTCTGGCATTAATTCAAACTCTTTAATCTGGAGTTGTTTCAAGGCTTCTTCAACAGCACGTTCTAATTGCGGATCTTGACCTTGACTCACTAATTTAGGATGTTGTATCACTTCAATATCTGGAGCAACACCTTCTCCTTCTACTGCCCAATTTCCGTTGACATCATAAAAACCACCACGAGGTGCAACCATGCGTCCACCATCTATAAAAGGAGGCGTATCCCAAGTACCAACCAATCCACCCCAAGTTCTTGTACCAACGATAAGTCCTAAATTTGCTTCTTTGAACATGTATGGTAATAAATCACCACCAGAGCCAGCACGTTCATTTATGATCATGACTTTTGGACCCCAAATTCCTGCCATTGGTGTTGTCCAAGGACGATTGGTTTTCGTTTTGCTATTAAAATAACCCAAGAGCTTACGATTCATAATATCAATCATATAATCTGCAGCAGATCCACCACCATTATTACGTTCATCTATGATAGCTCCTTTTTTATCTTGTTGTGAAAAATAATAGCGATTAAAAGACGTGAAACCTGGATTTCCAGTATTAGGTACATAAACGTAAGCGAGTTTTCCATTTGATAATTTATCAACTTTACGACGATTACTTTCAACCCAATCTAAATATCTTAAACTACGCTCACTTGAAACAGGCTTGATTAAAACTGTTTGAGCACCAGTCATTGATGGTTTACTACTGACAGTGATATTAATTTCCCGACCAGCAGTTTGCTCTAATAATTGATACGGATTTACTTCCGAAGTTAGTGTAGTTCCGTTTATTGCAAGCAAGTAATCACCTTCATTAATGGTAATTCCAGGTTGTGATAAAGGTGCTTTGGTTTCTGGATTCCAGCGTTCTCCATTATAGATTTTTTTGATTTGATAAGATCCATTATGTAACACAATATCTGCACCCAATAAACCAACGGGAACGTAATCCACATTAGGTAAATCACCACCACGAACGTAAGAATGACCAATGGCAACCTCACCACTCATAATATCCACAACATAGTTTAAATCGGTTCTGTGACGTACATGATCAATCCAAGGCGAATACCATGCATACACATCATCCCAAGGTGCTCCATGAACATTGTCAACATATAAAAAGTCACGCATATAACGCCAACCTTCTTTAAAAATTTGTTTGTATTCTTCTTTTGGATCAATTTTTATTTTGAGGTTTGTATCGATTTTTCCATCTGAGAAATTAGCTTTTCCTTTGGTTGCTACAATTGCCCATTGTCCGTTTTTATTAATAAGCGTACTATTTCTATCTTCGGAAATGAGCATTTGCTGGACACCTTCGTCAAAAATAGAAGCTTCATCTTTTTCGGTATCAAAATCATGAATTTTTACACCATTTCCATCATCTTGAGCTTCAGCAACAAACACATGACCTTTAGGCGCTTTTGCTAAATCTACATAATTACCATCTGGTAAATTTAAAGCAACAGCACGATCAAATAATCCTTTAGTATCAATTTTTACAGTGATAGCAGCATCTTTGGTCTTGTCTTCTTTCTCTTTATTATCCTTGTCTTTCTTTTCGTCTTTTTGCTCTTCTAATGCTTCTTCATCAGTTTTGATGTGATTTGGTGCTTTGTCTTCCGCAGATAAAACAATAGCATACAAACTTCGTGTCGTTTCGGGATCGTATGAACTCATGTCTAGCCAACCTGTTGCTAATCCGTAATTGGTGCTCGCCAAAGTATATAGATATTTACCAGAAGCATCCCAAACAGGACTAATAGCATCTGCCAAAGGATCAGTAATTGGGATGATTTTTTTAGAATCAATGTTATATGCGTAAATCGATTTGAAACTACTATTATTTTGTTTTGCATACGCAATCCATTTACTGTCTGGTGACCACTTAGGATTCATGCTACGATTTGGATGTGCATAACCTTCGGTATCTGCAATGACAGCTTTTTTTGTATCTAGGTTAATTACCCAAATATTAAAATCGGTATCTGTGTAAGCGATATGTTTTCCATCTGGTGACCAATCTGGTTGAAAATAGAATGTGTTATTAGGTAACTTAATAGAGGTTTGATTTTGACCATCTTGATCTGCAATAACCATTTGATATTCGCCACTTTTATCTGAGAACCAAGCAATTTTATCACCTTTAGGCGACCAGATTGGTGTACGGTCTGCAATACCAGATGAATTTGTTAAGTTTCTCCATGTCCCATTTTCTTTTGGAACTGTAAAAATATCACCTCTATGTTCAAAGATGGCACGTTTTCCGTTAGGTGAAATATTTGGGTTTGATAATTGTCTGCCAGATACATCTTCCCAACGTGAACGTGAAAAGTTTAAATCTGCTTTGACTTCAATATGTAATGTTTTTGTGGTTCCGTTTTCTGGATTAAGCGTGTGTAATAAACCGCCTTGCTCATAAACAATCATATTGTTACTAGCATCTAAGCTCTTGGTGTCAAATTTTTTATGAAAAGTCATTTGCTTTTCAGTTTTTGTTTTTGGGTCAAAGGACCAAATATTACTTGTATAATCACGCTCTGACAAATAATACACAATACCATTAAGCCAAACAGGTTCTAGGTGACGTTCTTTATCTAATTGAGGAGTGGTTATTAATTCTTTAGTTTTTAAATCTACAATCCAAATTGGCATAGCTTGACCACCACGATAATTTCGCCATTCTGGATCCCAAGATGTAATAGGAGTGTAGGCAATATGTTTTCCATCTGCGGAAATATCGCCATAAGCAGCTCGCGGAATATCTAAAGCCACAGGTAATTCTCCTTTTGGAGACACTGTGAAAAACTTGTTGGTTTGTGTTGGTCGTCCTTCTCTATTTGATCGAAAAAGTATGTTGCCTTCTGGTGTCCAACCTTGGACAACATCTGCTGCAGAATGATAGGTTAATCGTTTTGGTTCTCCACCTTCCGAAGACATAATAAATACATCTACATTACCATCATATTGTGCAGTAAATGCAATCCATTTACCGTCATTAGAAAAATGCGGACTCGATTCATAACCAATGTCGCTGGTGAGTCTGATTGCTGTTCCGCCATTTGTGGATGCTTTCCAAAGATCGTTGGCATAGACAAAAACGACGTCGTTGTTGTGGATGGTTGGTTGTCTTAAGAGTTTGGTTTGAGCTGATGCTGTGATTGCAAATACACTCAAGAAGGCGAGGATTAATCGTTTCATATTGTGATTAGATTTTTTTTGTACCTAAAGATACAAAATTGATGAAACGATTTTTTGTTGCAATTGTTAAAATGGTAAACAGTTATTCTTTTATAATTAAGAAATTATGTTTTTCCGTTTTAGAATGTAATTGAATAATATAGTGTCCTGAATTTAAAAACTCTAAGTTAATTGGTGTTAAAGTTTCAAAATTTGTTTGATGTACTTGTCGTCCAGTTATATCATAAACCTTCAAGACATTAAAAGCTGTCAAGCAATCAATAGTTATTGAGTTATCAACTGGATTTGGATAAAATGTAAAGTTTGATTTTTTATAGTCAATGACATCTAGTGTACAATCTGATGTCAATGTAATTCCTGTTAAATTATAATCTAATATTTTATCTTCTAAATATTCAAAGTTAAAATCGTCGGCACAAATGAGTTCTAAATTAGTGTTGTTTTCAAAAAATAAAGAAGGTCTTGGAGGTATCATCGGATTAAAAGTGTCATCAAATATTTCTCCGTTTTTCACATATAATGTGGTGAGATTTGGGTTATTACTACATTCTAACCTAACTTTTGGATTCGTAGCAACTGTGACATCTATTGTAGTTAGTAGATTGTTTTCACAATTAATAAACAAAATGAGTCCAGGATTAATTAACCCAACTCCAGAGACATCTATTGAGGTTAATAAATTATTATCACAAGACAATCCTATTAATGGAAGATTCTGAATTAATAACTGTGTTAATTGATTATCATCACAATTTAAATTTCTGAGACTAATTGCGTTTGATAGATTTAATTCTGATAAGTTGTTATTAGTACAAAATAATTCTGTTAACGATGATGATTGTATAAAATCAATGCTATCAATATTGTTGTCGTTACAGTTCAAGTATTCCAATTGTGGATTTATATTTAGTGTCGTAAGTTGATTATCAAAAACGCTCAAATAAGTTAAGTTCTCTAGCATGCTAACATCTAATTGTAGAAGCTGGTTATGTTGCAAAGCAAGTGAATTAAGATTATTTAAAGTACTAACATCTAATTGTGTTAATTCATTGTAGAGACATGATAATTGAGTTAAATTTGTGAAAAACTCAACACCAACTAAACTGGAGATGTTAGAGTTTATAGGTATAAATAACTCATCAACCAAAGCAGCTTCACTAACTTCAATTTCACCATCACCATTAGTATCAATAATAATAGCAATGTTATCAGAATTCATTGCAATAGAATCTTCGATATCTGTAGTTAATAGTAAATCTTTAAAATTTGGATCATCAAAATTTATGATTTGTGAGTTAGCAGATATCGTTATAATTACAAAAATAAAGAATATTACTTTTTTCATTTTTCAATTTTCATTTGCTATTTCAGTTTCAATAGTACTCAAGGTGTCTTTGCTAAAAGCTATAAGTTCCTCAAAAAAAGAGGTGAACTCTTCTTCAAACTCAGTATAATATTCTTGGAGTTCTACTGTTGCAGTATGCATTCCAGATCTGTTTTTTGTTCGTCGGTTCATACCATTTAAAACTTTTTGAATCCCTTCAATTTTAGCGTAACTCAATAGCCAATTATCTGAAATCATATGTGGCATCATTTTTTGAATTCTCACAGGTAACGTTTCATAATTATTTTCTAATAAATCATAAAAACGCTCTATATATTCTGGTAAAGGGATGTCTGAATATTGCTTCCAGTTTTTAGCCAAAAAGTGATCATAGAGAATATCTACAATAACTCCACTGTAATGACCATAATTTTTATGCAAACGCTTTGTGCTCAATCTTACCGTTGGATGCGCATCTGTAAATGTGTCTATTTGGCGATGTAATAAAATACCTTTCTGTATGTCAATTGGATATTTTTTATAGCGTTTACCACGTATACCATCAGCAATAAAATTACCAATCGTGATTTGATTATCGTTATTTGAAAGAAAAATATGGGCTAGAAAATTCATTCAATAAATATATGTATTTTTGAGTTCTAAACGCTTACACTTGGATAGATTACCAAATTTAGATCCCTTACGTTTTTTATTGGCCTCGTTGGTTTTGTTTTTTCATATTCCACTACTAAGCAGAAATCAAGGTCTTCCATATTATCTAGATATTCCAATTTTTAATAGAGGTACAGAAGCCGTTTATATGTTTTTTGTGCTAAGTGGATTTTTAATTATCAGACTTATTTATAGATATAAAAAGCGTGATGAATTTTCTATTCGGAAATTTTATATACGTAGAATTCTTCGCATTTTTCCGTTATATTATTTAATTGCCTTTTTTGGATTTACGTTTTATTGGTTGATTTTGCCAGCATTAAACATTCCTTTTGAAAATAATTATAACCTAGGAGAAGGTATTTTATTGACCACATTTTTTCTTCCTAATATTTTTGGTAGACTTTATGAACCTGGAGGTATTTTAGAGGTGTTATGGTCTATTGGTATCGAAGAACAGTTTTATTTGATGATTGCTCCACTTTTATATATAGTGAAGAAAAACAGGATATTACTCATATTGTCCATTTTAACGATAGGTTACTTTATACTATTTCATGTTAACGGTTTCCATTATTTACGTCGATTTGGTTTTGTTTATTTTTTACTTTTTTTTGGTGGTATCGTTGCTATTTTGGAAGAAAAGAACAAGTTAGAATTTTTTAAAATTTCCGCAGTAATTCCGATTCTAATTGTGATAGCAACCCTTTTATATTTCACAACAGATGTTTTTAAATTTAAAGAACTCTGGATGCGTAATTTGTCAACAATGCTATTGTTTGGGTTATGTATTCATACGCTTGCTCATAATAACTTCGGAAAAGTGCTCAACAACAAATATCTCAACCATCTAGGACATATTAGCTACGGAATTTACATGTTTCATGTCATAGCTTTAAATTTCGTCGTGTTTTTTATGCTTAAAATCCAAGAACTGAAAATTTTTAACGATACCATAACCATTCTTTTAATTTATATATTGACTTTTGCACTAACAATACTTTTAGCACATTTGAGCTATAAATATTTTGAAACTTATTTTTTAAAACTGAAAACAAAATTTAGATAATGACACTTATAAAATCAATCTCAGGAATACGTGGAACCATTGGCGGTAATGTTGGTGATAATTTAACTCCAATTGATGCTGTTAAATTTGCATCAGCTTATGGTACATGGATCAAACAACAACGCAATAAAGAAAACTATAGAGTTGTGGTTGGTAGAGATGCAAGAATTTCGGGAGAGATGATTCAAAATCTAGTGATGAATACATTAGTCGGATTAGGAATACATGTCATTGATCTTGGTTTATCAACAACACCTACTGTAGAAATTGCTGTACCAATGGAACATGCAGATGGTGGTATTATTTTAACAGCAAGTCACAATCCAAAACAATGGAATGCACTTAAATTACTTGATGCTAAAGGCGAATTTTTAAATGGAGTTGAAGGTGCTAAAATTTTAAAAATAGCCGAATCTAATGAAATGACCTTCGCAGAAGTTGATGACTTAGGAGAAATTGCAATTAATGATGCGTACATTGATATACATATTGATGAAGTTCTTGATATGGATTTAGTGAATGTAAAAGCGATTGAAAAAGCTAATTTTAAAGTCGTTGTAGATGGTGTGAATTCTACAGGTGGCATTGCAATTCCGTTATTATTAGATCGTTTAGGTGTTCATGCTGTAAAATTATATTGTGATCCTACTGGACATTTTCCTCATAACCCAGAACCTCTAAAAGAACATTTAACAGATTTATCAAAAGAAGTTGTTAAAGAACATGCAGATTTCGGAATCGTTGTAGATCCAGACGTAGATCGTTTGGCATTTATGGACGAAACAGGAGAAATGTTTGGAGAAGAATACACATTAGTAGCTTGTGCAGATTATGTGTTGAGTAAAACACCAGGTAATACGGTCAGTAATATGAGTTCTACGCGTGCATTACGTGATGTGACTGAAAAGCATGGAGGAACTTATGAAGCCAGTGCAGTAGGAGAGGTTAACGTTGTGAATCTAATGAAAAAAAACAATGCTGTAATTGGTGGTGAAGGCAATGGCGGAATTATATATCCAGAATCTCACTACGGAAGAGATGCACTAGTTGGTGTGGCTTTATTTTTAAGCTTATTAGCCGAAAAGAAAATGAAAGTAAGTGAGCTTAGAGCTAGTTACCCAAATTATTTTATGAGCAAAAAGAAAATTCAGTTAACACCTGAATTGGATGTTGATGCGTTACTTGTAGCTATGGAAAACAAATACGCTCATGAAAACTTAACCACTATAGATGGTGTTAAAATTGACTTTGCAAATTCTTGGGTACACCTCAGAAAAAGTAATACTGAGCCAATTATTAGAATTTATACCGAAGCACCAAGTCAAACTGAAGCAGACGATTTAGCAGATCGTATCATTTCAGAAATTAAGGCAATCGCAAATATTTAGTATCTTAGCATAAAGCACTTTTATTATGATTTCTACGGAAATGTCAACATCAAAACCCTCTGAGCTCGAATTGTATTTTGATCAATTTAGGCAACATATCATTGGAATAGATCAAGAGTTTGAATCCCCTTACGGAAACAAAAAAATTATCTATACAGATTGGACCGCTTCTGGACGATTATACAGACCAATAGAAGAGAAGCTTTGCAATGAGTTTGGACCTTTTGTAGCAAATACGCATACCGAAACTACGGTTTCTGGGACAGCAATGACTAAAGCGTATCATGAAGCAAAACATATTATCAAAAAACATGTCAACTGTGATGACGATGATGTGCTAATCGTTTCAGGAAATGGAATGACAGGTGTTGTGAATAAATTTCAAAGAATTTTAGGATTAAAAGTGCCTGAAAACTTGAAACAATATACAACGATTCCTGATGAGATTCGTCCTGTAGTTTTTATAACGCATATGGAACATCACTCAAATCAAACTTCTTGGTTGGAGACCATTGCCAAGGTTGAAGTGATTCCACCAGATGACGAAGGTTTATTTAGTATTGAAAATTTAGAAATTTTATTAGAGAAATATAAAGATTGTACATTAAAAATAGCGTCTGTTGTTGGAGGTTCTAATGTCACAGGAATTCAAACACCACATCATAAAATTGCAGAAGTTATGCATCAACATGGTGGTGTGTGTTTTGTAGATTTTGCATGTTCTGCACCTTATGTTGACATTGATATGCATCCAGAAAACGAACTACAAAATTTAGATGCAATTTTCTTTTCTCCACATAAATTTTTGGGTGGACCAGGAACTTCAGGAGTATTGATTTTTAACAAAAAGTTATACAAAAATATGGTTCCAGATTGTCCAGGTGGAGGCACTGTAAGTTGGACCAATCCTTGGGGAGAACATAAGTATATTGACAATATTGAAGATAGAGAAGATGGTGGTACTCCAGGTTTTCTACAAACCATAAAAACAGCACTTTCTATTAAGCTTAAAGAGCAAATGGGAGTTGATAATATTCTCAAACGCGAACATGAATTAGTTGATACCGTTTTTAATGCATTACGTTCCGAAGAAAATCTTACAATACTTGCTGGTCAGCATCAAGATCGTTTAGGTGTGATTTCTTTTTATATTGACGATTTGCATTTTAATCTTGGTGTGAAATTATTGAATGACCGTTTTGGGATTCAAACCAGAGGAGGTTGTAGTTGTGCAGGAACTTATGGACATTTTTTACTACATGTAGATCAACAAACGAGTCATGAGTTAACCAATGAGATTTCTATTGGAGATTTAGTTCGTAAACCAGGTTGGATACGTATGTCTATTCACCCAACAACAACGAATAAAGAAATGGCTTTTGTTTGCGAAAGTCTTAAGGCTTTAGCTCAAAATCATAAAGAATGGGCTAAGAGTTATCAATATGATGGTAAAACGAATGAGTTTATTCATGAATCACTAGTAGGTAAAACTGAAAACAATACTCAAATTAATTCGTGGTTTTCGCTTTAACTACTTTATAATTCTCGGGAGAATCGTCTTTATATTTCCAACGTTTGTGCGTCCATAAATAATATTCTGGAGCTTCATTGATTTGTTGTTCTACTAAACGAAAAAAAGCATCTGTAATATCGTAGTTTTCAAACTCTTTTGGATGTTCTGTAATGGTTTCAAAGGTCGTTTCATAATACCCTCTTTTTAATCGTTTCACTCTAAAGAAAACAACCGCTAAATCTAGACGTTTTGCCAGCATTTCTGCTCCTGTGTGCATTGGTACTCTGTGACCCATAAATTCTGACCAATGAAGCGCTTTCCATGATTTTGCTGATTGATCTGATACAAATCCGCAAATAAAAGTTTTATTGTCAACTTTAGCTCTTAATAATTTTGGGATGGTCTCCTTGGTAGTTATCAACTCGCTATTGTATTTGGCTCGAATACCTTTGATGAGTTTATCAAAATATTTATTTTCAATTCGTTTATAAACAGCATAACCTTTATTTTTAATATAACTCTGGAGTACAAAAATCCACTCCCAACTTCCATAATGAGCACACATTAGTGCTATGCTTCTTCCATTATTTTCTAATTCTTGGAGAAGTTCTATATTGGTGAATGTGAAACGTTTTTTCATTTCTGCTTCAGAAATAGTTAAAGATTTGATAGCTTCAACCATCATATCACATAAGTGATGATAGAACTTATTAGTAATGATTTTTATGTCTTTATCAGATTTTTCTGGAAACACTAATTTTAAATTAGCCACAACAACTTTTTTTCTATACCCAAATACTTTATAAATTAAAAGATAGAGCACATCAGAAAACGCATATAGCAATCTAAAAGGAAGTATAGAAATAAGCCATAAAAAAGGATAAACTAAAATGTATATTATAAATTGCATTATTGATTAGATTTGCAGTGGCAAATATATATATAATAAAACGTTTATAGTCTATGGGTAGTTTGAGTTTATTTACCATTATAATTATTGGAGCAAATGCTTTAATATCCTACAAAGGATTTAATGATTACGGTTTTTTTGAACGCTATAAGTTTAATGTAGGAGGCATTAAAAGAGGTGAGCAGTTTAGAATGTTTAGTTCTGGCTTTTTGCATGCAGATATGCAGCACTTGTTATTTAATATGGTAACGCTCTATTTTTTTGCGGATTGGGTTATCTTTGATTTAGGCGAGCTTAATTTTTTAATTGTCTATGTAGGAAGTCTTACGTTAGGAAGTTTATTGTCTTATTACTTTCATCAAAATGAATATCAATATAGTGCAGTAGGAGCAAGTGGAGCAGTAATGGGTGTGCTATATTCTGCTATTTTAATGAATCCTATGATGAAAATTAATTTCTTTATTCCTGGTTTTGTTTTTGGAATAGGATATTTACTGTATTCTATCTACGGAATGAAAAAGAGAGTTGGTAATATAGGTCACGATGCACACTTTGGTGGTGCAGTTGGTGGTTATGTTATTACTTTAATTTTAAAACCTTCACTATTTGAAACCGATTTGTTAATGGTAGGTCTATTAGCCATACCAATTGTGATTTTATTCATGATGCATAAATTAGGTAAGATTTAAAATGAAAAAGCCTCTGATAAAACATTAGAGGCTCATTTCCGAAGTAAATAAAAATTTAATTCAATAATTCTGAAATCTTAGCTTCAAGAGCTGCACCTCTTAAATTTTTAGCTACAATTTTTCCTGTTTCATCTAAAATATAAGTTGCAGGAATAGATTTAATATTATAAGCTTTTGCTACAGGATCGTTAAAATAACTTAGGTTTGATACTTGATGCCATGTAAGTTTATCTTGTTCTATGGCTTTTAACCATGCATCTTTAGGATCTTTTTGTCTGCCACTACCATCTAACGATACACCAATAATTTTTAGTCCTTTACTATGATATTTTTCATAAATCTTAACCACATTTGGGTTTTCTCTTCTACATGGTCCACACCAAGCAGCCCAAAAATCGATTACAGTTACTTTTCCCATAGCTTCTTTAAGAGATAATACTTTACCATCTGGAGTTGGTGCAGAAAACTGTGGAGCTATACTACCAATTTGCGTTGCACCTTCAGCTGCTTTAACTTTTTGTGCTTGTGATATTCTCAAAGCAGTTTCTTGACCAAGTTTTGAATTCTTCAATTCACTATTTACGTTATTTAAAGCGTCTTCGAGCTTATCAACATCTGCATCTTTAGAATTCAATTCGTTATTAATAAAAACTAAAGACGCTACATTATCTTTGTTTTTTTCAATATGCATGAACGGTATTTTTGATTCATCTTTATTTAATTGAACCATTTCGTTGTTAATGTTTTCACGTTTAGAGACATCTCCAATTGATCTTAATTGTCCAGTCAATTTAGTACGTCTATTTGCTAATTCTCTTGTGTCTTTAAAATAAGCACTCAAAGCATCGTTAGCCTTTGGACCTTTAATTACAGTATTATCAACTTTATCTTTATCTACAGTTATCGTGTAATAATCGTTATCAATAATAAATGGAGAACTACCGTTAACACTATTAATTGATAGATACCAAATTTCAGGTTTTTCAATTTTACCTTCAAAAACAAACTTTTCATTCATTACAATAGCAGTATCTCTATTGATTTTTCTGTTACGTTCATCTGCAGATTGTAAGTAAACTCTAATCCCATTGTAGATACCAGGAGCTTCACCTTCTATAAGATAACCTTCAAGAGGCGCTTTTTTTTCTTCGGTTTTACAACCTATAACTAATAAGCATAATGCTAAAATTGATACTATTTTTTTCATAATTATAAATTTTGTACTGCAAATATAGTAAGTTACTTGTAAGAAAATCAAGCCTATTTTCATAAATAAATCTAAAATTGCGATACTTTTGTAAAAAATATTTTAATGATTCAACAAGATACTATTATTGCATTAGCAACAGCCTCAGGAAGTGGAGCAATTGCTGTGATTAGGCTTTCTGGTAATGATGCTATCGCTATTGTTGATGCACATTTTACTTCCGTAGTAAAAAAGAAGTCATTACAAAAACAAAAGACGCACACTATTCATTTAGGACATATTGTTGACGATAAGCGTGTTATTGATGAAGTTTTGGTGTCTGTATTTAAAAATCCAAATTCTTATACTGGTGAAGATGTTGTAGAAATATCTTGCCATGGTAGTTTATATATTCAACAAGAAATTATTCAATTATTTCTTCGGAAAGGTTGCCGTATGGCAAACGCAGGAGAATTTACATTAAGAGCGTTTCTAAACGGAAAATTAGATTTGTCGCAAGCAGAAGCTGTTGCAGATTTAATAGCTAGTGATAATGAAGCCTCTCACCAAGTCGCTATGCAGCAAATGCGTGGTGGTTTTTCTTCGGAAATATCTAAACTCAGAGAAGAGCTTATAAATTTTGCTTCGTTAATTGAACTAGAGTTAGATTTTGCTGAAGAAGACGTAGAATTTGCAGATCGTTCTCAGTTTAAAGCCTTAGTTGATAGAATTACTTTTGTTTTGAAACGTTTAATAGATTCGTTTGCTGTTGGAAATGTTATTAAAAACGGTATTCCTGTAGCCATTGTAGGAGAACCCAATGTTGGTAAATCTACATTGCTTAATGCACTATTAAATGAAGAACGTGCTATTGTTTCAGAAATAGCAGGTACTACAAGAGATACTATTGAAGATGAGATATCGATAGGAGGTATAGGATTTAGATTTATTGATACTGCAGGAATACGAGACACTAAAGATGTGGTTGAAAGTATTGGAATAAAGAAAACCTTTGAAAAAATAGACCAAGCGCAAGTTGTAATTTATTTATTTGATGCTGATGATTTTAAAGATCAACGTTCAGCTTTAAAAGTTGAGTTAGAAAAGATTAAGAATAAATATCCGCAAAAACCACTTCTTGTAATAGCGAATAAGATAGATAAAGTTGATGATATTTTAATATCCAAAATACAATCTGACATTCCAGAAATTAAATTATTGTCTGCTAAGACAGGCTTTGGAGTAGAGCAGTTGACTAATTCATTGTTAGATTTAATTAACACAGGAGCACTTAGAAATAATGAAACAATTGTAACAAACTCACGTCATTATGATGCGTTGTTGAAAGCATTTGAAGAAATCCAAAAAGTAAAACACGGATTAGAATCAGATTTGTCTGGAGATTTATTGGCTATAGATATTCGTCAGGCATTATATCACTTTGGAGAGATTACAGGTGAGATTACCAATGATGATTTGTTGGGTAATATTTTTGCTAATTTCTGTATCGGCAAATAGTTTAAACTAATTGTCCCATATCTGTACTACTTTTCTTGAAACACTTGTAAATAGGAGTGAAGTACTTTATGTATCCATGTTTAAAATTATTTAGATTTTATTCAGGACGGGTCAACAAATATCTAGTCCTGAAATATGGCTAAAGGTTTAAATTGAATTTACGCTTTTTTTAAATATTTGGTATTTTATATTCTAAAGATAAATGTAATTCAATTTTATTAATTCATTGCATTGTTTAGTTTTTTCTTGGAACTTTTCGGTAATGGTTTGATCTAGATGAAGTTCATTTTAAAAACTTAAATCGAGGACTATATATCACCTCTTTTTCATTGTTTATTCTCAATGTATTGATCAATATTAAAATTAAATTGGCGACATACAAAATGCCAATGACTATAAAAAATAAGCTTAAAGTCATATCTTTAATTAGCCCGATTTTTGATATTAAGAATAATACAATAGGAATAAAAAATAACAATATGGTCCAGGTGATTTCGAAATTGATTAAATCTTTACCTAGCTTATTACTGTTTTTAATCTTACCTTTTTTCGATGTCCACAGTATAAATGGAATTAGAACTCCTAATAATGGAAAAAATAAAAACATTAATGCTGATAGATTGAGATACGTTAAATACTTTTTATCTTCTTTAACGGACCAATCTATCAACTCATCTGGACTTACATTTAAGGCATTGGCTAATCGCTTCAATGACTCACCTGTGGGATTTGATTCCCCTTTTTCAATCCGTTGAATCGTTCTTAAACTCAATCCAGATTCTTCAGCAAGAAACTCTTGAGACATACCTCTCTGATTTCTTAACTCTTTTACTCGTATGGCTAAATAGTTTTTATCCATTTTCTATAGGTTTATTTTTTGTGACTGTTTTCTGTACCGCATTAGTGCTATTGTTATTGAACCCAATATGAATGCAGGAATTAATTGAACTAACGACCCATAAATCACATGATTTAATAAGGCTTCACCAAAATTATCATAATATAATCCATAATGAGTGCCAATTTCCCATTTCGTATCCACCCACCAAAGTATAGCCACAGGAACTCTTGAGATTGGAGAAAAAATAGCTAAACTTAATAAGAGGATGCGATAAGGCATTTTCTTGTTAAAGGTTTTAATACCTAAATATATGGCAAATCCTAAGGTGAGCCAAAGCAGACCAATAATAAAAATGACATTTTCTGGCAGTCCTATCAATTCTAAAGTATATCTTGTTGGTGATAGAAATAATGATATTATTACAGGTACTTTTGCAAAATGTATCGCCTGTCGCAAAGTAGTTTTTTCGTTATTTTCCATATTAATTCTTTTTAGCAGTGATTTTACGACCAGATTGATTCATAGTTAAACTAATAACCTTCCCCTTTTCATTTGTATTAAAAGTGATTTCTGCATCTACAATTTTTACAAAAAAATGATTTTGAGTTTCGGCAAATAATTCGACCTTCTTGGTTTGACCTGGAGCTAATAAGTATAATTGATTTGTGTTATCCAATCCTATAGTAAGGTTTACATTTGGTTTAACCTCATAAGTACCTGTATAGTCACTTAATATTTCTGAAGGTACATCAATTGATTTTCTCTCAGGTTGATTATTCTCAACCTCTGTTATTTTATTATCGGGTAGATTTACAAATAATTCAGCAACTTGTTTCGCCACGTTATTTACATTCTTACAATTACAGTTGGTTAATGCAGTTATATACAGTTTCTCTTTAGGTAAAAACAGCGCAATACTGGTAAACCCCTTCGTGCTTCCTGTGTGGGCAATTACAGGAGAATTTCCCAGTTTTGAAAATCGAAAACCATATCCATAAGGTACTCTTTTTCCACTGTTTAATAAGGTTGGTGTCATAGCTTGTTTTATACTAGAAGCTTTTAAAAGTGTGTTTGAAAGTAATGCATTTTGCCATTTTAAAAGGTCCTCTGTGGTAGATAAAATAGCTCCTGCGGAATACGCTAAAGACAAATTTATATAATCTGATTTTACAAAATCATTTTGTTCAATGATATAACCCTTAGTAAGGTTGGGAATAACTTGTTTCATATCTCCACAGGATGAATTCTTCATTCCTATTTTATCAAAAATATTTTGTTCTATAAAATCACTGTAAGGTTGTCCAGAAACGATTTCAATAATTCGCCCTAGTAAAATATAGCCTGCATTACTGTATTTAAAACGCTCTCCTGGTTTGAATTCTAAAGGTTCATCTTTAAAATATGCAATAAGTTCTGTAGGTGACATATTAGTTTTAGAAATAAAACCCTTGTCACCAACAGGTGTTCTGTTTTTTATTCCCGAAGTATGGTTTAATAGATGATGAATGGTAATGTCTTTTCCAATTTCAGCATATTCAGGAATGTATTTTCCAATTTTATCCTCAACACTTAACTTACCTTGTTCTTCTAGCATTAAAATAGAAATCGCAGTAAATTGTTTTGTTATAGAGCCAATTTGAAAGACACTATTAGTTTCTAAAGGAGTGTTTAATTCTAAATTAGATTTTCCAAAAGCTTTACTATAAATGGCTTTTCTATCTTTGGCTACTAAAACTGAAATTCCTGGTTCTTTAGAACTGTAAGTTGATGAAACTACAGCATCAATTTTAGATTGATAGCTTTGGCTAAACCCAATATATGTAATAAAAAAGAAAAGGATACTTGTAAAATAATTGTTCATGTGTTTGTATTAAATATTTCGTTTACAAAATTAAATACAATACCCATAGACACTAGCGCCAAACTTATGACATCTTTATGACATCTGTGGTAATTACCTGAAATAATAGTACATGTGGACTTTATTTTAATGAGTAAGTAGAGTTTTTATAGTTTTTAAAGAGAGTTCCATATAGGTAAAGAAATACTACTGTTTCCTGTAAAAGTTATTGTAACTACTGCTTATAGTGAGTTTGTCATTGATGGTTATGAATTAAATATTGTCGATTATTTATTAGAACCATTTCGTTTTGAGCGCTTTTTAAAAGCCGTTAATAAAGTTGTTGATTCAAATAAAAAGGTAAAGAAACCAATACTTGAAGCAAGTGAAACTTTACCAAAACGTATTTTTATTCGTCAGAATAAATCTCCTATTCAATTAGAAATCGATACAATTTTGTATGTAGAAGCTTCTGGAAATTATACAAAAATCATCACTAAAACTGAAACCATTACGATTAGGGATAAAATATCTGATATTTTAGAATCATTACCAACAAATGGTTTTATCCAAGTACACAAATCATTTGCTGTTGCTACACAATATATCAATAAAATTGATGGAAATCGAATACATATTCAAGATCATATCATTCCTATTGGTAAACTATACAAAGCTAATCTTCTTAAAATTTTGAATTAGATTTTTTTTAGCTTAAAATATTATTTAAACCTTAGCTACTAGCAGCTGTGGTTGCTGCTATTGATGCTGACATCATAACAACAATCATCGCTGTTATTTGTGTATGAATTTCTTTAATAGTAGTACCTAATACCAATTTGCATTTCTAATGCCGTATAAAATTAGTTTCTTTTTCACCCATTTGTCGTCATAAAATGGAACCATAGCAATTACTATGCTTAAATTTTATTCCTAAACTGAATAAAAAATAATTCAAATTTTTAATACGGCATTTAGAACACAAATTGGTATAACATATTATTTTCAGATTCAGAAATAATAGCCTTTATATTCTTTTTGTACTTCTTGTAACGTTCTTTGCGGTAAACAATTCTATCCATATTACAAGTAATTATGGAAGCAACAGGTTACTATCATTACAGATTAGCTCAGTTCTTCATAAACAAAGTATTTTAGTTTCTGCTGTCAATCCATTATCAATAAAGCGTTTTCTACAAATGAAATTAGCTAAAGTAAAAACGGATAAAAGTGATGCAAAAGCAATTTCTAACTATGGTATGATCAACGAAGTTCCCTTATACAACGCGCTTACAGAAGTTCAAAGTGGATGTCTACAACTCTTTAGATGGTTGGATAGTTTGATAAAAAAGCGAACAGCTACCAAGAATAAAATTCACGGTGAGGATGTCTTAGGTATTCCATCAAAATATTCTTACCGTTCTCTGAAAAGGACAAAAAAGTTCTTAGGTAAAGAGATAAAGGGGATAGAAGAGAAGTTACTTACTTTGGTAAAGCAAGAACAGCAAGGGAAATTAACACTTTTAAAAGTATCTCAGGTATAGGTGTAAAGACGGCGTTATTTTTAATTGTAGTTACAGATGGTTTTTAAAAGTTTGAGACAGCCTCACAACTTTGTAGTTATGTAGGAATCACACCAACTATAAGAGAATCTGGAATTAGTGTTAGGGGAAGAGCAAGAATTAGTAAAGTTGGCAATAGAAAGTTAAGAAACCTATTATTTCTATGTTCATTTACAGCATGTAAGCATAAAAAAGGCTGCAGAGAACTTTATCTACGTATTGTAAACAAAGCCAAGAGCAAGAAATTGGCATTAATAACTGTATCTAATAAGTTGTTAAAATAGAGTTTTGTTATTGTGAAATCAGGATTAGTATATGATGAAACCCATGTTTCAGTACTGCCTAAATAAATAGAATTAAACAGAAAAATAAAGCTCAAAATACCAAGTAATAGCATTTTGAGCTTAATATAATAGTGAAGAAATTTAACGAAGAATTTATTTGTTTTTTGACTCAGTTCTTTGTTGTAGCACGTTTTTAAATAATTTTATTTTATTAATCGATTTACATTAAGCTTATACATTTTGCCTATTGGAATTTTGTGATCCTGAATAAGTATTCTATTGCCTTCAATCAATTCAATTTTATCTATTGAAATAATAAATGATTTATGCACTCTTATAAATTGATTTTCAGGTAAATTATGAGTAAAGGATGTTAAGGTTTGATGTGAAACGATTATTCTGTCAACCATATTAATTTTCACATAATTTCCATAGGCTTCTATAAATAGAATGTCATTAAGCTTAATCTGATAGTATTTTTTATCTTCTTTTATAAATATTTTAGCGTCTTCATTATTTTCTGAATTTTGTATTGATATGGATTTATTAGCCAATGCATCAGAAACTTTACTAACAGATTTTACAAAACGACTAAAATTAAAAGGCTTTAATAAATAATCGTCAATATTCAACTCATAACCTTCTAAAGCAAATTCTTCATAGGCTGTGGTAATGATTATCTTTGGCTGATTAGAAAGTGTTTTTAAAAACTCTAAACCAGAAAGTTTAGGCATATTAATATCTAAAAAGATAAGGTCAATAGAATGTTTATTTAAATAGTCAAGAGCTTCAAAAGCATTATAACAACTTTTTTGGAATGATAGGTAGGTCAAGTTACTCGCATAATCTTTAATATTATCATGCGAGGCTGTCTCATCGTCTACAATTATATATTTTATCATTTCTTATATATTTCTAATGTTGTTGAATAGATGTTTTCTTCCATACTATTACACAGTTTATGACTATTTGGATATAATAAATTTAATCGATCTTTTAAATTTTTCAGTCCAATGCCTTCATTTACTGAAGTATCTTCAACATCATAATTATTTTTGACAGTAAAACTTATTTTAGTATCATCTTCAATAAGTTTTATATGAACAAATGCATTATCAGTTGCTTTTTCAACTCCGTGTTTAAAAGCATTTTCTAGCAAAATAATGAATAACAAAGGTGCCACTTTTGTTTCTGGATTTTTAATTGATTTTTCAAAATTCACATCAATGTCTTTATGGTATCTGGCAGTTTGTAAATCAATAAAATTTATTAAATAATCTATTTCATCTTTTAACTGCACGTTTTCCTTTCCGCTATCGTAAATAGTGAATCGCATTAAATCTGATAATTTTAGGACATAGTCTTGAGCTGCATCAGCATCCTTTTTTATTAAGGCATACAAATTGTTAAGTGTGTTAAAGAAAAAATGAGGATTTATTTGATTTTTTAATAGCATCAATTCGGCTTCTAATTTATCCTTTTTAAGTTTTTGAATACTTTTTCGGTATTCGTAGGTCCAATAGAAAATTAAATAAGCAACTGCAATTGCTAAAAGAATTCTTACGCTATTCTTTAGAAAGCCTCCATCTAAATCTGTAGTAGCATCAATAGCAAATATTAAAAGCGGAATACTTATTCCTAAAAAGAGATATTTTAATCGAAGGTTAGAAGTCCCAAATTTTATTTTTTCAGTTTGAAAGAGATAATTCAAAAGGGTGTAAAAGACTACTAAACCCAATGAACTTGAAAGCACTGCGAATATTTCGCTTTGAGCGTTTCTTAAGATTAGCATCAAAATAATAATGATTACAGATAGAACTGCTGCTGCTTTATAAAGTTTTTTATGTGTCATGATTTTAATTTATTTATGATTTTGACACAAATCTATATTGCATATTCAAGGTTACAGCTTTTATTTTATGAACGTCTCTTTTCATATTGTAAACGTATCAAATTTAATGATAAAGGTACTTTAAATATCATAATGAGTTGATTACCATTTGATACGCTAGCTTCATCAAAATAGTTCTAATTAACGAATATTCAGCTCTAGGTTTACATCGAATTTAAAACTAAATACATATGAAAACTTTAATTACAATTATTACAATCGCATTATCAACCTTATTTGTAAATGCTCAAACGAGTTCTGAGAAAGAACTATTAAAAACTTTAAATGAAACTACACCAAAGGCATTGCAAGACAATAAAGTACCTGGATTGGCATTGGCTATTATTAAAAATGGCGACGTTATTATTAAAAAAGAATATGGGTTTTCTGATGTATCAGAAAACGAGATTGTAAATAGTAAAACAGGCTTTAATATTGGTTCTATATCAAAAATGTTTACAGCTTGGGGAATTATGAAATTGGTAGAAGACCAAAAACTTAATTTAGATGCTCCAGCTTCAAAATATCTTTTGAATTGGAAATTACCATCTAGTGAATTTGATTCAGATAAAGTAACTATCAGGAATCTATTGCAACATACTGCAGGTTTGTCTGTTCATGGTTACAACGGTTATGAAACTAAAGATGAATTAACTTCAATTGATGCATCGTTATCCGGAACTACTAATCTAGATGAGAAAGTAGAACTCGTTATGGAACCAGAAAGCAAATGGAAATATTCAGGTGGTGGTTATTCTATATTGCAATTAGTTATTGAAGACGTTAGTGGGAAATCTTTTGCGGATTACATGAAAGAACATATTTTTAAGCCTTTAAAAATGAAACAAACAAGTTTTAATATTAGTAAAAAGGTTTTAAAAAATTCTGCAAAGGCCTATGATGAAGAAGGAAATGAAATCCCATTACGCCTTTTTAATGCGCAAGCAGCAGCAGGTTTGCATACAACAATAGATGATCTTATTCTTTTTGCAAAAGCATCATTTTCAAAAAATCCTGTTTTGTCAGAAGAAAGCATTGCTCTTTTGATAAAACCTACCGAACTATCTAAAGGGAATTACGGAATGGGTTATATGATTATGAATCGTTTTGGGGATTTTACATTATCTGGTCATGGTGGTTCTAATGAAGGATGGCAATCTGGTTTTATGCTCGATTTTGAATCAAAATCAGGTATTATTATCCTTACCAACGGCTCTAATGGAAAAAACGTTTTATTTGGAAACCTGCAAGATTGGGCAAAATGGCATGGAAGTAATTAATTTAATGTCTTAATATTTGTAGCAGTGAATGTCTTATTTTAAGGCATTCATTGTTTTTGTCATCATGTGTAGTTTCTTTAATGGGTTAGGAAACATCAATTAATCTCTCCAAATTGGTAAAGAAATACTACTGTTACCTGTAAAAGTAATTTTTAATGGGATTATAGCATCTCTAATATTCTCTATATTTACATCTTTACCTGTTCCATAATTTAATTGTGCATTGTTGTTTTTATTGACATTGACAACAATTACAATACGACTTCCTTTTTTTAGTTTTTTACTGATTAATTTTGAGTTATCAAAAGAGACTTCTGTGTTTTTGTTTGGAACAAGTAAATTCCTAAGCTCTTTATCTTTAGCAAAACTAGCTCTACCAATGTAATAGCTTAAATGGAAATACTTGTTTTCTGGTGTTAATTGATATACAATTACAGAATAATCAACATCTTTTTTATTTACTGAAAATTCAAGGTTTCCAAAAAATGATCCGTTTATAATTAAATCTTCTTTTAATGGTTCAGATTTAAAAATCAATCCATCTTTTAAGTTAATGCTGTCTTTTTCTAAAGGCCAAGGATAGTATTCAGTATTGTTCATACCTTTTCTATCTTTAAAATCAACTGACATATCAATCTTAGAAATGTTAGCTTTTGATTTTAAAGCATAAAAATCATCTGTTCTAGTAGCACTTAAATAAAAATTCAAGGTATCATTTATCATCGCATTTAAACTTGATTTATGCATCCAAGTATCTGTATCCATGACCTGAAAATTCACCTTATCTTTTAAAATACTAGGCTTTTGTTTTCCGTTTAAAACGTAATCAAACCATTGATAAATAATGTCCTCTTCAATATTTATTAAGGCAGATTTGTCTAGCTTGTAATTCCTTAAATTCTCTTCTGGTTTTGTTTGCGCTGTCCAATGATCATAAGGTCCTACTAACAAATAATGATTTGGATTTTTTGCATATTTATGATGTTGACTGTAATAATACATAGCACCTCGTTGTGAGTCATCATAATAGCCAGTAATGGTTAAAATAGGAATGTCAATTTTTGCAAACTCTTGTTTATAGGGAATCATTTTTTTCCAATACTCATCATAACTAGGATGTTGCATATAGGTATTCCATAATGTATTTATCTGACCATCTATACTATCTAACTTATTAAATGCAACGCCTGTTTTGTACCAGGTGTTTTTTAAGGTATTCCAACGCTTAAAATCATTTGAAGCCTCAAAATCTAAAAACTTGTTATTGGTTACATAAAAATTCCAGGAATACGAATAATTGTGTAGGACATTATTTTCCATCGGGTAATCAATTCCTGGTGCAATAGCAACCATAGGAACAATGGTTTTTAATGCAGGATGCACGTTGTGTTTCATAGAAGCCCATTGTGTAAACCCATTGTAACTACCTCCAAACATGGCTACTTTTTGATTGGACCAGGATTGTTTACTAATCCAATCAATCACTTCATACACATCAGTATGTTCATATTCAAGAGGTTTTATGTCGCTTTTACTCAATCTCTTTCCTCTTGTATTGGCAATAACGCCTATATAGCCTTTAGATGCTGATAACATGGCGCCAACTTCATTGGTTCCTGCGTAAATAGAGGACACTAATATGGCAGATTTTTTAGCTGTTGAATTTCCTTTTCGCTCTACTAATACAATTGAAACTTCTGCACCATCTTTCATAGGAATGACGATACTGTCATTTATGACATATCTACGCTTATGATCTTGTTTTATTTCTTCAAAGAAAATGTCTCTGGTTAACGCATATACTGTACTCAAAAAATATTTTTTTAATAAGTCTTGAGCTGTAACATTTGAAATTTCGTTAGCGGTAATATTTTTATAGGTATCATTAAAATTAGAAATAAAATAATCAGTTCCATCTCTAAGGATTAATGTTTTATCTAAATTAATGACATGAACATCATTAGATTCTATTAAGTAATTTTGATAAGAATCTTTAAAGGTTTTGTTGAAGTTATTGGACAATTTTGCTTCTACATAGTATCGATATAAATCCAAATAGATGCTTTCTTCTCTAGGTTTTTCTTCTATTTTTTTTTGAATGGTATGTAATGCATCCTTATAATCACCTCTAATTAACTGAACCTTAAATACATCTAATTCTGATAAGTTTTGAGTATCACAGTGTATTGCCAGTTGCTGCATTTGATTTTCAAGTGCTACTGAATCTGATAGTACCACCTTTTGAAATGGTAATTCTTGTGCAAAAGAAGTGCTGCTAATTGCAATTAGAAATAATAATAGGACTGACTTTTTCATTGTTTTACGTTTGAAAATTGATAAAAAACTAACTATTTCCTATTTGGGTCTATGTACTGGATTAACTCTTCATTGTACAAAAAGCCATCTTGAGTTTGCGTCATTTTAATAAAGTTTTTAATTTCTGGTGCATACAACCAAACTTCATCGGTTTGTGCGTTGTATCCTCTAGAATTAGAAACTGTTCCCTTGTATTCTATGGTATAAGCCATAAAGGTTCCAGCGTCTACAGTTTCTTCTTTATAGGATAATACTATTGCATCTTGACTTTGTGTTCCTGTGGTACCATCTTGACTTGTCCAGTTTTTTTCATATCGCCACGTTTTACCAACCTCTAAAGGCCATTTGTATCTTGGTGTTTCGCCTTCTTCTGGCTTTACAATGTCCGAAACTGGAATCGTATCTTTTGCAATGACCATACCTAAACCATCAGCTATATGTACTATTTCTCTTGTATCTTCGCCTTCTGAACGTACTTCGCCTTCAGTGGTTACACCTTTATATTTCCAAGTCCATTGTTCTCCAACGGTATAATCGGATAGGATAGGTTGTTCTGCTACTGAAACAGTGTTTTCATTACAAGATATCAACACTGAAATTAGCACTAGATATACTATTTTTACTGTTTTAAATACTACTTTTAAATACTTCATAATAAGACTTTTAAATTAATTATAGTACAAAGTAAAGGTGTATATTTCTTTCAAAAAAGGAAAAGTACATGAGCGTAATAAAAAGTCAATGAACGTTAGAAAACTTAGCGATTTTCTCTTTATAAACTATTCCAGTTTTTAAACTTAACGGACTGCCTGCTAGATACTTCTACTTTTTCACCAGTGGTTAATATAATTAGTAATTTATTATTGAAGTATGGGTGAATCTCTTTGATGTAATGTATGTTAATCATTTGACTTCGATTCACACGGAAAAAGACTTTAGGGTCTAATTTTTCTGCTAATAAATTTAAAGAACGCTTTATCATTGCTTTATCCGAACCAAAATAAAGACGTGCATAATTTTCTATAGATTCAATAAAATAAATATCTGTTAGTGGAATAAAATGACATTTTTCACCATCTTTTATAAATATCTTTTGATGCATCGGTAATGTTGTAGGTTCTAATTTTACCCTATTAGAAAGTTCTTCCTTTACCTTTTCAATAGTTTTAGAAAAACGTTCATCTCTTAAAGGTTTTACCAAATAGTCTAA
Organism: Psychroserpens sp. AS72; assembly: GCF_038900375.1. Taxonomy (NCBI): domain Bacteria; kingdom Pseudomonadati; phylum Bacteroidota; class Flavobacteriia; order Flavobacteriales; family Flavobacteriaceae; genus Psychroserpens; species Psychroserpens sp. AS72. The sequence continues at coordinate 497,861 of NZ_JBBMRC010000003.1, read as the reverse complement.
AGCGTTCATCTCAAAAGCTTTTACAGCATATTGATCATAGGCCGTTGTAAAAACGACGTCTGGTACATTTGTTAATTCTTCCAGTAAATCAAACCCAGATTTCCCAGGCATATGAATATCTAAAAACAATAGGTCTGGTTGTAAGTCTTCAATTAAAGTTATGGCTTCATCTACATGACTAGCTTCAGCTATAATTTCAAACTCTTTATGTTTTTCTAGTGCACGTTTTACTTCTTCTCTCGCTAAACGTTCATCATCAATGATTATGGTTTTATATCTTTTCATCGTTTATATGCATTGGAATTATTAGTTCTGCGCAGACATGGTTATTTTCAGTCGCTGTTAAACTAAAAACAGCCTTACCTTTATATTCAATTTCTAAGCGTTTTTTTAAATTTTCGAGACCTAATCCAACACTTTTATTTTGATTAATTATTCCAGGATTCTCAACTGTAATATGAATATGGCTATCCTTCTTTTTAATTTTTAAGTAAATAATACCACCATCAACTATTAAATCAATGCCATGTTTAATGGCGTTTTCGATTAACAACTGAATACTTAAGGTGGGAATCTTATATTGACCAAGGCCTTCTTCAATATTCGTTTTGAGTTGCAGTCGTTCTTCAAAACGCATCTTTTCTAATTCAATATAATCATAAACTAAAGCCAATTCATTTTTAATAGGAATGAGATCTTTGTCTTTTTCATATAAGGATGATCTCAGCAAATCTGATAATAAATCAATAGCTCTTCTTGCAACGTTAGGGTTTTCGATGACTAGTGATTTAATCGAATTTAATGAGTTGAATAAGAAATGTGGATTCAATTGCGCTGATAAATTATCTAACTGGGCTTGTTTTGCGATTAAGGAAAGTTGAGCATTCTCTCTTGCCGTAACCACTTCTTTTTGATAGTAATGATACAAGTGATACGCCAATATCCAGATAGACATTAGTCGAAGTCCTGTAAGTAAAATTGGATCCCAGTACATGATGGCTTCAAAGAAATTTTTATCCTCGCCTGCAATAAGAGTCCAATACGTATACCATTTTAAGTTGTTTATTAACACGTATAGAAGCGCTAACAAAAGTATACTTGGAATAACACGAATAAGTAACTTTTTAATTGGCAATTGACTCCAGTTAGCTTTTAATGCATATATTCTGTACACATGTGTTAAGAAAATTCCAATTGCCACATCTAAAACATAATTTAAAAATGTATAGAAAATTCCATAATTATCTCTAGTATATACGGTGTATGCCCAATAAGTTGACACCAAGCACCAGCCCATCAATTGGCAAAGCCAATACAAACGGGTTTTTGATATTTTCTTGGTATAACTTAAACTCATATGAATAACAAAGCAACGTATTTTCTTTAAAAATAGAAAAAAGAAATACATGAGCGCGAATAAGAAGCGATAAGCGTTTGTTATTAATTTTAAGAATTTAGGCTATGGAATATTTAAGGCTTGGATTAATTGCTAAAAAAAAATACAGATTGAAGACAAGAGAATTCATGACTTAAATATTGTCTTTCTTCATGATAGTCTCAGTAGAGGATTGCCTAATTTTTTTATCTATCTTTGTTAGCCGCTGTGTTTTTTAGTTATAATTTTTCTTTAATTGCTTTTCTCCAAAAGTAAATTCCAAAAACGCAAGTCACAATTGCAAACATAATTCCGTTTTCGCCAAGCCAATGTTCCGTTCCTTCATTTTTTATGGTTAATTCAGGTAATATTTTTTGAATATATACATTGCTTACGGCGTGAAAAATTACTGCTGGCCATAGACTTTTAGATTTAAATGTGTAATATGTCATAATAAAAGACATAGAAATAATTACGATGAAGAATGTTATAAATTCCAATAATACATTATTACTATAGTAAACAAGCAGCGGCCAGTGCCAAGCAGCCCAAATAAATCCACTAAAAATAGATACACCAGTAAAGGAAAGTACCTTTCTCAATTCATAGATAAAAAAACCTCTCCACCCAATTTCTTCTCCTAAAGTTGTTGCTGAGGCTCTTATTACTTCTACAGTACCTATTAAAATAATGGCTATTATTGTTATTGCCGTTGGATTTAATGTTCCTATTCCAAACAAACCAAGTTCTTCTCCCCAGTCTATAATGACTTCTTCATTGGCTAAACTTCCAAATCCGAAACTCCAGACTAGTATATAAGTGATTACCCCATATAAGGCAGGAATGAAATAAGACCATCGGATATATTTCCAATTTCCCCAATTCCAATTTAAAGATGAAATTTTACGCCCTTTTATTTTTAAGGTAATAAATGCGGCAATTGCAGGACACCACATGATTGCTCCAACATATATTCGTGATGGATATAAATTAACTATGGCATAATGGAAAGGTGAAGTAAGCGCAAATACGAGAGCGAGAAATAGAAAGATCGTATTCCAAGTTTTTTTTTGTTCTGTTAAATTTTCTTGCATTTTAATTTTCTGATTGGTTGTTAATGGAAGACGATGAGTCCGTAGTTTTGTTACATTGCGCCTAATGTGATTGTATAAGATTCAATATGTGTTAAGCACCTGATTTAACAAATAAATCACAGATAGACACGAGCTTTGCGAACTGTGCGCAGCAAAAGTCAGCGAGGACTTTCGTAAATTGGCTAATACAAGCAAATAATTTTATACGTTGTTGCTATTAGTTTGTTTTTACATTTATTTTTTCAATTCTGTTTATCATTTCTTCTGCATTTGTATTTTCAGGATTGCGTTCTAAAGATTTTTGATAGCTTATTTTTGATAATTCAAATTGGTCATTTAAGAAATAACTTTCGCCCATACTATCAAATGCATTTGATGAATTTGGGAATTCTGAGATAAGTAATGTAAAAATGCTAATAGCTTCTTCTATTTGACCTTTCTTAATCAAATCATAGCCAAGTTGATTTAATTCATTTTCATCCGAAAAATTATATTCAGAAAAATTTTGTTTTTTTTAGTTTTTATAAAGCTCAATTCCCTCATTAGCATTATCATAACATTTTTCTCTAATTGCGAAATAAATAGACTTCTGTGGTATTGAAAAGGAATTGCCTTTTAAAATATTTTCGACTGCATCAGTTATTTCTCGAAGCTTGCGGTTTTTATTATTTGTCATTAAAACGATTGATAATTCTTCTTTCACATTATAATGGATAAAAGATTCATAATTGAAAGATGATCCATGATGTTGATGAATTAGCAAAGTGTCATTCTCAATGACCCCAATTCCTAAAGCAGAAGAACTCTCCTTAGAATGCGAATCAAATAAAGTAATTAACGATTTATTAGATATAAACTGTCCTGAATGTAAGTTGATTATCCATTTATACATATCATTTGCACTAGGGTTTACCCAACCAGAGAATTCGATATCCATTGCTCTATCATTTACAAAAGCATTATTAAATGCGGTTACTAATTCAGGGTTTTGAATATCCGCGTCAATCATAGCATTTGTCATACCGCCAGGAATAAGTAGGTTTTTTTGAATGAAATCATTAAAACTCATTCCAGATACTTGTTCAACAATTCTTCTTTGTAGAAAAACATTATTGTTGCTGTACAAGTAATCTGTACCAGGTTCAAAATTTAGACGTTTAATATTCTTTATATCATTATAGATATCTTGGTCATTTTTAATATTGTTCCAGTTGATTCTTGGCAGTCCACTAGTATATTGAAGTAGATGCCTAATACTAATGGTATTTGACCATTCTGGTAATTGCAATTCAAAATTTGAGATTTTATCATCTAGATTAAGTAACCCTCTTTCATTTAAAATCATTATCGCAACAGCGTTGAATTCTTTTGCTATAGAACCAATGTTAAATATTGAGTTTCTACTAAGTTTTTTTGATCTAGAGGCATCTGAATATCCAAATTCATTTTGATATATAATATTATTGTTCTGTGCCACAAGGATGTTCCCATTGAACAATCCACGTTTATATGACACCTCCATCAATGTGTCTATTTGGTTTATTGTTGTTTCAGACAAATACTTTACCGTCGGATTGTTTTTATTTTGACAGTTTGTGAAAAAGATTATTGATGTCAGAAAAAAGAGAGTTTTTATTCTATTCATTTTTGAAATTTTACTGAAAGACTATAAATTAATTAAACTGTTTCAGTTTTTAATTAATGGCAATGTGATTGTATAAGATTCGTTGCGTGTTTAAGCACTTAATTTAGCAAATAAAAACCGAATATAAAATCCGTAAGGATTTTCGTAAGTACCCTCTAAATAGCCATTAATTATGCACGGTGTTGGCTACAGTTTATATATTCATTTCCATTTCATATTGATTAACAGTATTCGATAATCCAATTGAACTGATGTAATTTATTTTCTCGTTTAATCTTGTATCAACATTTATTATTTTTATTGAGTTTGATACTTCTTTTATCCCTTTAAATAATCTATTCCAACAGCCATCACTTTCTTTTAAAATCTCAAATTGCGCTAAATATTCATTTTTGGGGTTTACAACAAAAAAAGACTCAAGAAAATTATCCTTTGTAATTTGGTAGTATTCGTAATCTCCGTTTTTAATTACTTCTAAGTTAAAATCCCAAGAATATAAATTTTGATTAGGTAATTTTCCCCAATCAAAAGTATTATAGTCAACTTTATTCATCTCAATTTTAGCATTTGAGATTAATTTAATTTCTCCACTGAAGCAATTAAATGTTTTACAAATTTCGAATCCAATACTTTGATAAGATTTTATTGCTTTAGTATTTTCAATGATTACCTCTAATGAACATTTTGTAACTCCATTTATTTTTAAATCTGGTATAGCAAAATCGTAAATCGATTTAACTATTCTTCTCCCTCTATATTCTGGAAGTACACCTGTTCCGGTATTAAAGGCTATTTTTTCTCCATTTCGTTTATCTATGGCGTTAATTATAAACCCAACTAATTTTTCGTCATCAAACATTCCATAGGACAAGGCATAATCAACTTTTGCTAATCTCCATCTATTTTTATAATAGTTTTTGTCTGTTGGTAGCTTAACATAATAATTTTCAAAAGACTTTAAAAAGCAATCAACAATTATATCAAATTCAATTTTCTCTAAATTTTTTACTATCAAAATTTTGTCAGTTATTCGTTCTTAAATTGTAGCCAATGTTATACGGTGTTAGCACTTTTTTTTCTGTTTAATACTTTAATTCCAAGTGTTATTAAGATTACTATTAATACAATAAAAAATATACTTGTTGAAATGCTTTTTATAACTGAAAATATATTAGTTGTATAAACTGCAGTCTCATTCAATTCGGGATAGTTTTTAAGCATTGTGATAATCCCGATATTTTCCAAATAATCTGCAATTCCAGCAATTATCGGTATTACGCAGAGATAAATATATGGGGAATTTAATTTGTTCAATTTTTTTAAGAAATAACCCAAAAGCAGACAGTAAGAAAGTCCGAATAGCAGTGGGTAAATCATATCAACAGGTATTTGATTGGTGAGATACGTCAAACGTCCATTTTCTCCAAGCGAAGTGAATAATTCATTGACATAATTCAAATCATATCCTGTGGGCATCATATCCAATAATTCCATTCCGTTAGAGAATTCCATTGTTTTGGGAATTGTAACAGTCAGCATAAAGGTGTAAACAAGATTGGTCAAGATAAAAAGTCCTAAAACCTTTTTGCCCGAAATATTCTTTTCTATGAATTTTAATAATCGTTTCATTTTTTTCTCAAATAAGTGCTAACGATAAATTGTATGTTTAGTGGCAGATTGCTTGGTAGTTTCTTATAAGACTTCTACTTTGGCATTACTGATACAAAATGTTAGCCTTTGTTATTTGTTTTTTAGTTCTTGAATTCTGTTTTTATAGTATTCGTTATTACTTAATTCAGCAGCTTTTTGCACAAACCTTAGTGCATTAGTTATATCATTTTGAGCTTCATAATAATCTGCCATTGAATTATAGGCACTTGCGCTGTTGGGATAATAATCAATATTCAATTTGAAGAACATTAATGCCTTTTCAGGTTGCCCCATTTGTAAATTCATATAGCCATAGCCACTAAAGATTTCCTCAATCATTGGAGGGAAGGGATAACCGAAATGCGTTGAATAGATTTCTTCTTGTTTTTCCAATAGCTTAACAAGTTCATCTACTGTCGTTTCAGGATTATTATATTTTTGCGGAGATTTAAACTGGTACCATTTAAAAAGAAAAATCAATCCATCTCTCATCGTTGGGAGCGGAACAGTACCATGTAAATCTTCATTGTACACCTTCCATGAGAAATTTAATCCACTCTGTTTTTGAGAGGTCGCAAAAGTTGAAAAGTCAACGATTGAACGTGCAAACAAAGTGAATTCTGAAGAGTCGTCCATAACATTCTCCATGGTTATTTCTTCATCCCACATGTGTAGCTGTTCTGCTGCTAAAGACACATAAAGAGATTTACCTTTATAACTTTCTGAACTCAGCTTTTCTTTTGCCTCCTTCAATAATTTTTGGTCGTCCCAATCCAAACTTGGATCTATGGCTATATAGTTTTGAAAGATGTGTTTATGATTAACCAACATATTTACCGTAAACAAACCGGCATAAGAATGCCCAATTAAGGTACGATAGGCCGTGGTTGGATATTTATTGTCAATGTATGGGATTAGTTCTTTTTCAATACTTTGGGTGAAGTTTTCCGCACCACCAGTTTCTTTATTCATTGCTTGTCCACGCCTCATTTTAATCTGAGAAGTAGTTAAGTCCCGTATCCTGTTAGTTTTGTTAGAAATTCCAATTAGAATCATATGAGGCAAATAATGTCCCCAATAATTATCATAAACTGCTTCTAAATTTTCTCTCAGAGAAAATCCATCTAACAAATAAACAACAGGATATTTTACACTACTATTTGGGTTATAATTATCAGGGAGTTTAACCCAAAACTTTCGATATTCTTTGAATACCTCTGAATAAACAGAATCAATAATTTCTGTTTGAAATTCACTCGATTGATTCAACTTCGATTGTGCCGATATTTCTTGAAAAACAATAATGAGTCCTATTGTCAATGCTATTTTTAATCGTTTTTTCATTTTATTATTTTTATTAATTATTAATTATTAATTATTATTTGTATTTTTAATTGATGGCTAAAGTTCTACTGCTATATATGCTAAAATAGCATACCTCAGATCTACCCTAAATTGAAATTCTGATTGAACTAGTGTTTCAGTATAATGTAATCCCAAACAAACTAAAAAATCAATCCATTTGATTTTTAATAGATTTTGTAATCTCATGGATTACATTTCCTGTATGCAAAGCTGATTTATTTTCAATAAGCATTAAATGGCATTCCTTTTTAGAACTGACTTTATGATTAATTCCCTTTTTTACAATAAACATATCTCCCTTTTTCATTGTAAAAGGCTCTTTATTTTCAATTTCAAAAAGAAGCTTTCCTTTATTAAGGACATAAAATGATTCGTCTTCATCTTTATGGTTATGCCGAGGCACTTTATCGCCCTTAATTTTCACCAGTTTTATATAGACATCATTTACTTCACCTATTATTTTAGGAGAATAATAGTCTTTTATGGTTTTAAGTTGATCGTTTATATTCATAATATAACTGTTGTCGTCAGTTTATATTTTTTTAATCATTTTCAGAGGGTTAGAATTGTTTGGAGTTAATTCTAGCATTTTTTTATAATTAACTAATACTAAATCACAGTTTGCATTTATAGACTTATTTTCTGGTATTTAAATTTTCAATTATTTTTAATGCAACATATTTAGATGATAAATAATTTTGACCTGTTATTACATTTCCTTGTACCTCAACATGTACAGAGTTTCTAGGAGAGTATTTAAAAATTCCACCTCTTTCTTCTATGGTCTTTTGGATTAAAAAAGGGAATTGCTTAAAATATTCGGCATCCTCTTTTTCATAAGCTTCTGGATATCCACTAATTATTTTTCCATTTACCAAGTACTTGCCATCTTTTGTCTTTAAATTAACAATACCAGCTGTTCCATGACATACTGAAGAGACAATACCATTATACTTTTCAAAAATGGTCATTGTTATTTTTTGAATTTCTTTATTCGTAGGCACATCATACACTGCACTTCCACCTCCGATATAATGAACTGCTTTATAGTTTTTTGCAATAATTTCTTTAGGTTTTTTGGTGTGTTTTAAAGCATACATAAAATCTTCATTATAAAGCAGATTTTTTTGGAGTGAGTCAGATGTATTAATATAAGCCAATGGAATACTACCTCCATTAGGACTAACGAAATCCACAGTAAATCCAGCTTTTTTAAATGTGTCATATGCATTGACAATTTCAGAAAAGCTATTTCCAGTTGGAAGTTTAGATGCTCCATGGTATGAAGTATTTGATACTATAAATAATATTTTATCACCATTTTGATTACTTTTTTTATTGCTAGCAGTTTTGCTAATAATTTTCCATTCGTTCTCTATTTTTTTTAAAAGAAACAAATCAATGTATCTCACACCACTCGTAGGGATAATAATTTCTGCTTTTTCAGTAGCAACACCTTCAAAATTATCTATTGATAAAATGTTACCTATTCTTCCTGTAAATTCTCCTTCTTTTTTGTTTTTATACCAACTTGCGTACTCTTTAGCTGGTACAGTCCAAAGTGTTTTGTCCTTTTTTTCTAAATACAGATTAGCATTTGGGTAAAACGCCTTTTCTATGAGCTTAGATTTGTTGTAAGAGGTACCGTTTATATAGTTTAGAAGTGTGTTTTCTATTTTGGATACTTCAGTTTGTGCAAAAATTGAAGTACTAAGGCTTATAAAGCCGATTATTAAAAATATTTTTTTCATAAGTATGTATTGTTTGTAATTGTTAATAAATTGATTCAAAAATTAAGGCTTGTCTATAGTCTCCGACAAATTCTGCTCCTTCTCTATTAATTACCTTTCTTGTTTCCATTTCTTTTTTAACCATTAAATTTTGCCAACCATTTTAAAATCGATTCATTTGTTTCTTGTGGTAATTCCTGTTGAATGTGATGGCCACAATCTAAACTAATCACATCTAAATTCGGAACAAAATCCTGTAACCTTTCAAATTTTGGTATCATATCTAGATTACCATAGATCATAAGTGTAGGCTGGTTGATAATTGGGTCTATATCTGCTAATATGTGCCAGTTTAGATCGAGGTTTCTATACCAATTAATCGCTCCATTAAACCCAGAATTTTTAAAGGCCGTTACAAATACAGACAAATCAACGTCGTTCATAATAGGATCACCAAGGGGTTTTTCTTCTTTTGCAAGATTCATCATTAACATTCCTGGTTCTGGTGGTGCAAGAGGTACATTCTTACGAAATAAATTACGAAAGAAGTTCTCTGTATTTTGCTCTAATACAGCATCTGCTATACCTGGTTGTTTGTTAAAATGGACAAAGTAAAAATCATCACCAAAATACTGCTCCATAACCCGTAACCATGGTTTTTCGCCGCGTTCTTGATAAGGCAATGCAAGATTTATAATTTTATTGACACGCTCTGGATGCAAAAGTGCAAGGTTCCAAACTACATTTGCGCCCCAATCATGACCCACAAAAACAGCATCTTTGTAGTTGTAATAATCAAGTAAAGCCACCAAATCACCTGTTAAATGGGTGATGTCATATGCTGTTACTTCTTTAGGGCATGATGAATTGCCATACCCTCTTTGATTTGGAACAATGACATGATAACCAGCTTTAGCAAGCGCTGGGATTTGATAACGCCATGAAAAAGCATGTTCGGGAAAACCATGACAAAGTACAATTGGATTGCCCATATTTTCTTTACCTGCTTCAAATACTTCTAACTCAATTCCATTTATTGAAATTATATTAGGACTAGGGAATTCTAAAGATTTTATTTCTGCTATCATTTTAGTATCCGTTTTTATCAATAATTAAATCCTCTATTTTTTTAAAACCTTTTGAATTTGGTACGTGTTTAGCATTTTCAATCAAAACAACGTCTTCAATAGAAGAAAATATTCGTTTGGCTCTTTTAATCAATTTTCTACCGGGAAACATAATATCGTTTTCACAGGCGAAAATAGTAATAGGTGTTTCAATTTGTTGAGCAGATTTTTTAGCTATTACAGGTAATGGTGAAAAGTCCATATTACAATTTTGAAAAGTGGTTCCCATAAACTGGATGGCAAAATCATCAGCTTCACTAAAAAGAACTTTTATTACTTTTTTTAGATAGTTATCATTACCCGTTTTTATAAATTTCTTTAAAGGAATAAACATCTTAAATAAGCCTACAAGAGGGTTACCATTTACGATGTAAACTGGCGCTATTAAAAAAACGTGTTTTATGAGTCTTTGGTTAAACTCTAAAGTCTTTAGAGAGATAAAACCTCCAAATGAAAATCCTACTAAAGTAATTTCGTTTAGTCCTAGTAAAATTATGACTTCCGTTAACCATTGTCCATAATCTAAGGACTTCATATCTAATCTGTTTTCAGCACTTTTATTGGGCTGCGCTAAGACATCAATTGCATAGACACAATATTTTAAAGATAAATTCGGAAATGATTCTAAAATTAATGGAGCACAACCTCCTGTGCCGTGAATCAGCACTAAAGGAGGGTTTTTAGTATCGCCAGTAATGATAACATTAGTGACTCCAAACTTTGTTTCTAAAGTTTTTTCGGAATATTCAATATTTAGCTTATTTAACTTCTGGTTGTAAAGGGATAAGATTTTGTATTTTCCTTTTTTTGATTTGAAAAACATATACTGTTCGTTTTTTGATTGATGATTATGATTGATGTATTTTGAATGTTATGACGAGCGATGATTGGTATTTATTACACTTTAATTTTTATTGTTAATGGCACACTTTTTTTACTTCAACAAAGATCCATCAAGAAGCAATGCGTTTCCAAACCCTTATGCAGCCTTAAGTATAAAGTTTGATGATAGATTGAAAATTATGACGCAGTTGTATAAATTATGATGCAAATAAGCCTTTCTATTAAATCTAATTTTAATTTTTCTGATTTATATCCATTTTTGGCAGTTGTTTATTTTTTAATGATTAAGTTTTCCAAATACCTTAGTGCAGTAGCAATTAGATTCTTTCTATTTTTTTGCCTTTTCATTAAAAGAATCCAAAGTCTCTCTGTTTAATTTTCGTCCTTTTACTATTTTCACTTGGTTAATTCTTTTCTTTTCCTTTTTTTGATTTGATAAAAATACACTGTTCGTTTTTTTATGCTTCGACTGGGCTCAGCACGAGTTGATGATTTATAAATTTAGAAAATCCATAGCCAGCTAAATAGTGATGACCACATTTCCTATTTTATGACCCATCTCCACATATTTATGAGCTTCGGCCATTTCTTCTAAAGAATATATTCTATCAATAACAGGTCTAAGTTTCTCTTGTTCTGCTAAGCTTTTTAAATTAAAAAAAACTTCTTTTGGAGTTGATGGAGTGCCATGATCTATGGATATATATTTGCCGCTCGAAGTCAATGCTTTTTTGCTCTTTTCTTTTAGTATCGATGATTTCGAATGGCCTACAGCATCAAGGACATATTTGTACGTTTCTAATTTTGTTTCAGCATTTTCTATCGTGTAGTCTATCATCCTATCACTACCTAAAGACTTTACCAATTCGAAATTTCTACCACTGCAAACACTTGTAACATGAGCTCCCCTAAGCTTCGCCAATTGTATCGCCATTGTACCTATACTTCCTGACGCTCCATAAATTAAAATTTTGTCGCCTTTGTTTATACTCGTCTTTTTTAATAAATGAGAAGCAAGCAAGCCACCATAAGGTATTGCTGCAGCTTCCTCAAAACTAAGATTTACAGGTTTTAGGGCTAGATTCCAATCTTCCGGTAAACAAATATATTCTGCATAAGAACCAAAACGGTGTTTGGTAGGTGATATGGCACCATAGGCAAAAACCTCATCCCCAATTTCAAACAATGTTACATCTCTGCCTTTAGCCTCAAGAATTCCAGCTGATACCATCCCCAAGATAAGATTTCTTGGACGTCCAAATCCAAATATGAGTTGGAGTATAAGTTTAGGAACAAAAGATTCATCCATCCTTCGAATAAGAACATCGCTTGTGGTTACCGAGGTTGCGCGAATCTTTATAAGAACTTCATTAGCTTTGGGTGTTGGCTTTTTAACCTGACTTAGCACCAGATTATCTACATCGCCATATTTTAGACATTCTATTGCTTTCATAATTTTTTTTGTTAACAGCAAAGTTGGTTAACTTATAAAGTTCTAAAGTTCGCGTTTGGAAATTGGAACAAGGTTTTTTACAAATAGGGTGAGCCAACTACATGAAAAACCAAATCCCAAACAATATGAACAATTATTGCTACCAGTAAACCACGTTTCCAATACACCCAACCAAAGAAAGACCCTGTAATAAGATTACCTATCATGGTAGAACTTACAGTTACCAAAGTGAGATTTGAAAAGTTTTTTGATAGCGGTAAATGCATTAAACCAAAACACAATGCCGTAATAATTATACTCACCCAAACCACGCTTGCTGACGGATTTGTTTCTTTTTTGAAACGCTGAATTACTACTACAATTAGAGACATTAATCCTAAGCGGAACATAATTTCTTCCGTAATTCCTGCTGAAAAAGACACAATAGCATAAAACAGTTTGGAAGGTCTTTCAATAATACCTGCTACAGGAAAGTAATCTCTAATTAATTTATGAACCAAAAGTATTACCAAAGCTAAAACTACACTAAGAACTACAGGATACAATAGCTTTTTAAAAAAACGATTTTGCGTTCTGTTTTTTTGATTTGAAAAGAAACGTTCGATTACTGGTGCTCCCAAATGAGCTCTTTGTGATAACCATAAGCCAGCAATAACTAAAATCACACCTAAAATAAGGCCATAAATTCCTGTTTGTATGATATCAGTAGTTAACTGATCTGATAATTGTACCTCAGTATTACCAACTTCAATTTTTAATCGTTTTAATTCTCTACTAAAAGGAATGTTTAGAAGCGTACCTATTATAAATAAAGCAACTATGACAGATGCAGTTTTAATCCGATTGAAATTATTTGTCTCCATTTTGATTTAGGACTTTATTAATGATTTAGTTCTTAGGTCTTATTGATTCAATGATTTGAGCATCTACCCAAAATATATCTACATTTTCAAAATCATCTGATCCTACATTTCTACTAAAGAAAAGGTATTTACCGTCTGGTGTTATACTAGCAGAAGCTTCCCAAGCGTTGGTGTTTATTTTATATCCCAAATTAATTCCATCACCCCAAGTGTCATCTTTTTGTTTAAAACTGATGTAAATATCTGAATCTCCAAAACCATTTTCCCTTTTAGCATCAAATAATAAATATGACTCATCTGGAGCTATAAACGGATGGCTTAAAAAAGTGCCAGTGTTTATTTCCTTAGGCAAAGCGATAGGTTCTTCATGCTTTCCATCTATTAAACGCGAATAGCGAATTGGAAACGTTGAATCATTCTCTTTATAGGTGTCAAAATAATACGTACCATTTGTAGACGATGAAAGGCGCATAATATACATAGAATCATTACTTACAGTAGGAGGTTCTAGTTTTTGTAATTCAGACCATCCAGATTCCGTTCTTTTTAAATAGTTGTCACCTAAATGCATGGTTTGTCCATCTGGCGATATTACGGGTCTTCCTATCCATGGAGATGCTATTTCTGATTTTTCCCATTTTTCATTGGTTTCATTGTATTTGTATTCATAAAAAGCTGATTTTTTATTTTCTTCTCTTCTTCTAATAAAATAAAACGCTTTCATATCTGGGGTGAATGCACTATTGACTTCATACAAATCTGTAGACACAAGACCTGGAGCAAATGGTATAGGCGTTAATCCAGGTGGTTTTTGTCCCAGATATTGATTTTTTATAGAAGGAGTATTATTATCTTTAGTTTGTTGTTTTTTTGCATCACAAGATTGCAACGAAAGTAGTCCAGCGATTAGTAGTGTTATGAAGGTCTTTTCCATTTTGATATTTCAATTATTACTGTTTTTGTTTTATCCTTTTAATCACATTGGCGTCAACACAATTGCTATCAGCTTTATTAGATTCGTAGCTCCTATGAAAAAAGAAATATTTTCCATTTGGCGTTAAGCTTGGACAGGTTTCGTCAAATTATTATTGTTTTTGCTAAAACCTATATCCTATACGCAAGTGCATATTTAATTCCATTTCACTTTTGTTCTTTAAATAACCAGCACGTTTAGCAAATGTGTAACTAAACCCTGTACCAAGACCTGCTTCATAATTAAAATGTTTGCCTATGTTTCTTCTAATTCCCCAAGTGGGTATAATAGAAAAATCACTTACAATAGGAGCATTGTCAGTATTGAATAAGACAAACCAATCTGGATGATAACCCATTTTTAAAGCAATAAAGTTGCCACTATTCCCATCAATTCTTTTTGAGTTTTTTGAACGTTTTTCGAGGTTATAATAAAATCTTGGTTCAACAACTATAACAGGTGTTAGTAGAAATGGAGAATCATAATCATCGTAAAAAGTAGTTTCCCATATACCAAAATCAAAACCAATTTCTGTTCTCAGTGCTACGGTATTTGATAGTTTTGCTTCATTATATGCCCAGATTCCTAGAACTCCAGTTTGTAATCCGAATGTTGATTTTTCTACACTAGTGTTTTGAGCTTTGGCGATTAATGTTAGTCCGCACAAAGTCAAAGTAATTAAAGTTTTTTTCATGATGATGTTTTTTTTGATTAATGATGATTATTGATTGATATTTGTATGAAGTTTACCTTCATGAAAAAGTAGAATTAAATAATAGTTTTAGTTATTTTGTTTTTTTGAAATGCTTCCGTTCGCTTAATTTGTTCTTCGAGATTCCATTTAAAATCAAATCTATTCTTTCAAAATAAAAAGATTATATCGAGTCTGATTTCAATTCTTTGCTGGATGTAGTGCTATTATATTTTCATATTCATTGCCTCAGTGACTTCACTCAACGTTCCAATAGCTGTTTCTCTCGCTTTACTTATACCTTTAAGCAAAATATCCCTGACATAATCTTTATTTTTTTCAAGCTCTATTCTTTTTTTTCTAATAGGCTCAAAATATGTGTTTATGGCTTCTTCTGTTAGCTGTTTAAGTTTTCCTGAACCTTGGTCACCAATTTTATCAGCAATATCTGTTGGACTTTTATCTGAACATAAGGAAGCTAACTTAAGTAAGTTGGAAACCTCTGGTCTGTTTTCGGGGTCGTAAGATATGTAACGACTTGAATCAGTTTTGGCAGATTTTATTAGTTTTACTGTTTCGTCAGCGGTTGACTTTATCATAATTGAATTGTTGCGACTTTTACTCATTTTTTGAATACCGTCTAACCCAAGAATAATAGGGGTATCAGTAAAAAATGCAACTGGTTCTGTAAAAATATTTTTATTGAATTTGGTATTAAAGCGCTTTGCAATTTTCCGAGTTAATTCTATATGAGGTAATTGATCTTTTCCAACAGGAACCACATTACTTTTACAAAACAAAATATCAGCAGCTTGATGAACTGGATAGATATACATTCCTGCATTAATATTACTCAGTCCTGAAGCAGTAATTTCTTCTTTAACAGTTGGATTTTTGTTTAATTCTGAACTGGAAACTAATGTCAGAAATGGAATAGTTAGTTGATTTAATTCAGGAATATGACTATGTGGAAAAATATGAGTTTTATAATTTTCAGGGTCTAATCCACAGGCTAAATAGTCCAAAGTTAGTTCATATGTGAATTTTGAAATTTCATTAAAAACATTTCTATCTGTCAACACTTGATAATCAGCAATTAAAATATAAGTCTCAATTCCTAAGCTTTGTAATTTTAATCGGTTTATTATTGAGCCAAAATAGTGTCCAAGATGTAAATTACCTGTAGGTCTATCTCCCGTTAATACACGGTACTTTTGAGGATTTTTATACAAATCATTTTCTAATAATTTGCTTTGTTCTTTTGCTTTTTCAAAACTTTTATTTATCATTTTTTGTTCAATTTTATTCAAGTAAGTTCAATTTTTCTCATTACCCACAACGATCTCGGCTATGAGTAGTTTCATGGATAAGCACTTAACGTTGCAAGTATAAACCAAACTGAAATCCGTGAGGATTTTCAGAAGTAGGAGAGAAAAGCAATTACTTATAGCTAGGTCTTATGCCAAAAATTAGTAAATAACCTATCATCCAAAATTCTCCAATGGTTGCAGGTAGAGTAAGAAATCTATTGAAGCTAAAATCAATTCCTGCGTAGTGTATAACTGTAGAAATTAGATAGCCTATACCACCCAAAATAATTATTCTTCCTAACCAGACAGGTAACCTTTTAGATTTGATAACTATGTATCCCATTGGAAATAGCCATAACCCGAAAAATAGGCCACCAATACCCCAAGCATTCGAAATAATATTTTGAAAAACCTGAATTAGTAAAACTTTGTCATCCATAGCACTTATTTCAGAATTTGCAATACCTATTGCTGAGGCGATTGAAATTGCACTTATCATAATGGCTAAAGCATTTACCATTCCCCATATACCTAGAGTCCAAGCTTCCCATTCATAATTATCTTTAAATAATTTGAAAAACCAAACTGCGGTAAGTGACTGAGAAATTACTATACCAAATTCTAATAGCAACCTAATTCTTGCTGTAGATTCTAATTCTACTAAATTTGTTAGCGTTTGTTCAGGATTACCAGACACAAATATTTGAGAATGAAAGACCATAAACCCTAGAATTCCTGTAATAGCCATCATTAAATACCATAAGCCAGTTATTCTAGCTGTCTTAATTAATCTTTTTTGTTCTGTATTTGCAATCATAGATGATTTATTTTTATTATTTTATACTAATTCTGACTCTGTAAAAGAGTAATTGTTACAGTTTTGCCCAAATGGCACACAACGTGTTAGTATATGGTTTGTTACGTGTTTTAAGCATCTAATTACCGACCAAGAAAGTCCGCAAGGACTTTCGCAAATAGGCAAAAAGCCAGCAATAAATTATATACGGTGTTACCAAACGTATTTGTTGATATTACCAGCTTCGAAATCATTACTCTTGATTAATATATTTTAACCCTTCGTATAAAGCTACTAATGGTACAGAGCGATGGTTTTCTTTTTCAAAATATTCTATTTCGATATTTAGAGGTTTATCCGATTTCTTTGTCATTAAAGTATAAAGAGAGTCGTGTCTTTGTTTATTCCTTTCGTAATTAGCCTCTCCTTGATTGGCAGTAGCGATATAAAGTTTTTTATCTAATGATATTGAGGAAATAGAATCAACTTTGTTTTTTATCATCTCCTCATTCCACCAAATACTTGGGTCTATAGAAATGTAAGCATTGAATACGCTATTTTCATCCATATAGGAATTTAGTGTAAGTAGTCCTCCTAAAGAGTGCCCAACAAGAGTTCTAAACGGTTCTGTCTTATACTTTTTATCAATATAAGGTACTAGTTCTTTCTCAATGAAATTCAAAAAAATCCTTCCACCTCCCATATTATTCGGTCGTTTGGTCTTAATTTTTGTAACTGTAAAATCTCGTTCTCGGTCAACATTCTCTATGGCTATAATAATACTTTCAGGCATTAAATTGTTTCGATTCCTATTAGAACTCATAAAATGTACTATTCCAGATGCTGTTTTAAAATGAGTATATCCATCCAATAATATGATAACTGGATATTTTTTATCAACTTCAGATGAATTATTGTATGAATCAGGAAGACTTATTAAACAGGTTCTTTCTTCATCTAAAATATTAGATTTAATAATGAACTTACTTCCTATTATAATATCTGTTTCATTCTGTCCAAATGTGGTTTGTACTCCTGAAAGAAGAATATATAAAATTACAAATGTCAAATTTTTCATAGTTTGCTTTATATGTTTGGTAACAATAGAATATATGTAATAGATAAATTTTTATAACCAACTAAACCCTAACCCTACATTAAAAATTACTGCATCTCTATGTGCGTCACCATCTAAAAACGCACGACCAAGTACTAATTTAGATTGCACATTAAGTGCGAAGTTTTTCTTTTTGTAAATTTCGTAACCTGTACTTGCCATTACTGCACAACCAAAATTCCAATCGTCATTTAGATTGTCTTTAATATCATATAGTGCCGGCGAATCTATTGCTAAACCAATTCCGCCATGAATCCACCAGTTGTCTTTTACCCAATATTGTAGCGATGGAATAAAGCCTCCAAAGTTCCTGTCATTATCTTGAAATTCGTATATGTTTCCTGGCATAGCGGCAGTAATGGCAAGATTTTCATTCAACATATAGCCCAACTTTACATCTGGAAAAACAAACGTTCCTTGAGATGTGTCGAACGTTTGAATACCTTCACTATCTTCTAAACTGATTAGACCTCCACCTACTGAAAATTCAATAATAAAGCCATCTCGCTGTGTTGTTGTTTTAGAATCTGCGTTTTGTGCATATGTTATATTTGACACTAATGCAAAGGCTACACAAGCCATTTTTAATCCGATTTGTTTTTTGATTGTTTTCATTTTAATTGATTTCATGATTGTTCGCTTTTTGATTTTTTGATTTTTGTTTTTGATGTTACAAGCATTAATAGCAAATGCTTAAAAAAAAGTGGAATGTGTAATGAGTGATTTTTATTTTTTATGATTTTTTTTGGCACCATATTCTAATGCTGAACCTATGGCAATCCCTAAAACAAACCACAATTGCATATTTGAGGTCAAGTAGCCAACTATAGTGCCTAGTATAATCCCTATTCCTAATTTTAGGCCCTTTCCACTTTTTTTAATTTTCATTTTTGTTATAATTATTAGATTTTTGATAAAATTAAATAGACTTCGCAACTAAAAAGTTCTACTTTAAAAACCAGAACTAAATCTTTTAATTGGCAAACAGCATTCTAATTAATTGATTTTGAAATGATTTTGAATTTTTAGAATAACTGTTCCGATTTGATGGTACAAAGATGCCATGAACCTTGAAGCAACAGTAAACAGTTATGAAGCAAGAGTTATTAAGTTTAGCGCAAGACTATAAATTATGAAGCAAGACTATAGATTATGACGAATTTTGAAATATTGCCTAAGTATAAATCAAGTAATCTCTTACTGTTACTAATTTGATGAAGTAAAACTAATTGTAGCTTATAAAAGGAGGTTCTATTTTTTTAATCAGAACTAACTATTACTCTTAAGGTAAGTATTTGGTGTAATCCCTTCTATTTTTTTGAAAAAGGTATTGAACACTGTTTTAGAGTTAAAACCACTATCATACGCTACAGCCATTAAGGTTAAACCCTTGTTTTTCTCTAGAAGAATCCGCTCTTTAAATTCGTTAATTCTATAGGTATTAACATATTCCGAGAAGTTTTTTTGAAACCCCAAGTTTAATAACTGGGATACATAGTTCGCAGGAAGTTCCAAGTAAGAAGCTAAATCTTTTAAGGATAGGTCTGGATTTAAATACAGTTTGTAGTCTATCATTATTTGCTCTAGTTCTTTGCTGTACTTTTTGATTTCGTTGGAATCTAGTAAAGCCTGTTTATACTTCTTTTTCTGTTTATAATTTAAATTATCTGGAATGGCTTTTAGCATGATGTCTTTAAACCTTTTGTGATTTTTAACAGGTTTAAGAATTGGTGATGGATTAAGTAATAAAATTACGGGCAAACGATTATTGTATGCTTGAGTTATTAAATCAATTACCTTTTCGTTATTACCTAACAAGGCATTTACTAATATCAAAAACGTAAATGCCTTATCTACAAGATCAGTATTTAAATACGTCTCTAATTCTTTTAATCCATCATTACACTTTTCCGTTTCATTGAGTTTTGCATAGCACATGGTTTCACCTCCTAATTTGGTGAGGTCTTTCACAGAAACGCCTTCAAGTGAACCGAAATATGTTAAAGCTTCATTTGGTTTGCCTGACATTAATAAACAAATCCCTATATAAATTGGTGGAAAGGGTAACTTTGGGTCTAAATCTAATGCCTTTTTTAGATAAGGTATCGCAGTTTTATAATCTTCTTTCAAGTAGTATAAGAAACCCTTGTAATGATGATTTATAGCGGCATAAGGATCTAATTGTAAGGATTTGTCAAGATAATTAAGTGCCGCATCTAATTTTCCTTCAACGGTCAAAAAATTAGAAATGGTTAAGTAAATATCGTCTGCTTGTTGCATCTCCAAAGCCTTATTGGCATGTTCGTAAGCTTTCTTAAGATTCCAGTTTTGCCAGCATTCTATCCAAGCCAAATTCAATTGTGACCTTGATGAGTTTGGGTCTAGCTCTAATGCCTTTAACAAATAAGGCCTAGCCTTTTGGTAGGCTTCAAATGCGGGTAAAAGCCCCATGGTACCCATATTAACATAGGCTAAATTAATATCAAGATATGGATTTGAAAAATTTGGTGACTTATTAATGACCTCCTTTAAAATATTGATACCTTTTATGGAGTTATTATAATCCAACTTCATGATGTAATACCTCCCTTTCAGGTATTCTCTGTAAACATCTACTGCAACATCAACAGGCTCAACTAGCTTTTCTTTTATTTCGAGATGACCGATATGTTCACGGAGTTTCTCAGCAATAAAAAGGCTAATTTCATCTTGAATTTCAAATACATTTTCCGGATTTCTATCAAAGGTTTCTGACCAGAAATGAAAGTCCTCTAAAGTATCTATCATCTGCACCGTAATGCGCATATTATGTTTTGATGTTCTTATGCTACCTTCAATAAAGGTAGCTACCTTTAATTTTTCTCTTATTTCCTTTGCTGTTACTGACTTGCTCTTAAAATAAAATGAAGAGGTTCGGGAAGTCACCGAAAGTTGTTTGATTTTTGCTAACGCATTAATAATTTCTTCGGTTAATCCATCACAGAAATATTCGTTTTCAATATCATTACTCATATTGATGAAAGGAAGTACGGCTATGGCTTTTTGGTCAATCAAACTCTTCGATCCTTAAAATAAAAGATAAATATAAGTCAATTAACTCTTGTACAGAATATAAAAATGGTATTTGAGTAAAGTTATGAACAGGTAAAACGGCATATTGTCGAATCCTCTAGGAAACTTTTTAACTATTATGTTTTATCCATTAATTAAGATGCTCTAAAATCCAACTCGATATTTCATTTAATGCTATTGGTGAAAATGTCTGTTCAATGTTTCCATATTCATCTATCTTACCGGTTTCGCACTCTTGAAAAAGGTGATTTAAATTTTCTAACTGTACAACCTTATAGTCTTTGTTGTTTCCTTTAATTAGAGCATTTCGTATCGCATTTTGATTTACGGTGGCATCGACTTGTGTATCCTTATATCTAATTAAAGACTATACCGGGATTTTTAATTTTTCAAATTCTTCTTGCGAGTTAGTATAAGCTCGACCTAATTTGAAGATTATTCCTGCAAACGATAAAATGGATGATTTATAAAAATCACTAATCAATAGTGGTGTTTTATTGGTTAGTGTCTTAAATAAAGAATTATTACAGGGCTATTAACTACTTTTCGAAATAGTTTAATTAGTTCTATTTAGAATCTAGACATTTTTTTTAAGAAGAAGACTTAGAATAAATCACAGGCATTTGTCCTTTCCAAGTATTCCATAAATTGAGATCACTAATTAGACTCGCCATAAAATGAGCAACATTTATTTGACTCACTTTTCCCGCATCAAAAATGGCACTTCTAGTTGGCGACCGATGTATCTCATAATCGGTAACTTTCTCTTCATTAATTAAGCCATCTGGTCGAACTACAACCCATTCAATAGATTTGTTTTTTTGACCAATTTGAGTTCGCAAATAATCTGCAGCTTTTTCATTATCTACGTCAGGTGGTAATACTAAACGAAGTAAACTGATGACACATTTTTGAGCAAAAGAAATAGGTTCATTTAAATCACGATTACGACTACCAGTTGTGTTCATTAAAACAAACTTTGTTGGACTGTGAGCATTGTTTGATTCTATGGCATCACAAAAGCGTTTCGTAGCATCTGTTACTAATCTTCTAGGTTGACCATAAATGCCTTTCCAAGTTAAATTATGACCAAGACAAGATGCCACAGCACTGCAATCACTTACAATATTACTCAACTCTACTTCACTTAAATCTAATACACTAGCAGTGATGATTTGCAGATGATCATTCGTTTTCCACGATTCTGGTAGTTTTTCAGGTGATCTTACGATGACTTTAACTTTGTATGCTTTAGTTAAAAGTTGTTCAACTAATTTGCTACCTGTTGCTCCACTGGCACCTACAATTAATACTGTCATTTTATTTTTGGTTTTTCATTATTTTTACGATTCTATTGTTTATAATTTCAGATAAGTTCCAATTGTACAGTTTAGGATCGGTTGTACTATAAAATGCAATGACAACGGCATCAAGATCTTTGTGATATTTTGCAAAACTTTGGTATCCAGGAACCCAACCAGAATGCTCATATTCATAAATAGAAGTATATATTTCCTGTTCTTCTGGTGTAAATAATGATCCATCGTTCAATGCCCTCAGGAAAATACCCACGTCTTCTGCTGTGGCATGCATACCATAATCGTTGGTCTTCAAATCATGCGGATAGCCAACGTGATAGCCACTCATCACATCGTCGATACTCACTTCACTTAGCGAGCTAAACGTATGTTTCAGGTTTAAAGGATTTAAAATTTCTTCCTGAATGAATTGAAAATTGTCATAACCTAGTTCATCACCCATTATTTTATTAATTAGAAGATAATTGGTATTACAATATTCATAATCCTCACCAGGTTCAAAGTTGGCAGGCTTGCTTTCAATCAATGCTAAGTTTTCTTCATAGGTTTTTATGGGATCTTCCCAGAATTTAGGTGTGTCTGTAAAATTAGGTATGCCACTTCGATGCTGAATCATCTGCCTCAAAGTTATTTTCTCTGCATTTTCGATCTCTCCTTTAAGTTCAGGTAAGTACTCTGCTAAAGTTTTATCTAGCGAAAGTCGCCCGTGACTTACTAATTTTGTAACTGCAACAGCGTCATATAGCTTGCTAATACTCGCAATCTTAAATAGTGCTTCCGGTTTAGCAGGTGTCTTGGTTTCGCGATTATGCCTGCCAGAAGCATAATATTGAGGTTGTTGATCTGCTTGGTCTACATAAACAATCATACCATCAAAACCATGACCAATAGCTTCATCTAATTGTTTTTGAATTGTTTCCGGTAAAGGAAGTATCCACGCTTTAACCAAAAGCCATGGTACAAAAAACATTGACACAATAGTTCCGACTAGCAGTGCAATTCTAATAATTAGTTTTTTTCGATTATTGTTCATTGTTTTTAGCTTAATTAACTAATCTGATATGTATATTGTTAGTTCAATTTGATTCGACAGGTTTAGATGATAATTTGACTTTCTTTTCATGAGATGTAAACTTCCATTTTAAACCAAATAAAGGTCTTAAAATTACAACTTTTGTTAAGATGAATTCATATATCAAAAAACAAACTATAAACGTAAAGACTGTAATTCCAATAAATTGTAACATAGGATGAAGGTCTAATGGCAGTATGAATAATGCGCCTATATATAATACAAACATGTGAATAATATATACAGGATAAACAGCTGCACTTAAATAGCTTAGTAAGGCGCTTGGTTTATTAAGGTAACGATATCCTATGCCGAATAAACCCAATATCCAAGCATTAGATTCTATGGTGGTGATATACATATTTGATATAGACTCAAATCTAGTGAAACGAATTAAGAAGAGGATGCTTGCCAAACCGATATATAACCATTTCCATTTTGAAACGGTTTGCCAGAATGCCTTACCACTATAGACAAAAAGGTAACCAAAAAAGAACGCTAGAAAACCTATAAAAAATCCATGCCAAGTTTGAGCGTACATTTCAAATAGCTGTGGTTTAACAACACCTACTTCTAACATAAAAAATGCTGATATAGATAATGGTCCTAAAGCATAGGTCATCACTTTCGAAATGACTTTCTTTAATTTTCCATTTTTATTAGTCTTCAAATAGTAAAAAACAGGTGACAACACTACGACATAGACAAAAATATTTCCTAAAAACCATAGATGTCCCATATGCGGAAAATAACTCAGTGGCATATTATAGTACTTCTGAAAAACTAAAAAATGTAATGGAGTGATAGCTAAAATTCCGAAAACAAAGGGTAAAAGAATTCGTTTACCTCGCTCTATGAATAATTGCTTCCAATTTCTTTTTTTCATTGCAAAATATAAGCCCATTCCCGATACAAAAAATAATAAAGGTATCCGCCAAACATTGAGCATGTTCATTGGTTTCCAAAGTCCTTCTAAAGCATGTTCACTTCTTATAAACCCTATAAACATGGCCCAAGGTTGAAATATAATGGCTATATGGTAAATCAGTAATAAACCTATAGCAATGACTCTTAGCCAATCAATATCGTATCTTCTTTCTGTTGTCATCTTATTTTATGTTTATTGTAGCATCATTGCAACAACAGGACGTGCTTTTTGTAGTTCATTCAAGTCAAGTTGAAAACCCATTGGTTTTAACTGCTGTATTAACATTTCATAGATAGGTTTCATTTGAGCAAAATCTGCTATTGCTGTTTCTCTTGGTGTAGCACCATAATTATTACGTACAGTTTTATCTGCTTTGGCATCAATTAATAACTGTACAATTTCAATACGGCCAAAGAATGCTGCCGTGTGTAAAGCCGTGCCACCATCATTATTTGTTATTGACAAATCTGCATTGGCGTTGATCAATAAATTAGCGATTTCAGGTTTATTAAATGTGGCTGCTGACATTAAAGGTGTAGATCCAGACATGGCCTCTTTTTGATTAATATCCGTACCTGCCTCAATATGTTGCTTAACTGCTTCCAAATTTCCAGTAAGTACAGCTCCGTGAATATCTATACTTGGTTTGTCTACTGTTTTTGTTATTTTAGTTGAAATATCTGAGCTTGTTTTTTTCTCAGATTGGGCACATGAACTTGTTAGTAAAAGTGTATAGAATATCATCTGAATGGTCATTCTAATTGAAGTCATTTTTAGTGTTTTCATAATTTAAATTTTTAATGATTTATAACTTGATATTTGTTTCTACAAAGATGCGACACTAACCTAGTTGACTGATAATCCGCATGAAGCCTATTGTATAAAGTTTGATGAGGGGTTGGAAATTATGACGCAGAAGTATAAATTATGACGCAAGCAACTGTTTTTGCTAAGAACTTTGAACTCTAAGCGGCACAGCGTTTAAATAAAAATTTCTACATTTGAAGTAATACAAAAGAACATGTCTAACATTCCACATCAAGGAAAATTTATAGAACAGGCTAAGGCGCTTATTTTAGAGCATATCTCTAACGAGCAGTTTGGGGTTTCAGAATTGGCGGATCTCATGAATATGAGTCGATCCAACTTATTGCGGAAGATTAAGAAACAAACACAAGGTAGTGCGAGTCAATTTATTCGTGAAGTTCGACTTCAGAAAGGGATGACCCTCTTGGAAGAAACAGAACTTACGGTTTCTGAAATATCTTATGAGGTTGGATTCAGTAATAATTCTTATTTCACTAAATGCTTTAGGGATTATTACGGATACTCTCCGGGTGAAGCAAGAAAAAAAATAGTTGAACAAACAGCATTCGAACAAGACGAAATAGAAAAAGAGCTACAAAAAGAGGTAGAAAAAGAGAAAGAAGAAGATAACCAAAACACAAACACTATTGAAGTTCCTAAAAAAGGGTTGTTCCAACAGTACCGAGTTCCAATACTATTAGGAATTGTTCTAGTTTTAGTGATAGCAGCATTCTTATTTTATCCAAAAGAAACTCCGAACACTGATAAGCAAGATGCAAGCCTTAAGAAGTCGATTGCTGTATTACCGTTTAAGAATATGAGTAGCGATTCTGATAATCTGTATTTTGTGAACGGACTTATGGAGTCGACACTAAACAATTTACAAAAGATAGAAGATATCCGAGTTATCAGTAGAACATCCGTTGAAAAATATAGAAGTACAGATAAGTCCATCTCAGAAATAGCAAAAGATCTCAAGGTTAATTACTTGATTGAGGGAAGTGGGCAACGTGTTAATGATCAGGTTTTATTAAATATCCAATTGATTGATGCCTCAAACGATACACCTATATGGGCAGAACAGTACAATCATAAAACGGAAGACATTTTTTCTGTACAAAATGAAGTTGCAAAAAAAATTGCAGAAGCTATAAAAGTGACAGTAACACCAGCGGAGTTAAAACAAATCGAGAAAAAACCAACAGAAAACGTACTAGCTTATGAATATTATTTAAAAGGAATTGAGGCATCACAAAATAAGACTAAAGAGGGTTTGGAAGCTGCTATTAATTTTTGCGATAAGGCAATAGAAAATGATCCTGAATTTGCAGTCGCCTATGCTCAAATTGCAATTTGCTACTATTACTTGGATGTAAATAAAATTGAAAAGAAATATTTAGACAAATTAAATGAATATGCAGACAATTCCTTGTTGTATGATTCTACTTCTGAATTGTCTCTGATTGCAAAAGCGCTGTATTATATAAGCGCAAACGAATTTAGGTTAGCGATACCTTACTTGGAAAAAGCACTAGATTACAACCCAAATGCTTCTTCTGTAGTACTAATTTTATCTGATATATATGCTAGAGTTATTCCAGATACACATAAATATCTTACTTATGCATTAAAAGGAATTCAATTAAATATTGAAGCTAACGATAGTGTATCTAAAAGCTTTATCTATCTAAACTTGAGTAATGCATTAGTCCAAAATGGGTTTGCTAAAGAAGCCTCAAAATACATTGAAGAATCTTTAAAATATAATCCTGAAAATCAATATAGTACTTACTTGAAAAATTTTATAGATTATGCTAATAACAAAGATTTAAAATCCTTAAGAAAAAAAATGCTAATAGAGTGGCGAAAAGATACTACTCGCGCTGATATCACTCAAGAATTAGCTAAAACGTATTATTTTCAGGAGGATTACGAAAATGCATTGGCTTATTACGAGAAATATATTAGTATACTTTCTACTAATAAAATTGACCTGTATCCTGCAGAGAACATAAAAATTGCTTACACCTTTGAGAGAATGGGTTTTTCTCATAAAGCGGAAAAATATATTAATAAATATAAAAACTATTTGGAAAAAGATGAGTCAATTTATAGAGAGGCAAGTTTAGCTATGCTTTACTTATATGAAAATATGCCGAATAAAGCTATAGAAGCTTACGATAAATTTAGTTCACAAGATGGTTTCCAATATTGGATTTTATTGTTTCTTGAAGAAGACCCACTATTTAAATCCTTAAAGAATCATCCCGACTATGATGAAGTTATTCAAAAAATTAATGATAGATTCTGGGAAAATCATAATCAGTTGAAAAAAACATTAAAGAAAAATAATCTTTTATAAAATACTGATGCTATTTGTTATAGCAACTATTGTTATATTCTGATTTACTTTTAATTATTTAAATAGTTTTTGTACCGAATTTGTATCGATTTAGGATTTAGTACCGTGAATACTCGACTTTTACTTCCTGTATTGGAAAGTAATACTCCTGGTTTTAGATAAACCACTTAAATTTTCACTACTAAGAGTGGTTAAAAATTAATAATTAAACGTTTTAAATAATTATTATTGATACTTCAATTATCAATTTTTATTCCTAATCAAATTATTACTTTATATAAATTACTGTATGAGACTATTTTCTAAACATTTAGATTTTTACTCTTAAATTGTTGATAAGTTTATTGATAACTCTAAAAAGGTATCTGTTTGATTTATAGCGAATTGTTATTTTTGTTTTTTAAAGTTTGATTATTTACAAATATCTAAATGGTAAAATATAGAGGTGATATTTGGACAGATTAATTATAACTAAAAAAAAACTGCTATTATTTCAACAAAATATATTAGAGGATAATAATATATTTTAAATGTTTAAAATTAATAAAAAATTATTTGAAGAATTACAACAAATAAACGGTTTTACAGATCGTTATATAGAATCAATTAAAGAGGGATTAGTAATTATTGACGCAAATGGTCATATAATAATTACTAATACTAACTTTTGTAACACAACCGGTTATACCAAAAAAGAATTATTTGGTGTAAGTGCTCCTTTTCCATTTTGGCCTCCTGAGTTTCATAATGATTATAAAGGGATTTATGATGATATGTTAGATGGCAATTCGAAGCTTGAGTTTGAAGCTGTATATCTTCGTAAAGATAATTGTAGGATCCCTGTTTTTATGCTCATTTCGACCATTAAAAACACTAAGGGAGCATCTATAGCGTATATGATTTTAGTACAAGATCTAAGTCATAAAAAAAGTAATTTAGTAAGTAAATCATTTCCTAGTAAAGAATTATATTCTGTCTTAAATTATAAGAAAGGATATCTCGATTTAATTGATAAAAAGCACGTAGAATCTCAATTAGATACTGCTTTAGATTTGATTTCTGATGGTTTAGTATCGTTTGATAAAAATTGGTGTTATACTTTCATAAATAAAAGAGCAGGAGAGTTAATAGGAAGAGATCCCAGTAGTCTTTTAGGAAAACATGTTTGGACTGAATTTCCAGATGCGGTTGGCAACATTACTTATAATGCTTGTTATAAGGCTGTCGAAACTAATGAAACTCAAAAGTTTAATGACTATTTTGATGCGTTAGGGATTTGGTTCGAAAATAGAGTGTATCCGCATTCTGAAGGTTTAACATTGTACTTCACAGATATTACAGAACGTAAAAAAGTAGAAGAACTTTTAGTCGAAAGTGAGAAAAATCTAGATAATATAATTAATAATATTGGAGATCCAGTATTTGTTAAGGATGATAAAAGTCGTTTAATCTTTGTGAACGATGCATTTTGTGATGTTTTTAATCATACTAAAAATGAAATTATAGGTAAAACCTTAGAGCAAGATGTTACTCCAGAAGAACGATCGAGTTTTTTAAAGATTGATGAGGAGGTTCTAGATACAGGCGTTGAAAATATAAATATAGAAAAGCTCACAGTAAAAGGAAGGAAAACCCAAATAATCTCAACTAAAAAAAATAGATTTATAGATACCAATGGTAATAAATTTATTGTCGGAATTATTAGAGATATAACTAAACTAAAACAATTTGAAGTTCAGCTTTTAGAAAGCGAATACAATTTAAGACAATCTCAAATAGTCGCAAATATTGGTTCTTATTCTGTGGATTTGATTGCTTCAGAATGGACTTCATCTGATGTGTTGGATAAGATATTTGGAATTGATGAAACTTTTAAAAAAACTGAGGAAAGTTGGGCTAATTTAGTTCATGTTGAAGATAAAGAATATATGTTGAATTATTTTGACACATGTATTAAAGAGAAATTGAGATTTGATAAAGAATACAGAATTCTAAAGCACGATACTAAACAAGTAATTTGGGTACATGGAATTGGAGAATTTATATTTGATAGTGATGCAAATCCAATAAAGATGATAGGCACAATTCAGGATATTACTCAACGTAAACAATCTCAAATACGGTTACAACAAAGTGAAAAATCTTTATTAGAAGCCCAAAAAATAGCAAAGGTCGGAAATTATAATCTGGATATAAAAACAGGTAAATCCCAAACATCATTAACGTTTAATAAAATTGCTAATTTCGATATCGATAGTGAAGTAACACTTGATAAATGGACTGAAATGATGCATCCAGAAGATGCTTCAAAATGCCTAGAAATGATAGATAATTGCATTGAGACTGGCGAGAAATTTAATTTAGAATATAGAATATTTACAAACAAGACTAAAAAATTAAAATGGATTCATGGGTTAGGTGAAGTTGTATATAATAATGGCGAAGCCACCATTTTTTTCGGCACCATACAAGATATAACCAATCGTAAAAAAGCTGAAATTGAATTACAAGTTGTTAATGATTTTACAAAAAACCTGGTGATGTCAATGCAAGAAGGATTGCTCATGCTTGATAGTCAAGGAAAGGTGATTAAGGTGAATGATTCATTATGTAATATTTTAGGCTATTCAGAAGATGAACTACTTGGACTTGAATTACCGTTTCCTTTTGCTAAACCAGAAGATTTTGAAAAAATGCAAGAGATTAAAGAAAAAGTCACTAATGGTGAAGTGACCTCGTTTCAACTAGAATTTTTTAGAAAAAATGGAGTAAAATTTATTGCTTCATTTTTAGCAGGTAAAATAATCAATGATAACGGTGAAGTTGTAGCCATATTTGCCACCATTAAAGATGTCTCAGAAGAAGAGAAGTCTAAAGAGCTATTGAGAGAGGTTGCCATTAAATCTACTCAAAAGAAAAATGTTATACTTAAGTTAGCTGGAATGGTAGGCGAGGATCTAAGTAAAACTTTTAATAGTGTTACAAAACATGCTGCTGAAACTTTAAATGTTGGACGAGTTAGTATATGGGAATTCAACAAAAATCTTACTGATTTAAAATGTAAGAAACTATATGTGTTAAATGAAAATCGACATGAGAAAGGGGCTATTATTAGGGATGTTGAAAATTCAGAATACTTTAAAGTATTAGATGCAAACAAAACTATACTTATTAATGATATAGAAAAGGAAAGCATAACAAAACAGTTTGCTCAAAATTATTTAGTGCCTAATAATATAAAATCTTTGATGGATGTTCTCATAAACAGCACTGACGGTTATTATGGAGTCATTTGTTTTGAACATGTTGGTGATCAAACTAGAGATTGGACAGCAGATGAACAGCAATTTGCAACTTCAATTGCTAGTGTTGTGTCTACAATGGTTGAAAGTTATGAGCGAAAAGTAACAGATCAAAAAATTATAAAAGCCAATACAAAACTTTTAGAAGCCAATGACGAGTTAAATAAATTAAGAAAACAATTAGAGCAAGAGAATGTGTATTTAAGAAATGAGTTGGACTTAGTGTTTAACTATGAGGAAATGGTATATGGAAGTGTAGAGTTTAGTAATGTATTAAGTGAAATTGAAACAGTAGCTCCAACAAATGCCACAGTTTTATTGCTTGGTGAATCTGGTACAGGAAAAGAATTATTGGCAAGAGCGATTCATAATACAAGTTTAAGAAATAATAAACCATTAATTAAAGTTAATTGTTCAGCTATTCCTAGAGAATTGATGGAAAGTGAATTATTTGGTCATAAAAAAGGATCATTTACTGGTGCGTTTAGCGATAAAGTCGGAAAATTTGAATTAGCTGATGGTGGAACCTTGTTTTTAGATGAAATAGGTGAACTGCCTATAGATATGCAACCTAAAATTTTAAGATTTTTACAAGAAGGAGAGATTGAGGTTGTAGGAGGTCTTGGTTCAAAAACTTTAAATGTAAGAGTAATTGCTGCTACCAATAGAAACCTTTTGGAAGAAATTAAAAAGAAACAGTTTAGAGAAGATTTATATTTTAGACTTAACGTTTTTCCAATTAACATTCCAGCATTGCGAGAACGTGTAGACGATATTCCGTTGTTAGTGGAGCATTTTGTAGATAAGTTTAATAAAGCTTATGATAAACAAATAAAGTATATATCTGATGATGCAATGAGTAAATTAAAGGCATATAATTGGCCTGGAAATATCAGAGAATTAGAAAATTTAATTGAACGTGCTTTAATATTATCAAATAGTGAAACTTTAGTGGTTCCTGGATTTGAAACTGCTCATCAAAAAACCAAACAACTTATCGCTGGAAAAGACTTATCTCTAGATTCTGTGTTACGAAATCATATACTTCAAGTTCTCGAAAGTTGCCAATGGAAAATTAGTGGTAAAAAAAGTGCCTCAGATTTGCTAGGATTAAGACCAAGTACTTTAAGAGATAAAATGTCAAAACTAGGTATTAATAAACCAAAATAAAATAACGGTATTCCGTGACTTACGTATTTTGACAGAAAAAAAACACGGTATACCGATTTTTTAATTAATAGTTCATATTTCTTTATTAAACACAAAGCATTGTAATTCAGTGTTTTGTGTTTTTTTTTTGTCCTTCATTTATGTTTTGGCACTAGTAATGTATACGGTAATACGCTGATATGTTATTATTTAACAATTGACTTGGCTAGAATTTAAAAGTTAAGAGTCTCAAATAGAGGTTTTACGAATTAATTTATAAGGATGAACAATATTGAGGATTATATAAAAATAGGAACAACTACCTTTTGGTTAGATTCAAATGGTATTCTTAATTGTAGGTTTGGAAATAAAAACCCGAATTATAAACTAGATATGTTTTTATCTCATCTATATATAAAAGCGATAGCAAAATTATGCAATGGTAAACCTAAGCCTTTTCTAATTGATTTAAGAGGGGCTCGAGGTACTTTTTCTAAAGAAGCGGTTAAATTATTTGCTCAATCTGCAATACTAAAAGTTTTAAGAATATCTGAAGCTTATATATATGACTCTATTACAATGAAACTTTTAATTATGTCTTATAAAAGGATATATGATCAAATCACACCTTATCAAATATTTAAAGAATATCAAGTAGCATTAAACTATTCTAAAATTACAAAAAATGAGTTTTATGGAAGCAATTAACTACTACTTACCTTTAAAGATAGATCAAACTTTAATGTCTTTATTAAAGGATAATTCTATGTGTACATTGTCAGATTCTATGGGTCGTTTAGAATATGTAAGTGATAACTATTGTGAAATTTTAGAAACAAACAGCAGTAGACTTATTGGTGAGCCTCAAAAATTATTAAAATCTCATCTACATTCAAGTGCTCTTTATAAAAATTTATGGAGAACTATTAAAATGGGTCAAAAATGGAATGGAATATTAACTGAAACATTAGATAGTGATCAAACAATATACCTTGACACTACAATAATCCCAATACATGATGAAATTGAAAATAGCGTCAAATATGTTGGAATATATAACAATGTTACCAAAATTCATCAACAAAACAACAAGTTAAAGACTACAAATATTGATGATAAAAATTTATTAAATGTTATGCCATTTCATGTGTTTTTAACTTCAAAACATGGTAAAGTATTAAATGTTAATAAGAGTTATGGTAATAAAGAAGTTTCTGAACTTATTGGGACCTATATATATGATTATTTCAGTTTAGATTCTTTTGAAATAATAAAGAATAATATTGAGTATGTGGCTTCAAAAAAAGTCGCTAATCAGTTTGAAATAACAGAAATTGATTTAACAAATAATCCACGTAAGTATTCAATTTTAGTTGCACCAGTTTTTAATGAGCTTGGAGGATTACAGTCTCTAACTGTTACTGTTCATGAAAATATTAAAACCTATTGTATAAACAAAGACAGAGAGGTCGGAAAAAAATGTAGGTTAATTTATCAGTCTATCAATGTAGGAATCATTGTTGTTACTGATAATAATGGAAAAATTACTGAGTGGAACAAAGGAGCTGAAGCAGCATTTGGTTATAAAGAATCAGAAATACTTGGAAAGCCACTTACGGTTTTAATTTCAAGAAAATCTAGAAAAACAAGTATTAAAGAACTCTTAAATATTACTGAAAAAATTGATAACAAACAAGATGTTGAACTTATAGAAATGTATTGTTTAAGCAAAAACAAAAAAGAGTTTCTTGTTGAACTTGCTTTAAGTAGTTTGAATTTCAGAGGTAACAAAATTTATTGTGCCATGATGCTGGATATAACTAAACGAAAAACATTAGAAAATAAATTAAAACAAAAAACAAAAGATCTAGAATTGTTTTTATATCGTTCTGCTCATGATTTAAAAGCGCCATTTTCTACAGCAGAAGGTTTATTAAATTTATTAGATAAAGACTCATCAACAGTAAACACCAAATTATTAGAGTTGCTCAGTACAACAGTAAAAAGAGGAAAATTGTTATCAGAAAGTTTGACTCAAGCATCATTAATAACGGTAAATAGAAATGAGACTTCTAAAATCGATTTTCAAAAAAACATTGAAGATATCTTACAATTACCTTCTTTAAAAAATAATTTAAAAGGAATCAAAATAGTAAAACAACTTGATACATATTCAGAATTTTACTCCAATCCAGAGTTGTTGAGAACAATTTTTCACAACGTCGTTCATAATGCCCTTATATACTCTAAATCCCTTAATAACTCTAATAAGCCGTGTGTCACTATCTCAGTTAAAACTTTAAAAAATAAAGCAATAATTGAGATTAGCGATACAGGTATGGGCATACGTAAAGAAAACTTGCAAAAAATATTTGATTTATACTTTAGAGCAAATAATCTTGATGATTCTGGTAATGGATTAGGCTTGTATGTTGTTAAAAGTATTGTGGATGATCTAAATGGAGAAATTCATGTTAAAAGTAAAATAAATAAAGGCACCTCCTTTGAAATTATAATACCTAATCTTAAATAAAAATTATCTACTTATGAAACTGAACTTTATGCTTATTGATGATAATAAAATTGACTTATTTATTACTAAAAAAATTATAGAGAAAACCTCTAGTAATTACAATGTTAGAACATTTCAAAGAGCTCGCAGTGCGATTAAGTTTTTGGAAATTTTTGAAAAGAAATTAGAATACCAAGATGCGTTTCTTCCAAATGTGATTTTATTAGATATTAATATGCCTGAAATGAATGGTTTTCAGTTTTTAGATGAGTTTAATAAACTTGAAAAATTAATTGAGAAACCTATTAAAATTTTTATGCTGTCTTCATCAACAAATATACATGATGTGATTAAAGTTAAAAGTGAAAAACATTGTGTAGGTTTTATAAGTAAGCCTTTAACTGTTGACGTATTCAACAAAATTGTAAATGAATCACTGCCATTTTTAAACCAAAATCATTATCAAACCAATGACTTAAATACTATTTATTAAATCAATGCCCAAACAAATCTATTATTAACCTTTTAAACCTAATGACTTATGAAAATGAAACTTTACTTATGTAATATTTTTGCTATTTCGAGCTTTATTTGCGGATACTCTCAAATAGTAAATAAAGGTTTACTCAAAATTGATTCTTTCACAGATGTTTATTTTGAAAATGAATACACCAATAAAGCTAATGGTATTCATAACAGTAATGGTAACCTTTATTTAAACCATAACTTTATTAATGATGGTATAATGCTTATGCCATCATCTGGAACCACATACTTTAAGAGTTCCAACAACTCATTGTTAACTATTTCTGGATCTTCAAATGAAATTATGTTCTATAATTTAGAAATTGACGTAACAGGTGTTGATGCTAAAGGTGTCGCTGTACACGATGATTTTGGAATTACAGTTGAGAATGGATTACACTTAATAAGTGGTGATTTTCGCTTATTAGGAAATTCACAATTAATCCAAAACACACCTTCAGATATAAATATCATTACTGATGGTAATTTATTGGTAGACCAACAAGGTTATGCGTCAGCATATAAATTTGACTATTGGTCTTCACCAGTAAATAGAAATGGAACATTTTCTCTTTCCGAATCTAAATTTGATGGGACAGACTCAAGTCTTAATCCTTTTAACCCAACGGAATTATTGTTTAATTCTGGTTCACCTTATAATGGTTTACCATCTGTATTAGATGTGTTTGGTAATGTTACTACTGCGCTAACTATTAATACGCAATGGCTATACAAATATTTACAAGGAACAGGCTTAATGAATGATTGGGTCGCTATAGATCAAAACAGCAATCTAAATCCAGGGGAAGGTTATACTATGAAAGGCACTAATTCTCTTCTAGCAGAACAAAATTATGTATATTCTGGTACACCTAATAATGGTGATTACTTTTTACCAATAGTCTTAGGAGAACAATCTTTAATTGGTAATCCATACCCATCAGCTATTGACGCTAGCCAATTTATAAACGACAATTTATTAATCTTAGATGCCTTATATTTTTGGGTGGATGGAGGATCTACATCTCACGCATTAACCGACTATTTAGGTGGATATTCAATACGTAACTTAACAGGTGGAATTACACCATCAGTAGCATCTCCTTTGATTAGTGGTATTGGTACCTCTGGAAGTATTACAGAACCTTCACAATATGTGCAAATCGGACAAGGCTTTTTTGTAAATGCCTATGGTAGTGGAAACATTGCTTTCAATAATGGTCAAAGAAAATATGTCACCGAAAGTGTTGAGTCAAATAGGGCAACCGAATCATCTTCAAATAAATACATTCGTTTAGGATTTGAAGATACTGAAGGATTTCATAGACAGCTTCTATTAGGATTTTTGTCAGATTCTAATGCAGATATAAATTACAACTTAGGCTATGATGCAATTTTAACTGAGCATAGAGATGATGATTTGTTTTTTGTTATTGAAAATGATGAGGAAAAAAAATATGCTATTCAAGGCTTAGATAGTTTTAATGAAGCCCTAGAAATTCCACTTGGAGTTTTAATATCAGATGGTGGTACTCACCAAATAATGTTAGATGGTGTTGAGAATTTTGAACATACAGTTTATTTAAAAGATAATGAATTAAATAGCATTCATAACTTAACCGATTCTAACTTCAATGTGAATTTACCTATAGGTAATCATTTAAATAGATATTCAATTGTTTTTGCACCTCAGGAAACTTTAGCAATCAATGATGAATCTGCTTCAGGGATGGATATTTTCTATAACGGTAATAAACAAATTATTATAAATAACTCTAAACGACTTGAAATTAATAACATTAAAATATATAATGTTTTAGGACAAGAAATTTTACGATTGAATTCAGAATTAAACCATCAGGATAGATTGCAAATTCCTTTTAATAATACTGAAGGTATCTACTTGATACAAGTAGAAACAAATAACCTCAAATTAACTAATAAAATTCTAAACTACTAATTATGAAAAATTTAAAACTACGATTGACAATATTAACTTTAGTAATCTTTACTAGCTTTAATTATAGCGCCTTATCACAAGTTGGTATAGGAACAGAACCTGATGATTCAGCAATGTTGGATATAAGTTCTACGGAAAAAGGACTGTTAACACCAAGAATGACTTCAGCACAAAAAGTCGCGATTTCAAGTCCTGCTGTTGGTTTAATAGTATTCGATACAGATGAAAGTGCTTTTTATTTCTATGATGGAAGTAACTGGAAGAAATTAGTTGATGATAATAGCTCAAATGATTATACAGGATGGGCAGATTATATTGATGGAACATATACTTCTGTAAGTCCATTATTGTTAATCGCTAATACTAAGGTGATTTTGCCTAATGATGCAAATACGATTAGAGATAGTCAAAAACCTGTAGATATAGCATCATTTTATGATCCAACAACTTCTAAAATAATAGGCAGAGATGGCGATGGTTTAAATATAATGATAGAATTTAAAGTAAGACCTACTGCTAATACAGATACAAAAATAACGGTAACAATAGATATTGGATCGCCTGTTGGTGAAATATATACAAGAGACTTTATTACGTCAAAAGGTGTTGGTGTAGAACATTTTTATTTGAGTTCTTTTAATGCATATACCTTAAATACTTGGGCAACAAATGGAGGAATAGTTAAAATTGAAAGTGATTACCCAGCAGATGTTTACGATATAAGATATGTATTCACAAGAACTCACAAAGCAAGATAATTATTTAAAATCTATTTGTCAATTAACAAATTGGATGTGTTTCTAGAAAACTTGAAAGGAATACATTAATAAAATTTATAAAAACAAACTTAACCTACTTATTATGAAAATTAAAAAACTACGATTAACAATATTAAGTTTAACAGTTTTTGCTAGCTTAAATTACAGCGCTTTATCACAAGCAGGAGTTGAAGACCCTCAGCTTACTTGGAATGGCTCAATATCATCAGATTGGGACAACCCAAATAACTGGACGCCAAATGAAACACCATCAGAATGGTCAGAAATAACGATACCATCAACAGCTAATGATCCTTTAATTACTGGAGTGAAAACTGTAGAAGATATAACTATTAGTAGTGGTTCTAGTATGACAATACCAGTTGGTGCTACACTAAATGTAAATGGTGATGTAAATATGTATTCTCAATCAAATTCATATGCAAGTTTAATTGTAAATGGAACAATTAGTATTTCAGGTACAGCAAAATACCATCGTTTTACTAATTCACAATCTAATAATAACGATTTAATTGCACCACCATTATCTGGACAAACGTGGTCTTCTTTTTTAACTAGTGATACTAATTATAATGAAGGCTTAATTTTTAATAACGGTGTACAGCCAATGACAACTTATCTTTTTGGACCTTTTGAAAAAGGGATTACAGATGATTATTTGTTATATAATGATAATAGTTCAGAAGTATTAGTCTCAGGTAAAGGCTATAGAACAGCATCAAATACAGTAAATGGTGACGCACTAATCTTTACAGGAACTATTGTAACAGGAGCAGTAACTACTACAATTGTAAATGATTTGACAGGTGCATATTCAGAATGGAATTTGATAGGAAATCCTTATCCTGCATATATCGAAGTTGAAGCTTTTTTGAATCATGTAGGCTCTGTTACAGGAGTAACTAATTTGAGTTTATTGAATGCATCATCAGCTGCTATTTATGGATACAGTGCCAACACAACAGGTACTGGAGACAGTTGGACGATTGTGAACTTAGCTACAGGTTCAACCCTTATAGCTCCTGGTCAAGGCTTTTTTGTAACGTCTAATTTACCAGTTGCTGATCTTGAGTTCACACCTGATATGCAAGTTGCAGGAAATGTTGATGATTTTATTCAAGGAAGATCATCAGATCCAATTAATTTTGTAAACTTAAAAATGCGTACAGCTACTAATAGCGCTTTAACATCTGTCTATTTTAACGATAATGCAAGTAATGGATTAGACGTGGGTTATGATGCTGTTATTTTTGGAGGTCAGGCTTCAAATTTCGGATTATATTCTCATTTGGTTCAAGACAATGAAGGTTTACCATTGAAGGTGCAGACTTTAAATTCTAACGTAGCTAATAATGTGATTATTCCATTAGGTATTAATGCGAATCAAGGTCAGCAAGTTACTTTTAGTTTAGAGGATTTTTATGTGCCAGCTTCTGTAGAAATCTATCTTGAAGATAATTTGAATGGTACATTTACTTTGTTGAATGAGTCAGATTATACATTTACAACAAATACAACTATTAATGGAACAGGACGATTCTTCTTGCACTTTGAAACTGATACATTGTCATTAGAAGATAATAGTTTAAATGCCTTACAGATTTTTACTAATCAAATCGATCGAACTATTGAAATCGAAGGAGTTTTATTGGGGGAAACAGAAGCTTCAATTTATAATTTACTTGGCAATAAGGTCATACAGCATGAGTTAGATTCTGCTGTCACTAAACAGGTTATAAATGCGAACAGATTAAGTTCTGGAGTATATCTCGTTCATATACAAAACGGAACTCAGAAGATTACCAAAAAAATCATCTTGAAGTAGTTGATTTGTGTTCTAAAAGAGGAATAATTTAAATCCTTTTAAAAAACGTATTAAAGATCCAATACGACTAAAATATTTTAGTCATATTGGATTTTTTTTATACCATATTTATTCAGTTAGAAAAGAAACTCTTATTATTTTAATGAATCACTTTCAAAATAGGTAAGTAACTGTATCCAAATATATTTATATAATATTTAGTATTAAAGTGAAGTGTTTTGTTTTTCTTTTTCTTTTTAATTATAATGATGTAATACCTCACTCAAAAACTACTTGTACTAGTGCACTTAAAAAGGCTTCATTGTACATGCTTCCAAGTTCAGTATCTTGTAAAACGATTCCAATATTAGTAGCTGTATTATTTTGTTGTTTTTTTTAATAAAACCAATAATGCTTAAATAAATTGATGATAGGAGTATCACAAAATAAGTTAATTGTACAATAGGACAAATCCCGTATTTATAGTTCAATATTAATTCGTGTGCTTTGATATGATTTATTTTTTTTATTAACTTTGAGAGTATGGCACTTAATTTAAAAGAATTTTTCCTTTCGAAACCTCATTTTAACAAACTGGTTAGTGATGACTATATGTTTGTAGAGTTTAATTGCCCAATTGAAATGGAAAATTTTAAGCTATGGACAGAAATACCTTTCTTAACCTATGTTGTGAGTGGTAAAAAAGACTACACTGCTTTAGATAAAACCTATAACGCAAAAGAAGGAGATGCACTTTTTATTAGAAAAGGTGTTTATAATACCAAACAATACTTTGAAGAAGATTATTGTAGTTTGCTGTTTTTTATAACAGATGATTTTGTTCGTCGATTTTGTAAAGAATATAAAGAATCAATTCCTAAAGTCTCTGTAGATTTTCTTAAAAATCAAATTTATGAGATTGATGTTAACGACCCATTACGTTCTCTTTTCTTAACAGTTTTTAATTATTTGAAAGTAGGGAAGGATATACCTAGAGGTTTAGTAGAAATGAAATTTAAAGAACTTCTTTTTAATATTTCATTAAACCCTTCAAATAAAGAGTTGATTGGTCTTTTTAATTCTATTCAACACGTTGAGAAAACAAACCTTATTGACGTAATGATGAAAAACTTTCAAAGTGATTTGAATTTGGAAGACTACGCACGATTGTCAGGAAGAAGCCTCTCTACCTTTAAAAGAGATTTTCAGAATCACTTTAAAGAAACACCAGGCAAATGGTTAAATAATAAGCGTCTTGAATATGCCAAATTACTACTTCAAAACGAAGAGCTGAATATTAACGATATCTGTTGGGAAAGCGGTTTTAAAAACACTTCACACTTCAATAATAGTTTTAAAGAAAAGTACCAACTTCCACCAAATCAGTACAGAAAGCAGTATTTTCAATAGTATATTCTATAGATTTTTTACACTTGAACTTTTTACCAAATTAATTGAACTTTAAAGAAAATCCAACACTTTAAAGTCAAGATACATTTGTCCTGTAATTAAAACTTAAAATTATGGACAGTGTATTTACTTTCATTCAAACCTACTATTTGAGCATTCTAAAAGTAGTATTTGCTATTTCTTTTATAGCAACATTCAGCTACGTGTTTTTTCAATATCTCATCATGAAAGCTTTAATAAAGTATATACAAAATATGCTGTAAGTACGTCATTATTAAAAATCAATAACACTATATAATGAAAAAAAATAATTCAAATTGGTCAAAAACAGATATAAAAACATACTTATTACTATTCTGTATAAATACCGATTTTACAAAATCAATACAAAATATAGACTATAATACATTTGAAATTAGGAAACCTATATTTGATAAAATCTATAATGAGTTTACTATGGATAATGATTATCAAAGCATTCAAAAAATTCGTTTAGCTTTAGAAAACAAAGCATATTCTAAAGAAGAATTACATACCTTATTTCTAGAAATTAAAACAATATTCTCATTGTCAAAAAAAAGGAATAACTTGATTATTAATTCTATTTTCACAAACCTAGAACGCATTTTAGATAGTGCAGCATAACTATTACATTGAAAAATAATCCGAATACTATGGAAAAGCATAGAAAAGCACCATTAGAAATATCATCAAAAGAATTTAAATCTTTAGGTTACAAATTAATCGAAAGTATTTCTGAGTTTAATGAAACTATAGCGAATAAACCTGTAACAACAGGCGAAAAACCAAAGCAATTACAAGGTCTGTTAGGTAATAAATCATTTCCTGAAAGTGGCATGTCTAATCAAACTTTATTAGGTCAAGCAACTGATTTATTGTTTAACCATTCCTTATTTAATGGTCATCCAAAATTTATGGGTTACATCACAGGTTCTGCTGCTCCAATTGGTGCTTTAGGTGATATGCTGGCAGCAACCGTAAACCCAAATGTTGGCGCATTTGCTTTGGGTCCAATGGCTACTGAAATTGAAAAACAAACCATACAATGGTTAGCTGAGTTTGTAGGTGTCTCTTCAGATTATGGAGGTGTGTTAGTCAGTGGTGGAAATATGGCAAACTTCACCGCATTTCTTGCTGCAAGAACAGCAAAAGCTCCATCTGATATAAAAGAAAATGGAATTAATTCTAATTCAAAAAAATTAATAATGTATTGTTCTAAATCTACGCATACATGGATTGATAAAGCAGCCATTCTGTTCGGTCATGGAACAAATGCCATTAGATGGATTGAAACAGATGCCGATAATAAAATGAATTTGGAAGCTTTAGAATTAGCCATCACTTCAGATATTAAAGATGGTCATGACCCCTTTTTTGTAGTAGGAACAGCTGGAGATGTAAGTACAGGTACTGTGGATGATTTAGAAGGTATTGCATCGATTTGTAAATTATATGACCTTTGGTTTCATGTCGATGGAGCTTATGGAGTTCCAGCAAATATTCTTCCAGAA
The DNA here is from genome assembly GCF_038900375.1 of Psychroserpens sp. AS72. NCBI lineage: Bacteria > Pseudomonadati > Bacteroidota > Flavobacteriia > Flavobacteriales > Flavobacteriaceae > Psychroserpens > Psychroserpens sp. AS72. Next base: position 455,296 of record NZ_JBBMRC010000003.1, on the reverse strand, counting down.
TTAGAAATGACATTTAAAGGGATTAAAGACGCAGATTCTATTGCTATCGATCCTCATAAATGGTTATATAGTCCGTTAGAAGCAGGTTGCACCTTGGTGAAAAATCCAAAACATTTAGTAGATGCTTATAGTTCACATCCTGAATATTATAATTTTGCGACCGAAAATGCGGAACAGAATTTTTATGAATACGGACTTCAGAATTCACGCGGATTTAGAGCTTTGAAAATATGGTTAATGCTTCAGCAAGTAGGAAGAAACGGCTATAGAGAAATGATTAGTGAAGATATTGAATTATCAAAACTATTATTTAATTTGTCTCATAGCCATTCAGAATTAGAAGCCGTAACACAAAATTTAAGTATCACAACATTTAGATATATACCTACAGAACTAGCGAAAGACATTAAAGATCAAGAAGCATATCTTAACAAATTAAATGAAACCTTAGTAAATAATTTGCAACAAGGCGGAAAAGTTTTTGTGTCTAATGCTATTGTTCATAATGCCTATTGTTTAAGGAGTTGTATCGTAAACTTTAGAACTTCTAAAAAAGACATTGAGGAAATCGTTGATATTGTAGTCGCTGAAGGACGAAAATTACATAAAGAATTACTATCAAAATAAGTCATTATAAAAACTTAAACCAACTGAAAACCAAGATCATCTGTAAAAAGATGGTCTTTTTTTTGCTTTGAACTTTTCACCAAACAATTTGAACTTTAGAGTAAATTCTACGCTTTGAAATCACAATACATTTGTACCAAACAAATATTAATAATTTAAATTTTTAAAACAATGATTACAACAGCAAACATTAAAAACGGAGTAAACGTGGATCAATTAGTTGAAACTATTGGTGCAGTACAAACCAACCCAGAATTGGCAAAATTCCAGTTCAGAGCAAAAAACAATTGGATAGATGGTGGACATTGTGTGTCTAATATCAAAGGATTCTATGGTGTAGGAGCAGAAGACGAATCTCGTCAAGAAACATTCTCCTTAGAATGTAGCCATCCTCAAGTATTATTAGGACAAGATGAAGCACCAACACCTCCAGAAGTAGTATTACATGCTTTAAGTTCTTGTTTAACTGGAGCGATGGTTTATCACGCAGCTGCCAACGGAATTGATATTGAAAGCGCTGAATCTAACATTAAAGGTGGAGTAGATTTACATGGCTTTTTAGGATTAGATCCTGAAGTACGTATGGGATTTGATGGTATCAAGTTTACATTAAAAGTGAAATCGGATGCATCTGCAGAGCAATTAGAGCAATTAGCAAAATTCTCACCAGTATTCGATATGATTACTAATCCAACACCAGTTTCTATTGAAATTGTAAAAGAGTAATTAAGGCACTCCTATTCTAAAAAAGGCTGCTCATTTTGTAGCAGCCTTTTTAATTCAATCAAAAACAAGTCAAAATTAACAATGAAAACACCAATTTATCATATAGTGAATGCAAATCAGGCGGTTGCAAAAATAGCGTATAAAACCAATGAGGTTTGTCCTATTTATCCAATTACGCCAGCATCTGAAATGAGTGAGTTGGTGGAACAATGGAGTGCCGAAAAACGACGAAATATTTTTGGTAGTATACCAACAACCTTCGAAATGCAAAGTGAAGCAGGAGTAGCAGGAGTCATGCATGGAGCTTTGCAAACGGGTTCATTATCAACAACGTTCACAGCATCACAAGGTTTATTGTTAATGTTGCCAAACATGTATAAAATTGCAGGCGAATTAACATCAAATGTCATTCATGTTGCTACCAGAAGTATTGCTACGCATGCACTTTCTGTATTTGGTGACCATAGTGATATTATGGCAGTTCGTCAATCTGGTTACGCCATGTTAGGTAGTGCTTCAGTACAAGAAGCGCAAGATTTTGCTTTAATTTCTCAAGCAGCGACCTTGCAATCTAAAGTGCCTTTTGTGCATTTTTTTGATGGCTTTAGAACGTCCCACGAAATCTCTAAAATTGAAATAATTCCTGATCGTATTATTCAATTTATGATGAATAATAAAGATATAAAATCACATAGAGAACGCGCCCTTAATCCTAATAATCCTGTAATTAGAGGAACTTCACAAGGACCAGATGTGTTTTTTCAAAGTAGAGAAGCCATCAATCCTTTTTATGATGTTTGTCCAGATATCGTACAAGATAAAATGAACGCTTTCGCGGAATTAACAGGAAGACAGTACAAGCTTTTCGATTATGTTGGTCATCCTGAAGCCCAACAAATTATTATTTCTATGGCATCTTCAACGGAAACGATTGAAGAAACCATCACCTTTTTAAATTCTAAAGGAGCAAAATACGGACTCATAAAAGTGCGCTTGTTTAGACCGTTTAGTACAAAACATTTAATCAAAGCGTTACCAAAAACAGTACAATCAATTGCTGTTCTAGATAGAACTAAAGAAGCTGGTTCAACAGGTGAACCATTGTATTTAGATATTATTCAGTCTGTGTCAGAAGCTTTTCAAACAAAAGAAATTCTAACGTTTCCAAGAATAGTTGGAGGACGATATGGTTTATCGTCAAAAGAATTTACACCAAATATGGTTGCAGCCATTTTTCCTAATTTGAAACAGGAGCAGCCAAAAAACAATTTCACAATTGGTATAAATGACGATGTGAAAAACACAAGTCTTGATTATTCGAGTAATATTCAATTAGATACAGTAATGTATCAAGCCATTTTTCATCAACAAAAATCTACTCAAGACATTTCAGAATTAGCTAAACTTATAGGTAGCCAAGATGATAATTTTGTGCAATCGTATTCAGAATGCGATTATAAAAAATCAAACTCCAAACAAAGTTCACATTTACGAATCGCATCATCACCAATAAAGGCACCATATTTAATTAATAGTGCCAATTTTATTGCGCTACAACATGTCAATTTCATTAATAGTGCCACAATCCTAAATAACATACAACCAAACGGCACACTTTTGGTTAATTCTTCATTAGCGTCTAACACATTTTGGCACGCACTTTCCGCAGAAATACAAGAAAAAATAATTGATAAAAACATCTCGTTATATATTATAAACTCAACTATTTTAAAGTCCGATTATGTCGTTAGAGATTATTCGATTTCTGCATTACAAGCCGCGTTTTTGGCATTGTATAATGAATTTATTTCTGAAGAATTACCTGAAGAAATCATTCAAAATATCATAAAAGTTGATACCGAAAATCAAACCAATTATAATGCTAGTGCTATTAAAAATCACAATGGCTTTTCCAGCACTATGTTAGGAAAGTTATTAGAGAACCAAGGCGATGATATTCCTGTAAGTGGTTTACCTAGTGATGGTACTTTTGCTAGTGATACCTCTAAATTTAATTCCATACAATTATCAGAATACATACCAATTTGGGATGCTGAAGCATGTACGCAATGTGGAGCATGCAGTATGGTTTGTCCGCAAGCAGCATTGCGAATCAAAGTGTTTGATGATGGTTTTTTAGAAACTGTTCCTCGTAATTTCAAGTACACCAGTTCTACTGAATTTGATTTATTAAACTACACCATTCAGATTAATTCAGAACATTGTAATAGCTGTCATAATTGTATAGATGCTTGTTCTGTTAATGCTCTTCATTTTAAAGAAAAACAGGTACATGATATTGATAACTGGAATTATTTTGAAACGATTCCAGAATTTGATAGAATAAAAATAGACGTCACAAAAGTAAGTCAACAACAACTGCAAAGACCATTATTTAAGTATTCAAATGGAGTAGAAGGTTGTGGAGAAGCACCATATTTAAAATTGCTATCGCAATTGTTTGGAGATAGGCTTTTGGTTGCAAATGCAACGGGATCAAGTTCAATTTTTGGTGGAGCATTGCCCACAACACCTTGGTCAAAAAACAATAAAGGTCAAGGTCCTGCATGGTCAAATTCACTTTTTGAAGATAATGCTGAGTTCGGACTAGGTTTTCGGTTATCAAATAATCAACAGGAAGCACAGGCAAGAGAGCTATTAAAAAAACTGAGTTCTAAACTAGATTTCGATTTGATTACTAATATTCTAAAAGCGTCTCAACAAACTGAAATTGAAATAAGTGATCAACGAGATCGAATAGGACTTTTAAAAGAACAGTTAAAAAACAGGACTGCTTTTGAAGCGAAACAATTATTACAAGTTGCTGATAGTTTAGTTAAAAAAAGTGTTTGGATTGTCGGTGGAGATGGTTGGGCTTATGATATAGGTTTTGGTGGATTAGACCACGTTATGGCTTCTGGAGAAAACGTAAATATTCTTGTTTTAGATAACGAAGTCTATGATAATACAGGAGGACAAACATCGAAATCGACACCATTTGGAGCCGAAGCAAAATTTTCATTTGATGGTAAACAAAAGCTGAAGAAAGATTTAGGATTCATGCTTATGAATTACGACAATGTTTATGTGGCTTCTGTGGCGATTGGTGCTGATCAAGAACAAACTTTGAAAGCCTTTAACGACGCTGAAAGTTTTAATGGACCATCTATTATAATGGCTTATTGCCATAGTGAATCTCATGGTATCGATATGAAAAATCCAAGTCAGTATCACAAAGCTGCAGTGGCTTCTGGACAGTGGTTATTGTATCGAAATGATCCTAGATTACTGAAGCCTTTTCAACTAGATTCTAAGCTTCCAACACTAAACATTGAAGCCTATTTAAAGCTAGAAAAGCGATTTGCGAAGTGTTTAACATCAGAAGATGTATCACATGATTTATTAGTCAATCAATTGCAAAAAAATGTAGACAAGCGTTTTAAAATACACCAATATTTGACAGAGTGATGAAAAAAGGATGTAATTCCATAGAAATGGATGACATGTATGTTGTAAATGAAGACATTACTAAAGTGTCTGAAAGAATTGTAACGCATTATTTAAATGCATTATACGAGAATGATATAGATGCAATGATGTCCAATTACACAAATAAATCAATACTTATTACCCTTGTTAAAACGTATAAAGGTCTCAAAGAAATTAGAGAATTTATGAGCGAATTAGCAAAACACTTTTCACACGACAATACTGTTTTAATCCTTGACAAAATGATTTTTGAAAACGAGGTCGCTTATATCGTTTGGCATGCACATTCACCAATATTTAGTATCTCAATGGCATCAGAGACGTTTTTTATTAAAGAAGAAAAAATTATAAAGCATACCTTTATTGGTCAATTAAGTAATGATAGCTTCGTAGTGTAAATTTTTATTGTCTGAAGGTGAGAGTTTATAAATACCTGTATGTTACTTTCTGTATTGGCAAGTAACTAGTTCATACGGCATCAAACTTTAGTAATAAAACTTACTGAAATCATGTATCTAAATTTGAATGTTTAGGTTTTATGGGCTATGACTATCTATATCTGATTCAAGAATAACCATTATAATGTAAAGCATTACATATCAATCAAAAAATCTGGACAGTAAATAGGGATAATAAAGAACACGAATACTAGAAATAAAATAGCCCAAAGTACCCACATTAAGAGAGGGAAAGTGATTAACTCTCCTTTTGATTTCGGACTTAGGGAATGTGCTATTAATCCATGAATTCCAAAGCTAAGGATCAAAAAATCAATACTTGAAATTACAATTAAATAACTTTTGGAAAATGATTCTTTTGAAATAAAAAGATAAATTCCTATAGCAATTGCTACTAAAATAACGATTCTAAATAGTCTTCTGGACATTTTATTACAGGTTTAAGTTGTTAATTTTATAAATGAAATATGCCATAATTCTTAGCGTTAAAGCTCATCAATGGAATTCTACCATAAGATTCCATTTTTTTAACTAAATCTCTATGAAATATTTTTGAAAACCCACCATTGTCTTCACATTCTAGCATGGCAATGATATCAGCATTTGCTTTTCCAAAGTATATTTTGAGATCCTCAAAAACAGCATCTGAATATATAATGTCTAACTCTATATTAGAGTATGTAATATATTTATGGATTTTATCTTCTATCTCTTTCTTTTCTTCTATTCCTACTTGTGATTTTTTTAATGAAGACACATGGACTATTTTAATCTTAGCATTAAGAGGTTCGGCAATTTCGGTTAGTTTATTTATGGCTCCTAAGTCTTCTTCTTCAAAAGCAGTAGCATAAATAATAGTTTCAATTTTTGTACGACTTGTATCTTCAGGAATAGAGAGAATTGGGCAAGGTGATTTTTCAAGTAGATGCATGGTTGTGTTACCCATGATAATTTCTCGCAATACGCTTCCGCCTTTTACTCCCATTATAATTAATAAGGGTTTTATTTTGTTAGCTTTTGAGATGATTCCGTTAACTACAGATTTATCTTCAATAGCTTCAACTGTGACATTCAGTTTCTCTAAATCTGTACCTAAATGTTCTTTGCAAAAATTATTTAGTTTTAAGTTATGTTTTCTAAAAGCATCACCTTCAATGTCTGGAAATGGATCTTGAGCCTTTAAGCTTAATTCATCTAATAATGTTGGATAATCAAAAATATGAATCACTTTTAATTGAGCTCCAATAGCTTTACTTAATGAATAAGCATATTTTAATGCAGCTACTGAGCGTTCAGAATAATCGGTGGCGTTTAGTATCGTTTTCATTGTGTCCTGAGTTGTTTATTTTAAAAGATCTAAATTATAACCTATTGAAGTACAAACAAATGATACATATCAGTTTATGTTTTTTTTATACTGATATAAGTCATTTCCTTTAAAGAACTTCAGGATTACCTTTGTGTTCTTAATTTTTCATTGAAACAATTTTAAAAATCAATAATATGAACGATTTTAGAAACAGACCAAAAGACAATTATATTCAAGAAGCAGATTGGGAAAAACTATATGTGCTTACAGAACATTGGAAGTCAGATCTTTTATTTTTTAGAGATGATTTAAGATTTTTACATCAACTTATTGATAAATATTTTTTGTGGATATCTAAAAAAGAAAATATAGATAAAGTTCGAGAGATTGAAGTCAATCTACTTGAAATAGATAAACAATGTGATTCATTATTAGAAAAAACAAATAAACATTTGCATCATCTAGCTGAGTTGATAGATGATCCGTTTACATATGTCTCAGATAAATTTAGAGACGAACATGAAATACTTGAAAATGAACTTGCTCAATTTGTAAAGGATTTCAGAAAAAATAGAAAAGAAGTCTTCACCATTACCGAACATATAATCGAAGGAGAGACTTTAGTGCGTCAACTTAATCGTCGTTCTAAATAGTTTGTTTAAAATTTAGTTTCACCAATCGCAGTAATCATGATATATGGAATTTAATTATTGCGATTTTTTATATGTTAAATCTCTGTACTGATTAATATCATTAAATCTTTGAATACTTCAAAGTAATTTTACTGTCATAAAACTATTATAAAAATGAAAAAGTACAAATGGTTAATTATCATCTTAATTATTGTGGTTGCTGTGGTAGGCTATTTCTATTTAAAACCAAAATTGGGATCTAAAACATTAAACTATACCTATACGACTCTACAAAAAGGAGATATAGAGTCTGATGTGTCGAGTACAGGTACATTAGAAGCGATTAATACTGTAGATGTAGGAACACAAATATCTGGTACAATTTCAAAAATTTATGTGGATTATAACGATAGAGTACAAGCTGGACAATTACTTGCTGTAATGGATATGAAAATGTTAAATACGTCCTTAGAATCCGCAAAAGCTAATTTAGCTGTTAGTCAAGCGCAATTAAATCAAGTTGAAGATCAATATAAAAGAAATCAAATATTGTTTGAAAAAGAGGTTATTTCTCAACAGGAATATAACACGTCAAAATTTAGTTATGAGCAAGCTGTAAGCTCCAAAAAAGCAGCACAAGCATCTTTAACAAACGCTCGCGTTAATATTGGGTATGCTAAAATTATGTCACCTATCAATGGAATTATTATTGAAAAAACTGTTGATGAAGGACAAACAGTTGCTGCTAGCTTCTCTACACCAACCATGTTTATTATTGCTGAAGATTTATCTAAAATGCAAATTTTAGCAGATGTTGATGAAAGTGATATTGGTTATATCAAAGATAGTATGCAGGTTCGTTTTACCATACAAACTTATCCTGAAAAAGAATTTTTCGGAAAAGTAAGTCAAATCAGATTACAGCCTATAGAAATCAATAATGTGGTTAATTACCAAGTTGTTATTGATATCGATAATGAAGGAGGCTTATTAATTCCTGGTATGACGGCAAATATTGAGTTTATTACTGCTAAAGCAAAAAATGTATGGCTCATTAATAATTCTGCTTTACGTTTTAGACCAACTGAAGATATGCTCTTAGACATTAAACCCATATTAGAAGAGCGATCTAAAACAATGCTGCCAGATTCGCTTCAAGTCAAATTTAATGATGACATTAACAATGAAGAGTTGTTTACACCCACTAATTTTAAGAAAAATTTGCCCAATAATATTAATGGTTTCTTTTTTAAAAATGACAATGGTGCCTTAGATTTTAAGTTTATAGAAACTGGAATTAAAACGGGTTTGCAATCTGAAATAATACGGTTTCTAGATGGTTCTGAAATATCAGAAAACATCAAAGCAATCAACGGAATTAAAGCAAAAAAATAAATGATATGCCCTTAAAAAAAGTCATAGAGACCAAAAAGCTAAGTCGCGTATTCAAAAACGGTGAGATTGAAGTGCATGCACTTACAGATATCGATATGGTTATTGAAGAAGGTGAATTTGTTGCAATTATGGGAGCTTCAGGTTCAGGTAAGTCCACGTTATTGCATATCATTGGTTGTTTGGATAGAGCAACGTCTGGAGAATATGATTTAGATGGTGTACGTGTAAATTCATTAAACAAAAATCAATTGGCAGATGTGCGAAACCAAAAAATAGGTTTCATTTTTCAAAGTTATAATCTATTGTCTAGAACCACTGCTTTAGAAAATGTAGAATTGCCTCTTATTTATGATAGAACAGGTCAATTTTCTAACTCAAAAGAACTTGCTAAAAAGGCATTAGAACAAGTTGGTTTGGCAGATCGAATTTATCATAAAACCAATGAGCTTTCTGGTGGTCAGCAACAGCGTGTTGCTATTGCCAGAGCTTTAGTTAATAATCCAGCGCTTATTTTGGCAGACGAACCTACAGGGAATTTAGATAGTAAAGCCAGTATCGATATTGCAGACCTTTTTGTTCAATTGAATAATGAAGGAAAGACGATTGTAATGATTACACACGAACCAGAAATTGCTCAATTTGCTAAACGCATGCTTTATTTAAGAGATGGACGTATTATATCTGATAAAATTATTGAAAACAGAAGCACCAAAGCATTTGCAATGAAAGAATTAGAAAAACCTGTAAGTCCTTAAAAACAAAACTATGAGAAGGTTTTTTAAAATATTCAAAGTGGCTTTTAAATCCATAAATAAGAACCGAACACGGAGTTTATTAACCATGCTCGGAATTATTATAGGAGTTGCTGCAGTTATTATGACTATTTCCGCAGGAGAAGGAGCCACATTGCAGGTTGAAAATCAGATTTCTGGGTTAGGAACTAATTTATTGATGATCCAGACCAAGTCGGAACATAAAGCTGGAATAAATGTGAGAATGGGACGACCTATAGATGAGAAAGATTTTGATATGCTTCAAAAAAATTCTGTTTGGATGCCTCAATTATCGCCTTTGGTCGCTATTGGTGCACAAGCTATTGGACCAAGTGGCTATAAATCTACGATGGTTTATGGTGTGTCTTATGATTATTTTTATATTACCAGTAGAGCGATTCAATCAGGAAGTTTTTTTACTGAAGATGATGTACGAACCGCAAAAAAGTATTGTGTTATCGGACAGACCATTCGAGAAGAACTTTTTCCTGGAGAAGATCCTATTGGTCAACAAATACGCATTGATAAAGTGCCTTTTACTGTCATAGGCTTGTTAACAGAAGAAGGTTCAGGAGGTATGCAAGATATGGATGATATTATAATAGCGCCTTATACCACTGTGCAAAATAGACTGTATGGTCACCAAAGAGGTTATACCATGATTATGGCAAGCGCGTTGAGTGAAGACCATATTGCTGATGCCGAAATGGAAGCTACTGAATTGTTACGAGAATCTCATAAAATAAAAGATGAAGATGAAGACGATTTTGAGATTATGACGCAAATCGAACTTCAGGAAATTACAGGAAATATTACAGGGATTTTAACCATTTTATTAGGAGCAGTTGCTAGTATATCATTGCTTGTTGGAGGCATTGGTATTATGAATATTATGTTGGTTTCCGTTACTGAACGAACACGTGAAATAGGAACAAGACTTGCCATTGGTGCAAGGGAAAGTGATATTCTTACTCAATTTTTAATAGAAGCTATTGTATTAAGTTTGGTTGGTGGTTTTTTAGGTGTTTTATTTGGAATTATTGGAAATCAAATTATTTATAAAGCAACCAGTTTTTATATTCCAACAGCCATGTATTCTATATTGATTGGCTTTGGCTTTGCAGCACTTGTTGGTATTACTTTTGGATACTTTCCTGCAAGAAAAGCAGCAAAATTAAACCCTATTGATGCCTTGCGTTATGAGTAAAACATATTATTAACTTAATAATTAAAACTTTTGATAATGAAAGATTTACACAATATTCTTACAGAAATTACACAGCTTACAACATCTATTGAAACCGATTATCCAGAGCTTTATCGGTCTTTAGATGAAAATCCACTGACATTGCCTGTAAGTAAACATCCACATATGGATAAAAAGGTAATGACCGAATATCTAGAAAGTTTAAAGCAAGTATTAGGTCATTATATAGCGGAAGAGAAAATTAAAAACAAAAAATCTAAATAGTATAACTATGGGAGAGATTGCAACATCAAATAGACAGATAACATTGTATTACAGTTCCAAATCTGTAAGAGCTAAACAAACTTTGGTTTATGCAAAAGCTGAAGGATTAGCCATTCAAGAGGTCGATATCTTAAAAACCAAATTAACAGGCACACAAATAGTAGAACTTGCTGATAGATTACATTTGCAAGTTGCAGATCTTGTTAACCAAGACCATCCAGCTTATGAAACTAAATTTGAGCACCACAATCTGTCTACAGATGACTGGATAAAGATGATACAACACAATCCGGAAATTATGAAACAACCTATTGCGTTACGAGGCGATAAGACAATTTTGGTCGAAACTCCTACTGATATTATTAAGATTTAATATCGTAACTCATAGTTCCTAAATAGAAAGTTATTTATGTCCCTTTTTTATACTAAAATCATACAAGAATGACATAAGTCATTTTATATCTTTTAGTAATTAATCACCTTTGATTAATAGAATAAAAATCAATTTTAAAATTTATACAATCATGGAAAAAGAAGTATTATACAATTCAAATATGCATTTTGAGCACGTACAATGGAAAGGAGAACTTGCCTTTTGGGAAGACGAACTAAAATTTTTTAATAATCGATTGAGTGAACTTGTAACACGATGGACAGATAAAGATGTACTTAAGCAATTAGAACATTATCAAAATGAATTTATCCTTCATGGAGGTGTCATAGACGATTTACAAGAATCTATTGAAGAACATGAAGAACGTATCGCTGGTCAAAGTATAACAGGTGAGGACGCAATTGATGTACCATTAGCTAAAGGACATGTGGAGTTTAGAAATCGCATGGAAACTCAAAGAGAAATTTACGCTAATCTTAAAAAAGAGTTTTTTAGGTTTCTTGAAAAGTATATGTAAAATCAATAGTATTTATGGGTAGTTTAAAACTTCCAAACAAAAGAGAAATTATAAGATATAATACCCTTTTTAGCGCGCTCACAAAGTACGGTTTTGAAGATGTCATGGCTAGTAGTAAACTTAAGAGATTAGTTCCAAATAGCTATCTTAAAAGTCATCCTGAGACTCAAAAACTATTGTCATTTACAACGTATGAGCGCATAAGAATGGTTTTGGAAGAATTAGGCCCAACCTACGTTAAACTTGGACAGATATTTAGCAATAGGGATGATATGTTGCCGCCAGGCTTAATTAAAGAACTGGAAAAATTACAGGATCATGTGCCGACACTAAAAAACTTCAACGTCAATGACGTTGTTGAAAAAGAATTGGGCATTACTAATTCAGAGCATTTTCAATCTATAAATCCTGAACCTCTTGCAGCAGCATCACTAGCACAAGTGCACAAAGCACAATTACTTACAGGTGAACACGTAGCTCTTAAAATTCAACGACCAGATATTAAAAGCATCATTGAAGCAGATATTTTGGTCATGAAACAAGTGGCTAAGAACCTGCAAAAGTATAGTGCTAAAGCCAAAGCTTTAGAACCTTTACGAATTGTAGATGCGTTTGAAAAAAGTATCAAAGAGGAACTTCAGTTTTTGCGAGAGGTTGGTAATATGGAACGCTTTGCTAAAGATTTTGAAGGTAATAATGCTATTTATGTCCCCAAAGCATATCGCAAGTTATGTACAGATCAACTTATTTGTATGGAATTTATTGATGGTATTAAAGTTTCAGAAATTGAAAAACTAAATACCTTAGGCATCAATCCTACTCAAGTGGCTAAAGTTGGTGTCGACTTATATTTAGAACAAGTTTTAGAACACGGCTTTTTTCACGCAGATCCACACCCTGGAAATATCTTTGTCATACCAGAAACTGAACAAGTTTGTTTTATCGATTTCGGTATGATGGGAACTATTATGCCAAATGATCAAGAAACACTAAGCGATCTTTTACTGTACTTTCTTCAAAAGAATGTCAAGAAAATTATTCCATTATTAGAGAAGGTAGCCGTAAAAGTAGAAATTCCAGATTATAAAAAGTTAGAGTACGATTTATATGAGTTAATTGAGGATGTGAGTAATACTGCACTTCAGAATATTAAATTAAGCAGCATTCTCGATCAATTTAAAACAGTTTTATACGAAAATAAAATAACCTTACCTCATTATTTATATATGCTTATAAGGGCTTTGGTTATTATTGAAGGTGTAGGTCTCAAACTAGATCCTGCATTTAATATGACAGATAATCTGCAACCATATACGTCTAAAGTTACAAAAAAACGCTTTAGCCTTAAACGGTTATTTAAAAGAAATCTCAACCGTTTTCAAGATATTAATGAACTTGTAGATACACTGCCTGATGATATAAATACCATCTTAAAAAAAATTAAAGAAGGTAAATTAGTCATTGTTCATGAGCATAAAGGACTTAAAGAATTACAAGAGGCATCGAGTAAAGCTGTTAACCGTTTGGTATTTGCAATTATAATTGCCGCTTTATCCATTGGATCTTCAATATTGGTCATTGCAAAAATGCCACCTTTAATTAATGGTATTCCTTTATTGGGAGCCATCGGATTTGTATTATCTGGACTATTGGGCTTTTATATTGTTATCTCTATTTTTAGAAATAATCAATTTTAATAATTGATTTATGGACGCATTTCATAGCATAACTGAATTTATAGACACCTACATTCTAGGAGTGCTCATCAGTATGGGAATTGGTCTAATCATTGGTCTAGAACGAGAATACGACAAACTTAAAGAAGAAAAAGGAATTGCAGGTATTCGAACCTTTCCTATAGTTACTATTCTTGGTTTTTCATTAGGCAATCTTACAGAGCTATTTTCACCTTGGTTATTGATTGTAAGTCTAGCTGCATTTATTATGTTTTTAGCAGCTAATCAGTTTTCTCAAAAACAAGAGGAATATGGACACGGACTTACAACCAACTTAGCCTTAATCGCAACCTTTATATTAGGCGTAATGGTGTCGGTCGAATATTACAGAGATGCCGTCGCAACAGCAGTTATCATCGTAACTTTACTATCTCTTAAAACACGATTCCGTTCGGTTATTAGTAATATTACTTCCGAAGAACTTTTTGCATTCATTAAGTTTTCAATAGTCGCTTTGTTAATTCTACCGTTTCTTCCAAATAAAACCTATGGTCCAGATAACCTATTGAATCCTTTTGAAATTGGTTCCATAATAGTCATCGTTTCTTTCTTAAATTTTATCGGTTATTTTCTAGTCAAATTTATAGGCTCAAAAAAAGGAATCATACTCACTGCGATACTTGGCGGACTTATATCAAGTACTGCTGTAGCTTGGAATTATGCCTCAAGGAGTAAAGAATCTCCAGAACTTTCAAAAAAATATAGCGCAGGAATCATCGTTGCATCAGCCATTATGTTTCCACGATTGGCTTTGTTAGCTTACATTTTTAACCATAAAATACTCATTAATTTAGTGCTTCCTTTTGGGTTATTGACAGCCATTTGTGTAATAGCTACATTGCTATTAATGCGTAGAGACGACCCAAAACCAGACACCAATATTAAACTTGGCAATCCCTTAAATATGTTAAATGCCATAAAATTTGGAGCAGTTTATGTCATCATTAGTTTTGCCGTGTTTTATAGCAATCAGTTTTTTGGAGAAAGTGGTTTGTATTATTCCGCTTTAATCGCAGGTCTGGCAGATACAGATGCCATTACCATTAGCATGTCAAAATTCTCTCTAGATGGCAATAAATTAACGCTCGCCTCCTCTGTAATCATTGCGGCTACTATCAGTAATATGTTAGTAAAATTGGGCATAACCGCTTTTAAAGGTTCCAAAACAGCAGGCAAATTTGTTGGTTATGCTTTTGGTAGCGTCATCCTTGTTGGAATCATTTATATACTTGTTATTAAAAGCTAGTTTCATTTTAATATTTAAAAGTAGGGCGTGACCACAAGGGTCAGGCTTTTCGTTACAATTCCTCGCATCTCCTGCGTCGAGCTGTGGGATTTCCACTGCAATCCTTCACGCAAATACCGAAACTTGATAGTCATAATTAAAATCAACTTTTTTTCATCATGCTGACCTAGGTCAGTGCTAGTCTTCATTCAGAAAAGTAATTTTATACTGTAAATATTGATAGTGACTTTATGGGTTTTCTGTCAAATAAATGGTAATACAATGAAAAAATTAAATGCACAAGAAGCAAAAGAGATCGGCAATAATTTGGGTATTAATTGGAATGACATCCCAATAGATCAATTCACCAAAGGCATAAATGTCGAATTTGAACATGGGACAAGATATCCAGAAACTAATATTACAAATGATGATAAAGCCTTAACAGGAAAAATAGCTTGGGCTCATTTAAAAGAGTTTCCAGATTACTATACACGCTTAGAAAAAATGGAAAACGAAGCTGAAGCCTTTTGGAACGTAAAAGAGACCAGTTAACTTATTAGGGAATAAAGAATTAAGAAAAAAAAACAATATTTTAAAACAATAAAAATGGCAAATATTATCGTCGTTTCTTTTAAGGAAGAAACAAAAGCTATAGATGCTTTGCACAAAATTAAAGAATTGGATGCTTATGGAGATATTACACTCTATGAACATATGATGATTCGTAAAAAAGACAATAACCAATATGAAGTTTTAAACGATCAAACAGATGGAGAAGGCTGGAGAACATTTACAGGAATGGCTTTTGGTGGTCTTATAGGAGCATTTGCAGGACCTTTAGGATTAGTTATCGGATTGTATACAGGTACAGTTGCTGGTGCTATTTGGGATTTTAGTCGCTATGATTTTGAAGAAGACTTTATTAAAAAAGTCAGTAATAAAATGAATGTAGGCACAATTGCTATTATTGCTGAAGTTGCAGAAGATAGTTCAGTGTTTGTAGATGACGCTCTTATAGGATTAAGTTCAGAAATTATTAGAAGTGAAGCAGGATTAGAATTTGATGATTATGTAGATGATCAAATTGAAGATTTAGAAGAAGCCATTGAAGATGAACGCGAAAAACTTAAAAAAGCAACTGCAGAAGAAAAAGCAAAAATTAAATCAAAAATTGCCAACCTAAAAGCGAAGCGTAAGGCTGAAATAGCTGAGTTGGAAGTAAAACGAAAATCTGCTTTAAAAGACATTAAAAACGAGACAAAAGCTCGAATTAACAAATTAGAAGCACGTCTTGAAGGGTATAAAGATGCTATTTCAGAATCCTATAGTAACGCAAGAAAGAATAGACTAAAAAAGCGTATCAAAAGAGAAGAAGAAAAACTATACCAATTGCATAGCGCGTTGGGAGAAGATTCTGTTGATTAATTATTGACGAATTGATATGCATCATAACTCTAAAATTTAATTAAAATGGGAAAGCTAATACTAGTAAGACACGGAAAAAGCTTTTGGAACATAAAGAACATCTTTACGGGTTGGACAGATATTGATTTGGCACCTGAAGGCATTGTTGAAGCTAGATTAGCAGGAGAAATTATTAGAAGTCAAAATATAGCGATTGATATTTGTTTTTCATCCTATCTAAAAAGAGCAATACGAACAGCCACAATTATTTTAGAAAATGCTGATATGATGCATATTGATGTCTTGAAAAGTTGGAAACTCAACGAGCGAAATTATGGTGCATGGCAAGGCAGGAACAAAGACGAAGTAAGAAAAGATGTTGGAGAAGATTTGTTTTGGGCAATTAGAAGAGGTTATAGTACACCACCTCCTAGTTTATCAGTGGATGATGAAAGACATCCAAAATTTGATCGTAGATATCAAAACCTTAGCATAGGCGATTTACCAATAGGAGAGTCCTTGGAACAAACAAAACAAAGAGCTGTTCAATACTATTTTGAAGCCATTGTTCCAGAATTGGTAAAAGGAAAGACTGTTTTGGTTTCGGCACATGGCAATTCTATTAGAGCATTAATTGGACATATAGAAAACATGGCTCCAAAAGAATATCCTAAAGTAGAAGTCCTTACAGGAGTACTAAATGTATTTGAGTTTGATAATGCTATGAAACTAAAGGATAAATATGCGTTAACCCAGGATAGTCTAGTTGCCATTTAACTAATGAGTTATGAAAACAAATATGTTATCCTCATTGGTAATAGTAATTATGATAGGAATCATATCAATAGGCTGTGGATCTACCTCAACTGAAAAGTCAAAATTAACTAAAGAAAACACAGAGGACGCAAATGCGAACTTAAATCAAGTAAAAAAAGAGTCTCAAGAAGAATTTAAAGTAAAAGCAAAAGTAGATTGGAAAACATTTAATAAAGCATCTCAAAAGGCAATTAAAAAACAAGAAATTCAAATTGAAAAAATAAAACTAAAAATTTCAAAAGTCAATAAAGAAGAAGCGCAAAAGTTCTCTTCAGCATTGGATACATTAGAACAAAAAAAGAATAGTCTCAAACAACGATTGGCTCAAATTAATAAAAAAATTAAGACAAATATGAAGCACATTAATGAATCTGATGAAGTTATAAAAAGAGCTTTTGAAAAATCATTTGTTAATGATATGAATGAGCTTATAATTGGAATTAGAGATTTTTGGAAAACAAATAGTATTAATAAATAAAATTTAAAACAATTAATTATGAAAAAAAATATTTTATCCTTAATCATAATAGCATTTATGACAGGAACAGTTTTAACAAGTTGTGGTGAGACATCTAAAAAAGATGCAAAAACAGTCAAAGAAGATGTGAAAACACTCAATAAAGATCTAAAAAAAGGCGCAAAAGACACAAGTGAAGAAATTAAAACTGCAGTAAAATCAGATTGGCAAAAGTTTAAAACATCATCTGAAACTGCAATTGAAAACACAGAAAAACAGATTGAAATCTTAAGAGGTGAAATTGCTAAAGCGAGTAAAACTGAAAAAGAAAAATTGACAAAAAGTTTAGACAAGCTAGAACAAAAAAATAAAGAACTTAAAGAGAAATTAGCGAAAAGAGGTGAGGAGTTTAAACAAGACATGATTACTTTTAATGCAAAGGCTAAATCTGATGAACAAAAATTTGAACGTGAGTTTACGCACGATATGGATGAACTAGGAAGAGCTTTGAAAGATCTTTTTAAAAATAATGTAGAGTAACTAAAATCATATAATTATGGCAACTACGATTTTAAGTTCAGCACAATCTGCAGTAAAAAATTGGTGGATATCTCTTTTAATAGGTATTCTATACATTATTGCTGGAGTCTGGGTGTTTCAAACACCTTTAGCAAGTTATGTGTCATTAAGCATTATTTTTAGTGTGTTTATCTTTGTGTCAGGCATATCTCAAATTGCATTTTCCGTTTCTAATAGAAACGAGATAAATAATTGGGGTTGGTATCTAGCTGGAGGTATTCTAGATATTATTATAGGTTTATTACTCATTACACATCCATTAATGACGATGGCAATTCTTCCTTTTTATGTTGGTTTTTGGTTATTGTTTCAAGGATTTATGGACATTGGATTATCATTTCAGTTTAAGTCTGCTGATGTTCCAAATTGGGGCTGGTTACTGTTTTTAGGATTTCTTACTTTAATATTTTCATTTCTATTATTAGCTAATCCAGTTTTTGCAGGTTTAAGTATTGTGTATATGACTGCTATGGCATTTCTAACTGCAGGTGTTTTTAGAATATTTCTGGCATTTGGTTTGAAAAAAATTAAGAAGGATTTCAGTTCATAATCCAAAAAGATTATTAACAGCTGTGAAATCTATTAGCAGCAAACTTAGTAGTTTAGAAATCAAGAGTTTCTATTGTGTATATTTGTGAAATGAAATTAAGAAACACTGCTATTACTGTAATTGGAGATAAGCTTTTTTGGTTAGGTTTGTTGTTTTTATTGGTGTGGATTAATACTCTAATTGGCACTACAGACATTAACAATTGGCTTATAGAAAATACCTTAACAGTAATAGCACTGCTTTTTTTAATTCTTACCTACTCGAAATATCGTTTTAACAATATTAGCTATGTCTTAATTTGTGTTTTTTTATGTCTGCATGTGTATGGATCAAAATACACCTATGCAGAGAATCTATTTGGCTATTGGTTAGAAGATGTATTTCATTCTACAAGAAATCACTATGACAGATTGGTGCATTTTAGTTTTGGATTACTATTGTATTATCCGTTGCAAGAATGTTTTTCAAAATGGATTAAAATTCCGAAGAATTTAGCATTAAAACTACCTGTTTTAATCATTCTATCTACAAGCGCTCTATATGAAATTATTGAATGGTTAGTAGCAGACGTGTTTTTTGTAGAAGAAGGCATTTCCTATTTAGGCACTCAAGGTGATGTCTGGGATTCACAAAAAGATATGGCAGTCGCCTTTTTAGGTGTTATACTAGCTGCTTTGATCTACCATGGATATTTCAGTATTAAAAAAACTCAAGAAAATAGTCTAGACTGACCTAAGTCATCATAATTGGTTATTACATCCAATACCTTTATGTGATTATTAATTTAAAATCATATAAAATGAAAAAGCCAAACATCGGAATTTCAGCAGAAAACAGACAAGCTATAACAGACCACTTATCAAAGATATTAGCAGACGAATTTGTATTGTATTCAAAAACTTTAAATTTCCATTGGAATATTGAAGGTCCAGATTTTCATGCTGTACATGTTTATTTGGAAACCTTATACGAAGAACAACAAGACGTTGTTGATACTGTAGCAGAAAAAATACGAATGATAGGTCATTACGTACCTGCAACTCTAGAAAAATATTCACAATTAACACATCTTACCGAAAAAACTAAGGGTAAAAATGATAGTCAAAGTATCTTCGCAGAATTGCTAGAAGATCACGAAAGTATTATTATGTTCCTTAGAGAAGAAATAAAACCTATTGCAGATAAATGGCAAGCTGATGGTATTAGTGACTACCTTACTGGACTTATGGAACAGCACGAAAAGACAGCTTGGATGTTGAGATCACATTTAAAGTAAGCATTATAAATTTATAAATGCATCTTATTTAAAAATCCAGACGGTATGTATACTGTTTGGGTTTTTTAATTAAAAAAATAGTAATCCATAAAATAGTCCACTGTGTTAAAATTATCAGAAAAAATAATTAGACTGATTTGGGTCAGTGTTGGTACTTTACATTCATGATATCTTTGATGTATAATTATTGTTTAATTTAAATCATAAAAATTATGAGAACAGATTTAAGTATTAAAGAAGACATCTTAGACGAATTAGAATGGCAACCAAGTATTGATGAAACTCAAATTGGTGTTGTTGTAAAAGATGGCATTGTAACACTAACAGGGACTGT
This sequence comes from Psychroserpens sp. AS72, assembly GCF_038900375.1. Taxonomy (NCBI): domain Bacteria; kingdom Pseudomonadati; phylum Bacteroidota; class Flavobacteriia; order Flavobacteriales; family Flavobacteriaceae; genus Psychroserpens; species Psychroserpens sp. AS72. The sequence continues at coordinate 435,125 of NZ_JBBMRC010000003.1, read as the reverse complement.
AGATAGTTATGTTAAAAAGCGTGAAGCAGAAAAAGCAGCTAAAAGTGTCGTAGGTGTAAAGGCTGTAGCCGAAGAGATTGAAGTACAGTATGGTACTTCTTCACACAAATCAGATGCAGAAATAGCCGAAGCTGCAGTTAACGCCTTAAAATGGAACATTTCTGTACCTTCAAACAAAATTGACGTTAAAGTTGAAGATGGTTGGGTTTATCTTTCTGGAGAAGTGATGTGGGATTTTGAAAAAAATGCTTCTAAAAAAGCGGTTGAAAACTTACCAGGTGTAAAATATGTATTAAATAATATTACACTAAAAAACACAGTGGAAGCCCAAGACATTAAAGACAAAATTAAAAAAGCATTCGAACGTTCTGCAGATATTGATTCTAAAGGCATTACTGTACAGACTGAAGGTCATAACGTTAAATTGACAGGTAAAGTTCATTCGCTAAAAGAAAAAGATGATGCAAGACGAACAGCTTATTATGCACCAGGAGTATGGAGTGTTGATAATGAGTTGGAAGTTGTGTATTAATTTTTTAGAATTTATAAGACACAAAATTAATGTTGTCTTATAGAAAATCACCCTAATGCATTTTATGTGCTAGGGTGATTTTTTTTGACACTGACTTGGGTCAGTAAATATTATAATTTACTGCAGTAATTTTATATTGAATTAAGAATTACACAATTTAAAATGTATGAATTATGAAAACGGATTTAGAAATCAAAAATGACGTTTTAGACGAATTATCGTGGCAACCCAATATCGATGAAACCCAAATAGGTGTAGTTGTAAATGATGGTATTGTAACACTCTCCGGAATTGTAAGTGACTTACCAAAAAAGATTAGTATTGAAAATGCAGTTAAACATGTAGCTGGAGTAAAAGCCGTTGCTGAAGAAATTAAAGTAAAATATACAGATAGCGATAAATACTCTGATGTAGAAATTGCGAAAGCAGCAATAAGTGCTTTAGAATGGAATGCTTCTGTACCATCTGAACAAATTATTGTTGAGGTTGAAGACGGTAAAATCTATTTAACAGGAGAATTAGAATGGGCTTATCAAAAGGATTTTGCAAAAAGAACCATTGAACATTTATATGGTGTAAAAGAAGTCATCAACAACATTCAATTAAAACCAAAAGCAACTCCTGAAAACGTAGAACACCAAATTAAAAAAGCATTTGAGCGCTCAGCAAATATTGATGCTAAAAATATTAAAGTTACCATCAATAATCAGGAATTAACACTAAGTGGAACAGTACATTCTGTAAAGGAAAAAGATGATGCAGAAATTGCAGCATATAATGCACCAGGAATAACTAATGTTATCAATCAATTGGAAGTTGACTATTACCCAATCTATTTATAAAAACAAATAAAATTTATTAAAATGAATTATAAAAATGTAACCATAGCAGGAAGTGGTGTTTTAGGATATCAAATCGCCTTTCAAACCGCATTTCATGGATTTAATGTAACCGTTTATGATATTAATGATGCTGTTTTGGAAAAAGCAAAAGCAAAATTTAATGCCATGTGTGAAGCTTTTAAAAAAGATTTAAATGCAACACAAGAACAGCTAGATAAAACGCGTCAAAACTTAAGCTATACGTCTAATTTAGCTGAAGCAGTAAAAGATGCAGATTTACTAATTGAAGCGGTTCCAGAAAACCCAAAAATAAAAATAGAATTTTACAATAAATTAGCTAAAGTAGCTCCGGAAAAAACAGTGTTTGCAACAAATTCTTCAACACTTTTACCGAGTCAATTTGCAGAAGCAACAGGACGTTCTCACAAATTTTTAGCCTTACATTTTGCTAATACCATTTGGATTCACAACACAGCAGAAATTATGGGTCATGATACTACAGATCCAAAAGTTTTTAAAGATGTCGTCGCTTTTGCTAAAGCTATTGGTATGTTGGCTTTACCGCTGCATAAAGAGCAACCAGGATATATTCTTAACTCTTTATTAGTACCTTTACTAAGTGCTGCTACTAACTTATTAGTAAATGAAGTTGCAGATGTGCAGACTATAGATAAAACGTGGATGAAGGCAACTGGAGCACCTGTAGGACCTTTCGCAATCCTTGATGTTGTTGGTATTACTACAGCTTATAATATTGATAAAATGGCAGCAGAGAAAACTAATGATACCTTAAAAATTAAAACAGTACAATACCTAAAAGAAAATTTTATAGATAAAAATAAATTGGGTGTTTCAACAGGAGAAGGTTTTTATTCATACCCAAATCCAGCATTTAAGGATCCAGATTTTTTGAAATAAGACGACATTCACTTTAATTACTACTTAAAAAAAGCGGATATTATATTTATGTAAAGGTCTTTATGAAAACACATAAAAAACTAAGTGAATTAGCAGCAACTGCCATTTGTGGAAACGATATCAGTTCATCTGTGTTATATGTGTCTGCATTGGCTATCGCTTTTGCTGGCCAATATGCATGGATTACTTTACTTATTGTGTCTTTGGTGCTTTTTTTATTTAGAAAAATTTATGGAGAAGTCGTCGGTGCATTACCATTAAATGGTGGTGCTTATAATGCGTTATTAAACACAACAAGTAAATTTATGGCGTCTTTTGCAGCCACATTAACGTTGTTGTCTTATATGGCTACTGCAGTTATTTCAGCTAACGAAGCCATTCATTATTTGCATCATTTAATTCCTGGGATTTCTATAATAATTGCAACCATAAGTCTACTTAGTTTTTTTGGAGTGCTAACAATTATAGGCGTTTCAGAATCCTCTAAAGTGGCTATCGGAATTTTTCTATTTCACTTATTCTCTTTTGCGGTATTAAGTGGTTTTATTTTTTTCTTCTTGATTAATAATGGCATTGGCTTATTTTTTGAGAATTGGCATTTTCCAACGACTTCCGGAAGTATAACTAAAGCCATTTTTCTTGGTTTTGCTGCGTCCATGTTAGGGGTTTCTGGATTTGAAAGCTCAGCCAATTTTGTTGAAGAACAAGAAAAAGGTGTGTTTCCTAAAACACTAAAAAATATGTGGATTGTAGTTAGCGTATTAAATCCGTTGACTGCATTATTTGCACTGTCATTATTTGCAATTCCATTATTACAAAGTGATGCGTATCAAAATACACTGTTAATAGAAATGGCATCTCATGTTGGAGGCAATTGGCTGGCTATTTTAATAAGTATAGATGCCTTTTTGGTGCTTAGTGGAGCAGTATTAACAAGTTTTGTTGGCGTTTCTGGGTTGTTAGAACGTATGGCTTTAGACCGAATTTTGCCACAGTTTTTTTTAAAGAAAAATAAAAGCGGAAGTTCTTATCGTATTATACTTGTTTTCTTAATCTTAACCATTTCTGTTTTATTGATTACTAAAGGTGATGTAAAACTCTTGGCTGGTGTTTATACCATTTCTTTTTTATCAGTAATGACATTATTCGGAATAGGGAATGTACTTCTTAAAGTGAAACGAAACAGTTTACCACGTCCTGAAAAAGCAAGTTGGATGGCAATACTTGTAGCTATTACTGCTGTAATTATTGCATTGATAGGTAATATTGTGATGCCACCAATAGAAGGTGGTGCAAGTAATGTAACCGTCTTTTTAGATTATTTTATTCCTGCCATTATTTTTACAACGATAATGCTGAATAGAACTCTTTTATTAAAAGTGCTCCTAAAAATAATCCATACAGTTTTTGATCCGGTTCGTAGTTTTGTAATGAAAACAGATAGTAAAATATTGAAGGTAATTGATACTATTAATTCTCAGGAGTTTGTTTATTTTACTAAAGATGATGATGTAGAAACACTAAATAAAGTGCTCCTGTATATTCAAAAAAATGAACACACAAAAAGATTGAAAGTTGTGACTGCGACAAAAAATGGTAACCTGATTACAGAGCAATTTAGGAACGATATAGATGTTGTGGATAGAGAATATCCATTAATTAAAATCGAGTTTATAGAATTAGATGCTAATTTCGGTCCAGAATTAATCACCAAATTATCAAAAGAATGGAGCATTCCAATCAATTTTATGTTTATAGGTTCTCCTGGAGATCATTTTCCTTATAAAATTGAAGAATTGGGTGGTGTACGATTAATCATTTGATTGAAGGTTTAGTATGAGAATATCTAAAATTTAAAAACTAATGTATTAAATTTCAAGAAAATCACTATTCCATAATTTTTAATGCAAACAAATAATTTTAATATAACAGGGTTGACCAATAAAGAAGTGCTGGAGGCACGTTCAAAGTATGGTTATAACAAATTGGAGGCTAAAAAAGAGTATTACTATTTTGAAGCTATTAAAAGTTTAGTAAAAGAGCCTATGGTTATTTTACTATTGGTTGCATCCACCATTTACTTTATTAGTGGAAATTTTGGAGATGGTATTTTCCTTACCTCAGCGACAATACTTGTCGCTGCTATTTCTTTATACCAAGATTCTAGAAGCCGAAATGCTTTAGAAAAACTAAAAACTTTTTCAGAGCCTAAATGTAAAGTCATTCGTAATGGCAAAACCGAAGACATAACAAGTGAATTATTAGTTGTTGGAGATAGTCTTATCGTGGAAGAAGGAGGTACTGTCGCTGCAGATGGTATTATTGTACACTCTAATGATTTTTCAGTAAATGAATCTATTCTAACTGGAGAATCTTTATCCGTTTATAAAGACAAAACTAAAGCAGATCATCAAGTGTATCAAGGCACATTGGTTTCAGGCGGATTGGCAATTGTTACGGTTACTGCTATAGGAAATGAAACGCAATTAGGTAAAATAGGAAAAAGCCTAGAAGGAATACAAAAAGAAAAAACACCTTTAGAATTACAGATTAACAATTTTGTAAAAAAAATGGCTATCGTTGGAGCTGTTGTTTTTATAATTGTTTGGGCAATAAATTATTTTCATTCTTATAATATATTAGATAGTTTACTTAAATCTTTAACCTTGGCGATGAGTATTTTACCAGAGGAAATTCCAGTAGCTTTTACCACGTTTATGGCTTTGGGATCATGGAGATTGATGAAATTGGGAGTTATTGTTAAACAAATAAAAACAGTTGAAACTTTAGGTAGTGCTACTGTTATTTGTACTGATAAAACGGGTACTATTACAGAAAATAGAATGAGTCTCGCTAGACTTTATACGGTATCTTCTGATAAAGTATTCAAAATTGATGAAAATTTAGGTGCTATAGAAAAGGAACTGATTAGAGTATCCATGTGGGCAAGTGAACCTATTCCTTTTGATCCTATGGAAATAGCGTTGCATAGCGCTTATAAAAACACTAGCCAAATAGATGAACGTTCCCAATTCAAGCTTGTGCATGAATATCCTTTAGGAGGAAAACCGCCTATGATGACACATGTGTTTGAAAATAATCAAGGAAAAAGAATCATTGCAGCAAAAGGAGCACCAGAAGCCTTAATTGCGATTTCAAATCTTTCAACTATTGAAAAGGAACATATAAATGAGGCTATTAAAACAATAACAGCTGAAGGGTATCGTGTGCTGGGTGTCGCTGAAACTCATTTTAAAGGAGATAATTATCCGGAGAAACAGCAAGATTTTGATTTTGAATTTAAGGGAATCGTTGCTTTTTACGATCCTCCAAAGAAAAATATAGCATCAGTACTAGAAGATTTTAGTTTGGCTGGAATAAAGGTTAAAATTATTACTGGTGATAATGCATTAACCACTAAAGCCATTGCCAAAGAAATTGGGTTTAAAGGTTTTGATAAAAGTATATCTGGTGACGAATTAATGCTACTTAATGAAACTGAATTACAGCAAAAGGTAGAAGACACCACAATATTTACAAGAATGTTTCCGCAAGCGAAACTAAAAATTATCAATGCCTTAAAAGCCAATAATGAAATTGTAGCCATGACTGGCGATGGTGTTAATGATGGACCTGCTTTAAAAGCAGCGCATATTGGAATTGCTATGGGTAAAAAAGGTACCGAAATTGCCAAACAAGCAGCATCTTTAATTTTATTAGACGATGATCTGTCAAAAATGGTTGATGCTATTGCAATGGGAAGACGAATTTATGCCAATCTAAAAAAAGCAATTCAATATATTATATCTATTCATATCCCTATTATTTTAACTGTTTTTATTCCTTTAGCCTTGGGTTGGGCGTATCCAAATATATTTTCTCCAATCCATATTATTTTTTTAGAATTGATTATGGGTCCAACTTGTTCTATTATTTATGAAAATGAGCCGATAGAAAAAAATACGATGCTTCAAAAACCTCGTCCGTTTACAGTTACGTTTTTTAACGGAAAAGAGTTAGTGACTAGTATCGTGCAAGGTCTAATGATTACCTTGGGAGTACTTATTGTATATCAATATGCCATCCAAAATAATTATAGCGAGTCACTTACGCGCAGCATGGTTTTTACTACTTTAATTGCTGCTAATATATTTTTAACTTTGGTTAACCGATCTTTTTATTATTCAATTTTGACTACCTTGAAATATAAAAATAAGTTAGTCCCATTGATTATTGGCATCACCATTATTATTACAGCATCATTACTTTTTATAGCACCATTGACAAAATTCTTTAAATTTGAAACTTTAAACCTTGCTCAACTATTAATTAGTGTGGTAACAGGTTTTTTAGCTGTAATTTGGTATGAAGTAGTTAAATGGAACAAACGAAAAAAAACAGAAAACAGTACTAAGATCTAGAGATATAGAAGCAATTGATTGAGATATTCAATTCAAATTTTATAAGTGTTTTCAGAAAATAGACAAATAGATTATTAGAGCTGTTTTAGAAAAATTAGAGAGAGATACTTCAGTTTTAGAAATAAATTGTTAAAGATTTAAAATTTCCGAAGATATTGAAAAAGAAGGAGTTAGTGTTGGTGTTTTTATAAGTGCGGTAAAATTAAATGAAAAATTATAATCTCTAAAAGAAAAGGAAATGGCTCAGAAAACTGTTTGTTTTTGACGTTGAATTTATAGCGTAGAAAATGAATTAGAAGTTGTTGATTGAGTCTTAATAAATATACGATATGAAAATTGTGTCTTGGAATGTAAATGGTATAAGAGCCATAGTGAAAAAGGATTTTTTTGAATCTTTAGAAAAATTAAATCCAGATATTTTGTGTTTACAAGAAACTAAAGCTCAAGATAATGAGGTAGAAAAAGCCTTATTACCAATAAGTGGTTATAAACAGTATTATAATTCCGCAGAAAAAAAAGGATATTCTGGAACAGCTATTTTGAGTAAAACTAAACCGCTATCTGTTATCAATGATATTAATATTTCAGAGCATGATGCTGAAGGAAGAATACAGTGTGCAGAATATGACGGTTTTTATTTAGTAAATGTTTATGTGCCTAATTCTGGGCAAAAATTAGATCGTTTAGACTATAGACAACAATGGGATGCTGATTTTTTGAAGTATTTAAAAAATTTGGAGAAAAATAAACCTGTTATTGTTTGTGGTGATTTTAATGTAGCGCATCAACCAATGGATTTAAAAAATGATAAATCTAATTACAATAAAACAGCAGGTTATACTCAAACTGAAATTGATGGAATGGATAATTTTATCAATTCGGGATTTGTAGATAGTTATAGATTGTTACATCCTGATACAGTTGCGTATACCTTTTGGAGCTATCGTTTTAAATCTAGAGAACGTAATACAGGGTGGAGGATTGATTATTTTTTGGTAAGTAATTCTCTAGTGGGTAACATAAAATCAACACAAATACTACCGGAATACTATGGATCAGATCATTGTCCAATTAGTCTCGAAATCACTTTGTAAAGCACTTGATTATTTAATGTAACTCATTAAGGAATTCTTTTAAAACATCTACTTGAAAGTTTCCTACAAGTGGTGAGTTTTTATCTGCATTCATTATTACCAAACCATAACCTAAATGCGATAGTTTACAATCTTGAATAATTTCTTCATTTATTCCACTATATACTGGCATAAAATGTTTGTTTGTCTCAATCCCAGAAGTTTTTGCGATTTTAATGGCTGTTGCTACTGCATCTGTAATTTGGTCAGGAGATAATCCTTTATTTAAAAGATCACTGGCTAAATGTGTCATATGTAGACTGTGATACATGTCCATAAAATTATGAATCGCATCAGCCTCATTATATGTTTTAGTATATATTAATAATTCCATAGTAGTTATGTTTTTCTATTTTAAAAAATAACTACTGAAGAAATTGCGATTAATCTAGAATGCATTTCTTCAGTAGTAGGATTAGTTATAGACCTTTTGCATAGTCAAAAACAATTCTTTTAAAAGATTTAAAATCATTTGTAAACGTGTTCATTCTTGATAAAAGATGACGGTGTTTTTCTCTGTAATCATTATCAGATAATCCTTTTTCTCCCAATTCAATTTTTGATAATAATTGCTCGTGTTCAACAATGCTCTCTCTTAAATCATTAAACAAATCTGTGTGGATTTTATCTAAGTTTTTTAGCATGCTTTCATATTCTGAATTGTTTTTTTCTGAAGCTTCTTTTTTCTTTAATAAATCATTAAAAAATCTAATCTCATCTTTCCAGAAATCTATGGTATCTAGCCATTCTCTGCTTTCAAAGTGTAAAACATCTAGTCCTGCACCTAATAAATATTGCGTTTTTGGATTTGAAGTTGCTGTATTCATAATGGTATATTTTAATTAATTATTTCTAATTTATTTACTAATAGCGATTATTCATTTGTAGAATATCTATTAAAAAGACTTAGTTGTAAAGCTTTTTTAGCATCCTTTAAAAGTTGTTCAACTTCGTCTACAGTATTATTTCTTATTTGTGCAATTTCTTCTAGACTTAATTCTTGATTTGTTGCTAATTCAAAAACATTTCGCATGGCATTTGGTAAATTATGTAATACCATAGCAATATGATTTTTAACGTTTTCGTCCTTTAAGTTTTTATCTATTTTTTTAACCAAATCCTTTTCGTCATCTTCAATAAATACATGGTTTAAAGTGTAATCATTATGATTGTAAGACATGTCTTCTAATTCTTCAATCAATAGTAAATCTCCACCACCATCTGTACTATACTTTTCTTCCATTGCATCCCATTCTGGTTTAGAATAGTCGTCAATATTTTTAAAGAATAAATCATCAAACTCTTCTTCACTACTAATGTCATCTAATAATGAATTGGTTGTTTTAAATAACCATAAATAAAAATCTTTTTCATGTTTAACCTCTTCTATATGATCATAAATTTCAATAAAGAGCTGATCTATGATATCATCTGCCTTATACTTGTTTTTTGAGAAATGACCTTTTCTAATAGCAGTATTCAATTGTGTATTCACATACTGTCTTATTTGAGGCATTATTTTTAATACTAATGCATTAAAAGATGTTTGATCACCTTCTTTTTTTAGTTTAATAAGATCAGGAAATGAGTTTGTTACGAATACACGGAACTCCTTTTTGTTTTGGTAATAAGAAATATTTGTTTGCATGATATATTGTCTTAATTATGTTATATGTAAAGGTGTGAACTTAACGCTTGGTATGAAATGATTTAAATCAGTTTAGACTAAAATAAAGTTCTGATTTTATGTTTTTTCAAAATGTCTTCTAATTGTTTTAGTTCATTTTCGAAACCTCTAACTATTATTAAATAGTTACCATGATGTAATGACTTCAAATAAAATGTAGTGCTCTCTTGATCTATCCCTAAACCTCGAAAAATGCCGTAAGGACCAGTTAACATCGTACCAATTTTTTTGAGTTCTATTTCTTGTAAAAACATAGACACAAGAAATCCAGTGATGAAAATGATTCCAATTTCAGGGTTTGAAAGTATTCCAAAATCAATTGGATGCGTAAACATAGCTTTGCATTGGGTTTCCATATCATCTTCTACAGCCGCAAGTTCTTTTGCATCACTCAGATTTTCTTCATTAAACTTACCAATTATAGATACTTGTAGGTTACTATTCTCAGATAATTTAAGAGCTTTAACAACTTTTTCTATGTGCCAAAATTTTGGGTATGATTTTAAGAAAACACGCTTTTGGTTTGTTTCTTGACTTTTAGATTTCATTATAATTTAAAATTGGTACAATAATTTCTTCTGTAACACTAAATTAATATGAACTAAATTGAAAAGTAATGATGTACATCACTATTGATGATTTTTTGTAATCAGCTATCCAAATTCGGAAATTTGTTTTAGACTTTCTTTATCTAATAAAACAAGTCTTCTGTTTGTTTCTACATCAATTAAACCTTCATGTTTAAATTCTGTTAACATTCGTATAGCAGTTTCTGTAGCCGTACCAATTAATCCAGCAAAATCTTCTCTAGGAATACTAATACCTGTATGTTCACTATCTTTAATTAGTCCTTTCTGATCTAATTCTAACAATGCTTTGGCAGTTCTTTTTCGTACAGTAGAGTAGGCCATATCTACCAAGTGCTCTTGCATGTCTATTAAATTGTTAGAGATAATATCTATAAATTTATTAGAAACCTCTTTATTACCATACAAGAGTTTGGTAAAATCTGCTTTTGGGATTCCGCAAATCTCAGCATCTTCCAATACACTTGCTGTTTCTATGTATAAACCTTTATCACCAAGTAGCGATAACTGACCTATAAAATCTCCAGGACCATATAAGCCTGTAACAAATTCTTTTCCAGATTCGGTCGTTCTATATGTTTTTACATTTCCGCTTTGAATAAAATATAATTGATGTGCTGCAGTACCTTCTGTAAAAATGTAGTCTTTCGTTTTATATGTTTCAAGATTACGATCTTTAGACAGTTCTTCTAGTTTTAAGTAATCTGAAGCTTCGTTGATAAACTCGCTTATACCTTCAATATTTTTGGAGAATTCTTTCTTTAAAAAATCACTCTTTTTTATACGACATACGATAGCATCTAATAATTCATCCTCTTCAAATGGTTTGGTTAGATAATCATCTACACCAATATTCATTCCTTTTCTTATATCTTTTTTTTCCGATTTAGCCGTTAGAAAAATAAAAGGAATACTTGCTGTTTTATGGTTTTTACTTAAGCTTTCAAAAACACCATAGCCATCTAAAATTGGCATCATAATATCGCAAAGAATAAGATCAGGAGCATGTTTTATAGCTTTTTCTACACCTATTTTTCCGTTTTCCGCAGTAATGACCGTATAATTCTCTAACTCAAGAATATCTGCTGTATTTTCTCGTACGTCTTGATTGTCTTCAATTAATAGTATTGTATTCATCTTTATTTTTCATTTAAAGGAAAGGTTATATAAAATGTGGACCCTTTATTTAGTTCACTTTTAAAATTAATAGTGCCATCCATTAATTCGGTATATTGCTTTACAATATTTAGTCCTAATCCAGTGCCTTGAATATTGGAAGCATTATTTGCACGATAAAAACGTTGAAACAGATGATTTTGGTCTTCTGCAGGAATACCAATACCTTGATCTTTTATCTCTAAATGTACTAACTGGTTTTTAACTTCTATTGTAATGGTGATTTCTTGATGTTCTTCGGAATACTTTATGGCATTTGATATTAAATTGTAAAGGATATGTTTTAATAATTTAGCATCTAAAAACACGTTAATAACAGAATCTTCATATTGTAAATTAATAATCTGACCTTCTTTTTTGATGCCATCAATGTCTTCAATTAATGACTTAGAAAAATCAATTAGGTTGAATGATTCCGAATGCGAAGTTACTTTGCCTTCTTGTAACTTGCTTAATGAAAGGAAGTCGTTAAGTATAATGACCAGACTTTTTACATTAGATCTAATTTTAGTGACATATCCAATCCTTTTTTCTTCTTTTCCTGGCTCGTTTTGTTTTTCAATGAGTATTGCTGAAGACAGAATAGCACTTAAAGGCGTTCTGAATTCATGCGAAGCCATAGAGATGAACCTCGATTTTAGTTCGCTTAATTCACGTTCCTTTTTTAAAGTATTGAAAATTTCAAGTTCTGCTCTTTTTTGTAAGGTGATGTTATTATGGACTAACAATACACGTTCAATTTTGTTCTCTTTGTTAAATAAAGGAGTTGTGTTAACTAGGTAATATCTGTCTTGGAATGTGATTTCAAAAGAGAGATGTTCGCCTTTAAACGTCTTTTTAATGTTCTCCTTAACTATTGACTTTACATCTTCAGGAATTTCAGTAATTGTGTTAAATGGCGTTGATTTATTCACCAAATTTTCAAATCCTAACTCTTCCAGTTCTTCACCTTCAATAAATACAAGTGAAAAGGTGGAATCTATAACTGCTACAAACCCTCTTGGAAAATTATGAGAAATATCATTAAGCAATTGCATACTACTCAAAGCTTTGTTTTCAGCCTCTTTAGTTTCATTTATTTGGTCTTCAAGACTTAAGTTAGATTCTACTAATTTTTGAACAACTGTAGTCAATTCTTTGGTTCGTTCTGCTACTTTTTCTTCTAATTCTAGAGTGTAATTTCGTAGCTTTTCTTTACTCTCTTTTAATTTTTCTTCTGCTTTTTCACTCTCAGTAATATCTCGTATAATGCATAAAAAATTATTGTTGGTTGTTTTAACTATTCGAGATTCAAAATGTTTCAACTTGCCCATAATGGTAAGAGCGTATTCAACAATTTGATATTCATTGGTTTTTTCGCAATCGGTAAACCCCTTTCTTATTTTCTCGCAAACTTCCATAGGAAGGATTTTATCAATATTATTACCTATGTGTTTGTCGTATGGAACAATAAGTTGAAAGTCTTCAGGCGCATGAATCTCCAAGTGGTTTCCTTGTTTATCATAAAGTATCATGACGTCAGGTAAAGCTTCTAGTATGGCTTCGGTTTTTTCTTTACTACTCTTTAATTTTAATTCAATGTCTTTATGCCTTGTAATATCTTGGATGCTACCATATAGTTCTTTTGGGTTGCCTTCTGTATCGTATATAATTTCACCTTTTGCTAGAATGTGTCTTACAGTACCATCTGGTCTAACAATTCTTTGTTTGTGTTTATAAGGTGTTTTATTTTTTATAGCGTCGTTTATTGCTTGTATTGTGTTTTTTCTATCCTCTGGATGAATAAAACCTCTTACAGATTGGGAATTCAGCTTGTTATCTCCAGGAGTAAGACCAAGGATTCTGTAAAATTCGTCAGACCAACTTCTATCGTTAGTTTTTATATTCCAATACCAATCTCCTACATGTGCAAGGCGCTGGGCTTCTGCCATTCTGCTTTCACTAGCTAGTAAGGCTTGTTTTGCAGACATACGCTCTGTAATATCTATAATAAAAGCAATGACATACTGTTTATTATCAATTTCTGTAGGACTTAAACTTATTTCTAACGGAAATTGTGAACCATCTTTTTTTAAACCCCATAAATCTAAACCCATTCCCATGCTTCTTGTTTTTGGCTTTTTAGAATATTTGGTTCTATGGGATTCGTGGTTTTTTCTGAATTTATTCGGAATAAGATTTTCTACTGTTGTATTAATTAATTCTTGTGTGTTGTAACCAAACATCTGTTCGCTTGCAGGATTGGCTTTAATAATAACACCAGCATTATCAATAACCATTATACCTTCAACTGAAGACTGAAAAACACTTTTAAATAAGACGTTATCTTTTAATTCATCAATCATTTTTTATATTTTAAATACTTCCATTTGTCTTAATTTAGGTAAACACGCAGGATAGTTTTCTTGTATAAAACCTATTAATTGTTCTCGTAGTTCACAACGCATAGTCCAAGTGTCTGAAGCATTTTTTGCACTAAATGTTGCTCGTAGTTCTATTGTTTTTTCATTACTGTTTGTAACCAAAAGTGCTCCAGGTTTTTTATCCCATAAAGGATGCACTTTTAAAATAGCCATAAGTTTTGTTCTTAAAACAGAAACAGGAAAGGTATAATCTACATAGAGAAAAATAGAGCCAATTAATTCGGTAGAATTAAAGGTCCAGTTTACAAAAGAATGATCATTAAAATAATTAAGAGGCAAAACTAATCGTCTTTGATCCCAAGTTTTAATAACCACATAGGTTAGCGTTATATCTTCAACGGTTCCGTATTCTCCTTCTATAGCAACTTCGTCGTCTATTTTAATAGGTTGTGTAAAAGCGATTTGAAATCCGGTTATTAGATTAGCAATTGATTTTTGAGCAGCGACACCTGCTATAATTCCTATAACACCTGCAGATGTTAGTATAGTAGTGCCTAGTTTTCTTACACCAGGAATATTCCATAAAATAGCAGCTATAGCAAGTGTGAAAATAATAACAATAGAAAGACTTTTCATGAAGCGTAATTGCGTCAATACTTTTCGATCTTTAGTTTTATGGCTTCCATTAATAGTGAATTTTTTATTAACCACTTCCTCTAAAGCATTTAATAATGCAATTAATATCCAAGAGAAATTAATAATAATAAGACTTTCAATAATTTTATGCCAAAAGGAGTTTAACTCTAGAAAAGAAAGTGAACTGTAAATAAATATAATAGGAAGAAGAAATATTGCAGGTGCCTTTAAATGCTTTAATAGCTGAGCTTTTAAAACGTTTGGTTTTCTTTTGTTAGAGAATTTAATAAGTGAAAATAAAACCCATCGTAACAAAAGACCTATTACGATACAGCTTAAGATTACTAAACTATATGTGATCCAAGATTCTAGATTGAGTGTTGTTTTTATGTTGGTTATAGTCATTTGATTATGTGAAATAGGCTAGTGTTCTTTCATTTAAAAAGACTTAGATTATCATTACTTTTCTAATATATGTTTGTTTTCTTCTAAAACTTTTTTTGTAGCGATATAGCCCAAATTGAAAATAGCTTCTACACTGTTCATATCAAAAGTGCCATAATTAATTAATTCTTCAGGAGAAATAATCAAATCACAGATTGGAAACTTCAACATAGATTCTGAAGCGACTTTAATTTTATAAGCTCTTTCTACAACGCTATAAGAATGCTTTAAATCTTTAATGCTAATTTTTTTTAAAGGATTAACATATACACCAATTATTTTATCACAGTCTTTTTGTAAGGGTTCTACAGGAAAATTATTTAAAGTACCACCATCAATATAGAATTTACCATTAATCTCGGTTGGCGTAAAAACACCTGGAAAAGAAGCAGAAGCTATAATAGGTTTTATAAGTTGTCCTTTACTAAATACTTTTAGCGAGCCATCAATGACATTTGCTGCAGTTATAAATAGCGTTTTTTTTAAATCTTCAAAATTATCATTTGGAAGATAGGCTTTGAGATCATCATAAAATTTTTCTGAATTTATAAATCCAGGTTTATTACGTGCATATCTAGTAGTTTGGAATATGGATATGGTTTTGAAAAAACTCAGCATGTCAGACCAACTCACACCTGCAGCATATAAAGCTCCAATAATCGCTCCTGCACTTGTTCCTGAAATATGAGTTGGCGAAATACCAAACTCTTCTAAAGCTTTTATAACTCCTATATGTGCAGCTCCTCGAGCTCCTCCACCAGAAAGTACTAATCCTGTATTCATCTATAAGTTGTATTGGTTATCGTAAAGGTATTGAGCTTGTTGTAAATAAATAATGATTATTATCAGTTGCTTATAAAACAGGACTAAATACTTTGGCTAGACCTTCTTTTAAACGATCTGTTTTTGGTCTTTTAAGATGCTGTTGGTAGTCCATTTGGCTACTTTTATTGCAATCTTTTAGAAAATCATTCTTTAGCGCTGTGGTGATGTCTTTGTCGTAGATGAGCGCATTTACTTCGTAGTTTTGTTCAAAACTTCTAATGTCTAGATTCGCTGTGCCAATGGAAGTTAGGGCATCATCAGAGATAATGACTTTACTATGTAAAAATCCATCTGGATATAAATAGATTTTAACTCCTGATGCTAACAAATCTTCAAAATAAGAACGTACATTCCATTTGACTAGAAAGCTATCTGAATTAGTTGACAGTAATACTCTAATGTCAATACCACTCATGGCTGCTACCTGTAATGCTTGTAGTAAAGCTTCTCCTGGAATTATATATGGATTTGTGATGTAAACATAGTCTTTTGCGTTATTAATTATTGAAAAATAAAGTTGTTGTATTGAAGAAAAATCGGAATCAGGACCACTAGCAACAATTTGCGCTACTGATGTTCCTAGTGTTGCATGTTTTAATATGTATTTGGTGTTTAGTAAATGGTCTGTACCACTTGCAAAACTCCAATCCATTGTAAAAACAGCTTGTAAGCTATTGACTACTGTACCTTTTAATTGCAGGTGCATATCGTACCATTTTCCTAAAACTGGATCGCCAGATATATATTTGTCAGATACATTAATTCCGCCTGTAAAAGCCACAAGACCATCAACAATAACAATTTTTCGATGATTTCTATAATTAATAGAAGAGAGTAGTCTACCAAGTTTCATTGGTAAAAAACTGTATACTTCTATGCCTTCTGCTTTAAGACTATTTATGTATGAGTTGCTTAATGTTCTACTGCCTAATGCATCGTAAAGAAAACGGATTTCTACACCTTCTTTAGCCTTTCTTAATAATATAGATTTAAATGTTTCAGCTAAATCACCTTCTTCAAAAATATAATATTGAATATGAATAAACTTTTCAGCTTGCTCTAATGCTGAAAAAATAGCTTTGAAATTCGCCTTTCCATTTTTTAGTGGAATTAACTCATTTCCATCACTAGGTAAAAACTTCGATCCTTTTGTGATTAATTTAGCTAACTTAATGTGCTCTTTAATAGCCTTTGGAATGTTACTGTGTTTGTGGTTATCTAATTTACTGTAATACTCCTCGACATTAGCATAGTATTCTGAGATCTCTTTTGTTTTTTTAAGCGTATAAAATTTGTTTTTTCTTCTATTACGTCCAAGAATAAAATAAAAAAGCATGCCTCCAACAGGAACTGTGAAAATGGCCAATAGCCAAGCCAAGGTTTTAGTTGGTCTCACGCCATAAAGCAATAACCTTCCCATTAAAACAAATGCCAAAAGGAAATATAATATAATTGCTATTATCATAGTTTAGTGTTTGTTGCTCGCAACGATTTCAAATGTAATGAGACCAACATCAATGGTTGCTTTTTTCAAAACACCCATGTCGTAGTAGTAGATGTTTTCATTTCCCTTTGAGTTTATTTTTTTATAAGTATGGTTTCCCAATTCAATTATGGTATTAAAGCTACCATTTTGTTCCGAATAACAGGTATTAATGTTTACAGGTTCATTAAAAAACATCTGTACAGTAGAGTAGGAGATGGAATCATTTATGCGGTTTTCATACTTCCCGTTTTTAATAACTTGATAACTATTGTCTTCCCATTCTGTTTCTGTTTTAGCGTGTGGATTTTCATTAACAGTAATATTTACATCTGACTTCTCTAACAATTGAGCTTCAAAAGTCACGTCGTATTTATAATTGACACGAATCTCTTTCATAATTCTGGTGTTGATTGTTGTAGAACTTTGATAATGGATTTTAGAATCTGTGATTGTTCTAGAGGCTTTTAAGTTGCCGATTACTTTTTTTTTATGAACGATGTCAAAATAGATGTTGTCTTCTGAACGCTTTGTGTCGCTCCAAAAGTTTAACAAAACGATAAGGAGTATTAAGTTCTTAAGCATAAATTTTTACAATGGTTTTTAAGTAAAATATCCAATGTGCAAATTACCATATTAAAAAAGAAGAAAAGCTGATCTATATCATTTCAATACGCAACTCCTAGTCCTATTTTAGCTTATTAATACTTATTACTGCATTGGAGAATGTTGAATTACATTCTTGAAATTAATCTTATATTTTTATTATGAAACAATTATTTAAAAACACAACTTATTTGGTTTTATGTCTATTGGTTTTTTCATGTAATACTTCGAAAAAAGATAAAACAGAAACTGGTGATACTACGGAAGATGTAATGCTTCAAGACAAGCAACTGTATAGTATAGATACTGCTGGTGTTTCAGTTTTATGGACAGCTTATAAGTTTACAGATAAACTTGGTGTTAGCGGCAAGTTTGAAGACTTTAAATTTTCGGGAGTACATAAAGCTACATCTATTGATAATTTACTGAAGCAATCTAAAATATCAATCGTTACGGCATCTGTAAATTCTAATTCTGAAATAAGAGATCCGAAATTAAGAACTTCTTTTTTTAAAGTGTTTAATACGAGTACAATAGAAGGTGTAGTTTTAGAGGCAAATCAAGGTAAAGGAATTGTAAGTTTAAAGATGAATACGATGACACAACCTTTAGATTACACGTATGTTTATAAAAATGACACATTAGTAATGACTGCTAAAATTGATTTAAACACATGGCATGGAGAAGAGGCAATTCAATCTTTGAACAAAGCATGTTATGATCTCCATACAGGAACCGATGGAATTTCAAAACTTTGGCCTGATGTAGATGTACAAATAAAGCTTCCAGTTAAAACAAGATAGTGTTTCAATTTGTATAGTTATTGAAGACTTAAGCTATAGAAACAAAAAAGGAGGAGATGAATCATTTCATCTCCTCCTTTTTTATAGAAATTGTGATTAAGCAATTTCTATTTTCTTTGGCTTATGATTTTTAGCTTCCTCTTTTTTAACAAGATTGAAACTAAGAACACCATCTTTGTATTTGGCTTTTACATCTTCTTCTTTTACTGAATCTGGAAGTTGAAGCTTTTTCTGAAAAGAATTATAGCTAAACTCTTTACGTGTGTAGTTGTCTTCTTTTTCTTCTTTAGAGTTTGAGCTTTCAGCTGAAATGTTTAAGCAACCATTATCAACGGTAACATCAAAGTCTTTTTTAGCAAACCCAGGAGCTGCTAATTCAACTTCAAATGCATCTTTAGTTTCCTTAATGTTTAATGCAGGTTCATCGAGTTTCTTATTCCATAAACGGTTGTTGAAGACATCGTTGTTGTCAAAAAAATCTGATGTAATAAGATTTTCTAAAGGGTTTCTTTTAAATTTTACTAGTGACATAATTTTAAGATTTAAATTAAACAATAATTATAGTGCTAAATTATATCTAAAACAGAGTATATCAAATGATCTAGATCAGTGGAATGGTCTAATTATGAATGTTTAATATTTTTTTACTGTATAAATATTTAACCATGAATAGATGGGAACCTAACTATCATATTAATACTCAAATTTTGATTTATGTTACGGTATATTGGTTAAAATATTTGGATCAATTAAAGTATGAAATAGATGCTTATTACAGCTTATAGATGTCAATATGAGCTTTTTTATTGTTGTTTTTGTAAAACAACTTTCTGTATTATTGAAAAGTAACACAATATGCATGCTCTATTACAAGTGCTATGATGTATATTTACAAAAAAAATAATTCTAACAGATTTGTAATTATTGATAGGTTATTTTTTATCGTCATTAATATAAAGTTATTCTCTACATAACTTATTTTCATCAATAAAATATTTATATAAATAATACATGGATTTTACTAACCCTTTAGTTTACGGAGTTCCTTGTTTTTTAGGTTTTATCGCCTTAGAATTATCATATAGTAAAGTTTTTGATGATAAGAAACTTTATAATTGGAGAGATTTAATATCAAGTGTCTCACTTGGTGTAGGATCTGTAATACTTGGTGCTCTTATTAAAACAGTGTCTGTTATTTTTGTGCTTAATTTTGCTTATGACATTTTTAATCCAATGGTAAATGGCATTCGTACAAATATCATGGGATGGGAATCTTTTGGTTATGCTTGGTATATTTGGGTTATTTGTATGTTATTAGATGATTTTACCTATTATTGGTTCCATCGCCAAAATCATATGGTAAGGTTTTTATGGGCTGCACATATTGTACATCATTCTTCAGATAATTTTAATTTGGGTACTGCTGTTCGTAACGGTTGGTTTACTATTTTTTATAAGCCGTTTTTTTATGTTTGGATTGTTATTATTGGTTTTCCTCCAGAGATGCTTGTAGTATGTTTAGGAATTGAGGCTCTATGGCAATTTCAACTGCATACTAAGTATATTAAGAAAATGGGCTTTATAGAAAAGATACTTAATACCCATACCATGCACCAAGTTCATCACGCTAGAAATATTGAGTACATGGATAAAAACCATGGTGGTTTTCTCAATGTTTTCGATAGAATCTTCGGAACTTGGAAAGAACTTGACGAGACTATTGATATTGAATATGGAGTTTCTGTACCTCCAAACTCTTATAATCTCTATGTTATTTTAACGCATGAGTACAAAAATATTTGGGAGGATATGAAAAAATCGAAAAATTGGTATCACAAGTTTATGTATGTTTTTGGACCTCCAGGTTGGAGTCATGATGGGAGCACATTGACTATTAAACAAATGAGATTGGAGTTATCTAATTCTTCTAAAATATAAGAATTAGAATGACTTATGTCTAATTAATATTTAATGTTAGAATGATTAGTAGGACAGAGAGAAAGGTTACTTAATTACCAAGAACCTCAAAGTATAGTGCTATTCAGTTAAGTATTTGTAATAGATGAATTAAAATAGTTTAGGAAAAAAAAATTAACAACGTATTTAAGTTCTTTTTTGACTTCACTTAATTCGTATCTATATCTTTTAATTAATAAACAGGTATGAAAAGATTTTTCATAAAAAAGACACCAGAATTTTTGACTAACACTTAAAAATTTTCTGATGCCTAATTTTGAAAAAATAATGTTTATCTATTGAGCACTCCAACCGCCATCTAAAACAAAGGATGATCCTGTTATTGTTGTAGAGCTTTCTTTTGCAAGCAGAGTTGCCATATCTGCAATAGCTTCTAAAGGAACAAATTGTTTTACAGCCTGTTTTTTAAGCATCACCTTTTCAACAACTTCGTCTTCGGTCATATTGTGTGCTTTAGCTTGGTCTTTTATTTGACCTTCAACTAAAGGTGTTTTAACATAACCAGGACAAATAGCATTACATGTTATATTAAAAGGAGCTCCTTCTAAGGCTAATACTTTGGTCATACCAATTACACCATGTTTTGCAGTAACGTAAGCAGATTTAAACTCTGAGGCTCTTATACCATGTACAGAAGAGACATTGATTATTCTACCAAATTTCTGTGTCTTCATTTGTTTCCAAACCGCTTTT
The DNA here is from genome assembly GCF_038900375.1 of Psychroserpens sp. AS72. NCBI lineage: Bacteria > Pseudomonadati > Bacteroidota > Flavobacteriia > Flavobacteriales > Flavobacteriaceae > Psychroserpens > Psychroserpens sp. AS72. The sequence continues at coordinate 413,999 of NZ_JBBMRC010000003.1, read as the reverse complement.
GACGCATAAAACACAGCGTTCATGTTTATTGCTATTATGTTTTCATATTTATTATTTGGAAACTCTTCAATTGGAGACACAAATTGGATTCCTGCATTATTTACTAAAACATGAAGCTCTCCAAATGTTTTTATGGTTTCAAAAACTAATTCTTCAATAGCTTCAGATTGTAATAAATTGGCATTAGAAAAAGCGACTTTAACTCTGTATTTATTACCAACTTTGTTAGCAATTTTTGCTCCATTGGCTTCTAAGCCGTGAAACATAATATTATAACCTTCTTTGGCAAATTGATGTGCGATGCCTAATCCAATTCCGCTCGTGCTTCCTGTAATAAGAACTGTTTTATTCATGCTTTAAAAATTTTTCAAGTTCTACATTGAATGCATCTGGTTGATCTATTACTACTCCATGTCTTGAGTTTTTAATAACTGCTAAAGTGGCATTTGGTAGTTTTTTGACATAGTCTTCTTTAAACGATACTGGTGTATAATCCATATCTGACGCAACTACAAGTGTTCTAGTTTTTATGTCTTTTAATTTGTCACCTAAACCCCAAGCCATTAACGTGGTAAAAGATTTATAGTAAGAATTGTAGTCATTATTCTTGCATCGCAATTCAAATTCGTTTCTTAAATCAATTTGATGCGTTTCTGGAAACATATTAAATGAAATCTCTTTGGCTAAAGGAGCTAGTCCTTTTGTTTCTAAAAATTCAGTTCTATTTTTTAAAAGATCTTCACCAATTTTCCCCATGTCATTAAAATCTGGACCACTATTTACAATCACCAGATTTTCTAAGTATTCAGGATGCTTAGAAGCCATTTCAAAAGCTACAGCTCCTCCCATTGAGAAACCAACAATTGTTGCTTTTTTTATATTTTTTTGATCTAGAAATTGCTTAACATCTTCAGTCATTAATTCTACACCATAATCATGTAATGGTTTTGTAGAATTACCATGACCTCTTAGATCCAATGTAATAACACGATGTGTTTTAGAAAAGAAAGGGACTTGTGCGTCCCAATCTTTTTTTGTTGATCCTAATCCATGAAGTAGAAGGAGTACGTTTCCATTTCCATAATCTTCATAATCAAGTTCTATAGTATTAACTTGTATTTTTGACATGATTTAGAAACTTAGTTATTACTTGATGATTTCTTATTAAAGAAATTCATTGTGTATTTTAATTCAAAAGATACTAGTGTTTCAATTACTGGAGAAGCAACAAACTCTCTAATGTCTGCATTAAATAAATTTGTTATACTTAAACCAAAAGATAGGTTGTCGTTAAAGTTATAACCTGCATTAGCATCTACTGTGAAACCTCCTAATTGTCCATAGTTCCATGTTCTTCCTACCTGTGCGTTTTCAACAATTTCATTTACTCCATCACCATCTTGATCTTGTGTTTCTGCTGCAACATTTATACCTGAGAAGAAATCATATTTTTGAACATATCTACCATACATTGCACCATAAAACTTGCCTTTATTGTAGTGAACTCCTAAACTGAATTTGTGATTAGGTGTGTTTATTGGTAATTCACTTTCTAAAACTTGACCATCTAAATTTCCGTCATTAGCTAGATCATTTTTATCTAAATCACGACCAAAATAAGAGTAGTTAAAAGACGATCTAAAATTATCATTAAAATAGTAGTTTAATCCAACGTCTAATCCATAAGTGTCAACATGGCCAAAGTTTAGATAAGTTAACACAAAAGAACCAGTAGAACCTTCAATAACATCTCCAATTGGTTGGTCGCCAATATGTGTTACATTATTACCATTTGCAGCATCTGCAATGTTTCGTAACGGACTAATAAAATTATCAGATTGATTGTAATATGCATTCGTATCAATAAATAATTTTTCAGTTAGTTTTCCTTTGTATCCAATTTCATATGAATTGATAGTTTCTACATCTAATTTTTGAATTTTAGTTCCGTCTGTTAAAGTAAATCCTTCACCATTTCCTAAAACGAGTCCTCCAAATAAGTTTCCTTTAAGGTTTAGAATAGAAGGTACAGCGATTCCTTTTCCGTAGGTAATTCTAAAAGTACCATTTTTAACTTTTTTAGTTATTGCTGCTTTTGGGATAAAGTTAGAACCATATAACTTATGGTTGTCTATTCTTCCTCCTAATAAAAATCCCCAACCAGAATCGGCTAATTTATATTCTAATTGTGTATAAATTCCTGTTTGGTCTAAATCTATTCCACCTTCATCTAAAAGGTAAGTACCTCTAGAATCTGCCATGTCTAATTGGTATTGTGCTCCAGCAGTTAAATAGAATTTATCCCAATTATTATTGTACTGTGCTTCTGCATTAAAACGTTTAGAAGCATCTTTAAAAACTGCACCACGATCTAGTGCAACACCTTCACCAAAATTGGCACCTGTTTGAAACCATTGTTCTGTAAATGAACGTTCACGAGCTTCTGTATCACTAAACCCATTTTCAATAAATGACACATAATTTTGTGTGCGTTGATTCATCGCATAGGTTTCATCTGTATTACTCCATGTGTAGTATGTATTAGCAAAAAAGTTTTTTGATACAAATTTTAATTGAGCTACATCGATACTCCAATCTTTTATTTGGTTTCGTCCAGCATTTGTAACACCAATGTTGTTGCTATTACTGTGTCCATAATAGGCAGATAACTCAGAGCTACTTGTAGGATTATAAAATAATGTAGCACCATATTTTTGACTATCAAAATCACGATCCAAGTCTAGTTCTTTGTATGCTGTTGTACCAACATAAACACTATCTACATAATCAAATTCTGTTCCTTGAGATCTTTCAAAGTGAACCTTATAAGCAAATTTATCATTGATTACTTGAGCGTGTCTCAATCTTGCCGTTAAGACACTTTGATTTCCACCACCAACAGCAATTGTTGTTCCTTCAGATTGTCTTGGGTTTTTAGTGATGGTACTTACAAGCCCATTATGAGCATTTGGACCATAAAGTGTTCCGTTAGGTCCAAGAAGAATTTCAACACGAGCAATATCATCTTTAGTTACTGTAGAAAAAGAACCCATTGGTAATCCTGTAGCAATTAGCGTAGATAGTCTATCATCTGTAACTTGTAAATTTTTAGAATTAAAAGCAGAGTTAAATCCTCTTATATTGATTCCTGTTCCTAAAACACCACTTCTTACAAAATCAACACCTTTTTGTCTTGCAGCTAATTCGCCAATATTAAAACTTGGAAATTCTGCTATATCTCTAGCACTAATCACATTTACTGTAGCTGGTACATCTGTGATTTTTTGCGGTTGTTTATTTGCAGTTAAAATGACTTCATCTAAAACACTATTAGATTCGTTTAATTTTACGTCTAATTTGGTTGCGTTTCCTGAAGTTACAGTAACACTTTGTTCTAAAGTTGCATAACCAATATAAGAAACAGACACATCATAAGTCCCTACTTCTATGTTTTCAATGGCGAAATTACCATCAAAATCGGTCATGGCTCCTTTATTTAAAACTTTAATTGAAACAGATGCTCCAGCTAAAGGTATTCCATTTGCATCTGTAATCAATCCTTTGATTGTTCCTGTTTCTTGAGCGGAAACAATAAAAGAACTAATGAGGGTAAATAATAAAAATAGTTTTTTCATAATACAAAAATGTTGATAAAGTTAGTTTAGTTGGCAATCTATTATGAAAAAGAAAATAAACACTTTCAAAAGTTCAAGGTTTTATGTGTGACTTTTTTAGCTGAAATAGAAATTATTTGAAGTTTGTGTCGTAAAAGGGTTATTTTTACTGTAAAAATTTAAATATGTGACTTTAACTCTAAAAATGCTTCAGGTAAATTATTTGAAAGCCTATCAATGACCTTTATCATCAATTGTTTTTGATTTTTTGTTGGAAGAATATTAATTAAAGGCGCTTTGATTTCTTCTAATAACCGTGAAGAATTTATTTTACCTTCCATGTATCTTGAAAGTGAAATACTCCAAGAGATGTTAGGTACATAATTACTTTGTTTTTGTCGTTCACTTTCTTTTTCAATAAGGTTAAATTTTGAAGATAGTTTTAGAACATCATCATATTTTTCTAAAATAATTAAGACATTAAAATAAGATGTAAAAAAATGATGCCAACGATGGTTTAAGACTTCATTTTTATATTGTTTTAAAAACGTTTTTGCAGTAGATTCTGCAAGATTATTTTTCTGAAGTTCAGAAAGCACACGTATTTGATAGGAGCAATAACCAATCTTTTGATGGTAATTATGTGTTTCTTTATATAAATCTTGGTGTTTTTCTAATAGAGTAAAAGCTTTTTCAGGTTTATTGTTTCGTAATAAAATAGCCACCAAATTATTCAAATACATTAAAGCGTCATTATTATTTTGTCTTATAGATAAATAGCCATAGAATTCTGCTTCTTTAAACTCATCTTGTTTAGAATGTAGTAAAACTCGACTCGCATAATAATTAGATAATAAACGTCTAGAGTACATTTCGCCTTGACTAAAGTAATAATCAATTTGATCAAAAATCACTTTTAACTTATCATTCTCATTATAATTGGTGTACATAAAAGCAAGTAAAACAAATGCTTGATATCTATTTTTTCCATCTATCTTTTCAGAATTAAAAACCTTTAAGAGCCACTTTTCTAAATGTTTAGTTTCATTTTTGTTAAGTGTATATTGATTTGTTATTTCTGCAGTAGCTTCGTAAAGTTTCTCTTTAGTAACAGTAGCTTCAAGGTAATTGTTTTTAAAATTATGTAAAAAATCTGCAACTATTTTATGGTCTTTGTAGCGCATTCTTACTAAAAGGTATGATTTGTACTCTTTAGCAAGCTCGTATAAATTTTGAAAATTAAATTCAATATTTTTATAGGCAGAAATATAATAAAGAAACTCTTTTTCTTCGTTTGAAGTTATTGCATCTGTAAGAATCTTTTTATTTAAAGACATCACCCAAGCAATTGTAGTATCAACATCTATGCTTGCTAACTTCTTTTCAATCCAGTCTTTTATATAGGAATATTTACGCTTATTAATTTCAGCATTAAATTCTACAGGTTTATTTTGAGATAGCGCGTTTGTAATGACTAATGAAATTATGTTGCGTTTTTCTATGTCAGTAAACTGATATCTCGATTCCAGATATTTAGCTTCATTAGGTAAAATAGTCTTGCTAAAGGCTGTGAATTTTTTAAGCTTTGTTTTCATTTCTCACTTACAAATTGTTGAATGAGTGAGTTTACTTCTTTTGGCTTTTCGTATTGTACAAAGTGACCAGCATCTTTTATATAGTTTACTTGTACAGATTTGATATGTTCTGAAGCAATTTTTCCAACATCTTCAATTGTCAAATTTGGATTAAAATACCGATTAGGAATCAGCGCATCCTTATCTCCAAATACAACAAGAGTGGGTTGGGAGATGTTTTCTAAATCTTTTAAAACAGGTTCATCTAACATGCCTGAAATACTATTAACAATCGCTTGGCAATGTGCATCAAAATCTGAAGCTTCCTTTATTAGTTTTCGGTCTTTTACCATTTTAGAAACGTCTTCTGGTTGTTCATGAAAATTGAGTGCGTAATTTTTTTCAATTTGAGAATCAGGTGTGTTTTTAACTGTTTCTTGTGTAAAATAAGATTTCATAAACGTAGCATTTACATCTGTAAATTGCTCTAATCCAGCAGGTGCTACTAAAATTAATTTTTCAATAGCATCAGGATATGCAGTTGCAAATTTAATACTGGCTTGTCCACCCATGGAATGACCAACTAGAATGATATTTTTAAGTTCAAGTTTTTCTATAAATTTATGTAAGATTTCAGCAAAATAACTAGGTGTGTAATCTGCTTTTGGTTTAGACGATTTTCCGTAACCAGGTAAATCTATCGCAATGCAAGTATACTCTTTGCTTAATGTTGCAATGTTTTTTGCCCAAGCATCAGAATTGCTGCTTAAACCATGTACAAATAATAGTGTTTTATCACCTTTTCCCTCTTTAATAAAACTGATATCTAAACTATCTATGGTAGTAATATGGGTTTTAAAATTATATTCTGAAAGTATATCTTTCATAAGCTTTTTTGAGTTTTGAGAAAATAAAGTGGTGTTAAACAATAGTATTAAAAGTAAAGTGCCAAATCGTTTCATTGTTGAGTTTTAATTTCGTTAAAATATTTAAAAAGTTTTTTTCTAGACACTTTTCCTAAACTGGTTAGCGGAATTTCATCTAAAATAAAGATATACTTAGGATGTTTAAAAGCAACTAGGTTTTTGTTAAGCTCCTCTCTAATTTTTATTACCGTAAGGTCGTCGTTAACTAATGTTACAAATGCCATTCCACATTCTCCCCATTTTTTATCTTTTATGCTTAAAACAACTGCTTTTTTAATGTCTTTAATGAGTTCTAATTGTACCTCAATTTCTTGTGGGTAAATATTTTCGCCACCAGAAATATACATGTCATTTTTGCGACCTTTCATATACAAAAAACCTTCGTCATCAGTGCAAGCAAAATCACCTGTGAATAACCAGCCTTTTTTAATTTTGTTACTTGTTTTGACTGAGTTGTTCCAATAGCCTGGTGTTACAATATCTCCTTTAATGCAAAGTTCCCCAACTTCATTTGGTTTTACTATTTCTCCTTTCTTATCTACTATTTTTACATCCAAATAAAAGTTAGGTTTACCGATAGAATTAGGTTTGAGTTGTGCCATTTTATGGTGTAAGGATGTAATGCTTGGTCCAGCTTCTGTTAATCCATAACCTGGTCTGATGTAGATGTTTTTTTCTGTTTTCCAAAAAGAAACAAGTTCTGAAGGTACTTTTTCGCCTCCAGAAATGATATATCGTAATTTTTTTAGGTTGACGTCTTTAAAAACAGGTGTTTTCTGCATCATGAGTAACATGGTAGGTAAAGCCATGAATAATGTTGTTTTATTAAGTTCTAAAAGACATAATATTTTTTCTGCGTCAAATTTTTCGAGCATACCAATATGAGCACCTTTGTGTAATAATGGTGTAACAAAAACATTCCATCCAGAGGTGTGGTAAGGTGGTAAAGTATTTATAGTAGAATCCCTAAACGTAATTCCTAATTGCATTGACGTGTTCAGACTATTCCAAAATAGCATTTTGTTTGTATAGATAACACCTTTAGGTAATCCTGTTGTGCCAGACGTATAGAAAATAAATAGTGGATTATCTTCTTTGATTTGGTAGCTTTTGATAGTAGAATCAATCGGGTTTTGATAATAATCTGCTAATTCGTCAAAAGTTAATAGGTTTAAATTTTGAATTGGTAATTGCTCTGCTTTATCCTTATGGTTGTTGTTATAAATAAATAAACTAGGAGTGCAGTCGGTTATGAGTTTCGTTATTTCAATTAGAGATAAACGATAGTTTAATGGCACAATGATTAATCCCATGCGTTGGCAAGCCACAAAAAGCACCATGTATTCTAAACCGTGATCTGCTAAAACTGCAATTCGATCACCTTCTTCGAGATTGAGTTCAGTGAATTTATGGATTAAGCGATTGGCATAAGTATTTAATTCGCTATACGTATAACTTTTGTTTAGGTCATACGATGTTATAGCAATTTTTTCTGGCGTGTAATCTGCCCATTTAGCTGTCCAATCTAGTCTGTCCAATTTCTATTTTTTTTGAATCTATTTTAAAAATTATATAACCAACAACAAGAGATGTTATTATGCCTATAGCTGCCGAAACTCCTGGATTATTTACAGGCTCTTGCATGTAAGGTGTTAGTCTTCCGTAATAAATGCCAAAATGCACAACAATCGCAGTAATACTAGCAATAAAAACTGATCTTGTGGATACGCTCTTTAAAAATGTGCCAAACAAAACTGGCACAAAAGCAGCAGCAAAGTAAGCATAGACACCATTTTGAGCAAAAATTGCCACACTCACATCTGGATTTTTTATTTGTTGCCAACTTAGTAAAAAGCTCACAATACCCAAAATGATAATTACCACTTTGTTTATAGTTATGGTTTTCTCGGTAAATTTATCTTTAAATAATGGATTAATAATATCTGTAGTAATAGTTATAGATAATGATTGGATTAAACTTTCTAAAGTAGATAATCCTGCAGAAATTAAACCAACAACAATTACCAATCCAACACCAACTGAAAATTTAGTAACCACGTAAGTTGGTATAATTTCATCCATTCTTAATTTTTTATCACCTACCATTAAATCTGGAAAGCTAATTCTTGCATATAATCCAACAATGACCACTAAAAAGAATACAACCATAAATGCAATACCACTAAATAAATAGGAGTTAATTTTACTTGAATCTTTTAATAACAATGATTTTGTTATAATATGAGGCTGACAAACAATAGCAACTCCAATGACAATTTGAGCTACAATGATTTCAAAATAATCTCGAAAAAGAAAACTAGATGTGTTTGTTGGTTCTGTTAGATTTGGATCAATAGCATTTAATTTATCAAAGAAACCAGTAACACCATCTGCAAAATAGTCGTATCCAGAACCAATTAAAATAATAGCAACAATAAACATTATAATTGCTTGAATAGTATTGGTGTAAACCATAGAGTTTGCTCCACCAAACATCATATAACCAAAAACAAATGCTGTAATTCCCATGAGTACATAAAAAGGCTCTGCATTAAGCGATTTAGAGATGACTTGAGTTAATCCAACATTAATAAGTACAATAAATGTTATGAGTAGTAGTGCAATTATTCCGAAGAAAAACGCATAGCTTTTACTGTTATAACGTTTACCAATCCATTGTGCCATGGTTGTAGCTTTAACTGCGTTGCCTTGTTTAATAAAGCCTTTTGTAAAAACAATTAATGAAATAAATGCAGCAATTGGTAATACGATAGCAAATGATATAACTCCAGAAATACCATAAAGAGCAATAAACCCTGGATTAATTATAAAGGTTGCAGCACTTGTCATTGATGCTGCTAACGATAAACCAACAACCCAAGAAGGAAATCCAATATTACCAACGGCATAATCTTTTATATTTGTGTTTTTACGAGCGCCTCTTACGACGAAAAATAAGATTACTGCAGCATAAACTGCTAGTAAAATCCACATATAGGTAACTAATTTGTCTGATGCTATCATTTTCAATTTTGTCTTTAAAACAAATAAAAAACTTTAATTAATTTTAGGTTTCATTATTTGCATTTATAAAGGTGCGACTTTAATATATTAAAACAATATTATTTGATATATAATAAATATATAGGCTTAGTTGCATGGTGTGACTTTTGTAATTTTATAAAACATTTATATATTGTCACAAACTAATTTTATAACTTTTTAGTGTTAATATACTTAAAAAGGTGTCATATAAATCATTACTTTTTCCATACATTTATCAGTGATTAGAAGGTCTTTGAATATATGAAGGTTTTTAAAGTAATCTATGTAAATCAATCGTTTTCATTCTTTTTAAACATTATAGATATGTTCAATTGTAAACGCTTAAAATTAACTTAATGAGTACTACCGAACAAGCCTTAAAAGAACGTATAAAAGAACTGACTTGCCTTTACGAGGTGTCATCTATTATCGTAAATGCAGATATTGATTTTATAGAAAACACATTAAATGCAATCGCATTTAGTTTAAAAAAAGCATTTCAATTTGAAACTGAAACTGAAATTTTTATTACTACAGAAACTCTAAAAATCGCTACAAATTCAATTGGCAACGATTCGGTTTTTCTTTCTTCGGAAATTAAACTCTTCAACCAAACTAAAGGCAAAATTGAAGCACATATGAGCGCTTCAAAATATAGCAAGAATGATTTTTTAAAGGAAGAGCAGTTATTATTAAATAGTATAACACTTAAAGTTGGTAGTTTATTAGAACGATTTGAAATTCAAAACAATGAAACTTCTCTAAAACGCCAAATGGAGCGTGCAGACCGTTTAGGTATTTTAGGAGAAATTACAGCAGGAATTGCTCATGAGCTCAATACACCTTTAGCTAATATTTTGGGCTTTGCAGAATTATTGAAAGATGATTTAGATCAAAAAAGTAAATCATTTGAAGATGTAGATAAGATCATTAAAAATGCAATTTTCTCAAGGGAAGTAGTTAAGAAACTGATGTTCTTTGCCTGTGAAATGCCACAGGAAATGAAACGTGTAAATTTAGTACCTCATATAAAAAATGCAATTAATTTATTAGATGCTACATTTAGAAAAGAGCAAGTTAAGTATATTGTAAAGATAGAAGAGGAAGAGTTGTGGTTAAAGGCAGATCCAATTCAATTAACTCAAATTATTTTCAATTTATTAATAAATGCCATTTATTTTACTCCTATAAACGGTTTGGTAACCATTGAAGCTAAACAAAACACAAAGGAAATTATTCTAAAAATTTGTGATGAAGGTATAGGGTTTAAAATAGAGGATTTAGATAAAATATTTGAACCTTTTTTTACAACCAAACCCATAGGTGATGGTTCGGGATTGGGTTTAAGTGTTGTTCATGGGATTGTAGCTTCTCATAAAGGCTCCATTTCCGCAGAAAATAATAAAAATAAAGGTGCTATTTTTACAGTAATACTTCCTAAAGAATAAATGAAGACATGCAATTACGCAAAGAAAATATACTTATAGTTGATGATGACGTAAATATTTTAGAATTATTACAGCGTCATTTGCAATCATGGAATTATCACGTTTTTAAAGCTATATCTGTTAAAGAAGCAGTTACTATTTTAAGAGACACACAGATAGATTTATTAATTACCGATTTAAAAATGCCAGAAGTAGATGGCTCTGAGCTCATAAAATTTGTGTCTGAGCATTATCCAAAATTGCCAAAATTGGTGGTTACTGGTTATCCATCTGTTCAAGATTCATTAGTAGCTATCAAATCTGGTGTGGTAGATTATTTGACTAAACCATTTACTAAAGAGGAATTGAAATCTGCACTGGATAAATCTATAATGACTTCGGAAGGAAAAGTAAAGCCATCAACAAAATCTTCCGAAGAAAAAAGCAAAGCTTACGGAGAAATTATAGGTAATTCTGAAAAAATAAATGATGTTATTCAGATTATTGAACGCGTAAAAGATAACAAAGCCACTATTTTTATTAAAGGAGAAAGTGGTACAGGAAAAGAATTAGTTGCGAGAGCAATTCACTATCAAGGTCAATTTTCTAGAGCGCCTTTTATCGCAGTAAATTGTGGAGCAATCCCAGAAAACTTATTGGAAGCTGAGTTGTTTGGTTACTTAAAAGGCGCGTTTACAGGAGCAGAAACCAATAGAGAAGGGTTTTTTCAAGCAGCAAATGGAGGTACTATTTTTTTAGATGAAATTGGAAATGCTTCACTTGCAGTACAATCTCGTTTATTACGCGTATTACAAGAAAAAGAAGTGGTTAAAGTTGGCGCTACAAAAGCTGAGAAAATTGATGTTAGAATTATTGCAGCGACCAATAGTGATTTAAAAGAGATGATTGAAAAGCAAACCTTTAGAGAAGATTTATTTTACAGACTTACAGTTGTTGAAATTGAAGTAGCACCATTGCGAGAACGAAAAGAAGATATTACCTTACTAGTTGATAAATTTCTTTTTAAATATGGAGTTGAGTATAAAGATAGATTTATAAAAATTACACCTGAAGCACTTACTCTTTTAGAGCGTTATGATTGGCCTGGAAATATTAGGGAATTAGAAAATGTCATTCAACGTGCGGTCATTATGTGCGATAAAATAATAGATGTTTCCCATTTACCAGAACATTTAAAATACAGTTTAAGTTTTTCTTCGGAAACGTTACAACCTTTAAAAGTCATCGAAAAACAATACATTGAAAAAGTACTTAGAGTAACCGGAAACAATAAAACTAAAGCAGCAGAAATTCTTCAAATAGACAGAAAAACCATTCGTCAAAAACTTTCAGAATAACGCTTTTTAACTGATACTTTTTTACCCAACTGGGTAATTATGTCTCAGTTTAATGTGTAGTACAATTTTATTATTAATATTTAAAACCCTTTGTTTATAAGGGTTTTTGTCGTTTTTGACCTTTTCTAAAAATATTATGGCATAAGCATTGCCTTTTGGTATGCAATAACATTAATTAGTTTTAATATGAATCACTTTAATATTTGTCCGACTTGCATGCATAGCAATTCATGTGTGTTAACAACACAAAAAGATAAAGTTTGGTCTTGTAGTGAGTTTGATGAAATTGGACCACCACAAGTTAATTTGAAGGATATGCAACAACCAGAACGTGCACTAGAATTAGTTTAATAAAAATAAAAATAAATAAAGAAAATGATTTTTAACGCATTTAAATCAGCAATGACAACTCGAAATTCAATAGAAAAAAAAGCGAATACTAGAGCTTGTAAAAGTAAATACATCACAGAAAAATACAACGAAAGATCTATAACTAATAGATATTTTAAATAGAAGATATTAAAAAAAATCATATGGCAACATTAACAGCAAATTTGAAAAAAACAAATAAAAAAGTACCTGTTAGAGGTATGATGGATAACGTTATGGAGCAGTTCAATAGTGCTGCAGACCAAATTAATTTACATCCAAACATTAGAAAAATTTTAAGTATTACCAATAATGAAATCATTGTAAATTTTCCAGTAAAAATGGATAATGGTGATGTAGAAATTTTTCAAGGTTATCGTGTACAACATAACAATGCATTAGGACCTTATAAAGGTGGTTTGCGTTACCATCCAACAGTAGATATTGATGCTGCAAGAGCATTAGCTATGTGGATGACTTGGAAAACCTCATTAGCAGGTTTGCCTTATGGTGGAGGAAAAGGTGGCATTAAAATAGACCCTTCTAAATATTCTCTATCTGAACTAGAACGAATTACAAGACGTTTTACGTTTGCTTTAGCCGATAATATTGGACCAGAACATGATATTCCAGCTCCAGATGTGAATACAAGCAGTCAAACAATGGCTTGGATTGCTGATACTTATATGAGTACGCGTCCACCAGCAGAACGTACAGCGAACCAACACGTCGTAACAGGAAAACCAGATGGAAGTGGTGGTTTAGAAGGTCGTGATAGAGCTACAGGATATGGTGTGTATTTATCAATTAAATTTTGGGCAGAAAAAAATGAAATGAACCTAAAAGGTAAAACATTTATTGTTCAAGGTTTTGGTAATGTTGGCTATTGGGCTGCACATTTTTTAGAAAAAGATGGCGCAAAATTAGTTGGTGTACAAGATGCTTTTGGTAGTATACAAAACCCAAAAGGAATTACAGTTGAGGATCTTTTCAATTATACTAAAATAAACGACGGAAGCATTGTAGATTTTCCAAATGCTAAGACTTTAGATAAAAATAAATTTTTCAATTTAAACTGTGATATCTGTATTCCTGCAGCATTAGGAAACCAGATTACTAAAGAAAATGCACCAAAAATTAAAGCAAAACTTATTGCAGAAGGTGCAAATGGTCCTACAAATGTTGAAGGAGAGAAAATTCTATTAGAAAGAGGTGTGACTATTATACCAGACATTTTATGTAATTCTGGAGGCGTTGTAGGTAGTTATTTTGAATGGTTACAAAACCGAAATGGAGAGATTTGGCAATTAGAGGAAGTAATAGCTAAACTAGATAAAAAGATGAAAGAATCTTTTAACAAAGTTTACGATTATGCTAATAATGAAGGTGTAGATATGCGTACTGCAGCATTTTGTATTGCTATTCAGCGTATTGAAAAAGCCTACATACAGAGAGGGATTTTTCCTTGATAATTAAAAATTAAAGACATGAAGTACGGAAGTTTAATATTAGAGAAAAAGGAATATGTGTATTTAAAACGAATACTAAATATTTCGGGATATGCCGAGGATCATGAGGTTCAAAAATCACTTATAAAACTATCAGAAGAACTTAAAACCGCTCACATAGTAGATAATGAAAGTATGCCTGATGATGTCATAAGGTTTAATAGCCTGGTCACAATTGTATTTGAAAATGGCATAGAAAAAAAAGTACAGCTTGTTATCCCTATTGATAAAAACGTAAAAGAGAATAAAATCTCTGTGCTTACTCCAATGGGAGCTGCATTGATAGGTTATGCTAAAGATGATAAGATTGATTGGGATTTTCCAGGTGGAAAACATCAAATAAAAATTAAAGATGTTAGTCGGCAAGAAACTTTAAATGGGATTGATTTAGTAATTTAAAAACAATAAGAGATGACAACTTTTAATACCGAAATATATGATCATGATAATGATTTAGATGTGACTCATAAAATCAACACAATTGAACTTGATAATTGGATCAATCATTTAAAATATATTAGAAAAGAATTGGTTAATCTTATCAATTTGTGTAGTAATGATTTAAATAAAAAACTGGATAATGATAGTGTGTTTGTACGATTTCAGAAGAAAGAAATAGAAAATGAAAATTTATTTAATGCACTTACTAAATATGCTGCTTCACGAAGTAACATAAGTGAGTGTGAAGATACACAATGTGATATGGTTTATATAACAGAGCATGAGTCATATCGAAGAAGTTATTTGTATCACTTAGATAAATATCAAAGACTTAAGGGCGAGTTTTTTGAAAAAGTTCAAGGAAAGTTTACGCTTTTAAATTTAATAGGTAGTTAATCTAAATTATTTGAATACAATTTCAGCATATAAAATAGATGTACATAGAAGATTATGTATACAAAAAGACTTGAGTGAATTGAGCTCTTGGATACATACTTTAGAGTGTTTTAATATAGAATTAGATCATCATAAGATTATCGAAAAACAGCTTATTAAAAACACATCTGTTTCAAGTAGTATTCAAGCTATTCGTAGAAAAAACATCTTAAATATGGCGAGTTTGTGTAAATACGAACAAGAGCTTAAAAAAGAATTTGAATATGGAAAACTTGAATATGATGCAGAAAGCTCTAAAAGACATAATCAAAAACGTGAAAACTATTTGAAATTTATAGAGGAGTGTAACATGTTTAAAAATCAATTCTATGTGTTACTTCACAAATATCATCGTAAATAGTAACTTAAAAGTAAAAGAATCCTATGATAAGAGGTAATTACGCAAAACTGTGATTGGTTAGTAATCAATAAAGGTTTTTGTTGGTTTTGTGTATTAACAACCGTGAAAGCGATTGCTTTCACGGTTATCCTTAAATAAATAACATTTAAAATTAATTTAAGATGAAGTCAATATTAATACCCACTGATTTTTCAGCAACAAGCTATCAAACCATCGATTATGTAATTGAGCTCTTTAAAAATGATAGATGTGAATTTTATTTTCTCAATGCATATACTTTAGATATTGCAGGTTTAAATGCCATAGAAATGCTTCAAGCAGATGATGATTGGTATGAAGAACCCAAACAAGAATCTTTAAATAAATTAGGGGAATTAGTAGAACGACATACTTTAAAATCTAATAATTTGAAACATGAGTTCAATGCAGTTTCAGAATGTGTAAAATTAGTTGACAGCATAAAAAATAATATTGATAAATTAAATATAGACTTAGTTATTCTATCTAGTAGTGGAGAAAAAACGATGACTATTACAAATCAAAATATTTTAGCAAAAATAAGATCTTGCCCTATTTTAATAGTGCCACCTCAAGCTTCTGTTTGTAAAGGATTGCAACTTACTATTGCATCAAATTTCAAACAAAAAATTAATACTAGTGATATTGATAGGTTTTGTGAGTTGTTAACCAATACCAATTTTAAAATAGAAATCTTAGTATTAGAAAATCAAAACACATTGTCTAAAGAGGTTGCCTCTAATTTAGAAACTTTAATTATTCATTTAAAAAAATATATAATTACTCCAATTGAATTGCAATATGCAAACTCACCTCAGGAGCTTAAAAAATATGCGCAATCTCACCAAGAAACGGTTATGTGTGTTGTTGATAAAAAACCAGATGTATTCAGGAAAATAGGGTTTTTAAAGTCTAAAGTAATTTCTACTATGAACCAGATGCGTACAAATGCAGTATTAACTATTCATCAATAAATTCTAGCTTTATGAGTAATAGGAAATTTTATAAACTAGCTATCGTAGTTGGACTAATAGCAATTGCTTTATTATCTTGGTTAGTGCCTGCGCCAATATTTTAAAATTAAAAATGTGTCTGTTTATTTTATAAATTTATGAGCAGTTAGTCTCCATTTTCACTTTTAAAGTTGATTAAAAAATCTATTTATCACAATAGATTTTTTTTTATAGTAATAACTAAATTCTTCTTTCCTTTAAATTAATTAACTATAATTCTAATAACATCGTTCTCTATCAAGTCTGCTTAATTATCAAAAAAGAATTGTAATTTGTAGGCGATGTAAAATTTTAAGATTATGAGTAAAAAAGCAGATCAAACAGCGTCGTTTATGGTTCGTTTTAATCAAATTATTTTTGAGGAAGATGGAGAATCTAAAGTGCAATGGCGAGGCAAAGTATCACATGTTCAAGGTGGTGAAGATCAAAGCTTTTCAGATTTTAATGATGCTGTAAAGTTTATCCAAGAACGACTGGCAGATTTAACTTTAGAAGCGACCAAGCATAAATCACCAGAGCAACAAGATTCTCTGTTGAAAAAAAGTTTCTCTTTATGGAAAACTATGGCGAAAGAAGGTCCTAAAGTAATCATGGAAACAATTAAAGATCCAAGAAAGCAAGTCGCTAATCTTCAGGATCAAATAACAGATTTTGGTGAGGACTTAATGGAAAAAGTACCTATAGATCAATGGAGAAATGCATCAAGATCAGATTTCAATTCTATTAAAGACTCCATTTCGCAATTGGCAGATGAGATGAAAAAACTAAATGCTAAAGTGGATGCAATGAGCTTACCTGTGAAAACAACACGCACTTCAAAAACAACAAAAAAGCCAGCCAAAAAAACAACTCCTGCTAAAAAGAAGTAAATCTTAAATGAGTCATCTCAAAGACAAACTACAAGAACTTAAACACTTTCAAGAGGATGCGACTATTCGCATACAAACCTTGGGACAGTTTAATTTGTGGCGTAACAATGAGAAAGTAGATTCTAAACAATTTGGAAGAGATAAAACGGTTCAATTATTACAGTATTTAATTTCTAATAGGCGACGTCATGCGCTTCACAAAGAAAAAATTATGGATCATCTTTGGGAAGAAGGTGATGATCGTGATTTTAAAGTTGCTTTACATGGTGTAAATAAAGTGTTGGAGCCAGAAAGACCATCAAGAACAGAAGCTAGTTTTGTGATTAGACAAGGTGTTAGTTACCAATTAGATTTAGAGAAAATTTGGATTGACGTAGAGGCTTTGGAGCAATATATTATTATTGGTAACGAAGCTTTAGGTAAAGATCTCGCAGTCACTAAATCGGCTTATAAATCAGCAATAGCATTGTATCAAGGAGTGTATTTACCCAATCGTATTTTTGAAGATTGGTCTTCCGAAGAACGTGAAAAAACTCAAATCCTAATTCTAGGAGCTTATGTGATTCTTGCTGAAATTTTATTACAAGAAAATCCGTTAGAAAGCATCAGATTAGCCCAATGTGCAATCGCAATAGATAAAACTTGGGAAGATGCTTACAGACTTCAAATGCAAGCTTATATTATTAAAGGTAATAGACCTCAAGCCATCAAAGCCTATCAAAAATGTGCAGATGTTTTAGATCAGGAATATGGCATTGATCCACTTCCTGCGACTAAAAAGTTACTTCAGGAGATCGAGAGTATTTAGTTTTTAGTCCAGTTATTTATATATTTTATTTCCATACTCATCCGCACTTAGCTTTGCGTCTTTGCGCATTTGCGAGAGAATTTTAGATGTTGTCTCCAATAATAAAATAAATTTTAAAATAATTTATAGTTTAAAAACTCTTGAAACACTCGTTATTACTGTGTTTTATTCTTCGGAAATATCTAATCTTCATATTTAATTCCTTTCCATGCTATAATTGCAACTCATTTGTAACTACCTGATTGTACGTTTGTACCATAAAATAAAACAACACATTAATACACTATAATACTATGGCTACTAAAAAGCACACAACAATTATCGATACAACAGCTAACAAAGCATTAGGATTAGTTACTAAAGTAAATGATTTAGCAATAAGTACTACTGAAAAAGTAGCGATGAAATCTATTGGTTTAACCGAAAAAGGATTAGGGCTTTCTACTAAAATTGTAAAAAAAGGAATTAAAGCTTCAGCAAAAAATCAGGAGTTAGTATTCAATACATTAGAAACTGTAAAAGGTAAAGCTGTAAAGTTTTTACCAAAATTTAAATAATTTCAGAATAAAAAAAAGGACACATACTCAAGTGCAACTCATTTGTAACTCTCTGATTGTATGTTTGTACCAAATTAAAATAATAACAACACAATAACAATATATATTATGGCAACTAAAACAAAAACAGTAGCAAAAAAAGCAACTAAAAAAGTAAACAAACCTAGTGTTGCAAAAAAAGTAAATTCAAGTTTAGTTAATGCATCATTATCTGCAATTAACACAACTATAGATAATGGAGAAAAATGGCAAAAATTAGCTTCTAAGTTAATTAAGAAGTCAGAGAAAGTAAGAGAACAACAAATCAATATGATTTTTGATACAGCAGAAGCTGTAAAAGGACAAGTGATGGTTGGTGCTGATAGAATGAAAGATTTAGTTGGTATTGATGATGAGTTGATTGAAAAAGCTAAAAATAAAGTTATCAATAACCCAGTTAGTAGAAAAGTTGTTGGGATCGTAGAAGATATTACAGAAAAAGTATCTGAAAACCCAATGGTTCAGAAAGCAGAAAAAGCAACTGAAGACATGAAGGTTAAAGGTATGGCGAAATTCAACGAATTAAAAGGCGATGTGTTAAAGCAAGCTTACAACGTTGTCAACACTGCTGAAAACAAACTTGAAGATGCTAGAAAAGATCTTAAAAAGGAAGTAAATAAAGCAACTAAAGCTTCTAAAAGTACAGCTACTAAAGCAAAAGCTTCAAAAGCAACTAAAGTTGTTGCTAAAAAAGCACCAAAGAAAACTGTAGCAAAAAAAGCAACGACTACTAAAGCAAAAACAACTAAAGTAGCAAAGAAAGTAGCACCTAAAGCAAAAGTAACAGTAGCTAAGAAAACTACTGCAGTTAAAAAGGCAACAGTTGCAAAAGCAACTGAGGCTAAAAAAGAAGTAACTAAAGTTGAAGAAGTAAAAACTGAGGTTAACGAAACAATCAAAACATCTGCAAAAGATGATTTAAAGTTAATTTATGGTATTGGACCAAAAACAGAATTGGCTTTAAACAACAATGGAGTTAACACGTATGCAGAATTCGCAAAACTTGAAACTGCAGAAGTAGAAGCAATTCTTGAAAAAGAAACAGTTTCATTCGCAAATACAGATTTGAAAGATTGGAAAAAACAAGCTGAAGTAGCTGTGAAAGATGGTGCTGAAGGTTTAGTTAAATGGGTAGAAAGATATAGAACTGCCTAATCGTTCTTCTGTATAATTAATATAAAAATCATTTATAATGAAAAATAAAAAATCAATACTAGATGCTCCAAAGACAATGGTTTTTAAAGCACTAGACAAAACAAAAAAAGTGGTAACTAATGCAAATGGTTATGCGCTTAACACAACAGAAGATTTAGTTTCTGAAGGAATCCTAGTAGCAGAACAGTGGCAAACTGTTGGTAGCAAAGCTTTAAAAGGTGGTTTATCATTAGCTGCAAAAAATCAAGACATCGTTTTTGATGCCTTAACAGGTGTGAAAAAACACATGATTTTAAGTAAAAAAAGATGGTCTAAGCTTATCGCATAGGTTATAAGAATTAGTTTAGTTGATTGATAAAAGCCAAGTTACATGTTATATGTAGCTTGGTTTTTTTTTGTTTTTAGTTGGTAGTTAAACCAAGATCATTTCGTATTTTTAAGGTAAAATTGGGTTAATGGTTAAGAAACACAAAATTTCAGATTCAGAAATTATTACATTCTACATGGAGTTCGTGGTAGAACATCAAATTAAGCCAGACTCGGTTGAAGATTTTTGCCAATTATATCAATTTGATGATGCCATTTTTTATGAATATTTCAGATCATTTAAAGATCTAGAAAAAACGATTTATAACCTGCTTTTTCAAAATTCATTACTTACATTAAAGCAAACTCCAGAATACCATAGTTTTAGTAAAAAAGATAAGTTATTGAGTTTGTACTACACGTTTTTTGAAAATTTGGCTCTCAATCAAGAGTTTGTTAAACTGAATTTGAAAGGGTTTGAAAATCAATTAAAAGCGCTTTCTGTATTTTCTAGGTTTAAGAGAAGTTTTACAAGCTTTATTGATGAGTTGGATATAGAAACTATTAGCTTAAATGTAGAAACTATTGAAACTATTCAGAAAAAAACCATCAAAGAATCTGCTTGGATTCAGCTTTTATTTACGATGAAATTTTGGTTGGATGATAGTTCCGAAGATTTTGAAAAAACAGATATTTTTATCGAAAAATCCATCAATACAAGCATGGAGTTAATAGATACCAAATCACTACATAATATTATTGATCTTGCAAAGTTCTTGTATAAAGAGAAAGTGAAATAGAAAACCTATGAAGACAGTTAAAAATATTCCAATTTCAAAAATACAACGTGCCTCAAAATTGGTGCAAACAGGAGCAAAAGTAGGTGTGAATTACCTAAAATATTATGGTGATAAAATGATAAATTCTGAAGCTGACGCAAAAGAACGCCTAGATGAATCAAATGCCACAGATATTTATGACAGCTTAAAAGATTTAAAGGGAAGTGCACTAAAATTAGCGCAAATGTTAAGCATGGAGAAAAACATTTTACCTCAAGCTTATGTCGAAAAATTTTCGTTATCTCAATTTTCTGTTCCGCCATTATCTGCTCCTTTAGTAATGAAAACCTTTAAAAAATCTTTTGGTAAATTCCCGAATGAGATTTTTGATAGCTTTAATCCCGAAGCTATAAATGCTGCAAGTATTGGTCAAGTGCACAGAGCAGAAAAAGACGGAAAAACGTTAGCCGTAAAAATTCAATATCCTGGAGTTGCAGATAGTATTTTATCAGATTTAGCAATGGTAAAACCAATTGCTATGAAAATGTTTAATATCAAAGGTGAACATTCTGATGTGTATTTTAAAGAAGTAGAAGGGAAGCTCATTGAGGAAACCAATTATTTATTAGAAATTGAGCAAAGCAAAGAAGTTGTTGCTGCTTGTGAGCATATTCCTAATTTACTATTTCCGAAGTATTACAAAGAGCTATCCTCTCAACAAATTATTACAATGGATTGGATGGAAGGTATTCACCTTTCAGAATTTGCTAAAATAAACACCAATCAAGACGTGGCTAATTCAATAGGGCAAGCGCTTTGGGATTTTTATATGTACCAAATGCATACGCTCAAAAAAGTGCATGCAGATCCGCATCCTGGTAATTTTTTAGTGTCTGAAAACGGACAACTCATAGCCATAGATTTTGGATGTATGAAAATAATTCCTGAAGATTTTTATGACCCTTATTTTGAGTTATTTGATAAAAATGTTTTAGATGATTCTAAACTATTTCACAATAAATTATTAGAATTAGAAATCTTAAGGGAGGACGATACCGAAGAAGAAATCCTCTTTTTTACCAATATGTTTCATGATGTTTTAAGTTTCTTTACTCAACCTTTTCGTGAGGAAATTTTCAATTTTTCAGACCCAGAGTTTTTTGATAAAATTGCAGCCATAGGTGAACGTTATTTTAAAGACACAAGAACAAGAAAGATGAATGCTAACAGAGGCTCGCGACATTTTATTTATATGAATAGAACGTTTTTTGGCTTGTTTAATTTGATGTTTGATTTAAAAGCTGAACGTATAATAATAGAAAATTATAAAACTTTTTAAGTGTTGTCGTTTTAGATGCAAGTTTGCAATAAATTAAAAAGTACTATGCGTGCATAGTATTTATGAAAATTGTGTATCTTGCAAATGCCCAAAAAGTAGATGATATTTTGATACATGTTTTGATGAAAATTGATTACATTTTCAAAACATAAAAGTGAGACGCAACGGTTTTAAAAAGAACAGCTTAATACAAATATATTAATGGCAAAAA
The DNA here is from genome assembly GCF_038900375.1 of Psychroserpens sp. AS72. Taxonomy (NCBI): domain Bacteria; kingdom Pseudomonadati; phylum Bacteroidota; class Flavobacteriia; order Flavobacteriales; family Flavobacteriaceae; genus Psychroserpens; species Psychroserpens sp. AS72. The sequence continues at coordinate 391,847 of NZ_JBBMRC010000003.1, read as the reverse complement.
AAATAGATTTGAAGGACATTATGCAAGATGCATTTGATGCTTCAATCCAACAGATTTCTGGTTACGATGCTGGATTTTTGTATGCAGAATCTCCTACCAGTCCAATGCACATTGCAACTTTAAATATTGTTGAAGGTTCATTAAAATATGAAGACTTTAAAGCAATAGTTGCATCCAAATTGCATTTGATTCCTAAATTTAGACAACGTTTACTTAATGTGCCAATGAATTTGGATTATCCATATTGGGTAGATGATCCAAATTTTGATATTGATCTACATTTAAATCGTATTAAATTGCCAGATCCATCAAACTGGAGAACGTTACGAGATTTAACGTCAAAATTATTTAGTTCACCTTTAGATTTGAGACGACCACTGTGGTCTGTTCATTTTATTGAAGGTATCGATGAAATTGCCCAAGTGCCAAAAGGATCTGTAGCCATTGTTACAAAGGTACATCATGTTATGATTGATGGTAAATCAGGAGTTGGACTACTTGGTGTTTTATATGATAGTGATGAAAACGGAAAAGAAAAAAAGCGTTCAAAACCAAAGCCATTTAATCCAGAACCTCTACCAGACGAACTTAGTTTATTATTAAAAAGTGGTTACGAGTTTTTTAAAAACCCGTTTAAAATTCCAAAAACTGTTGCAGAAACAACTTTTAGTTTTATAAAGAGTAAAGCTGCCAGTAAATTGAGTATTCAAAAGGAATTTAGCTCGTCAAAATTTCCTGTTCCTATTACGATTTTCAATGGTAAAATTTCAGCAAAAAGAACTTGGGGAACAGCAATTTTATCTTTTGAACGTATCAATGCGCTCAGAAAAGTAATGGGTGGAAGTATAAATGATATTATTCTTGCTATTTGTGCTGGAGCAATTCGTCGTTATTTAGTTGAAAAAGAAAAATTACCGTTACATCCTTTAGTAGCAAATGTTCCAATTTCTATTAGAACAGAGAATAGCACTAAAATGAATAACCAGATTGCTAATATGATGATTCAATTAGCAACACATATTGAAGATCCTTTGGAGCGTCTAGAATATATCCAAGAACAAACCATGTTAGGGAAATCTAGACACAATACAATGGGAGCAAAAACATTAGCTAAAATGGCAGATGTAGTGCCTTTTGGTTTAGCAAATTTAGCAGCTGGATTGTATAGTAAATACAATATTAAAGATTTGCACAGACCACCTTTTAATGTCACAATTACTAATGTTCCAGGTCCAAGAGGACTCTTATATTTAAATGGTCATAAAGTGGTTTCTATTTTTGGATTAACACCAGTTGTAGATGGTTTTGGGCTAATAATTGCTGCTTTTAGTTATAATGGACAAGTGAGTATTACGACGACTTCCGATGCTAAAACAATGCCAGATGCAGATGTGTTTTCAAGATATATAAGAGAATCTGCAAATGAGTTAGAAGAACTTATCAAAAATTTAGGAAAAAGCAAATCAACAAGCAAAGTAGCTACAAAATTAAAAAGTAAAAGTGCTCCATTTTTTACAGCTCTAAAAAAGTATTTGAAAGAGAACCCGAAAGTAGTAAAAGCAAACAAAGGGATATATCATATGCAAGTGGGTTTAGGAGATAAAACTGATGGCTATGAAATAGATCTCACCAAAGCAACAGCTGTTATTAAGAAAAAGAAGAATTTAGAGCCTAAAGTATTGATTGAAATAGAAGATGAAAATCTTTTTGCCTTATATAAAGGCAAGTTGTTTTTAGAAGAATTGAAAATACAAGGACGAATTAAAATAACAGGAACAGCATCGGGTAAAACAAAATTTATGAGGTTGCTAACTGCGTTTTTAGAAAGATAATTCATGCATTATAAAACAAATATATTAACGTCTACAGATGGAGAATCCATTTGTTACTATAGGTGGAAAGCTAATCCAAATGTTCCTTATAAAGGTTTAGTGCAAATTGCACATGGTCTTGGAGAACATGCTGGCAGATACGACCATATAGCACATCTTTTACAGGAAGAAGGCTATTCGGTGTATGCTAATGATCATCGTGCTCATGGTAAAACTGCGGAAATGAAACGTTTATTTGGGTTTTATGATGGTAGTGACTATTTTGAGGATTGTGTAGAAGATATGCATGCGTTGTCTAACTTAATGAAAATTGAATATCCTGAATCTAAATTTATCTTATTCGGACATAGTATGGGTTCATTGTTAAGCAGAAAATACGTTACCAAATACGGAAATGAATTAGATGCCTTAATCTTATCTGGAACGGCAAGTTTTATAAAAGGATTAGGGAATATTGGTTTAGTTACAGCAACAACAGTTACTGCTTTTCGAGGAAGAGCAAGAGGAAATGAATTTTTGAAATCTTTCTTTTTTGGAGAATTCAATAAAAAATTCAAACCCAACAGAACAAAATTAGATTGGATTAGTAGCGATGAAAAACAAGTAGATTTATTTGAAGAAGATCCTTATCGTGTTGAAGATTTCTCACTTGGAGTATTTTTAGATATTATTAAAAATTCTAAAACATTAAATAAGCCTGAAGCTTTTAAATCCACACCAAAAGATTTACCAATTCTAATGTTCTCTGGTGATAAAGATCCAGTTGGAGAAATGGGTAAAGGTGTAAAACGCGTTGCCAAACAATATGAAAAAAGAGGCATGGATGATTTTACTTTTAATTTATATGAAGGAGGAAGACATGAAATGTTAAACGAAACTAATGCCGAAGCTGTAGAACAAGAACTTTTAGTTTGGTTAAAAGCTCGTACATAAGTCTAAAAAACAATAATGGAAGAAACCCAAATTTTATATAGAATTTTCACCCGTTTTGCAACTGCTTTAGGTGTTTTAAATGGTTTGTCATTAAAAGATTCTAAAAAGCTAACTAGTGTTCAGTTTAAAGAACATTCTCTTGTAGATGACGTAAAAGCGCTTATCAAAAAAATAGATAATGATGAGCATGATAAAATTGAACAACTATTAGATGAAACGATCTTGGTTTGTGATGAATTAGGTCCAAATAGAGATTATATTACTCTAGTGAAAATCATGCAAAACATTGGTGATTCAATTTCTGAAGGTCATGATCAAAATGAATATAAATACACCAATTCACTCATAGAGCGGTTTGAAAAAGAAATCTCACTCGTTAATAAAAAAATACCTTCTCCACCATTGTTTAACATGGTTATGGAGAGTCGATCTTTATTAGAGTGGTCATCTATCTATTGTTTGTATCCATTTATTCCAAAACGTATTAAAGGAAACGGAAAACCAGTGTTGTTAATTCCGCCCTATTTAGGTGATGATAATTCAACATCATTTGTGAGAAAGTATCTAACCTCTTTAGGTTTTAAAACTTATAAATGGGAATTAGGATTTAATATGGTGAAGTCGCATTACATTCCTAGATTAGAAGAGAAATTAGCAGATATTTATCAGCAACATCAAGAAAAAGTGAGTATTGTAGGATGGAGTGGTGGTGGTATTTTTGCTAAAATAATGGCTAATAGACATCCAAATCAAGTTGAGCAAATTTTGACGATTGGCTCACCAATTTGGGGAGTTATGGACATGAAAACGCCTGTTTATGGTTTGATGGAATTTTTCCGAGGAAAATCATTAAAAGAACGAAACGAACGCTTTTTAGCAGAGTTAGAACCCATTCCAAAAGTTCCTGTAACTTGTATTTATACCAAAACAGATGGTTTAGTGCCATGGAAACATTGTTTAGAAGCAGCAACATTTAGAAAGGATATTAAAAATATTGAAGTGTATGGTAGCCATTCAGGAATGGGAGCAAATGCAAGCGTTTTATTAGTGACAGCCAATATGCTAAGTGCAAATATTCAAGGCAAAAAAATAAGAGATGTAGGTTCTAATCTGGAGCGTTATTTATATCCTAACTTTTGGAATAAAGCCAGAAAAGCATTCAAAACAAAAAAGACAATTACCCAAAGCGTAAAATAATACCTTATGGATCATATTATTGAACATCATAAATTTCAGGAAGCTTTAAAGCAAATTGCTGTGGAGCAAAAATTAGATCTTGAAGATGTAAAAAAGCAAGGTGCAAATTGTATTAAAGAGTTGTATGCACTACAACACCCTATGGCAAAATTGGTGTCTGTAAAAGGCTTTGATTATATTTTATCACGAGCGTATAATGATAAAATAGATGTTGATCCAAAAGGAATAAAAAAGTTGATGAAATTGATGCAGAAAAACTCTGTAGCTTTTATCATGACTCATAAAACGTATTTAGATACTTTAGTTTTAATTTCAACATTAGCACGTTACGGAATGCCTATTCCTTATTCTTTTGGAGGAAGTAATTTGGCTTTTCCAGGATTAAAACAACTAGGAAATAATGCTGGACTTATTTTTATTCGTCGCAGTTTTAAAGATGATTTAATCTATAAAGCAGCATTACGACATTATATTTCTACCATCATTGATAAAGGTGATCACTTAACTTGGAATATTGAAGGCACACGCTCAAGAACAGGTAAAATTATTTACCCAAAAATGGGGATTTTAAAATATATTAAAGAAGGCGAAGCACAAAGCTCAAGATCTATAAAATATGTGCCAGTTTCTATTGTTTACGATTTGATTCCTGATGTCAAAGAAATGACCGAAGAAGGAAAAGGACAAGCTAAAAAGTCTGAAAACGTAAAAGAAGCACTCAACTATATTAAAAAATTAGGAAATGATTATGGTCGAGCAGCCATTCGTTTTGGAGAACCAGTAGAGGGAGAAGAAGATCAACAAGCCATCATTCCAGATATGGAAGAAGATAGTTATGCAGACAAAAACACCTTGCCACGATTTGCGTTTGAGTTGATTCATAAAACAAATGCTATTACACCTGTAACAGCAGTGTCTTTAGTGTGTCATACACTTTTAAATGATTTTGCCTTAACCAAAAAAGAAATTGAATTTAAGGTCAATCGTCTCATGACTTATATTGGTCAAAAGCAAGAAGACGTCCTTATAGATCGTGGAAATAAAATTGGTGTTACCATACAAAAGGCGTTAAATTTATTACAAGGCGCAAGAATTATTCAAAAAAGTAGAGCAGGACAAAGAGCACAATATAGTTTGGTTTCTACGGAATATCTACCAGCCACCTATTATGCAAATATGGCTTCAGGTCATTTGTACCACCAAGCGTTTATTGAAATGGCTTTGGTGAAAATAAAAGACGATACATCTGCAAACCGAATCACTAATTTCTGGAACGAAATTATGGAACTTCGTAATTTATTTAAATTCGAATTTTTCTACACTAACAAACCAAAATTTAGTAGTGAAATCGAAGCAGAATTATTACGATTTGATAAAAACTGGAGAGCAATAATTGTAGATCCTAAAGGAGATATTTCAGGACTATTTAAAAGACAAGATGTATTTGTATCTAGAGCTATTCTATTATCTTATTTAGAAGCAGATAAAGTGGTTTGTCATACATTGAATAGTTGGGATACTGATGATGAGTTTTCAGATGATGAATTTATCGAATTAGCAATGTTTAAAGGTAAAGAATTGCATTGGCAATCTAAGATTACGCGTCTAGATAGTGTCTCCAAACCATTTTTAATTAATGCACTTCGTTTTGCTAAAAATGCTAATTTAACTCCTGTAGATAGAACATTAGATTATGAAGGTTTAGAGATTTGGAAAAATCAATTAGAAGATTTATCAGAACGTTTATTTTATTTAAAGCAAATTGAGAATGTTCTAGATAAAAAAGGATTACTCCAAGAACCTTCCGAAGAAAATATAGTGCCAGATTCTGGTAATGATGACGATCATCATACAACTGTCATAGAGGAAGGTCCACATATCACTGCATTTTTTGATATGGACAAAACGTTAATCAATGATTTTTCGGCTAAAAAATTCATGACGACACGTTTATTCAGCGGTAAAACAACAGCTAAAGAATATTTAACTCAATTTGCTACAGCCTTAATTTTTGCTGCAGGAAACAGAGATTTTGAAGTGTTGACTAAAATTGCAGCACTTGGTGTAAAAGGTATTGCAGAATCTGCTTTTGCAGAATTAGGAGAGCATGTTTTTGAAGAGTTTTTAGAAGAAACTATTTATCAAGAATCACGTGATTTAATACAGAAACATTTAGAAAAAGGGCATAAAGTTGTCATCATTTCGGCTGCGACAACTTATCAAATTGAACCTATCGCAAAAGCATTAGGGATAAAAGATATCTACGCAACAGAAATGGAATTACGTAACGGTAAATTTACTGGTCGTGTTTCAGAGATGTGTTGGGGAGAAGGTAAAGCCAGAGCAGCACGTAAATTTGCTAAGAAGAATAAAACAGATTTATCAAAAAGTTATTTTTATACAGATAGTATTGAAGACTTACCATTATTGAAATTAGTTGGAAATCCTGTAGCTACTAATCCAGATCAGCGACTATCACAAATGGCTTTTGAAAATAATTGGCCAATTTTAAGATTTGAAGAACCTGTTGAAAAGCCAATTGTAAATGGATTTAGAACAGGATTAGCTGCAGCGAGTATTTATCCATCTGCATTAAAAGGAGTCTTAAAAGGAGCATTGACATTGTCTCGACAAGAAGCAGCAAATACAACATTTTCAAGTATTGGAGATTTAGGTTCTAAAATGGCTGGACTTGATATTGCTGTAAAAGGAAAACATAATTTAGAAGATATTCGTCCAGCAGTGTTTTGTTTTAACCATCAAAGTGCTGCAGATTTCTTTATAGTAATGAAATTGATACGACATGATTTTACAGGAGTTGCAAAGAAAGAATTAGAGCGCACACCAGTTGGACCAATTTTTAAAGCTTTAGGAGCCATATTTGTAGATCGTGCCAATAAAGAAAAAGCTATTGAAGCAATGAAACCTGCTGTTGAAGCTCTAAAGAGTGGAATTTCTGTTGCTATTGCACCAGAAGGTACTCGAAGCGGAAGCAAAACTTTAGGAACATTTAAAAAAGGCGCTTTTCACTTAGCAATGCAAGCAGGAGTTCCAATAATTCCTATCGTTATCAAAAACGCTTATATGGCAATGCCAAAAGGTACAAGTATGTTTAAACCTACTCATATTGAGGTTGTTGTGTTAGAACCTGTAGATACGTCGCTTTGGAAATTAAAAAACCTCAATAAACATATTGAAGACGTAAGAAATTTATATCTTAATGAACTAGAAAATTAATCTGATGAAACATCCACAACTGATTTATCGATAACTCGATATATAATTATTTGGATGTTCCATGCGACTATAGTAACACAATAAAAATATACGCATGAAACTGAACGTAGGAATTTTAGGTGGTGGATCTTGGGGAACAACCGTTGCATCCTTAACAGCAAAAAACAATGACACCATTTTATGGGCAAGAAATGAAAAAGCGGTTAACGAAATAAATGAAAAACATACCAACACTAAATATCTACCAGGAGCACAATTAAATAAAAATTTAAAAGCTTCAACGTCAATTGAAGACACGGTTAAAAATGCAGATGTGATTGTTATGGGAATTCCTTCTCAGCATTTTAGAGAAGTATTACGTGTAGCAAAAGCATATATTAGACCATGGGTTCCCATTGTGAGTTTATCTAAAGGATTAGAACTCAAGACAAAAATGCGCATGACGCAAATTATTGAAGAAGAACTTCCTGGTCATCCAGCTGGTGTTTTAACTGGTCCTAATTTAGCTAAAGAAATTCATTCAGGACAAGCAGCAGCTGCAGTAATTGCTATGGTTGATAAAACCATTGCTAAAGAATTACAACAAGTGTTTAGCACAGGATTGTTTCGAGTGTATACAAATAATGATGTCATTGGTTGTGAACTTGGAGGTGCTTTAAAAAATATTATGGCAATTGCCACAGGAATGGGTGATGGAGCAAATGCAGGAGACAACACTAGAGCAGCTTTAATTACTAGAGGTTTATCTGAGTTAACTAGATTAGGAATTGCAATGGGAGGAAAGCGTAGAACGTTCTCTGGATTGGCAGGTATGGGAGATTTAGTAGCAACTTGCTCAAGTTCTAAAAGTAGAAATCATCACGTAGGATTTGAAATAGGACGTGGTAAAAGTTTAGAGCAGATTATTGATGAAATGAATGAAGTGGCAGAAGGTGTAAAAACCGCAAAAGTAGTCATGGAATTAGCTAAAGATTATAAAGTAGATATGCCAATTTCTAGAGAGGTTTACAAAGTACTATACGAAGGCAATACTGTTAATGATGCTTTTAAAGGTTTGCTTAAAATTGAAAGTGGTTCAGAAAAAGAGCCAGGATAAATATAATTAATCATTCTTCGGAAATTGCTCATGAAATTAATTGTCAACGCCTTAATTATATTTTTTTCTCTTTCATCGTTTTCGCAATCTGTGGAAACACATGTGTATGCTATTAAAACTATTGACTCTCTTAAACTTGATGTCTATACACCAGAAAAACTATCAGATAGCACAAAACTTCCGGTTGTAATTTGGATGCATGGAGGCGGTTTTTCAGGAGGTTCAAGAGATGGTGTTGAAGAGCAACAATTGATGAAGTACTTAACTGAAAATGGATTTATTGGTGTTTCAATATCTTATAGATTACTTAGAAATGGTGCTATAACAGGATTTGGTTGTCAATGCTCTAAAGAAGAGAAATTATTCACGTTTGCTAAGGCGGCAGAAGATTTTTTAGATGCGACAAATTACCTTATTCAAAACAGTGATTCTTTACATGTAAATCCTAAAAAAATAATAGCTGGAGGCAGTAGTGCAGGAGCAGAGGCTGTATTGAGTGCCGTTTATATGAAAGATTTTTTCATAGAAGATACAAGTGATTATGAGAATATCAAATATGCTGGATTGATTTCATTTGCTGGTGCAATGGTTGATGAAAATTATATCACAAAAGAAAATGCGGTACCTACAGTTTTGTTTCATGGCACAAATGATAATATGGTACCATACTTAAAAGCATCCCATCATTTGTGTAATCGTAATGAGATAGGTTATCTTATTTTAAATGGATCTGGAGTCATTGTTACAAGGTTAGAAAAAATAAATATGCCTTACTATTTATTTAGAGTAGAAGGAGCACAACATGAAGTTTCATCAATTAACTTTAAAGAACTAGACAATATCAAGCAATTTATAAACAATACAGTTTTAGATTCTAAAGTAATTCAAACCAAACGTTTAGAGTTTAAGCGTTAAGTCTTATTATTACTAGTGTCCTGATTGTTTTGTTTTTGGTTATTTAAGTGTTATTTTGTACATTCATAACATCATAATACCTATACAAATGCGAATTGCTATGTTTTCTTCGGAAATTAAACGACTTGAATTATTAGTAGCAATAATTTGTTTTGTAATTACATTATCAATCCAAGCACAAGAGTTACCACCAATTCAAAATTTTACTTCTGAAGATTATGGTGCGCAAAATCAAAATTGGTCTATTTCTCAAAATTTAGATAAGTACATTTACATAGCCAATAATTTAGGGTTGTTAGAATATAATGGTTCAAAATGGCAATTGTATGAATCTCCTAATAGAACTATTTTGCGATCTGTAAAAGCCGTTGATAATAGAATTTACACAGGTTGTTATATGGAGTTTGGGTATTGGGAACGCAATCCTGTAGGTACTTTAGAATATAATTCTCTATCTCAAAAACTCAATATAGATTTAATTGAAGATGAGCAGATTTGGAACATTATCACACTTGATGATTGGATTATCTTCCAATCTTTAAAACGAATATATATAATCAACTCTCTAGATTTATCGGTTAATATTATTAATTCTCAAACAGAGTTATCAAAAATGTTAATTAATAATGGGACTATATATTTTCAGAAAAAAGGAATAGGACTTTTTAAGATTTTAAACGGAAAAGAATCACTTGTTTCTGACCATGAGATATTGAAAACTAAGAGGGTCGTAAATGTTTTTCAACATGTAGATAAATTTCTTATTCAAACCCAAGAACAAGGTTTTTTTGTTTTTACTTCCGAAGATATTAAACAATGGGATATACCAGCAAATGAGATGTTATTTAAGACGAGTGTTTTTAATAGTCTGCAATTAAATGATGGTACGTTTGTATTGGGAACGATATCAAGTGGAGCTATTCTCATGTCTTCCGAAGGAAAAATTAAATATCAAATAAATCAGGATAACGGTTTAATAAATAATACTGTGCTTTCTCTTTTTCAAGATGTAGATGAGAATGTTTGGTTGGGACTTGATAATGGAATTAGCTTTATTAATTTGACTTCACCTTATCATATATTTAAAGATGATAGTGGTAATTTGGGTACTGTGTACACCTCTTTAACTGTAGATGATATGCTTTATCTTGGTACTAATCAAGGCTTATTTTATAAAAATAGAAATGACTCTGGAGATTTCAATTTTATGAATGGTACCAATGGTCAAGTTTGGGTTTTACGTCAAATTGATGATAAAATATTTTGTGGTCATAATAAAGGGACCATGATTATTGAGAACAATGAAGTTGTTAATACTATTACAGATGCTTTAGGGACTTGGGATTTTAAACGCATTCCTAATACCAATAATCTTATATTACAAGGTAATTATAATGGGTTTACTGTTTTAGAAAAAATTAATGATAACTGGAGTTTTAGAAATAAAATTGAAGGTATTGATATTTCTGTTAGATTTTTTGAATTTTTTAATGATAAAATTTATGTTAATCATGAATTAAAAGGCTTATATACTTTAACATTGGGTCCTGATTTTCAGAAAGTTGTTGTTAATAAACAGATGGACCATATATATAAAGGTACTGGATCAAATATTATAAATTATAATGGAGAATTGATATATGCTTCTTCAGAAGGTGTATTTAAACAAAATGAAGTTTCTGAGTTTGTTCTAGATACAACGTTTACTAGTTTATTTTATCCATTTAAAAATAAGACTACATTATTACCAATAAATGGAGATAAAACCATGTTATGGAGATTTACAGATGATAATATTGCATTTATTTCTTCGGGTAGTTTGAGTAATAGCCCAAGTTTAAGATTATTTCCAGTTTCAAATTCTATTAAAAATGTTGTTACAGGTTTTGAAAATCTAACTAAAATTAGCAGCAACGAATTTTTAATAGGACAATCAAACGGTTATCTAGTATTTAATGAAGATATACCTCTTCCTCAAAAAGACCTTGAAATAGCCATAAATAAGGTAGAAATTCATAAAATAGATGAACCCAAAATACAAATAGATCCCAAAGTTGAAATGACTTTTAAGAATAAACAAAACAATATAAGTTTTGAGACTAGTTTTGCGAATTATGGAAAAATTGTTGAAAATAAATATCAATATCAATTAATAGGTTTGTCTGATAATTGGTCTGATTGGACTGATGAATCTTCTCAAACATTTGAAAATTTACCATTTGGATCTTACACATTTAATGTTAGAGGTAAAGTAGGTAATAATGTGACTAATAACATCGCGTCTTATGATTTTACGATTAAAAGACCTTTGTTATTATCTAATATTGCAATTGCCTTATATATATTATCATTGATTATACTATTACTCGTAATACATTATTATTACAGAAGATATTATAGAACACAACAAGATAAAGTCATTAAAAATGCCAAACGAGAATTAGAACTTCAAGAATTAGAGAATTCTCAAGAGCTTATGTCTGTTAGAAATGAGCAACTACAGCAAGATATAGATAATAAAAACAGAGAGCTTGCTATCTCAACAATGAGTATTATAAAGAAAAACGAGTTTCTTAGCAATATAAAAGATGAACTTAAAAATGCAAACGAAGCAAAAGGTGTTGCTCCAATTATTAAGATTATTGATAAGAATTTAAATAATACAGATGATTGGAAACTTTTTGAAGAGGCATTTAACAATGCAGATAAAGACTTTTTAAAGAAGGTAAAAGCCAAACATGCATCTTTAACACCAAATGATTTAAGACTATGTGCTTATTTGAGATTAAACTTATCTTCAAAAGAAATAGCTCCTCTGCTCAATATCTCTCCTAAAAGTGTAGAAGTTAAACGTTATCGTTTGCGTAAAAAAATGGAATTATCTCATGAAACTAGCTTAACAAATTATATTCTTGAATTATAAGAACTATACAGCTTGGTTTTTTACCTATACATTACCAATACATGTTGTTTTTTTTAAAATCTACAACGATGTAATTGTAAAATTTAACACTTCTCTAAGACCTTGTTAAATCTAGTTAAATTAGGGATATCGTAAAAAAAACTGAATTTTATTGCGATGTATATTTATTGTATTGGTGTTTTTTATTGATTTAGTAGTTGTGTGTTATAAATTTGACTTATAACAACTATATAATATGACAACAAAACTTTTATCCTTATTGTTTTTCGTTTTTACTTGTTTTGCTTTTGGGCAAGAAGTAACAATAAAAGGAACAGTTACAGACCAAGTTTCTGGACAACCTTTACCTGGAGTAAATATATTAGTAAAGAATACTGCTAAAGGTGGTTCTTCTGATTTTGATGGAAATTTCGAAATCAAAAATATTGAAGTAAATTCTATTTTAGTATTTTCCTATTTAGGTTACCAAGATCAAGAAGTAGTAGTAAAAAATGGAAATGCTCTAACTGTAGTACTTATTGAAGATTCAGAGTCACTTGATGAAGTGGTAGTAATTGGTTATGGTTCGCAACGAAAAGAATTAGTTACTGGTGCTTATTCAAGTATCGATGCTGAAAAAATTGTTGAAACTAACCCAACAAGAATTGAAGAAGCCTTAAGAGGAAGTGCAGCAGGTGTTCAAGTTAATGCAAACTCTGGTTCTCCAGGTGCATCTCTCAATATTAGAATTAGAGGTATTACCACAAATGGTGATAACTCTCCATTAGTTATTGTTGATGGTGTTAACATTGGTAGTGACTTGAGTATTATAGATCCTAATGATATCGAAAAGATGGATGTCATTAAAGATGCGAGTTCTGCAATTTATGGTGTACAAGGTGCCAATGGAGTTATATTGATAACAACAAAATCTGGTAAGAAAAACAGAAAAACAAAATTCTCTTACAACACGTATTATACTATACAAGAAGCAGATAATCAAATTGATGTTTTTAATAATAAGGAATATGCAATATATGTTAATGAAACAGAAGCTGCAGATGGTAATCCATTACCATATCCTAACTTGCAAAATTTGGATACAAACACAGATTGGCAAGATGAGTTATTTGAAAGAGCGGCAATGTTTAATCATAACTTAAGTATAACTGGTGGCTCAGAAACTACAACTTATGGTTTTAGCGCTAGTTATTTTGATCAAGATGGAATAATAGCAAGTGATAAATCTAATTATCAAAGATGGACCATTAAGAACAATTTAGGAGTTGATGTTTCTAAAAAATTAAAATTAAATACATTTTTATTATATACTAACATTAGAAGTAAAGGAATCCCTGAAGGAGGAAGAGGTTCAGCCTTGTACTATGGATTGAATGCTTCGCCTTTAACTCCGGTTTTTGATGATTCTACACCATCAAATATTTCTGGAGGATATGCATATATAGGACCAGAACAGGGTAATGAAATTATAAACCCACTTGCACTTATAAATAATACATTTAATGAAGGTTATGCTGATCGATTTACAGGTAAAATTGAATTAGAATATAATGTGCTAGATAATTTTAAAGCAACATCAAGACTTAATTTTAATTATTCAAACTTTGGTGGAAGATCATTTTCTCCGCTTGCTTACTATGGAGCAGGAAAAGTTGTGAATAATGTTCAATTAGATGTTAATAATCCAGAAGCTTTCAATACAGATACTAATAATAACGGTTCTCGAGATCTTTTTGGTACAGTTACAGAAAACACTCAACATTCTTTTGATTACACATGGGAGAATTTTATTGACTACAGTAAGTCTTTCAATGATAAACACAATTTTAATGTGTTATTAGGTTCTTCTATTAGAAGTGAAACATATAAAGGATTTTTTGGAGGAGGACCTTTAAATAGTGGCCCTGAAGTTTGGGGTAATGCTTATTTAGGTAATTCAAATTCAATTATTGAATTAGAAGACAATGTTATAACTTCAAGTTTGGTGTATTCGGCCGATGGAAGAAATGAGAATAGATGGTATTCGTTTTTTGGACGTTTGCAATATGATTTTGAAGGTAAGTATATATTGTCTGCCATGGTAAGACAAGATGCTTCCACAAAATTTGGGCCTAATAATAGAATTGGTAATTTTCCATCTGTATCAGCAGGTTGGGTAGTAACTAATGAAGATTTTTTCAATGTAGATTTTATAAACAAACTAAAAGTTAGAGGAAGTTGGGGAATTACAGGTAATGATAAAATTGGTAACTATAGATGGTTAGGTCTATTACAAGGAACTACTGGAGAAGCTACTTATCCTTTTAATGATTTATTAACTTTTGGAAATGCAGTTGGTGCATTAGCTAATCCAGATTTAAGATGGGAAACTAATAAACAAACAAATATTGGTGTTGATTTAGGTTTATTTAATGGTAAACTTAATGTAACGGTTGATTATTATAAAAAAACTACCGAAGATTTATTATTAGTACCTGAGGTTTCTGGACTTTTAGGTTCAGTGGCAGGAGGAAGTTCAGCACCATTTGTAAACGCAGGAACAATAGAAAATAAAGGTATTGATTTAAGTCTTAATTTTAGTCATGACCTTAGTGACGACTTAAATGTTAGTGTTGGTTATACATTAACAAGTATTAAAAATAAAGCACTGCAAGTGAATAATGCAGCAGGTTTTATTCCAGGAGGACTTTTCGGTTTAGGTCAAACAACATCTCGATTCCAAACTGGATTACCAATTGGTGTCTTCTTCGGACTTCAAACTGATGGGATTTACCAAAACCAAGCAGAGATTGACGCATTAAATACAGATACAAATAATGATGGAACCATTGATGGTTTAGATGCTCCATTCCAAGCAGGTGCGAGTCCTGGAGATATTAGATATGTTGATGTTGATGGCGACGGTATTATAGAGTATGGAAGTAGCGATGACCAAACCGTTATTGGTAATCCAATACCAGATGTCACAATGGGATTCAATTTTAATGTGAATTACAAACAATTTGATTTTGGGACTTCATTATATGCATCCATAGGAAATGATATAGCTCGTAGTTATGAGCGTTTCCTTACTTACAGTAACAAACCAAGTTTTTATGCAGATAGATGGACAGGTGAAGGAACATCAAATACAGTTCCTAGAGCTTCTAATACAGCGTCTAATAATTATTTGTTTTCTTCATTTTTCGTTGAAGATGGTTCTTATTTAAGAATTCAGAATGTTCAATTAGGATATTCACTTCCACCTACAGTTTCAGAAAAACTTAATTTAGATACTTTCCGTATATCTTTTGCAGTTAATAATTTATTCACGTTTACTAAGTATAGAGGTTATAATCCAGATGTATCAAACGCAAGTCCTTTAGGAGCTGGTGTTGATTTAGGACAATATCCTCAAACAAGAACGTTTACAACAACTGTTAATATTTCATTTTAAATCTAAGACTTATGAATTTTAAAAAAATAGCAACGATAGTACTAATCATAACATGCTTTTCATGTTCAGATTATGTAGATATTTTACCAGAAGGTCAACAGAACTCTGAAAGTTATTTCAACTCTCAGTCAGATTATGAAGATGCACTCGTAGGAGTTTACGATTTATTGACAACAACGTATCTTAATAATATTTTAGGAGAAATAGCATCAGATAATAGTTTGTGTGGTGGAGAATCGCCAACAGATGTTTTAGAATGGCAACAAATTGATGATATGATACATACACCAGATAATGGTGCATTAAGAAGTATATTTCAATTTATGTATGCAGGAATTAGTCGTGCTAATTATATAGTTGAATTTCAAAATAATATTGATTTTGAAGGTAAAGATCAATTACTTGCAGAAAATTTATTCTTGAGATCTTACTACTATTCTGAATTGGTTAAGTTTTTCGGAGATGTTCCTTTATATGTTGACGGTAGAATATCTATTGATGCTACACAGTCAATTGATAGAACGCCAAAAGCAGAAGTATATGCGCAATTAGAAGCAGATTTACTAATAGCAATAGAGAGTCTGCCTTGGCAACAAAGTCAAAACGGAAGAGCAACCAAAGGAGCAGCTTTAGCTTTATTGGGGAAAATATATTTGTATCAAGATAAGTTTCCTGAAGCAGCTAGTACTTTAGATCAAATAGTAATTTCAGGTCAATATCAATTAGTAGATGATTTTGCAACAATATTTTTAAACTCTAATGAAAACAATGTAGAATCAGTTTTCGAAGTTCAACATTTTGGTGGTGAAGGTGGAAGTTTTGATTGTTTTCAATGTGTTGAAGGTAACGTTGCAGTTGGGTTCATGGGACCAAGATTTACAGGTGGTAACTTTGGGCCATTTACGAAAGGTTTTGCTTTTAATCCTCCAACAACAGAGGTCTATAATGCTTTTTCTTCGGAAGATTTGAGAAGAGATGCTTCAATATTGAATATGGAGGCTTTTGTTGCTGAAAGACCTAACGTTACTTTTAGTTTAGGTAATGAGGTTGATTATACAGGGTTTTACAACAAAAAGTATATTCCATATGCTGAAGCAAATGCTGGTGATACTAATTTAACACACAGTAATAACTATAGAGTAATTCGATATTCAGACGTGTTATTAATGGCTGCTGAAGCTTTCAATAGAAGCGGTCTTAATGATGTAAAGGCAAGAAACTATCTTAACCTCGTAAGAGATAGAGCAGGATTAGAAGATGTTGAAACGTCTGGAACTAATTTGACTCAAGATATACTATTAGAAAGACGTTTAGAATTAGTTGGTGAAGGTCATCGCTTTTTTGACCAAGTTAGAACAGGTCAAACTAATTCAATACCAGGATTTACAGATAGGAATACACTATTCCCTCTGCCTAGAATAGAAATCGAATTAGCAGGAAACCGTTGGCCTCAAAATCCAGGATATTAAAAAATAAAAATTGAAAAATATGAAAATTATAAAGTATGTATTAAGTATTTGCCTTTTGGTATTAGCTATTTATGGCTGTGCACAAGATGATGACAACAATGATTTTGTTGATAGCATTGAGGCACCAACTAATATCTCTGCAAACGTAGTAGTAACTCAAGATAATACTGGATTAGTGACAATTACACCATTAGGTGAGGGTGTTACTAATTTTAGCGTTGGGTTTGGAGACGGATCAGACGATGCAAGTGGTATTCAAGCAGGTAATGGCATAGACCATATTTACGAAGAAGGTACTTATGAGGCAACGATTACTGGAAATGGATTAAATGGTTTATCAACTTCTGTGACTCAACAAATAGTGGTGTCATTTCAAGCACCAGAAAATTTGATGGTGACTATAGAAAATGATGCAGCAATATCTAGACAAGTAAATGTAACGCCTTCAGCAGATTTTGCAATCTCACATGAAGTAGATTTTGGTGAAATAGGATCTACTCCAATGATGGTAAACAACGAAGATACTGTATCATTTATATATCAAGAAGCTGGCACATATACAATTACTGTAACAGCATTTAGTGCAGCAGTTGAAACTACAACATACACAGAAGAATTTGTAGTTACAGAAATATTAGCTCCTTTAACCGCAGCACCAAATCCTCCTTCTAGAGATGCTGGAGATGTTGTTTCTATTTTTAGTGATGCATATACAAATGTTACACTAAACGAATTACCAACATCATGGTCGAGTACTAATTTTAATGCAACTACAGTAGATGGAAATAATGCATGGCAACTCACAAATCTAGACTTCTTGGGAATTGTATCAAATTATGATACTGGTATTAATGTGTCTTCTATGGAAATGTTACACATTGATTATTGGGTGCCTTCAGGAGCGACAAATGAACTACTAGTTAAAATAGTAAACACAATCGATGGTGGAGAAGCAGAGCAATCTTTAGGAACTACAGTAGCAGGTTCTTGGCAAAGTATAAACCTTGATATGACAGGTTTTGACGCTGGGAGTTTAGCGAATACAAATCAAATCACTCAATTACTTATAGATTCAGATGGCGTTTCAGATGTCGTTTTTATTGATAATTTTTATTTCTATAAAGCACCAAGTAACGTTCCTGAAGGTTTAGAAGGAACATGGAAAATGGCTCCAATTGAAGGATCATTAGGTGTTGGACCAGCAGTTGGAGATACTCAGTGGTTTGCTTGTGATGCAGATTGTGTGACTTTAAGAGATTGTTATTATGATGATGAATATGTTTTTGGTTCTGATGGAACTTTTACCAATGTTTTAGGAACAGAAAGTTGGATAGAGCCTTGGCAAGGAGGTGGAGATGCTTGTGGAGCACCAGTAGCACCACATGACGGATCAAATGCGGCAACTTATGTATACAACGATGGAGCAGGTACTGTAACCTTAAACGGTGCTGGAGCTTATTTAGGTTTAGCTAAAGCAAATAATCAAGGAGAATTACCAAATGTAGCTGTACCAAGTTCTATAACTTACAATGTAACATTTACAGGACCTAATTCAATTGATGTTTTTATTGAGTCGGGAGCTGGAGTATTCTGGCAATATAAGATGGTTAGAGAGTCTTCTACGTCTAATCCTTTAACTGGAACTTGGTTAATGGCATCTGAATCAGGATCACTTGGAGTTGGACCAGCAGTAGGTGATATTAGTTGGTTCTCTTGTGACGACGGATGTGTTGCAGAAAGAGCATGTTATTTTGATGATACATATGTGTTTGGAGCAGACGGTAGTTTCTCAAATAACTTAGGAGCAGAAAGTTGGATAGAACCTTGGCAAGGTGGAGGAGATGCTTGTGGAGTTCCTGTAGCGCCACATGATGGTTCTAATGCTGCAACTTTTACTTATGATGAAGCAGGAGGTACTATTACCTTAAATGGTACAGGAGCATACCTAGGACTATCTAAAGCCAATAACCAAGGTGAATTACCAAACGTAGCAGTGCCTAGTTCAATTACATATAACGTTTCGTTTGCAGATGCAAATACAATAAACGTATATATTGAAGCAGGAGCAGGCGTTTTCTGGCAATACAAACTTGTAAAACAATAGAAAAAAAATTAATATGAAAAATATAATAAAAGTAATAACCTTAATTTTAACAATGGCATTTTTTGTGAATTGCCAAGAAGATGAAGGAGACATTGGAGATATTATAGCACCTTCAAATTTGGTCGTAACAGCCGAAGTGGTTGGAACAGATATTGAAAATCCATTTGGTGATGGTAGTGGTTTAGTTAATTTTACTGCTACAGCAGATAATGCATTGAGTTATAGTTTTGTTTACGGAGATGGAGAAAGCGGAGTAGCTTCCTCTGGAGCTGCTGGACATGCTTACACTCAAAATGTAGGTGTTTTTACCTACACTGCAATTATTTCTGCTATTGGAACGGGAGGAGTCTCCACAACAACATCCATCGAAATTGAAGTCTTTAATTCTTTCAATGATTTAGAAGCTAAAATATTGCTAAGTGGAGGAGTAGGTAATTCTAAAACGTGGTATCCTAAATTAGACGAAGATGGCCATTTAGGTGTAGGACCAACACTAGCTCAAGATAATGGTGATGATGGTGCTCTTAATGGACATTGGTTTCCTCAATATGACTCTACTGCTGCCTTTGGTAAATGTGGAGATAGTAATTCAGATTGCTTTTGTGATTTTTCATTCTCATTCTCATTAAATGCTGATGAAAACCTTTCATATAGTCAAAATAATAATGGTACAACATTTTTCAATTGGGCAAGTGGTTCTGCTGTTGGGCAAACGTTTGATGAATTTGCAGATACGTGTTTTGAATTTGATACTTCTGGAGAAAGTCAAGTTTCTTTAGCACCATCTACTACTGATTGGTCACAAGTTGCTGATCCTGATTTCCCAGAACCTAGAGGTACAGTAATGAATTTTACCAATGATGCTTTCATGGGTTATTATACGGGTGTTTCTTCTTATGAAATTTTAGCAATAGAGAATGATTATTTATATGTGAGATTTTATGATAATGCAAATCCTGTATTAGCCTGGTATCAAAAATTTACAACAACATTACCTTCTGAAGAATTTAATACAAACTATAACAATTTAGTTTGGGATGATGAGTTCGATGTAAATGGTGCACCAGTTGCTACAAAATGGACTTACGACCTAGGTAATGGAGATAATGGCTGGGGAAATGGAGAAGAACAGGATTATACAAGTAATGCTGAAAATGTAATTGTAGAAGATGGTTTCTTAAAAATTACAGCTAAGGCAGATGGAGGAGGATATACTTCTGCAAGAATAAAATCTGAAGGTTTATATGATTTTACATACGGAAGAGTAGAAGTAAGAGCCAAACTACCTGTTTCAATAGGTACATGGCCTGCAATTTGGACTCTAGGAGCAGATTACGAAACAAATACATGGCCTGGTTGTGGTGAAATGGATATTATGGAACAAACAGGACAGGATAAAAACAGAGTTTTATCTACTGTTCATCATCCTGCAGTTTCACCTGGAGCTGGTGATTCATCAAGTATTCAATTGACAACATCAACAACCGAGTTTCATAATTACATCATGGAATGGAGGCCAGATACAATTATATTTTTAGTTGATGACACCATAATTCATACGGTTGCTAATACACCAGATTTACCTTTTAATAACGACTTTTTCTTTATTCTGAATGTCGCTATGGGTGGATCGTTAGGTGGAGATATTGATCCAGCGTTTACTGAAGATACAATGGAAATTGATTATGTAAGAGTGTATCAATAATCAATAGTTTATAAAAAGAAATTAAATAATATTAAAATAATAATTCATTGAGTTGTCCAAAATGAGGAATCATTTGAAAGAGGTTGAGTGAGTTGCTCAGCCTTTTTCAAATACATTGAAAACACTAAACCATTAGGTTAAATATTAATAATCTAGATCTTTTAGTTTTAATTATTCCTGAAACAGTAACTCAAAACATAAGTGCAAAGCCATCAACTAAATCAATGAATGATCACCCAATATATATAGGAAATAAACTAGCTTCTTTTCATGAGAATGAAGTTAAGGGAGACATAGTGAATTTTGATAATGAAGTGTATTACAAAATTTCTAACAGTGATAAAATGAGACCATTTTTTATGAGTCTTGTTAGTAATTCTAATCACTGGATGTTTATATCTAGTAATGGAGCTTTAACTGCAGGAAGAAAAGATGCAAATAATGCATTGTTTCCATATTATACAGATGATAAAATAACTGAATCATTAGAAACTACTGGTAGCAAAACCATAATCCAAGTTCATAGAGAAGGTAAAATATTTTTATGGGAACCGTTTTCAAATAGGTATCAAGGCGTGTATTCCATAAAAAGAAATTTGTACAAGAATAACTACGGAAACAAAGTGTTTTTTGAAGAAATAAATGAAGATTTAAAACTCACATTTAGATACCAATGGAGCACAAGTGATCAATTTGGTTTTGTTAGGAAAGCTAATATTATAAATAATTCAAATCAAAAAGTTGATGTCACTATTTTAGACGGAATTCAAAATATTCTGCCTTATGGATTGGCTTCAGATTTTCAAAATGCAACAAGTAACTTAATTGATGCATATAAAAAGTGCGAATTAGAAACAGATTCTGGAATAGGTATCTTCGCCTTAAGTGCAATTATAGTTGACAAAGCAGAACCCAGTGAAGCGTTAAAAGCTAATACAGTTTGGTTTTCAGGATTAGATCATCCTACACACTTAATATCGTCTTTGCAACTTGAAAATTTCCGAAAAGGAAAAACAATACATCAAGAAAAAGATATCAAAGCAGAAAAAGGGGCTTATTTTATTTCTAAGGATTTAAGTCTTGCGCCTAATAGTGAAAGTAATTGGATGTTTGTAGCAAACGTTAATCAAACCATAAGCGCTATTAATTCTATTTCAGAAAAAATAAAAAGTAAAATTAATCTCGAAGCACTTGTACAAAAGGATATAGATGCTGGTACTAAGAACCTTTTAGAATTGGTTGGAGCTTCAGATGGTATTCAACTAGGAGATGACAAATTAATTAATACAAGACATTTTGCAAACACGCTTTTCAATATTATGAGAGGTGGGATTTTTGATGATGATTATAACATTGAAAAACAAGATTTTGTGAAATATATGGCTAAAGCCAATAAAAAAGTATCAAAAAGTAAAGAAGACATTTTAGATAATTTACCAGAATTATTTAATGTAGATTTCATTAAAAACATAGCAGATCAGGATGAAGATAAAAATTTTAAAAGATTGTGTTATGAATATTTACCATTAAAATTTAGTAGACGACATGGAGACCCAAGTAGACCTTGGAATAAGTTTTCTATTAATACACGCAGTGAAGTTGATGGTTCTAAAATTTTAGATTACGAAGGTAATTGGAGAGATATTTTTCAAAACTGGGAAACACTTGCACATTCATATCCTGCTTTTATGGAAGGTATGATTCATAAGTTTTTAAACGCAACGACCTTTGAAGGTTACAATCCTTATAGAGTAACAAAAGATGGATTTGATTGGGAAGCTATAGAAGAAGATGATCCATGGTCATACATTGGATATTGGGGAGATCACCAAATCATATACTTACTTAAGTTTTTAGAGTTTATTGAGAAGCATTATCCTAAAAAATTATCTGCTAGTTTTACACAAGATGTGTTTGTATATGCAAACGTGCCTTACAAAATTAAGAGTTATCAAGACACCTTAAAAAATCCTAAAGATACGATTGATTTTGATTACGAATTACACGATAAAATTAATCTCGTAAAAGAAAGGTTAGGTGCAGATGGTGCTTTATTAAGAGACAAAAACTACTTCATTCATAAAGTCAACTTAATAGAAAAACTACTAGCTACGGTTTTAGCTAAAGTATCTAACTTTATTCCCGAAGGCGGAATTTGGTTAAATACCCAACGACCAGAATGGAATGATGCTAACAACGCTTTAGTTGGTAATGGTGTCTCAATGGTCACCTTGTATTATCTCAGACGATTTATCAATTTCTTTGAAGGCATTGTTGTGAATTCAACAGAAACTGAATACAATCTTTCAATAGAGTTAAAAACATTCTTTGAAGGAGTGGTTTCAACCTTAAATGATAATGTAAACGTATTATTTGGTAAAGTGTCAAACACAGACAGGAAAACCATTTTAGATGGTCTTGGAACAGCAGGTAGTAATTATAGACTAAAGATTTATGAAGTTGGTTTTACAAGTGATAAAGGAGCCATTTCTAAAGACAGTTTATTAGATTTTTTCAACCTATTGAAACAATATTTAGATCATACAATTTCAGCAAATAAAAGAGATGATAATTTATATCATGCCTACAATTTAATGACTGTTGAAAATGATAAAGAAGTTTCTATTTCCTATTTATCAGAAATGTTAGAAGGACAAGTTGCTGTCTTAAGTTCAGGATATTTAGAGCCAAAAGAAGCGTTAAGTCTATTGGATGCTTTAAAATCTAGTGCACTTTTTAGAGAGGATCAATACAGTTATATTTTATATCCAAATAAAGAATTATCTCGCTTTGCAGATAAAAATAATATTCCATCAGCATCTGTTGAAAAATCAAAATTATTACAACAACTTATCGCAGATGGTAATACGCAAATTATAGAAAGAGATGTCATAGGTCAATATCATTTTAATGGTAATTTTAATAATGCGGAAAGTTTAAAACTAGCATTAACTCAACTTCCTCAAGAAACATATAGCGATTTAATTGAACAAGACAGACACGTGCTCTTGGCTATTTTTGAAGAGCTATTTGACCATAAATCATTTACTGGAAGATCAGGAACATTCTTTGGATATGAAGGTTTAGGGTCAATTTATTGGCACATGGTTTCTAAACTGCTTTTAGCGGTTCAAGAAAACTGTTTATTAGCACAAGCTAAAAACGAATCTGAAGAAATTATTGGAAGATTGCTAGAACACTATTACGAAATTAACGAAGGTATTGGTGTACACAAATCACCAGAGTTGTATGGTGCTTTCCCTACAGATCCATATTCTCACACACCAGCAGGTAAAGGAGCGCAACAACCAGGAATGACAGGACAAGTTAAAGAAGATGTGCTTTGTAGATTTGGAGAATTAGGTGTTTTTGTTAAAAACGGAGTTTTACTATTTAATCCTAGATTATTAAGGACAAATGAATTTTTATCAACATCGCAAGACTTTACTTATACAGATATAAATAATGAAATTAAGACCTTACAATTAGAAAAAGGTTCGCTTTGTTTCACGTATTGCCAAGTACCAGTTATTTATAAAATTTCAGACGAAAACAAAATTAGTGTTGAGTTTAATACCGATGACTCGATAGAATTTAACACATTAAAATTAGACCAAAAAACAACACGTAAACTGTTTGATAGAACAGGTGAAATTAATCATATTATTGTTGAATTAAAGAGGTAAGTAAGTATGAAAATCATGAAAAAAAAGATGAAAATTGTAGTATATGTTTTTGCTTTAATGCTTGTGGTTTCATGTAACAATACCCCTAAAAAAGAAAATAATTCATCAACTCTAAAAGAACAACCAAATTTGAGCGCAAAAGATATATTAGGAAATCCAGATTATCCAGCAATTTCATATGGAGGCTATAGAGCTAAAAGTAGAGATGTACAACCTACAATTTCTGAATTGAAAGATGATATGAAGTTATTGCATGCCATGGGAATTAGAATGATTAGAACCTATAATGTTCAGCCCAATTTACCTCATGCTTCCAATATATTAATAGCGATTACTGAATTAAAAAAAGAAGACCCAAATTTTGAAATGTACGTCATGCTTGGTGCTTGGATAGATTGTTTAAATGCTTGGACAGATGAAACTCCTAATCACGATGTAGAAAGCGCCCAAAATGAAGGTGAGATTACTAGAGCAGTAGCCTTAGCAAATAAATATCCAGATATTGTAAAGGTTGTTGCAGTAGGAAACGAAGCTATGATTAGATGGGCAACCAGTTATTTTGTTAGACCAAATGTGATATTAAAATGGGTCAATCATTTACAAAATCTTAAAAAGTCTGGAGAATTACCTAAAGATTTATGGATAACATGTTCAGATGATTATGCGTCTTGGGGTGGAGGAGACCCGAGTTATCGGGTTAAAGATTTAGAAGATCTTATTAAGGCTGTTGATTATGTGTCTATGCATACGTATGCCTATCATAACTCTCATTACAATCCAGGGTTTTGGAAAGTAGCAGACAATGAACAAAGTTTATCAGATATTGAGAAGGTAGATGCTGCAATGTTGCGTGCATTAGACTTTGCTAAAACACAATATAAAAATGTTTCAGAGTATGTGAAAAGTGTAGATTCTACAAAAACAATTCACATTGGTGAAACCGGTTGGGCTAGCATTTCTAATGGTCACTACGGAATAAATGGATCTCGAGCAACAGACCAATACAAGCAAGGAGCATATTATAATCATTTAAGAAAATGGACTAAAAAAGAAGGTATATCATGTTTCTATTTTGAAGCTTTTGATGAACAATGGAAAGATGCAGAAAACCCAGAAGGCTCAGAAAATCATTTTGGATTAATCAATTTAAAAGGTGAAGCAAAATATCCCCTTTGGAATATGGTTGATAACGGTGTTTTTAAAGGTTTAACAAGAAATGGAAAACCAATTACCAAAACTTATAATGGAAATATAAATACTTTATTAAAAGATGTTTTAGTGCCAAATACAGATTATAAAAGATAAATAGAATGTTGAAAAAATATATTATGAAGTTGTTTACACGATTACTTTTTGTGATTTCTATTAGTGTTTTAATAAGCTGTGGATACGCTTCTAATAGTAATGAAATGAAAATTTCTAATAGGACCTTGGTAGTAAACAATCAACCTTATATTATCAAAGGAATTTGCTATCATCCAGTACCAAAAGGAAGTCCAAACAAAAGGAGTTTTGCTACACTTACTCAAGATTTAGCTTTAATGACAGAAGCTGGTATTAATACGATTAGAGTATATGCTCCTATAGATGATGTTCAGGTTTTAGATGAAATTAGCCAAGCAGGAATTAAAGTAATCATTGGTTTTGGATATAATCAAAGTGGCAAATTTGATATTAAATCTGGAACATTTATCAACTATGTCAACACCTACAAAAATCACAGTGCAATCTTAATGTGGGAATTAGGTAACGAATATAATTACCATCCACAATGGTTTGATGATGATATTAAAAATTGGTATAAATTGATGAATAATGCTGCAGCTTTAATACATGCAAATGACCCTAATCATCCAACAACAACAGCTCATGGAGATTTGCCAGATGCTTTAGCATTATCTATGAGTCCAAATATTGATGTTTGGGGAATGAATGTCTACAGATGGGATAAACCAAAATCCGTTTTTGAAGCATGGGAAGCTATAAGTAATAAACCGATGTACTTATCAGAGACTGGAGGAGATAGCTATATGCAAATTTCTAAAGCTGGTTATGAACAAGGAGAAAATCAAAAAGCTCAAGCAGATGCCGCAAATAATATTTTAAAAGAAGTTTTTGATAATCAAGCAATTTGTTCAGGTGTTACGCTATTTTCTTTTACAGATGGTTGGTGGAAAGCTGGAAATAATGATCGACAAGATATTGGTGGTTTTGCGCCAAATAGTACTGGGATTCCTTATGACGGAACACCTAATGAAGAATATTGGGGAATAGTTGACATTGATAGAAGTAAGAAAGAAGTTTTTAATGTTGTTAAAGAGACGTATTTAAATGTAAGTAAAACGAATAATTAGAAAGCATATGAAAAAAGCTAAAAATAGTTTATATCTAATCTTAGTATTCACGATCATGAGCTGTTCAAAAAAACAAGAACCCTTAAAGGTTGAAGTTTATGAAACATCTGCAAGCGGAAACCAATTGACTCAAATTACAAAATTTCCTTCCATAGAAAATTCAGATACTATAAAAATAATTCCTTCGGAAACGTTCCAGAAAATTACAGGAATAGGAGGTTCATTTACCGAATCTTCTGCATCATTATTAAACCGATTAAGTAAAGAAAATAAAGATAAAATTATTGAAGCTTACTTTGGAGAGTCTGGTGCTCGTTATTCACTAACAAGAACTCACATTGCGTCTTGTGATTTTTCTCTAACAAATTATACATATGCTCCAGATGAAGGAGATACCGAATTAAAAAATTTCTCAATAGATGAAGATCGAGATGATTTAATACCAATGATTAAAGACGCGATGGCTGTTTCTAAAGAGGGTTTTGGTATTGTGGCTTCTCCTTGGACATCACCACCTTGGATGAAAGATAATAAAGCGTATGTCGGCGGAAAATTGCTACCAGAATACTATGAGTCTTTTGCATTATACTTCTCTAAATACTTAGATGCTTACAAAGCTGAAGGTATTGATATTTGGGGATTAACACCAGTTAATGAACCACACGGAAATGGTAATAACTGGGAAAGCATGCACTTTACTCCAGAAGAAGAAACAGATTTTGTACAAAATCATTTAGGTCCAAAATTAGAAGCTGATGGATATAGTAATGTAAATATTTTGGGATATGACCAAAATAGAGCAGGTATAAAAGAATGGGTAGATGAAATGTATAAAGATGAAGCCTCTTCAAAATATTTTGCTGGTTTAGCTGTGCATTGGTATGAGAGTACGTATGATTATTTCCCAGAAGATTTACAATATGCACACAATAAAGCACCAAACAAATATTTAATAGAAACCGAAGGTTGTGTCGATTCAGAAATCCCAAAATGGAAAGACGATGCTTGGTATTGGTCTAAAGAATCTACAGATTGGGGTTGGGATTGGGCTTCAGAAAAAGATAAACACTTACACCCAAAATATGCACCTGTAAACCGTTATGCTAGAGATATTATAGGTTGCTTAAATAATTGGGTAGATGGTTGGATTGATTGGAATATGGTTTTAGATAAACAAGGTGGCCCAAACTGGTTTAAAAATTGGTGTGTAGCTCCAGTAATTGTGGATCCAGATAATGACGAGGTCTATTTTACGCCAATATACTATACCATGGCACATTTCAGTAGATATATTCGACCTAATGCAATGATAATTGGTGTAGAAAAAACTGATGATTCATTAATGGTCACTGCTGCTAAAAATCCTGATGGTTCTATTGCTGTAGTTGTATTTAATGAAGGTGTTATAGCTAAAGAATTTGTGTTAAACTTAGGAGATAATTCTATAAACATTAAAATTAGTGAACAAGCGATTCAAACGATAGTAATACCAACTAACTAGATTACAAAAACGAATAAAATTATGTCCAACTTAACAAAGACTTCTAAAGTCCCTATGGGTCAAAAAATAGCATTTGGTGTTGGTATGTTTGCCAACCAAATGTTTCCTGCAATTATGGGAATATTCATGGTGGTTTTAGTTCAAGATTTGGGATTTCCTGGTTGGATGTGGGGCGTTATTTTCTTTGCACCAAGAATATTTGATTCAATTACAGATCCAATTATGGGTTTTATATCTGATAACACTAAATCTAAATGGGGACGAAGACGTCAGTATGTCCTAGCAGGTGGAGTAGTTATGGGGATTTCTTATATTATAATGTGGCAACTTTTTAAGGAAAATTCATTACAATTTAATTTCTGGTATTTCTTTTTATGGTCTCTTGTTTTTTATTTAGGACTCACATTATTTAGTGTACCCTATGTTGCAATGGGATATGAAATGAGTGACGATTTTCATGAACGTACTAATATTATGGCTATTGCACAATTTATTGGGCAATGGGCTTGGGTTATTGCACCTTGGTTTTGGGTGATTATGTATGACCCAGAATGGTTTCCATCTGCAGAAGAAGCTGTTAGAGAATTATCTATTTGGGTTGCTATTCCTTGCGCAATTTGTGCCATGGTACCAGCATTATTTATAAAAAGTGAATCAACACTTAATGAAGATTATGAACCTTTAAACATCGCAAATATTGGAAGTAGTTTAACGAAAATTTATTACAGTTTTATTGAAGCGTTTAAAATTAAAGAATTTAGAAAAATATGTGCCGCTACATTTTTAATTTTTAATGCATTTAATACGGTTGCAGCACTTACGTTTTTCGTAATTGTCTTTAAATTATTTAATGGTGATGCAGCAGCTAGTGGAATTTGGGTTTCTTTATTTGGATGTCTAGGAGCTTTAGGTACAACATTTATTGTTATACCAGTTGTGACTTGGTTATCTAAAGTTTTTGGTAAGAAAAAAGCATTCTTAATTGCCCAAGGCATTTCAATTTTAGGATATATACTATTATGGTTTTTGTTTGTTCCTGGAAAACCATGGATGTACATTATAGCACTACCTTTCTTTTCATTTGGAATAGGTAGCTTATTTACAATAATGATGTCTATGACAGCAGATATTATTGATGTTGATCAACTCAATACTGGTAAGCGTAGAGAAGGAATCTTTGGCGCTATTTACTGGTGGATGGTTAAAGTTGGTTTTGCTATTGCTGGAGCATTAAGTGGAGTTATTATTGGTTTTGTTGGTTTCAATCCAGATTTAGCTACTACAGATCAACAATCTGCAGTAGATGGACTACATGCATTCTTTTGTTTCTTCCCAGTGGCTGGTACTCTTTTAGCAATGTATATCATGCGTAATTATGGTATTACCGAAGAACGAGCAGGTGAAACCAGAAAAGAATTAGATAAGCGTAAAGCAGAAAATAAAATTTAAAAGATCTATAGAAGTATAATTTATGTCAGTTAGAGCAGGAAAGATAATGGCATTAGCAGGAGACAAACTTGCTAAGAAATCCAAAAATGAATTGCAAGGTTTATTCAAAAATATTTTGAACGACGGAATACATGGTTTATGCTTTAGTCCTTATGTTGAAGGACAATCTGCTGGTGATCAAATTTCCGAAGAACAAATCCGTAGACGTATTGAAATTATAAAACCATATGCGAAATGGATTCGTACCTTTTCGTGTACAGATGGTAATGAGATTATTCCTAGAATAGCACATGAATATGGCATTAAAACATTAGTTGGTGCTTGGTTAGGTGATGATGAAGAGATTAATAAACGTGAAATTGCTGGTCTTATCAAATTAGCAAATGAAGGCTATGTTGACATTGCAGCAGTTGGTAACGAAGTGATGTATCGTGGTGATCTTACCGAAGATGAATTGCTAGATTTTATGCAACAAGTAAAACAAGCAATCCCAAATGTACCAATGGGTTATGTTGATGCGTATTATGAATTTACTGAAAGACCTAGAATTACAGAAGCTTGTGATGTTATTCTTGCAAATTGTTACCCGTTTTGGGAAGGCTGCCCATTAGAATATTCTTTGCTATACATGAAAGAAATGTTTGCACAAGCTACAACTGCAGCTAATGGAAAAAAAGTTATTATTACAGAATCAGGATGGCCAAATCAAGGCACCAATTTTGAAGGCTCATTCCCGTCACGTGAGAATGCCATGAAATACTTTATAAATGCTCAACAATGGTCTAAAGAGGATGATATAGATATGTTCTATTTTTCATCTTTTGATGAATCATGGAAAGTTGGTGCGGAAGGCGATGTTGGTGCATATTGGGGACTTTGGGACAAAAATGAAATACTGAAGTTTTAAAAGCATATTCTATATTTTTAATGCTTTGAGCTTGGGTTTAGTTTCTGTAATTCTATACCTTTATTAAATTGAATTAATATAAAATTAAGATGAATATCACAAAAATTCAATCTATAGTTACCCTACTAATTTGTAGCATATTATTTACTTGCAACAAATCACCCCAAAGAGATTTATATCCCGAAACTTTAGTTGGTGGTTTTGAATTATTATCTGCTGAAAAAACTGGAATAGATTTTAACAATGTTATTAAAGAATCTGAAAAAGTAAATCATTTATACTATAACCAGTTATATAGTGGAGCTGGTGTAGCCATTGGTGATATAAATAATGATGGTCTTCCTGATGTGTTTTTCTGCGGAAATCAAGTCATTGATAGATTATACCTAAACAAGGGAGATTTAAAGTTTGAAGATATTACTAAAAAATCTAGAGTTGCAAAAAATTCGGGTTGGTCTTGGGGAGTGACAATGGCTGATGTTAATAATGATGGGTATTTAGATATTTATGTGAGTAGAAATGGGGAATCTATGAAACCCGAAGACCGTAAAAACCAACTATACATAAATAACCAAGACCTTACTTTTACAGAATCTGCTATGTTATACGGACTAGCAGATGCTGGATTTTCTTCCCAAGCTGTATTTTTTGATATGGATAATGATGGTGATTTAGATATGTATCAAGTAAATCAACTTCCAGATGCAAGGTTATTTAAACGGTATTCAAACATTCCTAAAAAGCGTGAAGTGTTCTATAAAGACAAATTGTATAGAAATGATGATGGGAAGTATAAAGATGTTTCCGAAGAAGTTGGAATTTCTAGAGACATGACTTATGGGTTAAGTGTTAGTGCTTCTGATTTTAATAATGATGGTTGGATAGATTTATATATTGCTAATGATTATGATAAACCAGATGTCTTGTATTATAATAATGGAGACGGAACGTTTAAAAATGTAATTAATGAAAACCTAAAACATATATCCCAATTTAGTATGGGAACAGATACTGGCGATATCAATAATGATGGTTTGATGGATATCATTACATTAGATATGGCTTCCGATGATCATTATCGTTCTAAAACTAACATGGGATCCATGAGTTCTGAAAAATTTAATGAGATGGTAAATTCTGGAAACCATTATCAATATATGGCAAATACGTTGCAAATAAATAATGGAAGAAATAGTTTTTCAGATATTGCTAATGTTGCAGGTATTGCAAAAACCGATTGGAGTTGGGCTGGATTATTAGTTGATTTAGATAATGATGGACTTAAAGATATTATCATATCAAACGGAGTTAAGAAAGATGTTAGAAACAATGATTTTTTAACAGGTTTGTATGAAAAACTTAAAACCGATTCTCAGGATTTTTATGACATGACTAAATCGGCACCTTCTGTACCATTATCTAACCATGCTTTTAAAAATACAGGTCATTTAAAATTTGAAAAAGTTGAAGATGAATGGGGTTTTAATACACCAAGCTTTTCGAGTGGTATGTCTTATGGGGATTTAGATAATGATGGCGATTTAGATGTAATTGTTAACAATATGGAAGCATCGGCATTTGTTTATGAAAATAAAACAAATGGTAATTTTCTTAAAGTTAAATTAAATGGGTCTGAATTTAACAAATTTGGTTATGGTGCAAAGGCTATTATTCATCATAATGGAAAAACACAAACTGCCGAAAACACTGTAACTCGTGGTTATTTATCATCTGTAGAACCTGGTTTGTTTTTCGGATTAGGAAAAGATACAGAAATGAGTAAAGTAGAAGTTATTTGGCCAGATGGTAAAATCAATGTGTTTGAAAATGTAAGTGCTAATATAGAATTAACAGCGAAATATTCCAAAGCTAAAACTATTTCAAAAACACCTACCGCTAAAGAAACAATATTTAAGCAAGCTAAGGCAGCAGATTTAGGTATTTCATTTATGCATCAAGAAAATGATTACAATGAATTTAAAGAAGAAGTTTTACTGCCACATAATATTTCACAAAATGGTCCTTTTACAGTTATAGCAGATGTTAACAATGATGGTTTAGAAGATTTATTTATTGGTGGAGCAGCTGGTCAAGGAGGAGTTCTTTATATACAAAATCAAAATGAGAGTTTCGTAGAAAGTTCATCTCAACCATGGCAACAAGATAAAGACTCAGAAGATCTAGGTGCATTATTTTTAGATGTTGATGGAGACAATGATTTAGATTTATACGTCACTAGTGGTGGTAGCGAATATGCTCAAGGAAATATCTTGTTAAAAGATAGATTATATATCAATGATGGTTTGGGGCAATTCACTAAGAATGAAAAAGCGCTTCCTAATATTTATGAAAGTACAATATGTGCGAAGTCATCAGATATTGATAATGATGGCGATTTAGATTTATTTATTGGAACTAGACTTATATCTAAAAAATATGGGTTTCCAGCAAGTAGTTATATGCTTATTAATGATAAAGGGAATTATACTTTAGCTCCAGAAAAAGTAGCTGTTGATTTGGATAATATTGGTATGGTTACAGATGCTGTTTTTACAGATATTGATAAAGATGGTGATGATGATTTAATGATTGTTGGTGAGTGGATGGAAATAGTAATGTTAGAAAATAACAATGGAACATTTGTAAATAGTTCTGATAAATATGATTTAAATAATACAAGAGGTATGTGGTGGTCTATAAATGCTGATGACATAGATGGTGATGGAGATGATGATTACATCATTGGAAATCTTGGGTTAAATAACAAATTCAAAGCAACAAAAGAGCACCCATTTAAAGCTTACGTGAATGACTTTGATAACAATGGAACTAATGATATTGTACTTGCAAAATTTTATAAAGATGATTATGTGCCTTTAAGAGGAAGAGAGTGTACTAGTCAGCAAATGCCTTATGTTGCTGAAAAATTTAAAGATTATCACAGTTTTGCATCTTCTAAACTAATAGATATACTTCCAGAAGATAAAGTAGAAGAAGGTGTTGTTTATGAAATACAAAGTTTTGAAAGTATTGTTTTAATTAACGAAGACGGTCAACTTATTAGAAAATCATTACCTATACAAACACAATTGACTCCTATAAAATCTTCACTAGTTAAAGACTTTAATAATGATGGTTATAAAGACATTTTAACTGTTGGAAATCATTATGGAGTAGAAGTAGAAACCACTCGTTATGATGCTGGTATTGGTAATGTTCTATTAAATGATGGACACAATAATTTCACAAATTCACCTTCTTTAGAAAGCGGTTTGCACCTTCCATTTGATAGTAGAGATGTTAAGATTATAAAACAAAGCAATAGAAATCTGTTGATTATCACTAACAATAATGATTCAGTTTCAGTCTTTAGTTTTAATTAATAGTTCCTTTTTCTTATTTGTTTTGTTGTAGCTTTAATAAACAGTATTCAAAAAATAACACTGTTTTTAAATCTTCTATTTCTTTACAAGTGC
This sequence comes from Psychroserpens sp. AS72, assembly GCF_038900375.1. Classification (NCBI taxonomy): domain Bacteria; kingdom Pseudomonadati; phylum Bacteroidota; class Flavobacteriia; order Flavobacteriales; family Flavobacteriaceae; genus Psychroserpens; species Psychroserpens sp. AS72. Next base: position 357,627 of record NZ_JBBMRC010000003.1, on the reverse strand, counting down.
CTAAATGTGAGATAACACATGAAATCATGAGATTATTCTATTTACTCAACTACTACAAGTAAATATTCTAACACAACATCACCCATACAAAGTTCTTTCTTTAAATTAATAGCTAACTACTTTTAATTTAAAGAAATACTTTTATAGTCCATTTTCATTGAGGTAATTGATAATTTCTTAATAAAATTGAAGTTTTATTGCGATGTATGCTTTTTGTAGCGTCATTTATTTAGGATTTCGTAGTATATCATCTTACTTTTCAAATATTCAAATTATAGTTATTATGATAGTTTGTTAAAAACTAACGATGAACTTTAATTTCGAATTAATAATTAATTAAAACTTAATATTATGATGAAAAAAATTACTTTAATGTTTACCCTCATGACAATTACATTTGGGTACTCACAATCTTTACCTTTTGACTTTAGCGACCCAATTCAATTGATGGCTGGCCAAGAAGGAACAACAGCAAGCATAATTGATGATGCTGGTAACGATGTTATGGAGGTTGTTGGTGGTACAGCAGATTGGGATCACGTATCAATTACTTTTGCTGAGAATGTAGATCTTTCTGACGATGCTAACAACACAATGACCCTCAGAATTAAACCAACTACAGACTTAGGAACTAGAAACCACATTTTAAAGTTTGAAGGAGGTGTTGGTGGAGATGCTGCAACAGAGCAACCGTTTACTACGACAGGTGCAGGATGGCAAGATATTACTTTAGATATGCCAGCTGGTGCAGGAAATTATTCAAGTATGATTATTTTTACAGATGCAGGAGGAGGAACAGCGACAGGTACATATTTAATTGATGACGTCGCTTGTACATGTGGTAATATTGCACCACCACCACCACCTGAAGCTTTTTTGCCTATAGATTTTAGTGATAATTATGAGTTGTTTTCTGGAGAAGGAGCTGTTACAAGTTTAACAACAGATCCTGATGATGCAACAGATGATGTTATGCAAGTTACTAGCGGAGGAGGAGATTGGGATAATGCGCAAATAGTTTTTGCACAAAACGTGAATCTTTCAGATGATGCTAATAACACAATTTCTTTTAGAATTAATCCACTTAATGGAACTGGTAGTAACAACCACCTATTAAAGTTTGAACTTGGTACAACTGGAGATACAGAGGTTGCATTTAATACAACTGGAACGGGATGGCAAAATATAAGCTTAGATTTTCCTGCTGGTTTAGGAAACTATGCTAAAATGATTCTTTTTACAGATGCTGGTTCTACAGGTCAAGATACTTATTTAGTTGATGATTTTGCAGGAGCTACAAATGTAGTACCTGTTGAAGATCCAGAAGCTGCGCCTATACCAAATACACCAAATGGTGAAACTTACAGTATATATAACGATACGAATGGTTATACGACTAATTTTCCTGTTCAGTATAGTTTTGGTACATTAGATGCTGAACCAGATTTAGATCCAGGGACAGAAGTAAATAAAGCATTGAAATTTAATTTTAGTTTTGCAGGATGGGGACAAGGAGAAGGTGGACCAGATGATGTTTCTGCTTATAACTATGTTAATTTTATGTATTGGGCACAACCTGGTGTACCAGGTTTTCAATTTAATATGATAAGTAATAATGGAGGTGTTACAGAACACACTTATGAAATTGGAACACAAGAAGCTGTTGTTACTGGTCAATGGACTCAGGTATCAATACCAATGTCATATTTTACAAATATAGGATTTGCAAGTACTCACTTTTTTCAATGGAAATGTGATGCATTCATGCAAGTAGTAACAGATCCTGGTACTGTGTTTTTTGATAATTTAATATTAACTCAAAATCCATTATCTGTTAATGAATTTGATACAGCTCAATTTAGTGCTTATCCTAATCCTACAAATGATAATTGGAATATCTCTAGCAGCATAAGTATAAACACTGTAGTAGTATATGATATTTTAGGTAAGAAAGTAATGTCTTTAACACCTAATCAAAATGAAATAGTAATTGATGCATCTAAATTAAATTCTGGAATGTATTTTGCTAAAATTGCAAGTGATAATGGTTCTAAAACTATTAGACTTATTAAAGAATAAATAGATTTTAATATCTATAAAAATATTAAAGCGTGTTTATTTTTTATAGACACGCTTTTTTTATTAATTAAATTTAGATGAACTAACTTTACATGGTCAATTATTAATTAAAACAATATGTTTAAAAATTTAGTCTTTTCGATATTCTTGTCAGGTTTGATGCTTAGTTGTTCACAAAAGAACAATTCAGTAGTTGAAACTAAAGAAAAGACTGAACAAGCTAACGACTTAATAAAAGAGACTAGTCCGTATTTACTTCAACATGCCTATAATCCAGTAGATTGGAAAGCATGGAATACTAAATCATTACAATTAGCAAAAGATCAAAATAAGCTCATAGTTATTTCTGTAGGTTATTCTGCTTGTCATTGGTGTCATGTTATGGAGGAAGAGAGTTTTGAAAATGATTCGGTGGCTAAACTAATGAATGAAAATTTTATTAGTATTAAAGTAGATCGAGAAGAACGACCAGATGTTGATCAAATTTATATGAATGCGGTTCAATTAATGACAGGAAGTGGAGGATGGCCTTTAAACTGTATCACATTGCCAGATGGAAGACCTGTTTTTGGAGGTACATATTTTACAAAAAAACAGTGGACTAAAATTTTAGAAGACATGTCTGCTTTATATAAAAATGATCCAGATAAAGTTATAGCGTTTGCAGAACAACTTACAGAAGGTGTTAAAAACTCAGACCTTATTACAATTAATAAAGAAAATGTAGAATTTAATTCTGATGCTTTAGAATCCTTAGTGAACGTTTGGGAATCATCCTTAGATTTTCAAAATGGAGGGCAAAAACTAGCGCCTAAATTTCCAATGCCTAGCAATTTAGATTTTTTGTTACGTTATAGTTTTCAGTATGAAAATAAAAAACTTGAAAAATTTGTAATGACTACTTTGGATAAAATGTCAAATGGTGGAATTTATGACCAAGTTGGAGGTGGTTTTTCTAGATATTCGGTAGATGATAGATGGCATGTTCCGCATTTCGAAAAAATGTTATATGATAATGCACAATTAGTAAGTTTATATGCTAATGCGTATCAACGCACCAAAAACGAATCTTATAAAACTGTTGTCATTGAGACATTAGAATTTATTGAAAGAGAATTAACTCAAGAGGATGGAGCATTTTACTCTTCTTTAGATGCAGATAGCAAAACAAAAGATGGAGAATTAGAAGAAGGTGCTTTTTATGTTTGGACGAAAGAGGAGTTGTATACTGAATTAGGAGACGATTTCGAACTATTTAAATATTACTACAATGTTAATGCTACTGGCAAATGGGAGAAAGACAATTATATATTATACAAAACGAAAACCAACAGCGAGTTTTTAATATCGAATAACATTTCCGAAGAAGAATTAAATAAAAAACTACACAATTGGAAAACAAAACTTTTTAAAGTAAGAAGTAAACGACAAAGACCAAGAACAGACGATAAAGTCCTTACATCTTGGAATGCTCTAATGTTAAAATCTTATGTTGATGCCTACCGCGTTTTTGGTGATAAAGCATATTTAAATTCTGCAATAAAAAACGCAAAGTTCATAAAAGAGAATCAAATTAATGAAGATGGTTCTTTGTTTCATAACAATAAAAACGGAAAAAGTACAATTGAAGGTTTTTCTGAAGATTATGCGCATACAATTTCAGCATATATAGAATTGTATCAAGTCACTTTAGATGAAAGTTGGTTACATACAGCCAAAGATCTTATGGATTATAGCATAGTTCATTTTATAGATAAAGAAAGTGGTATGTTTTATTTTACATCAGATGCAGAGACAAATTTAATCACTAGAAAGATAGAATATGTTGATAATGTCATTCCGTCTTCTAATTCTGTTTTAGCAGAAAGCCTATTCAAATTAAGCCATTATTATTCTAATAATGAATACAAAAACATGGCTAAACAGATGTTAAGCAATATCAATAACCAATTTGAAAGCTCTCCATCTGCTTATTCAAATTGGCTTTCATTATATTTGAATTATTCTAATCCATATTATGAAGTTGCAATTTCAGGAACAGATGCTTTAGACAAATTAAATGAAGTTACTAATTACTATTTGCCTAATATATTAATTGCTGGATCAACTACTGAAAGCAGTTTACCAATTATGGAAAATAGATTTATAGAAGACGACACATATATTTATGTTTGTGTCAATGGCGCTTGTAAATTACCTGTTGTAAACAGTAAAAAAGCTATAGATCAATTATTAAAATAAAAGTGATGTAATAGCACTAATTGTAAACCCTATTTATAAAAAAAATGGTCACATTAAAACACTTAGCAGAACAACTCAACGTTTCAATATCAACGGTTTCTAAAGCGCTTCATGATAGTGATGAAATTAGTCCAGATACTATAGAACGTGTAAAGGCTTTAGCCAAGTTTTTAAATTACAAACCAAACCGTTTAGCTGTAAGTTTAAAAAGCAGTAAGACCAATACGATTGGTGTTATTATACCAGATATTTTAAATCATTTTTTTGCTAAAGCTTTGTTTGCAATTGAGCAAGAAGCTGCTAAGCAAGGGTATCAAATTATTACATGCTTGTCTAATGAACTCCAATCTAAAGAAAATGATAGTCTTCAATTATTATCAAACGGAAGTGTTGATGGGTTTATCATGTCTATTGCAGAAGAGACACAAGTGGCCAACAAAGTAGATCACATCAATTCAATTTTGCGTCAAAATATCCCAATTGTTTTATTTGATAGAGTGTCAGATGATATTGATTGCGGTAAAGTTATTATTGATGATTCTGGTGCAGCTTACAATGCCACAAAGCATCTCCTTTCCGAAGGTAGAAAACACATCGTTCTCATTAGTCGTATTGATGATCTAAGCGTAGGCAAATTAAGAGTTAAAGGCTATTTGAGAGCTCTTGAAGAAGATTCTAAATACAAAGAAAAACCTAGTTGCATTGTAATTTCTCATAACGAATCTATAGAAGATAAAATCGAAGAATTATTATCTAAAAATCGAAAAATTGACGGTATTGTTGGTATTGATAATACAACTGGTGTTATTGCATTACAAAAAGCTTTGAAACTCAATATCAATGTTCCAAAAGACTTGTCTATTATTGGGTTTTCAGATGAGAATGTGCTTCAGTTTACAGACCCTAAGCTATCAACCATTTCTCAACATACCTTAGATATAGGTAAGGCTTCGGTGGAAATGTTAATTAATAAACTAAACGATAAAACGTTTGCACAAAATACAACTAAAACGATTAAAGCAAAACTCATTTTAAGAGGTACTACCAAGTAGTTTTTCTTTGGAAATGTTACTGTTCATATAAATCGTGATATCATAAAGTTAATTTGAAGTTTTGTGTTTAATCATTTTTAGCTTAGAGTTGTTTTTGTTTGTTATACTTTTACCGATAATCAATAATATATCAGATATTGGATAAGCTAAAGCGAAAATTATACCAGCTAAACCTAAGAGTATTTTTCCATCTGGTAAAAAAACAGTTATTGAAAACAACAAAATAAATAAGCAAAGAGGGTCGGAGAAGAATCCTAGTTAGAATCTTATTAAAAGACCATTCTTTAATATTTTCATTCTTTAATTCTACTATTGGCTTTTTTGAAAGTTCAGGATTAATATGTTGTTCAATACGATTAATTGACTCTTTCAGTTCTTCAGTCAAATTTTTTATTTCAAATTTTCTGCTATTCGGAAAAACTAAATTTAATAATCCGATTACAGAAATTCCGATAATTCCAATAAAAGATTTCTTAAAATCAATTGATAGTAATAAAACTAAAAAAAGACTAATTAAAAATCCGATTGTTATTATATTCAACAGTTTGGGATAAGGATTTCTTACCGTTTTGATTCCATTTAGTTTTTTGTTCTTGTCAAAAGTCAGATGGAAAATTGGATAAAATCCTCTTAAAAAATGGGATGATATCCAAATTAGGATTTCATTCTTTTTTATTTCTCCGCTATTTTTTATTGTGTTATATAAAAATGCATCGTTCCAATGATTTTTTAGATTACTTATTTTATTCTGAATTATCTATTTTTAGATATCATTTTTTCTTATCATGATGGTTTTTAAATCACTGCAATATTTTCGTGTTTAATTAGTTATACTTGTCTTTTAGTAGATAGGTAGACTAAAGCTAAGTTGACAAAAGATAATGAACCAAAGTGAAATCTATAGGATTTTCCGAGTTTGCACAAAACGAGTAATTAATTATATTTGTTGTTGTGCTTTAATTATTTTTTTGATTTCAAACTATTCGGTTAAATTCCATTTTCCACTTTTAATATATTGGTTGAATTCAAAGTAAGTGTTTCATTTTTTAATATTTTACTACTCCTCAAACTCACACAAAATTCCATACTATTTTAATTCAATATTTGAGTGATAATGCGATACTATTCATTCACTACATTTCTTATCAAAAATCAGAATGTTTTCCAATTCTTGTGAGTTTGATAAAGAAGAATTCATGTTTTTTTAGATTTATAGAATCTGTAAACTCATCGCAATAAGCTGTTTTGATTTTAAAGAAAAGTTTCTGAATATGTTTTATGATAACCGTTAGTAAGTGAGACGAAGCCACCTGAAGTATATTTTTATTTTAATAGTAATCCTTATTTCAACCATTTACTTGTCTCTACCACTTCAAAATATGGATTTCCTTTAAATAAATTCTTAATTATAGGAACATGATCCGCACCTATTAATAAGAAAATCGCGCTTTCATTGTAATCTAATTGATTAATGATTTTACTATAAATCATTATGTTTCTTCTATACCAATCTGCTGTGAGTTCAGCTCCAATTAATGTGTCATCATCATCATAATTGTAATAATAGTTGCTACCGATTTGAGGGAAATTAGTGTTATAAAAGGAATGTGAAGTGTTCATTACCTCTGGGCTATTTATCCATTGTAAATATTTAAAGAGTGTATTGTTATTCATAATTGAATCCTCATTAACTGTGCTTTCGTATCTCATCACACTTCCTATACTTTTACCTTCTAAAATATCTGTTTGATTATTCTTTTCTGCGTATTCCATGACTGCCATATTTAGTGTGCCATATTGACCTGGATGATCGCATTGATACACTTTTTCGTGTCCTAATTTTTTAGCAGTTCTAAAACCAACTTGAAAAATTTCATTCTTTGTTTTTAATGGTCTAGACATTTTTATATAAATTTTATAGAGAGAATCTATTTTATTTTGGAATTCAAATTCAGGTTGTCTTTCGGTAAATATTTTGTTGGGATTATTTTTGGCAATAATTTCTGATAGATATTCGATGCTTTTCTGTTTATCACTATCCAATACGTTGTAAGTTGAATCTGTTTGAGCAAAATGAAAAGTTCCTAATAAATACACTTTTATTTTTTCTGTTTTTTCCGTCTCGACGGTTTGGGTATATATTTGTTGATTACAACTGATAATTGATAAAATTCCGATTAGATACAATAGATTTTTCATACTTTGAGTTTATTAAAAGGTTCTTATAATCTAAGTGTGTTACACTTTTTTATTCTGTTTCAATATGGTTTCATTTGAATGACCAAAAGCCAAAATGCTAATTCCAATGGTTTTAGACTTTTTAGTTTTTAATTCCACCCAATTGCTTTGGCTACTCTGTCTATAATAGGTTGGGAATGGTTTAGCTTTGGATTTAAAATTGGCAAGAAAATATAAAGCACCATCCTTGAGCTGTTTGTAATTCTCTATTGTAATCAAAAAGTCTGAATTTAGTTCAATATTATAGGCTGTTAAATCAATTACTGGGAAATTTATAGCTTTCTCTTTAGTTAATGAGATATAAATAGGCTTGGTGAGAATGTTCTTTATTATTTCATTTTTGATAGCATATACATTTAGTCTTATTTCAAAATTATCAAGATTACACTCCGCAAAGTTTAATTGAATACTATCTAAACTCATGGTTTTTGTATTAGTGAATCGTGTACCAATCTCGTGTCGATACCCTTTTTGAGGGAAAACTACTTTGGTTTGAATACCTTTATATAAGGGTATAGGGTAGCTGTATTTCTTTTTTAATCCAAGTTTAATAGGTTCTAGTTTCTCGTTGCTTATAACTACTTCTTTGAGTTGAACAATCTTCTCATCCATAAGAATAGTGTTAGAAAATTCAGAAGCTCGTAAGTCGCCTATATTATAATTTATAGTTTTATAAGCGATTATGGAAATTTTTATACTATCTATATCGTACGCATTTGTTAGTGAAAGCTGAAAATTGCCCAAAGAATCTGAAACCGTTCCTATGTTTTTACCGACAATCCCAATATTGACATACTGAATAGGTAACTGTGTTTTTGAATCTTTTATTTGAGCAGAAAGATCTTGACCTAATATAGAAGTCAAAGGGATTAAAAGGGTTATTATTAGTATTAAATATTTCATTTTTCTAGTCTTTAATTACTGTAAATTCTTCTGTTTTTGTATCAATAATCAAGGTGCTTTCATTAAAAGGTTGATTCCCTAACCAGCCACCAATTTTTGTGAATGGTGTAATTAATGGTTGTAATGTAGTGTACATGTCTACATAACTAACCCGTTTTAGTTTTAAGTTGGCATTGCCAATACTAACTAGTTTATCAGTTTTTTTACTTCGTATTGGAATACTGCTTTTCCAACTTTTAGCATCATAATTTACTTCTTTGGTATTCCCGTTAGTATATTTATCAAAACGGTTTTTTGTAGTGATTAATCCAAAAGCACTGCAACCAGAATCATAAAGAAATTCATAGTCTTTATTGTCTACGGTTACAGGCAACATGATACGTCTCCCGGTAAAATCAAATGGTTTAAATTTTGGTAAACTTGTCATCCATTTGGGTCGGTTATCAAATAACTGTATCTTTTGGTGTTTAAAATCAATAGCAGTAATGCGGTTCCCTATAAAATCACTGCCAATGGTTCCTATTCCTATTCTACCGATGCTATCGTTTTTATCAAAGGTATGTCCATAATTCTGTAGGATTTTAATCATGGACGCTTTTATATGATTACCATCTAAAACAAAATCAAAGTGTTCTACATAACGTGCATCATCTTTTATGACTTCGTTAATGTCCATCCCAATTGAGCGAAGAGAATTTAAGTCTTTTTCATAGATAAAGGAGTGAGGTGACCCAGTATCAAATTGCATATAGAAGTGATGTGCCAAACCTTCAATTTTTAAAGGAATTATTATAGCAACTTGAGGTTCATAAAAACCTCCTATGGTATCACCAGTCCATTCAAAATATATAGGTTTTGATTCAAAACTATATTCTAAATGGTTGGGTTTCTCTTTAAATAAGGCAGTATTGAATTTTCTAACGCCTATAAAGCCAATTATGATAAGAATAGATAGAATAATAAGTAATGTGTAACCTATTTTTTTTTTCATGATTGTGAAGTTTTGATTGATGAAAGTCTATGAGTATTTGGAAAACGCAGACATACAAATAAAAACTAAAACAACTTGAAAAGCAGGTATTTTGTACCGCCAATTTTACGACAATTTCCTAATTTCAATATTAAATGAAGCGAAGAGGAATGTTTAAGACATTAAAATTGTTGCGGTGTAATTTAATGGCGGTATTGCAAACAATAATTATATTAACAGCGTATGCCAGAAACAAAACAATAAAGATTACTGATGTGTTTGAAAAAATATAACGACCAATAAAAGGAGAAATGCAAAGCAGTATAGAAAGCACGGCCGAGAATATAATTTGAAAGTTAATAATCCGCCTTCCCATTTCGTCAACAAATTTAGATGTACGATTTTTACGCCATAGGATAAATGGTAAAATGATGTTTCCAAATGGAATACCTAAAAATGATAAAACAGACAAATTAATAAGCCGAATGGAAGTAGCCTCTGACGCTTTACTTTGCTTAACATTTTTAAATTTCTCCTGAAGTGCGGAAGGCTCCATCCCAAAAACTTCAGAAAGTACAGTTAGTGTATATCCTTTAGGCTCTTGGTTTTTAGATTCTAAACGTTGAATCGTTCTTAAGGACAAACCCGACTTTTTGGCTAACTCAAATTGAGTATAACCAGATTTTTCTCTTATTTTTTTAATAAGACTCATATGCTCTTGTAACGTCTAATTACTTTGTCATTATGTTTAAAATTATGTAGCCTTTATTCAGGACGGGTCAAAATTAAGCACAATGTATTCACGTATGGTTAGTTGCGTTGGAAGTAACTAAGTTAGTAAAAGAAAACGAACCAAAGGGAAATCTGTAGGGTTTTCTGATTACACACAAACTATCAATTAATTATACAGGTTATTATGCTGTCGTTATTTTTTTAATAATTTTCTATTCGTTATACGACCATTCTTACCAAGAATTTTAATAATATAAGTTCCTGAGTTTATGTTTTCAATATTTATTTTATTGTAAGTGAATATATCTGCTTCGAAAACAAGTCTTCCTTTTAAATCATAGATTTTAATTTGATTAATATCATCTGGCCTATTAAAGGAAATGAATTCAGATGTAGGGTTTGGAAAAACTTGAAACTCTTCAATTTCTTTAATTGAATTTACACTTAGACTATTAGTGTCAAATTTCCATAGTTGATTATCTTTAGAATAATACAGGGCATTATTAAAGCTTATTTTTCGATCAATTCGCGGAACTATATTATCCAATGCTTCAACATGATTTAAAGTTGAAGAAACTTCATCTAAAATCCATCCTTTTTTTTGTGAAACCTCAGTAGGTGAGCTAATAAAAAAAAGATTACCATCTATATTATCCAAGGATAATACTGAATAAATTTCGAAAAAGTAATTTGGTTCATGTGCTGTTGGGTCTATTTCAATAATTTCTGTGACTGAATTAGTAGTATTATTTAAATAAAAAAGTGAAGTACCGTTATTAGAATTTATAGAAGAAAAAATTAAATTATCACCAGATGTATTTAAATATGAAGGGTAGAAATATTGACTACTGGTTACTGTGTAAATTTCTGAAGTACCAGAAGATGTGCCATCAGATTTATAAATAGATAATTTTTTTAAATCTTTAGAGAAAAACGAAAAATATATTTTACCGTTTAGCTCAATTGAATCACCAAAATCTACTAAGTTATTCTGAGCATTCCATACACTTGTAATATTGTTAGTTCCACTAGTTGTTCCATTAGTTTCATATAAAGAATAACGAGTAATAAAGTACAATTTGTTGTTGAATTTTATATACTGACTTAAATCAGAAGTGCCACCAGCAGCAGAACCATTACCATCTAGTTCTCCAGTTAGTGCATAAGTTCCAGCATTAGTTCCATCACTTCTCCATACTTTAGAATTATTAGTCGATGGTACTTGAATAGTAAAAATAAAAAGATCATTCACACTTCCTATAAATGAAGGTGTATTCCATAAAGCAATATTATCTTTAACCAATACAGTTCCACTAGGTGTTCCGTCTGATTTCCATATTTGAATGCTGTATTCGCTAGTTTTTATAGTAAAATAAATTTGATTTCCAACAGTGGTTAATCCATATAATGTTCCAATGTAGTTTGTTACTAGGGAAGAACCTGTCTCAGTTCCATCGGTTTTCCAAATTTCACCACCAGAAAAACTAAAGTCATCTTTTGCAACAAAGTAAAATTCATTATTAAGTATTGTTGAGTAAAAAGTGTACAATCCATCTGTTTCACCAGGTTCAATGTCTATGACTATATTAGTGTTTGATGATGTACCATTACTCGACCATAATTCTCTGCCATAACCATCATTTACAGCTGAAAATAAAATCTTGCCATTAAATTCTTGAAGTCCAGTTGGACTAGAATTTTGAACATTATTGTAAGTGAAATTCGAAACCTGTATTTGAGCATGTATGTTAAAACAAATTGTTACTATGGTTAAAAAAAGTATTTTTTTTTTCATGTCGTTGATTTTAATTTTTACTAACTTATAAAGTTAGGTGCTAAAAGTATACATTTTCCATATAAAAACACAAGTATCTTTGTTACTTTTAATACTAACATAAAAAACCATTGACTTATTTAATCAATGGTTTGTAGGGGTTTCTAAGTATAAACAGAACCAACAATTAGTTATGTACATTGTTAGCCTTTCGTTATTTTATTTCGCAAACTTCCTATTCATTTAGTGTCTTAATTTCGTTATCTATTTTAATTATTAAGTCACTTAATTTTTTCTGGGTGTTTTCATATAATCTGATGGCGTAAATTCTTAATGCGTTAGTATTAGAAAGCATATTTGTCATTTCCTTATTCTGTAACAATTCTTCATAATTATTAGGAATGTATAATAGTTGCTTCTCTTTGGAATGAACTTCAAAGTATTTATTATAGAAAGGGCTAACAGTAGAAGTTATAAAGTTTTCTATTTGGTTCGCAAATGTGATTTGAATATTATTTAAATCTTGATCATAGATATTTATGATGTCAATTTTTAAACTATCATTTGAAATAAGAGCTAGACCATCACTTTTTAAATTTTCAAATGCTGCGGTACTAAATGAAATACTATGGTCATATATAGAATTATGAAGAGTTGCAATATTGTGTCGTTCAATACTTTTTTACTTTTTAGGTGATCAAAAAGTACTTCCCCATATTTTAATGTTTTTTCGTTCCAATCTATTCGAGAATTTAAAATAAATTTATTATTCTTAAGTGAGTTGTTTATTTGATTTAGATATTTAATTTCTGCTTGCTTATTCTTTAGATCATTATTCCAATTATTAATTGATAGAGCAATCAAAATCCCAATAACAACAAGCACAATTTCTCCAATAGCATATTTAAAATACTTTCCAATTTTATTTCTTTCCATAAGGTCGAATCGTATTTTTCTAAAGAATTTGATCATTAGTTATCTGTTTCTCGAAAGGTAAATTAATTAAGTCAAATTTGGATATTGAAGCACAACTCATATCCTGTAAATAAACCATGAATTATTAATAGTTGAGTTGTCTTTACTCGTAAAGTTAATATTTATAACATAGTAACCAAGGTGTTAAGAATCTGTTGTAAACCTTTTTAGGTTGTAATAATTACATTTAAATTTAAAACACACAAAACGGTGTAGGTATATTGAAACCTGTTACTTTCATAAAACGCAAAAATAATAATGTAACTTTGGTTACTTAATACCATTCAAAAAGGTTTTAATTTTGAATGAAATAATAAACATGGATCTCACACAAATTTTAGGATATTTTGGAGCACTTTTAATTGGTGTCGTTTTAGGACTCATTGGTGGAGGAGGCTCTATTTTAACCGTTCCAATTTTAGTGTATTTATTAGTTATAAATCCTGTGACCGCAACTGCATATTCACTTTTTGTAGTTGGTGTATCGTCTGTATTTGGTGTTTTTCAGAATATAAAAAAGGGTCTAGTAGATTTTAAAACAGCTTTTGTATTTGCAATTCCTGCGTTTATTGCTGTTTATTTGACTAGAAGATATGTGGTGCCTGCAATTCCTGATGCCATTTTTACCTTCGGAAATTTTACACTCACAAAAGATATCGCAATCATGGTGTTTTTTGCCATCATTATGCTTTTGGCTTCAATCTCAATGATTAGAACAAGAAAGGAAACAGAGCAAATTTCCGAAGTTGTAAAATTCAATTACCCATTAATAACAATTGAAGGTTTCATAGTAGGAATATTAACAGGACTTGTTGGAGCAGGAGGTGGATTTTTAATAATTCCGGCTTTAGTTTTGCTCGCCAAATTACCAATGAAAAAAGCAGTTGCAACATCACTTTTAATTATTGCGATTAAGTCTCTAATTGGTTTTATTGGTGATGTTGAAAACTTAGATATTGATTGGACGTTCCTGTTGAGTTTTACAGCGCTTTCTGTAGTAGGTATTTTTATTGGAAGTTACCTTTCAAATTTTATCGACGGAAAAAAGCTAAAAAAAGGATTTGGCTATTTTGTGCTACTTATGGGAATCTATATCCTCTTTAAAGAGCTATCATAAATGGAAACCCTTGATGAAACATATTGGGATGATCGCTATAAAAATAATGATGATCGTTGGGATTTAGGAGAAGTGTCTCCTCCAATTAAAGCATACATTGATCAATTAACAGATAGGTCGCTTCGCATATTAATTCCTGGATGTGGAAACTCTTATGAAGCTGAGTACCTTTTAAATAACGGATTTAAAAATGTATATGTTGTTGATTTGTCTGAAACAGCTTTAAAAAACATAAAATCTAGAGTGCCTCAATTTCCAGACTCTCAATTAATTCATGCTAACTTTTTTAAGTTAGATATGACGTTTGATATTATTTTAGAGCAAACATTTTTCTGTGCTTTAAACCCAAGTCTTAGACCCGATTATGTTACTAAAATGCACGAACTTTTAGTTCCTAATGGAAAACTCGTAGGTCTATTGTTTAAACTTCCCATAGAAAAAGAAGGTCCTCCATTTGGAGGTAATAAAAAGGAGTACCTTAACTTATTTAAATCAGATTTTGATATTCAAATCATGGAAGATTGCTACAATTCTATAGAAAGTAGAATTGATAAAGAGTTGTTTTTAAAATTGAAAAATAAATCTTAAGTCCTACAAAGTTATAGGTGTTAAACTTTTTTTTAAACGCTTCGTCTAATTGTGTAATCTATATCCATCTATATTAATTTGTATTTATATCTTTGATATACACTGATTATTAGCAAAAACCATTATTAACTAACCTTTGTTTATGTTATGTTTTGCTTTAATCTTAAATTTAATAATAAGCGACTATTTCTAAGCGCTTTTATCTTCAGTTTTATTGTTAATTCGTTCGCTCAGTTGCCTACTGGATATTCTGTGACAGAAGTTCAATCTGGTTATAATCTTATTATGGGTTCTGTTTTCAATCAAGATGGAACAAAAATGTTTGTTTGGGAAAAAGGAGGACGAGTTTACGTGTCTAATTGGGATGGTAATTCTTATGTAAAGCAAGCAACTCCAGTTTTAGATATTTCTGATGAAGTAGGAGATTGGAGAGATTTCGGATTTCAAAGTTTTTGTCTCGATCCAAATTTTGATACTAATGGCTTAGTCTATATGTATTATATGGTAGATAGAGAACATTTAATGAATTACGGTACACCAAGTTATAATCCAAATGATAATGATTATTATGAAGCCACAATAAGTCGAGTCACACGTTATCAACTCAATATTGGTGCTAGTCCGTTGACTACAAATTATAGTTCTAGAACAGTACTTATTGGAGAATCTGTTTCTACAGGAGTTCCATTAACTCATGAGTCTCATGCAGGAGGAACCGTTATTTTTGCTAATGATGGTACACTTTTAGTATCAACAGGAGATAATGCAAGTTATAATTCGGTAGATACTGGTAGCGCAAATGAAACCTATTGGCAACAAGCAATCAACGATGGTATTATGCGCCCAGAAGAAAATGTAGGTGCATTTAGAAGTCAGATGCCAACATCACTTTGCGGAAAAGTATTACGCCTAGATCCTGTAACAGGAGATGGAATTCCGTCAAATCCACTTTACGACACAGCAAATCCTAGAGCTCCAGAATCTAGAATGTGGGCAATGGGTTTACGTCATCCGTTTAGAATGTCGATACAACCAGATACCGGAAGCACAAATCCTAATGATGGTAATCCAGGTATTATACATGTTGCAGATGTAGGTTGGCAAACATGGGAAGATTTACACATTTTTGATAAAGGAGGATTAAATGGAGGATGGCCTTTATATGAAGGTCAAACTATACAAACAAATTATTATAATAGTGGTACAACAAATCCAGATGAAGGCAATGTGCCCTTTGTGAATAATTGTCCTCAGCCAACGTCATTTGTTGATAATCCTAATCCTGCATTAAGACGTTTTGTTCATAACAGACCAGAAGTAGCTTGGAAACATGGAAATACAGGAGATGCACGTGTACCTTGGTTTAGTGGAACTACACCAACAGATCCTCGTATTGGAACGGCTCAATCTCCAACGACTGGAATACAATTTAGAGGGAATACTGCAATTGCAGGTGTTTATATTAAAGGTGATGCTTTAGGAAGTAGTATGAACGGTAAATATCTATTTACAGATTATGTTAGAAACTGGATTAACATTGCATCATTTAACGATGGTACTCAAAACTGGATTAGTGATATTTCAGAATTAGCACCTATAAATTTTGGTACTAGTATTGTGCACATGATGCAAAATCCTTTAGATGGTTCTGTGTTTTTTGTCAATATTTTTGATGGTACGCTTCATAGAATTTCTTTTGTTGGACCTACGTGGACCAATGAACCTGTTGATATGACTGTAGAATGTGATGGTACTTTAGATCCTGGAGGAGCATTTGCGACTTGGCTCAATAGTTTTTCGGGAACTGTGTCCTGCGGAAATGCAACAACTTCAAATAATAGTAACGGATTATCAAACCTTTGCGGTGCGACAGGTTCAGAAACAGTCACGTTTACTTTATCTGATGGTTGCGGAAACCAAATAACTAAAGAAGCTACGTTTACTGTTGAAGATAATACAAACCCAACATTCAATGAATCTCTACCTGAAAATGCAACCGTAGAATGTGATGAAACAATTCCTTCTGCAGAAACATTAACAGCAAATGATACTTGCGGAACAGCAAACGTAGATTTTAACGAAAGTATAGCAGGAGGATCATGCGTTGGAAACTATGTGATTACAAGAACTTGGACAGCAACAGACGACTGTAATAACGAAACCATTCACGAGCAAACCATAACTGTTGAAGATAATACAAATCCAACATTCAACGAGGCTTTACCAGAAAATGCAACTGTAGAATGTGACAGTATTCCTTCCGCAGAAATATTAACAGCAAACGATACTTGCGGAACAGCAAATGTTGCTTTTGACGAAAGTATAGCAACAGGATCATGTGTTGGAAACTATATAATTACAAGAACGTGGACAGCAACAGACGACTGTAATAACCAAACCATTCATGAGCAAACCATAACTGTTGAAGATAATACAAATCCAACATTCAACGAAACATTACCTGAAAATATAACTGTAGAATGTGATGCTATTCCAACTGCGGAAACATTAACAGCAAACGATACTTGCGGAACAGCAAATGTTGCTTTTAACGAAAGTATAGCAACTGGATCATGCGTTGGAAATTATGTAATTACTAGAACATGGACAGCAACAGACGACTGTAATAACCAAACCATTCACGAGCAAATCATAACTGTTGAAGATAACACAAACCCAACATTCAATGAATCTCTACCTGAAAATATAACTGTAGAATGTGATGCTATTCCAACTGCAGAAACATTAACAGCAAACGATACTTGCGGAACAGCAAACGTAGATTTTAACGAAAGTATAGCAGGAGGATCATGTGTTGGAAACTATATAATTACTAGAACGTGGACAGCAACAGATGAGTGTAATAATGTTAGTACACATATTCAGACATTGACAATTATAGATTCTACAGATCCAGTTTGGGATGCAATGCCAATTGATCTGACAGTAGTTTGTTCATCTAATATTCAAACTGAATTTGAGTCTTGGCTAAACAGTTTTTCTGGTTCAGATAATTGTGGTGCTGCAACTGTAACTCATGATGGAACTGCAACAATTTCATGTCCTGATTCGGTTTTGGTAACTTTTGAATTAACTGATGACTGTGGAAATTCAATTAATGCTACTGCAACGTTTATTGTTGAAGATACACTTAGTAATCCTGAAATAGAAAACACAGGTATTATCATGTATCCTAATCCTACAAATCAACATATTTATTTTAAAGGTCTACAAGAGAATAGTCTTATGGAAGTCTATACTATCGCTGGTCAAAGAATATTTAGAAGATCAATTAGTAATGGGCATTTAATTAAATTTGATTTAGATTCTGGGTTGTATATGGTTAAAATAACTTCAGGAACTAAATCAGAAATAAAGAAATTAGTGATTAAATAATAAAATAAGTTTGTAAAACTGAACGCAGTCGAAGTTGTAGGTGTAAAATATCAAAGCATTTCAACTAAGCTCTATAGACTATAGATATGTTAAATACATATTAGTCAGTTTCTTGTATTTTTAATGAGGTGAAAAATATATTTGGATGACTTTTATCATGTTTTCTTAAAACAACAGTTTGTAATTTTACGGTATTAAAATTAAAATATTATGCTTCAAAATATTGCTTTATACGATACTAATGTAACCATAATCATGGTTGTTGTTTTCGCTTTGGTTTGTTTAGCTCTAGTCGGTTTTTTAATTAAAGCGATGGCTAGTGGTGGAAAAAAAGAGATAGAGACAGATACAGAACCAAAAGATTAAACATTAGTTTCGAAAAAAATTAATGAGCGTATCTCATGCACTTATTTTTTTAGGAATACAATTTCAAAATAATACTATTTAAATGTAACATTTTGATAATGTTTGCGTCATATTGGTAATCAATCAAATCATTCATTGCTAAAGTATTGGATGAAACATAAAAATCAAATCATCATGAGACAAGACAATCAACTTTTAGTGTTAACCCATTTGAGTCAATTACTGACTTTTATTACTGGGTTTGGCGGACTTATAGTACCATTAATTATATGGGCAACTCAAAAAGAAAACGTGTACAACATGGATCAACAAGGAAAAAACATTGTGAATTTCCAGTTAAGCATGATCGTATATAGTATTATTTGTATTCCACTAGTATTTGTAATTGTAGGCATTTTTGGATTATTAGCATTGTGCTTATTATCATTCATATTTCCAATAATGAATGCCATTAGAGCAAGTAATGGAGAATCACCAAAATACCCTTTATCTCTTAATTTTATTAGTTAGTTATTTTTAAATGGAGATAAAATGGAAACGCGCACTTTTTAAGTGCGCGTTTTTTGTTTGCTTATAATTTTTCTTCGGAAATAGAACAACTTGTTAATTACCAATAGAATCTATTTCATCTTTAACTTTAGATTTTTTTTTGGTCCATTTATGGCCATATTTAAAAAACACGAAACAAAGAATAGCTGTAATTACAATAGCTCCTATGACTTCAAAAGATTCAGTAGATGATGTTCCTTTTCTGCCAATGAGTAAACTAAAGATATTTCCGATAAAACTCAAAACACAAAGAATACCTAAAAATAAAAAGAGATATCCTAAAATTATCTTTCCCATAATGATAAATTAATTTTAACAAAGAATCCGAAAATTTTTGGATTGCTTAGTAGTACACTAAAAATGCAAAACGCAACTATTTTCAAGTTGCGCTTACTTTAATTTTTCTCTAAAAGCTATTGCTTTTTCGATATTGAGATTCATGCTTTCGCAGGAATTTGTTAGCTATTCAACATCACTGGCATTACCAACATCGTTACATGTTCGCCAACATCTAAACCATCAATAGGTGTTAATATTCCAGCTCTATTTGGTAAACTCATTTCTAATTGTACATTATCTGCATTAAGGTTATTCAACATTTCTGTTAAGAAACGAGAGTTAAACCCAATTTGCATATCGTCACCTTGATAATCACAAGTTAAACGTTCTTCTGCTTTGTTAGAGTAATCAATATCTTCCGCAGAAATATTTAATTCAGCTCCAGCAATTTTTAATCGTATTTGGTGTGTTGTCTTATTTGAGAAGATACTTACACGACGAACAGAGTTTAAAAACTGTGTTCTGTCAATAGTTAATTTATTTGGATTCTCCTTAGGAATAACCGCTTCATAATTTGGATACTTTCCATCAATTAAACGACACACTAAAATAGTATTTTCAAAAGTGAATTTAGCATTAGAATCATTGTACTCGATAGTCACGTTTTCATCAGTTGCAGCCAAAATCCCTTTTAATAAATTTAAAGGTTTCTTCGGCATAATGAATTCTGCAACCTGGTCTGCTTTTACATCTTCACGCGTATATTTTACTAATTTGTGAGCATCTGTTGCTACAAATGTCAATCCTTCCGTAGAAAATTGAAAAAATACACCACTCATCACAGGACGTAAATCATCGTTACCAGCAGCAAAAATTGTTTTGCTAATTGCAGTAGCCAAAATATCTCCAGAAATGGTTGTTGTACTTGGATTGTCTAATTCTACAGATTTTGGAAACTCATTTCCATCTGCATAAGCCAACGCATATTTACCATGGTTTGAGCTAATCTCAACCGTATTGTTTTCTTCAACAACAAAGGTTAGTGGTTGCTCAGGAAACGTTTTTAACGTATCTAAAAGTAAACGTGCTGGCAATGCTATACTGCCATCTACATCACTTTCTACATCAAGAGTAGAAGACATTGTGGTCTCTAAATCACTTGCCGAAACTGTTAATTTTGAATCTTTTAAATCGAATAAAAAATTATCTAAAATTGGTAAGGTGTTAGAGCTATTGATAACGCCTCCTAAAACTTGTAATTGCTTGAGTAAATATGTACTGGATACTATAAATTTCATATGTATATACTATATATTTTTATGATAACAACACAACAAATTGTGTCTTACAAATATATCTTAAAGGGATTGTTTTTTAAAACAAACTTATTAACATTTATTCCTGCTAAATCAGGAATCTTTTTATTGATTTCTATATGTTATTTTGAATACCGTTTTCTACGGAAATAATTAAACAATATGCCAAATATACCTAGAATAACAAGAGGTAAAGCGATATTGATAATTTGCCATTTTGATTTCTGGTCTTCAATTTTTTCTGGATCTAAAAAGGCTAATTTTACCTCTTTGGTACGAATGTTTATAAGTCCGTCGTCGTTTAAAAGGTAGTTAACTGCGTTTTCAAGAAACTCTTTATTTCCAAATTTACGTTTGGTTAAAAACTCAAAACCTAGTTCTTGAGGTTGGCCTCTAATCACTTCATTTTTGATGACGTCACCATCTGCAATCACAATCATTTTAGTGGCTTTACTTCTGGTTTTGTCTTCGGAAATTTTAAAAGGCTTCACACGTTGATCATAAACAGATGAAAATTCACCTTCTAGTAACACGGCTAAAGTTTGATTTGGCTCTTTATACTCTTCAGGATTTGGTTGTTGTGTGACAACCTCTAAACTAATTTCTCTTGGCACACCTTGAAGTTTTGATAATTTTGAACTTCGCAATAATATGGTCTTGTCAACTCCATTTTTTAAAGTATCTATCTGACTAGCAAAATCAAATTTTACAGGATCTAAATTTGTAGTAATAGGATGATTAGGATTACTTGCAGCCAAAGGTGAATAAGGCCATTGTAACGGTTGAAACTGTGAGTCGCTGCCTTCTCCAATTGCTAAAGTAATAGGAGCAGAGTACATGTCATTAACAATTACGGGATTGATACGAACACCATATTTAAAGAAAAAATCATTTAGATTAAGATTTTTCATAATCGCAAAACCTCGTCCAGATTCGTTGAGCAGACTATCTCTATCCATCACAATACTTTCGGTAAGCCAAAGACTTTTTCCGCCATTCATGGTGTATTGATCGAGTACATATTTTTCTTCTTCGGAAAATGGCTCACTAGGTTTTGCTGAGATGATTAAATCATAATTCTCTAAATCCTTCAAGGTCTTTTGCGGATTGCTAGCCACACTATCTAATGTAAAAGGAGCTATGAAGTAATGTTCACTAATTTTTCTCAGAAAATCGGCAACGTAGACATCCTTTAATTGTCCGTTACCTCTTAAAACCGCAATCTTTTTTTGTTTTGGGTTGACTAGTTTTTTAAATGCTTCAGCAAAAACATATTCTAAATTTTGAATAGAACCATTTACCAATTCTTGATCTGTAGCTCCAATTTTATTTTTTATTAAAGGAACAATAACTGTTTGCTCATTATAACTCGCCAAAGCCCACGGAATAATTACTTCTTGTGATGTTTTACCGTTTTCTTGTATGTTAATTTGAAACGGTTGTAAACCACGTTGTGCTAATTGCTGGATATTTTGATCTCTTGTTTTTTCATCTGCTAACGGATTGATAAACTGAAATTTTACATTAGGATTTGAAACTGTAAATTCTTCAAGTAATTGTTGCGTTTCATCACGTAGCTTTCTAAACTCTGATGGAAATTCGCCTTCTAAAAACACATCTATTATTAAAGGAGAGTCTACATTTTCAACGGTTTGTAAAGCTTCTTTAGATAAGGTGTAACGTTTGTCTTGTGTTAAATCAAAACGTTGATACACATAACTTGAAATGACGTTAATTACGACAAGCGTTACTAAGGTGATTACTATAATGATGATATTTTTTTTACTCTTGAGCATCTAATTTTGTTCTTCTTTATATAATCTTAAATCGACGACTTTACTATTTTCAAATGTGATTTCTAAGCATTCTTTTTCGGTATTAAAAGCACCTGGTTCTTGACCTAATCCGTAATTCCATTTGTTGGGATCGTGATCTTTTTTAGCGTCATCCCAAGATAACCATTCATGAGTTCCTAAAAGGGATTCAATGGCTGTTTTTGTCTTACCTATTAAAATTTCCGAAGTTATCATATCATTTGATAATTCATAACGCAAAGCTGGTTTGTCTTGCCAGATTTCCGCAGAAAAATACTTTTCGTGATGGTAGTTACTAAAGATATTAATCATTGGATATACAGCATAAAAATAAACCAAAGGTGTCAATACTAAACTCACTAAAAACGTTAACCAAATGCGTTTGTCAATTGTTTTTACAAACATGAAAACCAACACAAATGTGATGACCATAAAGATTGCTAACGGAATTGTAATAATCATTGGTTAGCGCGTTTGATATTTAATTTGGTTAATACAATGAATAGTGCTGTAATGCTCAAAAAGTAAATGATGTCTCTGGTATCTAAAACACCGCGACTCATGCTTTTAAAATGAGATTCCATGCCTAAACTTTCTATATATAAAGCGTCGCCAAAAATGTTGTAATTTGATAAGCCTTCAAACCCAAAATAGAAAAAGAAGCACACAAAAACTGCAACTATAAAAGCAACGATTTGATTATCTGATAGGCTAGAGGTAAATACGCCAATTGCTGTGTAAGCTGCGACTAAAAATAAAAGTCCGAAATAGGAACCCATCACACTTCCCATATCGAGATTGCCTTCTGGGTTTCCTAGTTTTGAAATGGTATAGACATATAATAATGTTGGAATGAGTGCAATAATAATTAATACAAAAGACCCTAAGTATTTACCAAGCACAATGTTTAAATGACTGATAGGCTTTGTAAGTAATAACTCTAAAGTGCCTTGTTTCTTTTCATCTGCGAAACTTCGCATAGTCACTGCTGGTACTAAGAAAATAAGAATCCAAGGTGCGAGTAAAAAGAAGGTTGATAAATCTGCGAAACCATTATCAAGCACATTGAAATCGCCTTTAAATAACCACAAGAATAAACCGTTGAGTAATAAAAATACAGCAATTACCAAATAACCAATTGGTGATGCGAAAAAGGTGTTGATTTCTTTTTTGAGTATTGAGAACATTTAGTGTTTGTTATTCTGTTTTAAAAACGTCTTGAATTTAATCATTCTAATTCCGGGAAAAATAATAAAAATTAACCCAAGAATACAACCAAATAAGCTAATAGTTTGTGGTGTTGGACGTTTGCTTCCAAAACGATTAAAATATATAGATACCAAAAATATGACTAAACCTATACAAAATGGAATGAGTAGATTCCTCCAGCTTTTCTTTATGTTGTCTTCAGTCATATTAATATGTTTACACCAAACTCGCCAATTTATCTACACTCCAAGCTTCAGGTTTATCATTAAACATAGGTTTTGTTTTAGCCCAAATGCCTTTAAATAAATTAGAATGTCTATAATTCTCTAAATCGGCTTCGCTTTGCCAATAACTATACGTAAAAAAGATGTCGGTATTGTGTTTGTCTCGATAGAGTTCTAAAAACTCACAACCCTCAAAAGCTCTAATATTCTTTTTTTGGGATTCAAAATTGGAGAGGAATTCTTTAATCCTTGAAGGTTCTAGACTTAGTTTTACGATTCTTATGAGCATTTTTTTAGTATTCAGTATTCAGTATTCAGTATTCAGTATTCAGTATTCAGTATTGGTTATTGTGGTTTGGTCTTCTGTCTTCTGTCTTCAAACTTCAAAACGTTTTAGCAAAATTAACAGTAACCGTATCCATAACTTTTAATCCTAAAAGCGTAGAAGCACTTCCAACTGTTGCATTATCACTTTTGTATACTGCAATTTCTAAATAACCAGACGAGTTAAAAACCACTAGTCGTTTACCGTCATCGTAGCGTTTCTCTTCTGGAATTTCAAAATTTATAGCATCACTGTATTTTTCATAAATTGTTTTAAACTTATAGTTACGTGCAGAAATTTCATAGTCACGAGTTTTCTGCACGTCTTCAAAAAATTTACGCTTGATGTTAGTAATCACATTTCCGTAGTTATCAATATAAATAACGCTACCAATAATTTGGCTACGCTCTTCACTAACAAACGGAATCAAATTTTTAATAGGTTTAATCGTTTCAATAATTTTACCAATAACTTCCAATGTTCCTCCACGTGCAATATGACAAGCCACATTTACAAATACATCTAGAACAGGAAAACTAGTAGCGACACGATCATGAATATTGATTTCAACAATTTTTTGTGGTGCAATTTCTGAGCAAATCATACTCATAATGCCGTTATTGGCACAAATAAAATAATGGTCGTCTAATTGCACTGCTATATGTTTGTTTTCTGGGTTGAGTTCTGAGTCAATACCAATCATATGAATAGTTCCTTTTGGAAAACTACTATAAGCGTTTTGAATGATGTAAGCAGCCTCTGGCACATTAAATGGAGAGACAGAATGTGAGATATCAACAATTCGCACATCAGGCAATTCACTATAAATAGCGCCTTTTATGGCTCCAGCGAAGTGATCTTTTTCGCCAAAATCTGTTGTTAATGTGATGATTGCCATATAATAAGCAATAGAATTTTAATGTTTATAGTTACTCATTTTTATAACTTAAATAAAACTGTTAAAAACTAATCATATTTTAACCTTCAGGTAACCTAAAGAGTAAAATAGTTTAATTATTTTTGGTAGTATAGATGTTGAAAATGAGTCTTAATTTGTCTCATCACAAATCTAATAAAACAAAACAGATTAATATATAATTCTCATCGCTTTTGAACGAACTTATTTTAGAACTTGAAGAAATAACTCCTAAAGAATTTTTTGGAGCTCAAAATGCAAATATTAAACTCCTTAAAACATACTTTCCCAAACTTAAAATTGTAGCCAGAGGGAATACAATCAAAGCCTATGGTGATGAAGATTTACTCGAAGAGTTTGATCGTCGTATGAATATGCTTATGCAACATTTTGGTAAGTATAATAAAATAGATGAAAATGTTATAGAACGTGTATTGACGAGTCAAAGTAGCGATGATTATGACACGTCTGCAAAAAGCGGTGAAACAATTGTTCATGGTGTTAATGGTAAAATTATCAAAGCGCAAACCGTAAACCAACGTAAATTGGTTGAGAGTATGCGTAAAAACGATATGGTGTTTGCTATTGGACCTGCGGGAACAGGTAAAACCTACACAGGAGTTGCTTTAGCAGTAAGAGCTTTAAAAGCAAAAGAAGTGAAGCGTATTATTTTAACGCGTCCTGCGGTAGAAGCTGGTGAAAATTTAGGGTTTTTGCCAGGAGATTTAAAAGAAAAATTAGATCCATACATGCAACCCTTATATGATGCACTTCGAGATATGATTCCTGGTGAAACATTATCACGTTTTATAGAAAACGGAACCATTCAAATTGCACCTTTAGCGTTTATGCGTGGACGAACATTAGATAATGCTTTTGTGATTTTAGATGAAGGTCAAAACACCACACATGCTCAAATGAAGATGTTTTTAACACGTATGGGAAAAAGCGCCAAGTTTTTATTGACAGGTGATCCTGGTCAGGTAGATTTGCCTCGTCGTTCAATTTCAGGATTAAAAGAAGCGCTTCTCGTATTAAAAAATGTTGAAGGTATAGGCATGATTTATCTCGATGATAAAGATGTCATTCGCCATAAATTAGTGAAGAAAGTCATTGAGGCTTATAAAAGTATAGAAAATAGAGAGTAATTTTTTTAGGAGCTTATTCCAGCTTTCGGCAGTCGCTCTCTTCGAGGAGCTCCAACAATGCCTCCATTGCGAAGCACTCATTGAAGACTGATAAAAGTAGAGGTGTACTGAAGTAATCTGGGCTAGGGCTTTAGCAATGTTTAAAGATTAGATAATTGCAGATATCTAAACGAACAAATAAATCAACGCATAAACGTTTAAATAATAATGAGTAACACAATAACAGAATCCAATTTCAATTTCCCAAACCAAAAAAGTGTTTATAAAGGGAAAGTAAGAGCAGTCTATAATATTAATGACGAAGAGTTGGTCATGATTGCAACAGATCGTTTATCGGCTTTTGATGTTGTGATGCCAAAAGGAATTCCTTATAAAGGACAGATTTTAAATCAGATTGCAACGAGTATGATGAAAGCAACTGAAGATTTGGTGCCAAATTGGTTAACTGCAATTCCAGATCCTAATGTAGCTGTTGGTCATATATGTGATCCTTTTAAGGTTGAAATGGTGATTCGTGGTTATATGTCTGGTCATGCAGCTAGAGAATATAAAGCTGGTCGACGTTTGCTTTGTGGTGTTGAAATGCCAGAAGGTTTAAAGGAAAATGATAAATTTCCTGAGCCTATTATTACTCCAGCAACTAAAGCAGAAATGGGAGATCATGACGAAGATATTTCTAGAGAAGACATCATTAAACGTAATATCGTTTCCGAAGAAGATTATTTAGTACTTGAAGATTATACACGCAAACTCTTTCAAAGAGGCTCAGAAATTGCAGCCTCTAGAGGACTCATTTTGGTAGATACAAAGTATGAATTTGGAAAAACTAAAGACGGAAAAATTGTATTAATTGATGAAATTCATACACCAGATTCTTCACGTTATTTTTATTCGGAAGGGTATCAAGAACGACAAGATAACAATGAGCCACAAAAACAATTGTCTAAAGAGTTTGTGAGACAATGGTTAATTGCCAACAACTTTCAAGGTCTCGAAGGGCAAACAGTTCCAGAAATGAGCGACGACTATATCAAAACCGTGAGTGATCGTTATATTGAGTTGTATGAGAAAATTATGGGAGAAGCGTTTGTTAAGGCAGATGTAGCTGATATTGAGAGTAGGATTGAAAGGAATGTTTTGGCGTATTTAGACAAATAAATTTTAATACATTGTATTGGGATTCGCAGAATCTTTAGGAATTTGTTGAATACTATCCCAATGTTCACAAATTTTACCTTGGTCATCAAACCTGAAGAAATCCATGGTAATATATTGGTCATTTCCAGGTCAAGTTTGGTGAGTATGCAATGCTACTAAATCATCTTCGGCAATAGAACGTACAAATTTAATAGACTTTTCTGGATATTCTTGTTGCATGCGTTCAAAGTAATCTATGAAACCTTGTAATCCATCTGCAACATCTGGATTGTGTTGAATGTAATCGTTTCCAACAAAAGTTTGAACAGCATTTCTGGGATTGCCTTCATAAGCCATTTTGTAAAAGGCTATTGCATTTTTCTTGTTTTGTTCTAGATTCATTTTTCTAATTTTAAGTTACAAAACATAATTATTAAAAATAGTATCTAACGCTTTTTGAGCATCATCACATAAACCAGGATGTGTTTTAGAACATTGCATTATGGTGCTTTTTGGTGCTGCTAGCCATCTAAATCGGTCGGATAATTCGAATTGACCAATTGCTCCTCCATTTGGGTGACCATCACAAATTAATTCCCAAGCTTTAAGGTGTTCATTTAAATCATCAATATCTAATTCATCAGTAAAGGCATTTAGTTTTATTGGGTCAATCTTATATTTAATCCCTAGAAATTTTTTACGTTTAGAAAATAAAATAACACCAACGTTAAAGAATTCTTCACGTTCTACTTTAGGTACAATTCTAATAATCGCATATTCAAAAGTGACTTTATCTTGCATCTTCAGCTTCTTTAACTAATTTATCAATCATATTTAGTTTCGCATTTAAATACGTTTCATAAGCAGCTCTCATCTCATCAGGAGACATTGTATCAGATTCATTTAGCAGCCAATCTTCTGGTATTAATGAGATGATCTCTTTTATTTTATCTGTATTTAAAGTGTTAGTAATATGGTTTGATGCTTCATCTAAATTTGTGGCGCTTTTTAGTAGGACGTGATCTTTTATAAGCGGAAATGTTCTAATGAGATGATTTTCCCAAGTGCTCCAATTGTGATGAAAATAGAAACTTGCTCCATTATCAATCACCCATAATTCTTTATTCCAGTTTAATAGATTCGTGTTTTTTACTGTTCTATCTATATTGCTAATAATACTGTCTAGTAAAACTATTTTTGAAGCTGTCATAGCATCTACTTCAAAAACTAATGGATCATAAGTTATTGCACTTGATAAAAAATGCAACCCTAAATTAAGACCTACGCTAAATTTTAATAAATCTTGTATTTCTTCATCTGGTTCTGTTTTGCTGAACGAGTCATCTAGATTCATAAATACCAATTCAGGGATATTTAATCCGATGGCACGTGCTAGTTCTCCACCAAGAAGTTCTGCAATGAGCGCTTTTTTTCCTTGTCCAGCGCCTCTAAATTTTAAAACATAGAGAAAACCATCATCTGCCTTAACGATTGCAGGAAGTGAACCTCCTTCTCGTAAAGGGTTTAAGTATTGTACAACATTTACTGTTCTTATATCAATTGTATTCATAAATACTAATGTAGTAAAAGTTTTAGTTTTTAATTTTTTGTGTCAATTTCCGTACACCTTTATAAATAAAAGCATTTGTCTTCACATAATAAAACGATATTAAACAAACAACGACCATAAAAATGATTGCACCAAAAATTGCTTGTGTAGGATTTAATGCTTTAAAATAAAAATGTTTAAGTCCAAGTCCTGTGAAACTTCCGAAAATGATAATAAAATGTATCACATAAATTGACAAAGTTTTCTGTCCGATTTTTCCAATCAGTGAACCCTTTAAAAAAGGTTCTGCTGCATAAAAAACGCCAAATAGCAACAGCACATTTCCGAAGCGAGTAAAGAGATAATTATAATACGCAGCCGATTTAAAAAGCTCAATATCTGTCCAAAAATGGAGTTTCATTAGGATAAAAGACGAATATTCTACCAAGAAGCTTCCGAAGATAAAGAAACTTAAAACCGTCACCAATCGAAACCTATTTCTATGCACATGAGAAAAGAACACTGTAGCTAAAAATCCGCCAAATGCTGTAAACCCAAACCAAGGTAAAATAGTAAAAATAGAACCGTTTGCTTTAGTCATATAATTGGCTAAAATTATAGGCACATGACTTAAATCTAAGTTACGATATAAAGGTTCTGTTAAAAAGCAAAAGCAACCTATAGTAAATAAAAACATTGAAAGTAGCCAAACATGTTTTTTAAATAAAACATAACAACCAATGAGAAGGATTAATGATAGGCCAATGCATTGCAAGACATCAATAACAAAAATATATGTATTAAAATTCCCATATAGCAAGTCAAAAATATTGATACGAAGTGCATAACCAATACCTATTAAAAGTAATCCTCTGTTTAATCCTTTTTTGATTCTTGATGTATCATCACCTTTATCTTTTGCTCGTAACAGCAAGTATAAAAACACCAAGCCAGATATGGTAAAAAACGTAGGAGCAGTAATGCCTCTAAAGTAAGACCATACTTGATAAGCCATATTCGTTTCGTCTCTATAATTTGGGTTGAGAAGTGTGTCAATAAAATGGCCTTGTAGCATCATTAAGATGGCAAAAGCACGTACAGCATCAATAAAAAAGAGTCGGTTGGTTTTCAAAAATGGTAAGTTTAAGAATGTACACGTTTAAAGTTTTTGAATTTAAGCGAAAATTATAAATTTTGGGACATGATGAAGTTATTTTTTATTTGCATAGTTTCGCTACGGAAGAAATAAAAGTCAAAATTCTGGTGCAAGAGATTAATTTTTTAGCGAATTGAAAAATTTTTGATGAGTACACTAAAAGATATTTTTAATTTTTATGTTGACTAAGTTTAATATCTTAGAAGGATAATTCACTATTTATTTATGGAATATATCAACGAATTTGCGAGTAAGTTTTCATCATTAGCTTGGGGAATTCCGCTACTAGTGTTACTTATTGGAGGCGGATTGTACTTACTCATTGTCTCAAGATTTTTGCCATTCAGGTTTTTTGGTCATGCCATACAAGTGCTGCGAGGCAAGTATGATAATCCTGATGATCCTGGAGAAATTAGCCATTTTAAAGCGTTGACGACTGCATTGTCTTCAACTATTGGGATGGGAAATATTGCAGGTGTCGCTTTAGCAATTTCGGTTGGTGGTCCTGGAGCTATGTTTTGGATGTGGATTAGTGCAATAGTAGGTATGAGCACTAAATTTTTTACCTCTACGTTAGCAATTATGTACAGAGGTAAAGACAGTAATGGTGATTTGCAAGGTGGACCTATGTATTTTATTACTGAAGGTTTAGGGAAAAACTGGAAGTTTTTAGCGGTTATGTTTTCTTTCTTCGGAATGTTGGGAGCATTACCTGTCGTTAATGTCAATCAATTAAAACAAGCGATCAATGACATTATTTTAATACCGAATGGCGTAGAAGTCAGTTTAGGAAGTAACCTAATTATAGCAGCTGTATTAGTCATATTTACAAGTGTTGTTATTCTTGGAGGTTTAAAACGTATTAGTAATATTGCTTCTAAAATGGTACCATCTATGGTGATATTGTATTTTATTTTGGTGCTTATAATCCTCGGAATCAATTATACAGAAGTTCCAAAATACTTCTTCATGATTTTTACAGATGCTTTTGAAGCTGGACATCTAGATGCAGAAAGCAATAAAGATGTTTTAGGAGGTGTTCTTGGAGCGCTTGTATTATTAGGAATTAAACGTGGAGCATTCTCAAATGAAGCAGGAATTGGTACAGCACCAATGGCACATGGTGCAGCAAAAACAGATGAGCCTGTAAGAGAAGGATTGGTTGCAATGTTAGGTCCTGTGATAGATACTTTGATTGTGTGTACATTAACTGCATTAGCCATTTTAGTGACAGGTGTTTGGGAAACGACTTCAGATAATGGAGTGACTTTGACAGCTTCTGCGTTTCAAAATGCAATGCCTGCATACGGACAATATTTACTCATGATTTGTGTGTTCATCTTTAGTATTTCTTCGTTGTTTTCTTATGCTTACTACGGAACAAAATGTACGTCGTTTCTTATTGGAGCAGATAAAAAGCACTATTATAATTATCTCTATATTCTCAGTATTATTTTGGCAGCAACAACACCTTTTGAAGCGATGATAAATTTTATAGACGGTATTTTTGCGTTTATGGCAATACCTACGATGTTAGCTACAATTATTATGGCACCAAGAGTTGTGAAAGAAATTAAGGCGTATAGAGAACGATTAAAAGATGAAACTATCTAGGTTATACGCTTTTTTTTGTAGCTTTAACAGTATGTGATGTTAAACCAAGTTTAATATAATTACGCAACCTTTTTCCATAAGTTGTATCTTATTAATAGATTAACTATAAAATACGTAACATTGAAATCAAATTTATTTTTATTTCTATTTCTACTATGTAATATACATCAGTCTACTTCACAAGATGAAAAAGTATTATTTATAGGTAATAGCTACACGTTTGTTGAAAACATTCCGAATATGTTATATGAAGTTGCTAATTCTGCTGGAGATGTTCTAATCGTTGAAGCAGAAACTACAGGAGGAGGTACTTTTGAGCATCATGCTACAAGTCAAGATGTAACCAATAAAATTAATTCAGACGATTGGGATTTTATTGTTCTTCAAGGTCAAAGTATTGAGGTTGCATTAACTGGACTATATTTTGATTTTAATGTAGCTCCATATGCTGCTCAATTAATTGAAACAATTAGAGATAATAACAATTGCACACAGCCAATATTTTATAATACTTGGGGACGTAAATTTGGTATTTCAGGATCACTTTGCACATCCTATCCTTGGGTTTGTACCTATGAAGGAATGGATGATGAATTAGCTCAAAATTATAGAATTCTAGCAGATACACATGATGCTGTAATTTCACCAGTAGGTCCAGTTTGGAGATACTTAAGAGAGCATATATTTCCTGTACCTATAGAGCTCTATCAAATTGATAATTCTCATCAGAGTTTGGAAGGTGCTTATGCTTCTGCATGTACTTTTTATTCTATTATTTTAAGAAAAGACCCAACTTTAATCACATACAATCCTGGAATAGATCCTGTTGCTGCTTTTCATATTAGAAATGCAGTTAAAGTAGTTGTATATGATCAATTAGATTTATGGAAAGTAGGTGAGTTTGATCCAATATCCAGCTTTTTATATTCTGAAAATAATGGAGCAGTCTCATTTACAAATACGTCATCAAATGCTACCAATTATGCTTGGGATTTTGGTGATGGATCAACATCAACTGATGAAAATCCAATGCATACCTATAGTGAGAATGGAGATTATGATGTTGTATTTACAGTGACTGCATGTGGAGTTTCACATACCTATAGTGAAACAATTAGTGTTAATTCATTAAGTTTGAATGAACATGAATTAAGTGAATTGAAGATGTTTCCTAATCCTGCACAAAATTTAATTTCATTTAGTGGGTTTAATTTCGAAAATATAAAGAGTATAAGCTTATATGATTTGTTAGGTAAGAAATTAAAAATAAATCGTAATCAAAACGAAATGGTCATTGATATTTCAAAACTTAGTATTGGAAGTTATTTTATAGAATTTATTGCTAAAAATGGCTCGAAAGAGATACGAAGAGTGATTAAGAAGTAGTTTTTTTAGATTGCCACTAGATAAATTCAATCATTTAGTGATAGACATTTTAAACTGTTGAGGTGTCATAAGTTCCATTTTTTTGAATTGTCTGTTAAAGTAACTTGTATTATTAAATCCAGACTTAAAAGCAATTTCAGACATTCTAAAATCCTTAGATTCTTTAATTAACTTTTTTGAAAATTTTATCTTTTCAGAATTAATATAATCAATAGGAGAGATGCCTAACGTATTTTTAAATTGCTTGTGAAAATGAGACGTGCTCATGTACGCTTTTTTTGCTAATAGATCAACGGTAATATCTTTATTGGTTAGGTTTTCTTTGATGAATTTAATTACAGATCCAATTCTTGTATCATTAAAAATTTGATCCAGATTCGCTAATATTAAAGACTTAGCCTTGGTTTGTAATAATCTTACAATAAGTTCTTGGATCATGAGGTCTAACAAAACATCTTTAGATTTATTATTGTTAGTAAATGTATAGGTTAAACGTTCTACGAGATGATTAACATCTGTATTATTAATTAAATGTGAGGTGTTAGCGTCTAAATCCCAAGTATTGTTTTCATTTTCAATGCTAACAATTCTATTAAAACTCTCTACGACTTCTTCAATTTTGTTAGTGTCGATACCTAAGGCTAGACATTGCGTAGGATCGTTTTCTGTAGCTATAGGGAAATCGATAATCATTTCTTTGTTTGTAGGCATAACTACAGATTCTCCTGGAAAAAAATCAAAAGAAGGAATGCCATCTATATGCATCACTTTTTTTCCGGTGAGCATACTAGCAATTATTGGAAAATCAAATTTCAAAGCTACTTTTTCAGCAAAAGCATGAGTTTCATAGATGTTTAATTCTGCATATTCAGCATTATATGTCGTTCTATTTTCAACTAACGTTGAGAGTTTTCTATGGCTTTTATGATGATTTAATAAATGACTCATACACAATATTACAAAAAATATATACTCCTATTTATATAATAATAGATATGTTCAATATAATGATAAATACGTGCAATTGATTTAGGATTTGATAAAATATCTTTATAAAAATTATCTATTCAATAATATTGAATGTAAAAAGTTAAGGATTTAACAAAATCATTCTTCGGCTTTTAATATGTGATTTATAAATAGATAGTCAGTTTAATCACTTAAAAACAATTCACAAATGAGTTATTCAAAACCAAAATTTAAAGAGAAATACGGCAATTTTATAAATGGAAAATTTGTAGAACCCATAGGTGGTCAATATTTTGAAAATACTTCTCCAATTGATAATAGTTTAATTGCAAAATATCCGCGTTCTCAAAAAGAAGATGTAGAATTAGCTTTAGACGCAGCAAATGCAGCAAAAGAAGCTTGGGGAAATACATCAGCAACAGAAAGATCAACCTTATTAAATAAAGTAGCAGATATCATTGAAGCTAATTTAGAAGAGTTTGCATTAGTTGAAACATGTGATAACGGTAAGCCGATTAGAGAAACTCTAAATGCAGATATTCCTTTGGCAGTAGATCATTGGAGATATTTTGCTGCTTGTATACGTTCTGAAGAAGGTAGCGCAACAGAATTAGACCAGAATACCTTATCCATGAATATCAAAGAACCTTTAGGTGTTATTGGTCAAATAATCCCATGGAATTTCCCATTATTAATGCTATCCTGGAAATTACCTCCAGCTTTAGTCACTGGAAACTGTGTGGTTTTAAAACCTGCAGAACAAACGCCATCTTCAGCAACTTTATTAATGGAGAAAATTGCAGAAGTATTTCCTCCAGGTGTTGTGAATATTGTACATGGCTTTGGTCCAGAAGCAGGAAAACCTTTAGCGTCTAGTTCTAAAGTGGATAAAGTTGCATTTACAGGAGAAACAACTACTGGTCAATTAATTATGCAATACGCTTCTAAGAATCTAAATCCCGTAACGATGGAATTAGGAGGAAAATCGCCTAACGTTTTCTTTAATTCTGTTATGGATGAAGACGATGCATTTCTAGATAAAGCTATTGAAGGTGCTGTTTTATTCGCCTTTAATCAAGGTGAAGTGTGTACGTGTCCTTCTAGAATATTAGTTCAGGAAGATATATATGATGCATTTATGGAGCGTGTCATAGAAAGAACAAACGCTATTATACAAACAAGTCCCTATGATGTAAATTGTATGGTTGGTGCACAAGCATCAAATGATCAATATGAAAAAATTCAATCCTATTTCAAAATAGGAAAAGATGAAGGCGCAAAAGTTTTAACAGGTGGAGCCGCTAATAAATTAAGTGGAGATTTAGCAAACGGATTTTACATTAAGCCTACATTATTAGAAGGTCATAATAAGATGAGAGTGTTTCAAGAAGAAATCTTTGGTCCTGTAGCATGTGTCACTAAATTTAAAGATGAAGCAGAAGCTATAGAAATTGCAAATGACACATTGTACGGACTAGGAGCAGGAGTGTGGACAAGAGATGCGCATCAGTTATACCAAATTCCAAGAGCCATTAAAGCAGGTCGCGTTTGGGTAAATTGTTACCATGCTTATCCTGCACATGCACCATTTGGAGGTTATAAAAAATCTGGATTTGGTAGAGAAAATCATGTGATGATGCTTAATTATTACCGTCAAACTAAGAACATGTTAATCTCTTATGATAAAAACAAATTAGGTTTCTTTTAGAGATTTGTTGATTAATAGCGATATAGGCTGGGTTACAATTGTGATTCAGTCTTTTTCATAACTTTATACTATGGAAAGAATAGCAATTACAGAAAAAGCAGCAAAAGTTTTAGAACAGCTCAAAGCAAAACATGGTGACTTAATTTTTCATCAAAGTGGTGGCTGTTGTGATGGATCTGCTCCTATGGTTTTTGAAAAAGGTGATTTGTATTTAGATGAAAGCGATATCCTATTAGGAACATTACATGACGTGAATTTTTATATGAATCAAGATCAATTCGAATATTGGAAGCATACACATCTAACTGTAGATGTAACCGAAGGTCGTGGAGCTAGTTTTTCATTAGAAATTCCTTTAGGTCTTCGGTTTCTAATTCATTCTAGATTATTAACTAAAGAAGAAGAAGTGTATTTTAATAGTTAATTTTGAAAAAATAGTTCACTTCTATAGTTTAAGCTCTAAAATCAACGTTATTCTTGATTTTAGAGCTTTTTTTATTGATAATATTTAAATTTTTAACAATTGACTTTAAATTTTATTGCTAAATTGATATATTTATGCTAAATTGATATATATGATAGTAGAATTGTGTCCTAATTGTGGGTCTGACCACTATATAAAAAGTGGAATTGTTAATGATAGACAGCGTTATAAGTGTAAAAAATGCAATTATTTTTTCTCGGTAAACAAGATAGGGAAGAAGATAGACGACTACTACGTTAATAAGTCGTTACAGTTGTATTTAGAAGGACTCACTTATAGAGAGATTGAACGTATTTTAGGAATCTCTCACGTTAGTATCATGAATTGGGTTAAAAAATACAATATTAAACGTCCTTATAACTCAAATTATCATCCAACTTATAAGATTTTAAATGCTTCGGAATTAGGTGTTTATTTTAGTAACTCAGAAAATATTAAAGGTGCAGGTGTTGTCGTTACTGAGTTAGGAGATAAATTTATGTTAATTAAATGGGAGCGTTTTAAAGATTAGTATAATAAATTAACAAAAAGATATATTAATTTTCATTTAACACATTGTTTTTAAGAGCTTAGTAGTGCACACAAAACCAATTATTACTAACTAATCCTTTAAACAATGAGAAAACAAACCCTTTTATTGGTTGGACTCTTTTTTATGTCCTTTCAATTTATGATTGCTCAAGGCTCTCCAGATTATGATGGAGGACTTAAGTTTAAATTTAACGAAGATGGTTCTAAATATCTTCGATTGATTTCTTGGGCTCAAGTTCAAGCGAATTATAACACAGACGACACATTTGATGCCAACGGAAACGAGAACAGTAAATTAAATTTTAATTTACGTCGTGCTCGTATATTAATGTTTGCACAAATCAATAAAGACTTTTTAATCGTAACCCACTTTGGATTAAATAGTTTAACAAGTTCAACATTAAGTCCAACAGGAAAAGGAGATGGTTCTCAACTCTTTTTTCATGATGTTTGGGCGCAATACAATTTAGGTAAAAACCATACAGTTGGTGGAGGTTTACATTACTTTAATGGTATTTCTAGATTAAACAATCAAAGTACGCTTAACATGATGACGTTGGATAACAACCGTCAATCGTGGGCAACTATAGGTTTATCAGATCAATTTGCACGTCACTTAGGTGTCTTTGTAAAAGGTAAATTTGATAAGCTTCAATATCGTGTGGCAATAAACGATGCTTCTGTTGCATCTTTAGATGATCGTACAGCTATTGCTGGAGGAGATGCTGTTTATAATGGACGTGCTAGACTAGGTTCTAAAGATGCAGGTAAAACATTCGCAGGTTATTTTGATTATAATTTCTTAGATCAAGAATCTAATTTTCTACCTTATAAAGTGGGTAGTTATTTAGGTGGGAAAAAAGTGTTTAATGTTGGAGCAGGTTTCTTTTTGCATCCTAAAGGATCAGTTATAGATACTGGTACTGCTTTAGCTCCAAATCTTGAAGGAGAAGATGTTTCAATATTTGCTTTAGATGCTTTTTATGATGCACCAATTGGTGATAATGGAAGTGCAATTACTGCATATGCAGTATTTCAAAGTAATGACTACGGAAAAAACTATTTATACAGTGCCTATGGTACTGGAAGTATGATTTACAGTCATATAGGATACGTTTTCAAAGGAGATACAGCAAAAACAAGATATCAGCCTTATTTAAGTTATGGTACACATAGTTATGATGCAGTAAGTGATGACAGATCAACATTAGGCATTGGTGTAAATGCTTATATGAGTGGACATAATTCAAAATTAACTTTAGAATATAAAAATGAACAATTTGGAGCTTTAGATGCAAATACCATTTCGCTTCAAGCTATGATTTATCTATAAAAACTAACAACTATGAGTGAAAAACAAAAAAACGCATCTGCGTATTGGAAAGAAAATCTGAGGTATTTAATTGTACTTCTTGTGATCTGGTTTGTCGTATCCTTTGGATGCGGAATCTTATTTAGAGAAGAATTAGATGCATTTAGACTAGGTGGTTTTAAGCTAGGATTCTGGTTTGCACAACAAGGATCTATATATGTGTTCGTAATTCTAATTTTCGTATACGTAAGATTAATGAATAAACTAGATAAAAAATATGGTTACGACGAGTAATCCTTAACTAAACTTAAAACAAAAAATTATGAGTGTTCAAACATGGACTTGGTTATTAGTAGGGATTACATTTGCCCTATATTTCGGAATAGCAATTTGGGCTAGAGCAGGCTCAACAAAAGAATTTTATGTTGCTGGAGGAGGTGTCTCTCCTTGGGCAAATGGTATGGCAACAGCAGCCGACTGGATGAGTGCTGCCTCATTTATTAGTATGGCAGGACTTATTTCCTTTTCAGGATATGATGGCTCTGTTTACCTAATGGGTTGGACAGGTGGATATGTGCTTCTGGCATTACTGTTAGCGCCATATTTGCGTAAATTTGGTAAGTTTACTGTGCCAGATTTTATTGGAGATCGATACTATTCAAATACAGCAAGAACAGTAGCAGTAATTTGTGCTTTAATTGTATCATTTACTTATGTAGCAGGACAAATGCGTGGTGTGGGAATTGTATTTTCTCAGTTTTTACAAGTAGATATTAATTTAGGTGTTATTATCGGGATGACTGTAGTGTTAACCTTCGCTTTATTAGGAGGTATGAAAGGAATCACATATACACAAGTAGCACAATATTGTGTATTAATATTTGCTTTTATGGTACCTGCATTTTTCATCTCTATGCAAATGACAGGAAATATCATTCCACAAATAGGAATGGGAGGATCTGTAGAAGGTGGAGAATTTTTACTAGATAAGTTAGATAAACTACATACCGAACTTGGTTTTCACGAATATACAAGTGGAACAAAAAGTACTTGGGATGTTTTTGCTATTACATTGGCGTTAATGACAGGAACTGCTGGTTTACCTCACGTGATTGTACGTTTCTTTACAGTTCCTAAGGTAAAAGACGCACGTAAATCTGCTGGATTTGCACTATTATTAATTGCTATTTTATACACAACAGCACCTGCAATTGCAGTTTTTTCTAGAACAAATTTAATTGAAACAGTAAGTAATCAACCCTATTCTGAAATTCCAGAATGGTTTAAAAACTGGGAAGACACTGGTTTAATTGCATGGTCAGATAAAAATGGTGATGGTAAAATTCAATATGTTGCTGGAGATGCGCTATCTAGTAAAAAACCAATTTATGTAGAAGCAAGAGGAGCACATGGAGAGCGTATGGTTTCTAATGCAAGTGATGCAAAAAATGAATTATACGTCGATAAAGATATTATGGTATTAGCAAATCCAGAGATTGCAAACTTACCAAATTGGGTAATTGCATTGGTTGCAGCTGGTGGACTCGCAGCAGCACTATCTACAGCAGCTGGACTACTTTTAGTAATATCTACATCAATATCTCATGATTTAATTAAAAAACAATTAAAGCCAAATATTTCAGATAAAGGTGAATTAACTGCAGCAAGAATAGCCATTTTTGTTGCTATCTTAATTGCAGGTTACTTCGGTATTAATCCGCCAGGCTTTGTGGCAGCAGTCGTCGCGCTCGCCTTTGGGCTCGCAGCTGCCTCCTTTTTTCCCGCCATAATTTTAGGAATATTTGACAAACGTATGAATAGTCAAGGCGCAATTTCGGGAATGGTTGTAGGTATTGTTTTGATGTTATTTTATATGATGAAATTCAAGCTAAATATGTTTGGAGGTGGTACAAGCGCAGATTGGTGGTTTGGGACTTCGCCAGAAGGATTTGGTACCATTGCAATGGTTGTAAACGTTGTAATTTCAGTAGTCGTGTCACGTATGACACCAGCTCCACCACAAAATGTACAAGAAATGGTTGAGAGTATAAGAATACCTTCTGGAGCAGGTGAAGCTCACGATCATTAAATAGTTATTATTTGAAAATAATTTTTAATTTAATTAGTTAGAAAATCAGCATTACATTTATGTAGTGCTGATTTCTTATATTAGTAGCGTTATTATTTTTTCGCTTTCGCGGAAATGAAAAACAACCAACCAATGAAAAAACGCCATGAACAAAAGCTAGTCGTATTATCGATTGCTTTGTTTCTTATTTTTAATGTACCATTCATTCTTGTTTTTAATTTTGAAGGTGCAGTTTTTGGTGTTCCAACGCTATATTTTTCCATATTTTCTATTTGGTTATTGTCTATAGTAATTTCATATATCGTATTAAAACGTCATTATGAATAATTACACATTAGTCGCCATAATTATTATCTATTTAGCAGTGTTATTTTACATTGCTTTTCTTGCTGAAAAAAAACGCCAAAGTAAATGGGTTAATAACCCTTATGTATATACGTTGTCTTTAGCAGTCTATTGCTCTGCTTGGACCTATTATGGCAGTGTAGGTATTGCAGCAAATTCTGGAATTAATTTTTTGCCAATTTATTTAGGACCTGTTATAGCAGCACCTTTGTGGATTGTAGTGCTTCGGAAAATTATCAGGATTTCTAAGCAACATAAAATTTCATCCATAGCAGATTTTATTTCTCTTCGCTACGGAAACAATAGGTTTCTTGGAGCATTAGTGACTATTGTTTGCTTATTTGGAACACTACCTTATATTTCATTACAACTAAAGGCAGTTTCAGAAACTTTTGAAATCATGTCTGATGATACTAGTTATATTTCAACAACAGTAATAGACGATTCTACATTTTATGTCGCATTGTTGTTAGCCATATTTGCCACTTTTTTTGGAACCCAAAATGCAGATGCATCCGAAAAACACAAAGGAATCATTGCTTCAGTAGCTTTTGAGTCGGTTTTAAAACTCGTATTCTTTTTAATAATTGGAGCATATGTGACGTTTTATTTATTTGATGGTACCACAGATATTTATAATCAAATATCCATAACCGAAAATTTTAAAGAACTCACCACACTTAGCGGAGTAGAAGATGGTTTTAATTGGTTGTTCTTAATTGGTTTATCTTTTATGGCTATTTTTTTGTTACCAAGACAGTTTCAAGTCTCCGTTTTAGAAAACAATAGAGAAAAGCATTTAAAAAAGGCGATTTGGTTGTTTCCATTGTACTTATTACTATTTAATATCTTTGTTATATTCATTGCTTGGGCAGGAAAACTAACCTTTGGATCTACTGAAAATGCCGAGTATTATTCATTATTATTACCATTAGAAAACGGAAATTCATTTTTAGCAACACTAGTATTTTTAGGAGGTTTTTCTGCAGTTATTTCAATGGTTATTGTGTCAACTTTGGCATTATCAACAATGGTAAGTAACAACCTGATTATTCCTTATGGTTTTCTAGATAAATTCATTAAAAATCAACCAGAACGTAATTCTAAATACATTAAAAGCATTCGTCGCATTTCTATTTTTACCATCATAATTACAGCCTATTTCTTTTATGTTTCGTTTTCAAAAGAACTCTCGTTGTATTCTATTGGTTTAATTTCGTTTGTAATAATAGCACAATTAGCACCTTCATTTTTTATTGGCTTATACTGGAATCGTGGCTCTTCAAAAGCAGCTGTTGCTGGTATTATTGTAGGTTTTCTTATTGCTGTTTACACTTTAGTCTTACCATTTACAATACAAGCCTATACAGGAACAGACGATTTTACACAGTATGGTTTACTAGGTGTTTCTGAACTAAAACCTTATGCTTTATTTGGTATCGATTTTTTAAGTCCACCAGCACATGCTTTTTTCTGGAGTATGACTTTTAATTTGATGTCTTATTTGGTGTTTTCACTAATTTCAAAAGGAAATTATCGAGAACGTAATTATGCCGAAATGTTTGTAGATAGTAAAAACTTCTCAACCCTTCAAGACAGTGCGTTGGTATGGAAAGGAGAAGCTTATGTGTCTGATATTAAAAGTGTGCTTGTTCGTTTTTTAGGAGAAAAAAGA
This sequence comes from Psychroserpens sp. AS72, assembly GCF_038900375.1. NCBI lineage: Bacteria > Pseudomonadati > Bacteroidota > Flavobacteriia > Flavobacteriales > Flavobacteriaceae > Psychroserpens > Psychroserpens sp. AS72. Next base: position 315,461 of record NZ_JBBMRC010000003.1, on the reverse strand, counting down.
GCCACACGTGCTTTAACTATATTTTTTACTAAATATAAATTACCACAAGACACTCAATTGGCAGATGCACGATTAATTAATTTTTCTGAAAAACTTCTTACTGGAAGTATAGGCTCTGCTTCAGCCAAAATTTTAATTGCAAGTGTGGTGAAAGAAGAACAGATTAGCTTGGTTGAAGTATTGAAGATTTTGGAAGAATCTAAAGAGAACATTGTCAGCAATAAAGTACTCTTAGAAAAGTCAAAAGAACTGTCTCAACTGTCTTCAAAACTAAAAGATGCCAATGAGGAATTAATAAGTAAAGACAAGCAAAAAGATGAATTTTTAGATACAGTTGCACATGAGCTCAAGACACCAATTACAGGTATTCGTGCTGCTACAGAACTATTGATGGATGAAGATGATGATATGCCAAAAGAGATAAAGGCACAATTTTTAAAAAACATATTGCAAGATTCTGATCGTTTAGGACGATTAATTCACAATATCCTGGATTTTGAAAAGTTGGAAACAGGTCGATTGAATCTGGATATGCAATACCACGACATTCAAAAAACGATCACCAAAGCCATTAGTAGTATTTCTCAAATAGCAGCAAAAAAAGACGTAAAAATCATAAATAAAAACCTACATGTGTTTAGTACTAATTATGATGAAGATCGTATACTTCAGGTACTAACCAATTTACTATCTAATGCTATAAAATTTTGTGAACCAAATACAGGTGAAATAATAATCGATTATAAGTTAGGAAATGAAATGGTAGAAATCTCTGTAACCGACAATGGTAAAGGGATTCCAGTAGAAGATCATGATTTTATTTTCGACAAATTTTACCAATCTCAAGATCAAAATACACGTAAACCACAAGGTAGTGGATTGGGTTTAGCTATTACAAAACAAATAGTAGATAAACACAACGGAAAAATTTGGGCTAAAAAAGGGTTAAAAAATGGTGCAACACTTGTTTTTACCATACCTTTTAAGTAAATTGTTGTCGTAAAGTATGAAGAAGAAAATTTTAATTGTTGACGACGAACCCAATATTGTGATGTCGTTAGAATACACTTTCAAAAAACAAGATTTTGAAGTGTTTATTGCAAGAGATGGAAGTGAGGCTTTAGAGATATTAAAACATCATATTCCTAATGTGGTTTTATTAGATATTATGATGCCTAACGTAGATGGTTATCAAACGTTAACTCATATTAAAAACACAGCCAGTTTAAAAGATACCAAAGTGGTGTTTTTAACTGCAAAAAATAAAGCTTCAGATATTGAAAAGGGTTTAAAACTCGGAGCAGATAAGTATTTAACCAAGCCTTTTTCAGTAAAAAAAATAGTTTCAGAAATATTGGAACTTGTAACTTAGAAATATTTTTTAAGTTTTTTTAAAATTGGTTTTGTGTGCAAACAAACTAAGTTTAATTAAAGTTTAAAAATATGAAATTTCGCATCAACCCATTAGCGTCAGATATTATAATTAGTATCTACATCGTTAGCACGCTTTTTTTAAGGTTTAAATTCGAAAACGAAACTTATGTAACTCCTATGCTATCTATAGTTATGGGCATTTGTTTTGTGGTTATTATTTGGGTACTTATCAAACTAAAAGTACTTAATCCCAATTGGTTTGGCTTGTTTAATTCTAAAAAAACATAGCCATGAAATACCAAGAATTCTATAATAAAAGTATACAGCATCCAGAACAATTTTGGAGTGAACAAGCCAAACAATTAGATTGGTTTGATGCACCAAATAATATTTTATCTAAGGATAAATATAACTATGACCAATGGTTTGAAGATGGACAACTTAACCTGAGTTATTTGTGTATAGATAAACACATTAAAGATGGTTATGGAGATCAAAATGCAGTTATTTACGACTCACCAGTTACTCATACAAAACAACACATTACTTTTAATCAATTGCATCATGAAGTTTCTAAATTAGCAGGTGGACTGCAAAGTTTAGGACTTCAAAAAGGTGACACGTGTATTATCTATATGCCAATGATTCCGCAAGCATTATATGCCATGTTAGCTTGTACTAGAATTGGTGTGATACATTCAGTTGTGTTTGGTGGTTTTGCACCTCATGAGTTGGCAATTCGTATTGATGATTGTAAGCCTAAAGCAATTATTACAGCATCTAATGGAATAGAAATTGAGCGTATTATACCATATAAACCTTTTGTAGATCAAGCAATCGCTAAAGCTGAAAATAAGCCTAAACATGTTATTGTTTTTGATAGAGAACTAGGTGTTGAAATTCCGAAGAAAAACTATGATGTAGATTACACTACTTTAGTTGAGAAATCACCTTCAATCGAAGCTATTTCAATTGAATCTACACATCCTTCTTATATTTTATACACTTCAGGAACCACAGGAACGCCAAAAGGAATTATTAGAGATACAGGTGGTTATGCTACTGCATTGAAATTTTCTATGACATACATTTACGGTCTTGATGAAGGAGATGTGTTTTGGGCAGCAAGTGATGTTGGTTGGGTTGTAGGACACAGCTACATTGTTTACGGGCCATTATTAAACAGAAATACAACCATTTTGTTTGAAGGAAAACCGATAAGAACACCAGATGCTTCTACGTTTTGGAGAGTCATTAGTGAGCATCAAGTAAAAGTGATGTTTACTGCACCAACAGCAATTAGAGCTATAAAAAAGGAAGATCCAGATGGCGAATTATTAAAACAATTTGATTTGTCTTGTTTAAAATATCAGTTTTTAGCAGGCGAACGTTGTGATGTAGCCACTTTAAATTGGACAGAAGAAAAGCTAAACGTTCCAGTAATTGATCATTGGTGGCAAACTGAAAGTGGTTGGCCAATGATAGCAAATATGGTTGGTGTTGCATTGCAAGACGTAAAACCAGGTTCTGCAAGTTTTCCTGTTTGTGGTTATGACATTCAAATTTTAAATGAAGATGGTGAGGAAGTAACATCTAGCGTAGAAGGTTATGTAGCTGTTAAGCTGCCATTACCACCAGGAACATTAAGTAATCTTTGGGGAAATCCAGAACGTTTTAAATCTGGTTATTTAGATCGTTTTCCTGGTTATTATTTTTCAGGAGATGGTGGCTATAAAGACGAAGATGGTTACGTATTTATTACAGGTCGTGTAGACGATATTATAAACGTTGCAGGACATAGATTATCAACTGCAGAAATGGAAGAAATTGTAGCTTCACATCAGTCAGTTGCAGAATGTGCTGTATTTGGTGTGCATTGTGAAATTAAAGGGCAAAAACCTTTAGGATTAGTGGTTTTGAAATCTGGCGAAGTTTCCGAAGAAAATCAAATTCAAAAGGAAATTATACAAGATGTTCGTCATGAAATTGGAGCTGTAGCTTCTTTTAGAGATGTACTAATTGTTAATCGTTTACCTAAAACACGAAGTGGGAAAATTCTTCGTAAATTGTTACGTAATATCGCAGATGAACAGCAATATAATATACCATCAACCATTGATGATATAAAAATAATTGATGAAATCAAAATTGTATATCAAACCCATAAAATTGGGATTCATAAATAAAATTAAACTAACATAACTTGTCGCATTTTACTACTAATATTAATGTAGAGATTAAGCGCTAAACAAAAATTAAACTAATATATTATGAGTAATTACCATATTAAACATTTAGAAGAATATTACCAAGTGTACCGTAAATCGGTTAGAAACCCAGAAGCATTTTGGGAAGAAATTGCTGAAGAACATTTTTTATGGCGGAAAAAATGGGACAACGTTTTAGATTGGGATTTTACCAAACCAGAAGTAAAATGGTTTGAAGGTGCACAATTAAATATTACAGAAAACTGTATCGACAGACACTTAGCAACGAGAGGAGATAAAACTGCAATTTTATTTGAACCTAACAATCCAGAAGAAGGAGCAGAACATATTACTTATAAACAATTATATCATCGCGTTAACCAATTTGCCAATGTTTTAAAAGATCAAGGGGTTAAAAAAGGAGATCGAGTTTGTATTTATGTGCCTATGATTCCAGAATTAGCAATTTCGGTTTTAGCCTGTGCTAGAATAGGAGCTATACATTCTGTAGTATTTGCAGGATTTTCAGCTACAGCATTAGCAACTAGAATTAATGATAGTGATTGTAAAGTAGTAATTACTTCTGATGGTTCGTATCGTGGAGCAAAAACTATAGATTTAAAAGGTATTGTAGACGAAGCTTTAGAGTCTTGTCCAGGTGTTGAAACAGTTTTGGTCGCAAAGCGAATTAACTCAGATATTAATATGAAAGACCATCGCGATAAATGGTTACAACCTTTATTAGATGCAGCTTCAGACCAATGTAAAGCAGAAGTCATGGATGCCGAAGATCCGCTATTTATACTATATACATCTGGATCTACAGGAAAACCAAAAGGAATGGTGCATACTACAGCAGGTTACATGGTATATACAGCGTATACCTTTAAAAATGCGTTTCAATATAGAGAAAATGACGTGTATTGGTGTACAGCAGATATTGGCTGGATTACAGGACATAGTTATATTGTTTATGGTCCATTGGCAAATGGAGCCACAACAGTAATGTTTGAAGGTGTGCCAAGCTATCCTGATTTTGGTCGTTTTTGGGACATTGTTGAAAAACATAAAGTCAATCAGTTTTATACAGCACCAACAGCCATTCGTGCCTTAGCAAAACAAGGTGTTGAACTGGTAGAAAAATATGATTTATCTTCTCTTAAAGTTTTAGGAAGTGTGGGAGAACCTATTAATGAAGAGGCTTGGCATTGGTATAATGATAATGTGGGAAAAGGAAAAAGTCCAATCATAGATTCTTGGTGGCAGACAGAAACTGGTGGAATTATGATTACACCAATCCCATATGTAACACCAACAAAACCAACTTATGCCACCTTGCCATTTATTGGTATTCAACCCTGTTTGATGGATGAGAATGGTGAAGAATTAAAGGGTAATCAAGTAGAAGGACGTTTATGTATTAAATTCCCATGGCCAAGTATTGCACGAACCATTTGGGGAAATCACCAACGATATAAAGATACGTATTTCTCTACCTACGAAAACAAGTATTTTACAGGAGATGGTGCGTTAAGAGATGAAGTTGGTTATTATAGAATTACAGGAAGAGTAGATGACGTAATTATCGTTTCTGGTCATAATTTAGGAACAGCTCCAATAGAAGATGCAATTAATGAGCATCCAGCAATTTCAGAAAGTGCCATTGTAGGTTTTCCGCATGATATTAAAGGTAGCGCATTATATGGTTATGTAACTATCAAAGATGCTGGAGAAACTAGAAACCATGACAACCTTCGTAAAGAGATTAATCAATTAATAGCTGATAGAATTGGGCCAATAGCAAAACTAGATAAAATTCAATTCACAGAAGGGTTACCAAAAACACGAAGCGGAAAAATTATGCGACGTATTCTTCGGAAAATAGCTGAAAAAGACACTAGTAATCTAGGTGATATTAGTACTTTATTAAATCCAGAATGTGTTCAGGATATCATGGATCATTCTTTATAGACTATAGAAATTTCACTCATTTATTAAATAGATGAGTGGAATGTTTTTATTAATTTAAGGTTATATCAAATAAGTAATCAAAAATTCTAAACGCAACCTCAAGGGTTGCGTTTTTTATAACAATCCAATTCTCGAATGACTTCGTAATACATCTCTAAGTTGTATTGAAGGATTGTTTTTCTTTAAAATAGCAAGAGTTTTGACAAATAATAAGGCTGTGATATATGCATCTCCAGAAGCAGTGTGTCTGTCGTGTTGCGGAATTTTAAAACGAAGTGATAGGTCGTCTAAACTATAGTGTGTTTTAGAGTCATCTAGTTTGGTTTTTATAAATAAATGTCCTGTGTCTAGAACTTTATTTTTTAGCTTAGGTAAGTCCATACGTTTTAAAGCTTGGTTCATCATTGTAACATCAAAATCTGCATGATGTGCTACTAAAACGCTATTTTTGATATGTGCTAAAAACTGAATTATTGCATCGCGTTCTTGTAATTTATTGAAATGACCTGCTTTTAACAAACCATGAATTTTTACTGTATTGGCATTGAACAAATCTTGTTGTAGATAACACTCAAAACTATCAGAAACCTTAATAGTATTTCCAATAACAGCAATAGTTCCAATAGATAAGATACGATCATATTTTGTATCTAGTCCTGTGGTTTCAGTATCAAAAACAACAAAGCGAATAGCTTCAATATCTGAGTTTTGATTACTTTTAAAACACTCTAGATACTGTTTCCAAAAATCTGGATATGACTTTTTCTTAAACCAGCTCATACTATTACATGAATTGTGAGAGTTTAAATCTTGTTTGAATAAGGTCTTGTATGTCTTTCACTGCTCTAAAGGTGCTCTTTAATTCTAATCGATTGGCTTTGCTCAATGTTTGCAAATCAATAAAACGACCAGAATCATTATGCCTTAAGCCTTGTTCTGTTCTAAAACGTAAAAGGTTTTTAAAAGCATCACGACATGCAAGAAAAATATCTTTGTTTTGTGGTTCTAATTCCGCGAGTTTCTCATAACGTACAATTGTATTATTGTGAGCTTTCATATTTTTAGATAATATCAATAGTCGAGCTGCGTCAACGAGTGGCATCATCGCTCTAGCTTTAATATCGAATTGATCTTTATGTTCACCATCTCTTTCGACTAAAAACTGTCTAAAGAAACTTAAAGGTGGTGGGTTTGTCAATGCATTTAATCCTAAAAAATTTAAAAAGATATCATGAGATTCAATAGAAGTAAAAATACTTTCAGCCATTGTTGTTGATAAATTGGCATCACCATACACGAATTCAAAATCAAAGAAAATACTACAGAGCATCAAATTATCTTGATCTGGTGTGGTAATCCAAGATTTAAACTGTGTTTTCCATTGTGATATGGATAAGCACCATTTTGGATTACTAGCCATCATATTTGCAGGACATAATTCAAAACCGATGATATTTAGACCTTGATTAATCTTTTTAGATAGCGTTAAAAAGTACTGTTGTGTTTTATCGTAATCATTTTCAGGAACATCATTAAACACCAAGGCATTATCTTGATCTGTGAGTAATAATTGTTCCTCACGACCTTGACTTCCAATAGCCAACCAAGCAAAAGAGGTTGGAGGAGGAGTAGACATTTCTTCAATACATAAACCGATAAGTCGTTGTGTAATACTATCGTTAATAGTGGATATAATTTTTGTGACAAACGTTATTGGAATTTGTTGTTCTATATAACGTTTCAATAATTGCTCTGCACGTTTACGTATGTGTTGAAGCTGCTCTGGAGTGTTAACTCGTTTGATTTCTTTTACCAAAACAGAAGCATTATTTTCTCTAATCACTATAATGTCGTGTTCAGATAGAATACCTGTTAACTCCGTATTTGGCGTACCATCTTTAGTAATACATAGATGAGTAATACGATGCTTTATCATTGCAATTTGAGCTTCGGCAACAGTAATGCTTTCAGGATATGTAATCACAGGAGAAGACATGATTTTCGTGACAGAATCTTCAATAGAAATTAATCCTGTTGCAATTTTAGTACGCAAATCCTTATCTGTTATAATTCCTAATGGTCTGTTGTCTTCTGTTATCACTATTGAACCGATACGCTTATCTGTCATAAGTAATGCAGCATCTTTTATACGTGTTTCAGATGAACAATGAACAGGATTTTTAGAGTAATCTGCAGATTGCTCTTCAAAAAAATCTTGAATATTTTCAGAAGACAGATTATTATCTACTTGGTTAGATTCAATATAGTTTGTGTTAGAAACAAAACTCGACATTAGATATTTGCTAGCTTCTGGATTGGTAGTAATGTACTGTTGAAATAATTCCGAAGAAATACTGTATACAATACTTTCTTCTATGGCTTTAGCACTCAATTTATAATCACCTTGTCGCATAAGTGCTCTCAATCCAAAAATATCGCCTTCGTCACATTCATCTACCAATGTATTTGTTTGCGCTCTAAATAAACCAATGGCACCATCTTTAACCACATAGAATTGATTTTCAACAGGAGATCCAGTGATAAATAAGTGAGTATCTTTTTCTAAATAATGAATATCAATAGCTTTACAGATAGCCAATAATTCACTTTTCATCAACATGCTAAAAGGAGGGAAATCCTTTAGAAAATCGTAGATACGTTCTGCAATAGTATTCATACTCTAAAGTAACAAAAAAGGAATGGTGTGTCTATGAGTTATATCATGTTTTCTGCTAAATAGGTATAGTTTTTTATGTAGTATGTATTTTTATAAATATGAAAACATGGTTTTTGGGCATTACCTTTTACTTAAAATAAAGTAAAACGTCGTGCTTTTACCAGTCGCTTCCCGATAATTATCGGGAGAGCTCCAACAATGGCTCAATCACTAATGCGATAAAAAAATATATATGGTGTATAAAGTTTAGTCTTCAAGTTAAAAATTATGCAAACTATATGTATGATTATTAATAATGTTGAAGTGATATAAAAGTAATTTTAAATCAAGATTATAAAGAGGATATTTTCAAAATGCTATTAAAGAGAGAAGAGAGAAGAAAAATGTAAATACGTAAAATAAGAAAGCTCTAAATACTATTGTAATTAGAGCTTTCTTGATATATATTATGCTGACACAGCTAACTTGATTTTTTTCTTGTAATGACTAGGAGCACAACTAAAACGTTCTTTAAAAATTTTAGAAAAATAACTTCTACTTGTAAATCCTAAGCTATATACAATTTCAGATATGTTCAAATCTGTTGTACTCATTAGCTCTTCTGCTTTTGAAAGTCTTACATATCTAATGTATTCACAAACAGTCAAGCCTTTAGTCATTTTAAATCCTTCTTGAATTTTTGCTGCAGATAAACCTATTTTCTTAGTCAAAATATCCAACTTATGATCTAAATCAGGATAATTGTCTACAAAATCTATTAATTCATTTATAGATTTCAACTCTGTTTTTGTCAAAGAGCATGATGAATATTCTGCATTTGCGATATCTTCTTTATGTTGTTCAATTTCAAGAGCTAAAATAACATTTACCAATCCTTTTATTAGTAAAGACTTTACAATACCTTCTTGTTTTATAGCTCTTAATTGCTTTATATATTCTGCAATTTTTAGATTAAATGAGCCTAAGTGTATATAATCTTCTTGTTTATTTGAAATAAATAAATCTTTTAAAGATGCATTGATTTTTGAAGTATACTCGTTAGCATTTTCTGTATTTACAGATATGATAGACGATTGTATGTGCATGTCTTTATACAGATATAATGTATTGGTTTTTGATTCAATATTTGAGACGATACCTGTTTGAAAATTGTCTATGGTATTCTTAATATTAGAATTTGCGAAACTGTGTGAGAATTTGCCCTTAGAGCAATAAGCAAAGTTTACATAATTACCAACTTGTGCATTAAGTGTAATCTTAATGTCTTCTATCAAGTGTAGATCAAATTCTAAAAACGAAATTTGATCTCCAAGATCAATAGATCTAATGGTTCCTTTACCTAACTTTTTATCTATTTCAAAAATATTTTCTTTACCGTTAGAGGTTAAATTACCACCTAACTTGATTTGTAAATTTTCAAAAAAAGAATTTAATTCGTTTATTTTGGATTGCACTGTTATCATGATGTTGAATGGTTTAATTAATATTGATTTTAAAGTTAGATTTCAAATAAATAGGTAATAGTCTAATTATTCTGTTCTTGACAAATTTTGAACTAACTCATTATTTAATGTAGATCCATTATTTGATTGTGTTGGAGAGGGGAAAATTCTGCCTACTCTTGCAAACTGTCTGTCTATAAAGTTGGATTGTGTTTTCATAATTATAAGATTTACATTTATTATGTTACAAAGATGAACCCTAAATCAAGGTTTTCTGTTACACAATTTTTGTAAAGTGTTATATCATTTCAATAAAACGTTAAACAAATCTTAATGTATGTTTTGGAGAGACCCTATTTAAATGAGCGATATACTCATATAAATAAGTTAGACTTACTAAATTCTATTTTAAAAATAGTTAAATGAAGCACTTATCAAATAGGATTGTAAGTCTTTAAAAAGAATTAAAAAAAGTTATAGTGATGAAGAGTGATTTACTAAAAACCAAAATTATTATCGTTACTCTTATTTTTGTAGGAACTATACACAAGTAGTAATAATGCTGATACAAGTAGTATGTGTATTAAATGTTCAGATCCATATACAAAATAACCAACAGCCCAAAGAATGACTAAAATGACTATAATAAAATAAGTAAGCAGTTTCATATTACGGATTTGTATTCTGAAATTTAGAAGAAATTTTCAATACTAGAAATTCATAGATCGAAAAGTTGACATCTAGTTAAACGGTGTAAATATCACTTTTAATAACTAAATGCATGTTACATAATATGACATGGATGTTATAAAATTCCCATTTTATTTAAATAGGTGTGCAGTATTTTTACATTTCAGAATTTTAACTGATAACATGCTTTTATATTAAAGAACTAACACGGTATGTAGATTTTAAATATAGAACCTTCATTTAGTTTGCCCTCTGCAGTGATATTTCCTTTATGATTTTCCATGATTTTTTTACAAATAGACAATCCAATTCCTGTCCCAGAGTATTCATCTCTACTGTGTAGTCTACTGAAAAGGGTAAATATTTTTTCAGCAAACTCTTGTTCAAAGCCAATACCATTATCTATTACGCAAATTTGATGATAGTAACCATTAGCTAAATTAGGTAAGTTTTTATCCTCAGGAGAATTTACTTTAGCATATGTAATATTAATTACTGGAGGAATATCGTCTTTGCTATATTTTAGAGCATTGCCAATTAAATTAATAAAAAGTTGTTTAATCTGAAATGGGATAACCATCATAGTTGGCATCTCATCATTATAAATTATTGCTTTTTTACTAATTATAGCTTCTATGTTTTCTTGCTTTGCAGCCTCGATTAATTCGTTGATATCTGATAATTCAGTGACGTTATCAGATTTATTAGTTCTAGAAAATTGTAGCAGATCGTCAATTAATAATCGCATACGAGATGCCGCTTTTTTGATTCGTGACATGTATAATTTTCCGCTATCTGATAATTTTTCATATTCCTTCTCATCAAGCCTAGAAATAAATGTTTGAATTTTTCTTAACGGTTCTTGTAAATCATGACTGGCTACATAGTTAAAAGCAGAAAGCTCCTTATTGTTACGTTCTAATTCTTCGTTTCGTTCTTCAATGAGTCTAAAGTTGTTAACCTCATCAGTAATATCTGCAGTCGTACCTATTAATTTGTTTTCACCTTCGTTATTCACATATAATTCACCAAATGCTTTTAGGTGTCTTATTTCTCCATTTTTTCTAACAATTCTATAATATATAAATGGTAGATTCTTTTCAATGAGCATGTTCTCAACTTGAGTTGTCAATTTTTGAACATCATCTTTATGTACAAACGTCATAAAGTTTTCAATAGTAGATTCAAAAGACTGTGGCTCTTCACCTAAAATTCTATAAAAATTATCCGAAAACTCATATACATCCTGATCAATATTACAAGTCCATGATCCGTGTTTACTTACAATTTCAGATAAGTTAGCAGATTCTTTAAAAATATTGAGTTGTTCATTATTTTCCTTGAGAACTTTTAAATCTCTGTTTATTATACCATATGCAACAAGCAAGAGTAACAACGTTAAAATTAAAATAGAATACAAAATAATTGGAGTTCGTTCTAATGCTTTTTTGTTTTCTATCTGTCTTATTTCTAAAATGTTGTCTTCATGAGCAATCATAGCTTGTACTTGTTCCCTAATATTAGTCATTTTTTGGTTACCTAACTTAAAGCTTGAAATGAACTTTGGAGACCTTATCTGACCTAATTTATAACTTTGCAAAGTTTCAGAGAGATAAAAAAGGCGCTTACCAATTGCTTTATTAAGACTGTCTAGATTGCGTCGTTGTTCGGGATTATCTTGAGTTAAGATATTTATGCGTTTTAAATTTTCTGCAATTTTTATTCTTCCAGAATTATAACTATCGATAAAACTAGAATCATTTATGATAATAAATCCGTGCTCACTAGTTTCAGTATTTTTTAAATTAGCTAATAGATTTTTTAATTCTAAATTGACTTCATAGGTATGTTTTACCATTTCCATAGAATCTCTTAAATCTTGGGTATGCTTATATGAAAAACCTCCAATACATAAAATAACGAAAAGACCTAAGCCAAAAGCAATTTTTAAAAAATTATTATTATAAGTTGAAGTGGACCCCATTTTTATAAGCGCAGTAAAAAATTATCTTTATTTAAATTATCTGTTTGATATTGCCAATTGGTTGTTACTACTTCTGACAAAGCTTTCTTTAATTTTTTAAAATCGTTAGGCTTCTTAATATAGATATTAGCTCCTAAAACAAAGGTTTTTTCAATATCTTCTTCTGATGCAGAAGTAGAGTATATTGCAATAATCATGTTTTTTAAACGAGGGTTTTTTTTGATATCAACTAAGCATTCAATACCCGATTTTTTAGGCATATTTAAATCTAAAAATAATAATTCTGGTATGATACTATCATTTTTGTTTAAATATTCCATTAGCAAGACTCCATTATTATAGGTAGATACGTTGCTTTTTATCTTCAACTCTTCAAATGCTTCTGTAAAGAATAATCTGTCATCCTCATCATCATCTGCCAAAACTATATTGATTGTGTTATTATGCATAAATCATTAATTATAGAGTTATCTCTCTTCTCTTCTCAATAATTCTTTGAAAAGCAGACGGTGTAATTCCTGTAGTATTTTTAAATTGAGTACTTAAGTGAGCAACGCTAGAATAATTGAGTTTAAAAGCAATTTCAGTAAGCGTCATACTTGTAGTAGTAATTAGATGTTTTGCGTGTTCTATTTTTTGTAAAATAATGTAGTTCTCAATAGACGTATAGGTTATTTCAGAAAACAAATTAGATAAATAACCATAACTATGATTTAATTTTTCAGCAAGATATACAGAGCTTTTTACTGTAATCGTTTCTTCTTCATCATTAACCATCTCTATGATTGCGTCTTTAATTTTCTGAATTAAAATACTTTTTTGGTCTTCTACAACGGTTATACCAAAATCTTCTAATGTGTTTTTTACATCTATCCATTGAGTTTTGGATAGCTTATCTAAAATTTCAATTTCGCCATAAGCCAAAATTCTAAAATTGATATTAAGATTAGAAAATTGTGAACTCAAAATTCTATCACAGAGTTGTTTAACGTCAAATTTTAAAAATAGTTTCATGGTTGTTTTTAAAGTACATAAAATTAGAGTTTAAAAAATAATTAATGTGCTCTATCTTATATAATTTGAACTCTAAAAGGATAATTAAATCAGATACTTTAAATTATTTTAAATCTTCCCCAAACCACGCCTACGCTTTAACCAAACAAAAACCAATAAGGACAGCACTCCAAAAATAGAAAATCCAATAAATAAAGGGAGTACTGAGGTTTTAACAAAACTTCCAATATAGATTGCAATTGGTACAGCCATTACTGTAGACACAAATCCGTTGATTGCTGCACCAATGCCTGCAATATGTCCAAGAGGCTCCATTGCTAAAGACCGCAAATTTCCGAAGAGAAAACCAACAGCAAAAAATTGGAGTAAGAAAAAAGTAACCAACACATGAATACTTGGGTTGTTTCCTGAGAAAAATAACAACACGTATAGCAAGGATATCACAGCATAAGCTATGGTTGCGTAATACGCAATATTAAAAGAACCAAACCTGATAACGAGTCGGCTATTGGTAAACGTCGCAAAGCCTACTGAAAATGCTGTACTCGCAAATATATAAGGGAATAGTTCTCCCAAAAGATACTGCTCTTGAAAAATTTGTTGAGAGGTACTTAAATACACCATAAAAGAACCGGTAATAAACCCTGAAACTAAAGTTAGAGCTATAGATTCTCGATGTTTAAAAAACTCAACAGTACCAGTTATAAATATTGACGGCGAAAATTTTATTCTTTTTTCTTTGGAAAGCGTCTCAGGTTGACGTCTCCAAAACCATAATACAATTAGAAGTCCGATAAGTAGATTGGCATTAAAAATAGCTCTCCAATCAAAAAAATCTAATAGTAATTGTCCAAAGGTTGGTGCAACAATTGGAACCAGAATAAAGAACATCACGATAATAGATAAAATTTTAGCCATAAAATCTCCACTATACGTATCACGAGTCATCGCAATGGCAATGGTTCTTGGTGACGATAATCCTATTCCTTGAAATACACGACCAATGAGCATGACTTCTAAGCTATCTGTAGTGACACAAACAATACTTGCAATCACAAACACTGTAAACCCAAAATAAACCATTGGCTTTCTTCCGAAGCTATCAGATAAAGGCCCAAAAATTAATTGCCCAAAACCTAAACCTAAAAATATCATGGTAATCAACTTCTGATTATCATTAGGGTTAGTCACATTTAAATGGTTGCCAATATCTGGTAAAGCTGGTAATAATGCATCAATTGAGAGTGCCACAATAGACATCAATGATGCCATGAGGATTACGAATTCAATTTTAAAATCTGGTTTAGTTTGCATCGTGCAAAAGTACGAGAAAACAGAGAGTAATTGTTGCCTATAAGTGAATTAACAAAACATTAATTAATCTTCAATTTGATACCGATTTACAACCGTATCTTTGTATTTTTAAATTGATATATGAGACATTTACAAAATACAGATTCTAAAGATAAAAGCAAACCAAAAGTTACTCTAAAACAAGCGTTTAAAACCATTATTTGGCCTCGTCGAAATTTGGTTTTTTTAGGACTACTGCTTATCGTCATTAGAAGTTTATCAGGTTTGGTATTGCCTTGGCAAAGTAAAGTGTTACTAGATGATGTGGTGCCAAATGGTAACACAAGAGATATTTGGGTACTCGTAGCCATCGTTATTGCTGCAATAACTGTACAAGCGGTTACTTCATTTTTATTGGTGAAAATATTGAGCGTTCAAGCTCAATATTTAATTAGTGAGCTACGTGCTCAAGTACAAAAGAAAGTCTTATCGTTACCAATTAGTTTTTTTGATAACACAAAATCTGGTGCTTTGGTATCACGAATTATGAGTGATGTTGAAGGCGTGAGAAACTTAATTGGAACAGGATTAGTTCAATTAGTGGGTGGAAGTTTTACAGCAATCGTATCATTAATCATTTTAATAAAACTGAATGCTTGGATGACCTTGTTTGTGTTTATTCCTTTATCTATCTTCGGAATAATAGCCTTAAAAGCATTTAAATATATTCGTCCAATTTTTAGAACCAGAGGAAAAATTAATGCTGAGGTTACTGGTCGTTTGACCGAAACTTTAGCAGGTGTTCGCGTTATAAAAGCGTTTAATGCTGAAGACCAAGAAAATAAAATCTTCGAAAAAGGTGTAGATAGACTTTTTCAGAATGTAAAAAAGAGTTTAACAGCAACTGCGTTAATGACAAGTTCATCAACGTTTTTAATTGGAATAGCGACAACCGGAATCATGGGAATTGGTGGTTATTACATGATGCAAGGAGAAATGACAACTGGTGATTTTCTATTCTTTACTTTGGTATTAGGATTTATGATTGCACCAATCGTGCAGATGAGTAATATTGGAAGTCAGTTAACCGAAGCTTTAGCTGGTTTAGATCGTACCGAAGAGCTTATGAATATGGCTGCAGAAGAAGATGATACCAATAGAACTATAGAGCTTGAGAAGTTTAAAGGCGAAATTGAATTCAACGATGTGTCTTTTGCTTATGAAGAAGGAAAGCCTGTCTTGCATAATATCAATTTTAAAGCAGCATCTGGTTCAGTGATTGCATTGGTTGGAAGTTCAGGTTCTGGAAAATCTACAATTGCAGGTTTATCGGCTACATTTTTAAATCCGAAATCTGGACAGATTTCCATTGACGGACAAGATTTATCAAAAGTGAAATTACAAAGCTTTAGAAAACATTTAGGTGTTGTTTTACAAGATGAGTTTTTGTTTGAAGGTACCATTCGTGAGAATATCATGTTCCCAAGACCAAATGTAACAGAAGCACAATTACAAGCAGCAGTAAAAGCAGCTTATGTAAATGAATTTACAGACCGTTTTGAAGAAGGCTTAGAAACCTTGATTGGTGAGCGTGGTGTGAAATTGTCTGGAGGTCAACGACAACGAATTGCTATTGCTAGAGCTATTTTAGCAGACCCAAAAGTTATTATTTTGGATGAAGCAACCTCTAATTTAGACACTGAGAGTGAGGCGTTAATTCAGAAGTCATTGGCGCAATTAACCAAAGACAGAACAACTATAGTCATTGCTCACCGTTTAAGTACAATTAGAAAAGCAGATCAAATTTTAGTGATAGAAAACGGTAAAATTGCAGAACGTGGAAATCATGATGAGCTCATAGCGTCTCAAGGAAGATATTATGATTTGTATACTTATCAAGCAAAGATTTAATAGTGAAATTTATTATATAATTTCTTGCTCTTTAATATCAAAGCCAGTTATATCATTCTTTTTAAATTCATCATATAAATTTTTGGACAAGAAATAACCTCTCGAAACATCGGGAAGATAGAAGAGATCCAAATTCTCATTTATGAGTGTTTCATCAAGACTTATTTTAGCTCCATGAATGTATTTCATGGTTAGGCTTAATCTTTTCTGTTTATAATCTTCATAACATGATAGATCAATATCTCGAACATGCATAAAAGCTAAATTAGCAACGTAAAATTGAGAGTTTTTGTAATCGATTGCGTTTAAATATTTGTCTTTATTATCCTTAAAATGCAACCAGAAATAGTCGTAGTTTTCTTCTTTGAAAATGACTCTTGCTTTAAAAAACTTATGTTCCATCAAGTTGTGAGTTTCTATGATGCTTTTGAGTTTGCTACTTATAAGAAACCCTTTTGCAGATAGATTACTAGGACTAATAGCATCAGTTAAAAATGCTTTATCTTCTAATTCAAAAATAAGATTTGGCAAGAAACTAGGAAACTCTTCGTTTGTTAGGTTAGTCATAGAATTGGGTTGGTCAAACCATTTAAGAGTCAAACCTAAACTTAAAGGAGATCCTTTACACTGTGGATAACCACCTTTTCCAATAACTTTCCGATCTGATGACAATTTTAATTGACTGTACTCCACGTTTTTATTACTAAGATAGTTAATAAAAATTTTACAACTTTATATTAACGTATTTTGGCTCTACAAGTTTATATGGGTAGTAAACATATCAAGCAAAGATTTAATACTTTTATATAATAATAAAAAACCAATTTGATGATGACAGATAGTTTAGTTAAACTCTTTAAAAGAGACTTAAATACTTTAAAGATAGAAATTGAGTCATATAAAAATGAAAATAATTTATGGTTAATTGGAGATGAGATTAAGAATTCTGCTGGAAATTTGTGTCTTCATTTAGTAGGGAATTTAAACACCTTTATTGGCGCAACTCTCGGAGATACTGGCTATGTAAGACAGCGAGATTTAGAATTTTCACTTAAAAATATCCCTAGAAAAGAATTAATCGAACAAATAGAAGATGTTACCACTATTGTTGTAAGTACACTAAAAACGTTAACAGAAGCAGATATGCAAAAAGAATATAAACGTCGAGTAAATGAAGATTTTATGACAACGGAATTTTTTTTAATGTATTTAACCATCCATCTAGCATATCACCTCGGACAAATAAATTATCATAGACGTTTATTAGATAAATAGCTTATAATGACTTTCGATCATTTTAAAATTAACCTTTTGCAACCAAACGAGAGTGCTGCTTTTTTCAATTTAATTGATAACAATAGATCGCGTCTCGAAGATTTTTTTGCAGGAACAGTGTCTAAAACATTGACGCTAGATGATACTATAAACTATTGTGTTGAGATTCAACAACGAATACAAAACAAAAGTTATTTGCCTTATATCATCACAGATACAATTACAAATACTTTTGTAGGTATAGTAGATGTTAAGAACATTGATTTGAACGTCCCAAAAGCAGAACTCGGGTATTTTATAGATTCAAATTATTCTCGAAAAGGGATCACATCAAAAGCTGTTGAGTTGGTTTTAGATGATATTATTGAAACGTATCAGTTTAAAAAAATTCTGTGTAGAATAGGAAGCAAAAACACGTCTAGTATTCATGTAGCATTAAAAAATGGTTTTGAATTAGAAGGAACTATTCGCAAAGATTATAGAACAACCAAAGGTGAAATTGTGGATTTAAACTATTATGGTCGTGTGTTTTGATAGCATTTTGATTCATAATTATGCTAATAACTTTTTTGATAGAGCACTTTAATAAATTCAGATTAATTTATCTTTACTATTCAAATTTGAACAGTAATTTCATGAATAAATGTTACCTATTGGTATGTATTGCTTTGATTTTCTTTACTTCGGAAATTGGAGCACAAGAACAATCATCTGCACAAATAAAAGCACTCATTGAATCTTATAAAACAGATGCACGCGGACCATATCTGCGCATTAAATGGTTTTGTGATGATGGCACAGAACGTGAACCAAAAGATCCTTGTCCAGATAATATTGGAGGAATCCAACACGCTAGTTTTAAAGAGTCTACTTTAAAACTTCGTAAAACGAATCATTTGTTTTTTTCTGAAATATTAGCGAGTAACAAACAAAAAGAGTTCTTAGATGCTGATAATGATTACAGCAGATTAAAACAATATCAAATCAATGCCTATTTATCAAGTATTGATGATGGTTGGGTATTGCGTAAAGCCCAATATTATAGAGGAGCCATTCAAAGTGAAGATGAAGAAGCTTGGGGAAAAGATTTTTTTGAGTCGGTTTTAAAGGATGATGGTTTTCTAGATGCTCATTATTATTTGATTCGGCAAGCTTTAAAGGATATTCCGCATAATGGAGATGATAATACAGCGCAATTAATGCGAAGTCAATCTAAAACATTATCTGAAGCGATCCCATCTTTCATGGATGCCAGAATCAAAATTCACGGTCAACCACAAAAATCAGATATCGATTTAGTTAAAACGTTCATGGTTGAAAAAAGTGCTAAAATTTCCGAAGCAAATCGTAAAGAGTTTGAAGCATTGCTTGCAACGATGGAAACTTTTCATGCACCTCTAAACCTAACTTCATTAGAAGGTGAGATTAATAAAATGTCATTAACAGATGATATTAAAAAAAGTTTTAACACGCTTATTGAGTCTTCTAGAAATGAACCTTCTGCAGAACAAACTGTTGTTGATATTACTAATGTGTTGTATCAAATTAGATTAGATATTAAAAAGATAAGCAGTTCTAAAACACGTTTGTTACTTCTAGATTTATCAAACCGTTTGGAGCAAAAATTACTGATAGAATCTCAAAATTGGGACACACCAACTTTGGCTCAAAACCTGAATAAAATCAATACGTTGATTTGCGCTTCTATGGGAACAGGACTTATTGAAAACTGGGAATATAATGCAATTGAAAATGTGATTTCAGATCAATTGGTAAATACTAAAATTAGCATTTCTACTCTAAATGATTTGTTGGTAACTTCAAGAGGTGTTGTAGAATGGAGTGCGTCAATGGTAAAAGCTAATTATCAAGAGATAGTTGATACATACACAACATTTGAACCATTGGCTTATGGTTTTATTGATGATCGAGTTCGTAGTAGTGTGACCTTAAATCTTGGAAATACTGTTAGTGATTTAGGTGCTTTGGTTGCAAAACTTTCTAATATTGAAAACAAGATCATGGCAATTGATAATCAATCTTCAGTTAGAGGACTAAATCCTGGTTATGCGTTTGGAACGTTAATTGTCGTTGATGGAAATCCGGATGCTGTTGAAGTCAACACGAAGAACATTTACATTTTTGAAAAACCACCTGCAGATTTAAAACCTGTTGCTGGCATAATGACCGTTTCTGAAGGTAATTTAGTGTCTCATGTACAATTATTAGCGAGAAATTTAGGAATTCCAAATGCAGCTTTATCATATGATAACTTAAAGGAGTTAAAGCAATTTAGTGGCAAACAAGTGTTTTATGCAGTGTCTAATAAAGGCAATGTGATTTTAAAATTAGAAGATGAAATGTCTGCTGCGGAAAAGGAACTGTTCAGCAAAAAAGAGCGTAGCAAGAATGTCGTTGAAGTGCCAACCGCTCAAATTAAGTTAGATGTAAAGACTATTGTAAACATGAGAGATGTTGATGCTAGTGATTCAGGAAAACTTTGCGGACCAAAAGCAGCCAATTTAGGTGAGTTAAAAAAGATGTTTCCTGAGCAAGTGGTAGAAGGTTTAATTATTCCCTTCGGAATTTTTAGATCTCATATGGATCAGCAAATGCCTGGAACTAATGCATCGTATTGGGAGTTTCTTAATAACACTTTTGATGAAGCAGACCAGATGAAAAGTGATAACGTTTCCGAAGAAAAAATAGAAGCATTTCAATTGGAAGCTTTGGCTAAATTGCATAATGCCATGTTAGACATCAATCTAGATGCTGCATTTGTGGCAGATATGAAATCTAAATTTAGTTCTGTTTTTGGAGCACCAATGGGTGAGGTCCCAGTGTTTTTAAGAAGTGATACAAACATGGAAGACTTGAAAGAGTTCACAGGTGCAGGTTTAAATTTGACGCTTTTTAATATCAAAGAAGAAAATAAAATAATTGAAGGCATAAAACGTGTTTGGGCTTCTGCTTATACAGAGCGTAGCTTTAAATGGCGTCAGAAATTTTTGTCGAATCCTGAGAATGTATTTCCTTCTATATTGATTATTCCAAGTGTAGATGTGGATTATTCTGGTGTGATGATTACAAAAGGAATCAATTCTGGAAATGATTACGATTTAACCGTTGCATTTAGTCGTGGAGCAGGTGGAGCTGTGGATGGACAATCTGCGGAGACACGTTTGATTACTAAAAAAGGGAACGTGTTGTTATCGCCTGCGAGACAACCAGATTACATTAGATTGCCAACTTCTGGAGGAACAAAAGGCTACACAACACCTTTTGAATCTCCAATTTTAAATGATGGAAATATTAAGGATATTAGAAAACTAGCTGCTGAGATTAGAACATCAATGAACTCACATTCTGATTCTGGAAAACAAGCCTATGATGTTGAGTTTGGATTTAAAGATAATAAATTATGGTTGTTTCAAATCCGACCATTTGTAGAAAATAAGCAAGCAAAAAGTTCAGATTATTTAGCCTCTATTTCTTCACAGAACGATATTAATGAGTTGGTTTTGCTTAAAACGAAATTGTAATAAACATATTTACATGAAAAAGATATTTTATTTAATCATTATTGCAGGAGCTCTATTGTCTTTTGGATTTTCGTCGTATTATCCAATTGATGGTTATAAAACAACAGGAATAAAGCGCTTATATCAATTGCAGAAGTTTAAAGAAGATTCTGTGCCTTATAAACGTATTCCTTTTGGTGCTTATAAAAAATTAGAAGACATTAAATTAAATTTGAGGTCTAGAACAGATAGTATTGATGCACTTTTAGTAGAAGATAAAGACTTTGCTAAAGATATGTCTAAACTGTTTCCTGGAGCAGGTTACTCAGGTAGTATCATGGATATGTCAAATCCAGATAAATTGCGCTATGCTGCATTTAGGGAAAATGTAGGCTATCAACCAGGAAGCGTTGGTAAACTTGCTGTGCTTTTAGCTGTTTTTGATCAAATGGCTAAGGTTTGTCCAGATTCTTGGGAGCAACGTGCAATGTACTTGAGAGATATTAAAGTGACCTCTAGATATTGGGGATTAGGAGATCATCATACCATCCCGATTTATGATATTGAAAAGGATAAATTAGTAAAACGTCAAGTCATTGCAACCGATGAATTTTCATTATACGAATGGTTAGATCATATGGTCTCAGTTAGTAATAATGGTGCAGCGAGTATTATGTATCGTGAAGCGATGTTAATGGCAGCTTTTGGTCCTGAGTATGTGAATTTAACTGCGGAAACATCTGAGCAATATTTTAAAGATACACCTAGAGATTCATTGACTAATTTAGCTCATTCTGTTGTTAATGAACCATTACGTCGTTTAGGAATTACAGAAGATGACTGGCGATTAGGAGGTATGTTCACAAGATCTCCAGATAAATATGTTGGACGAAAAGGTGGAAGCACAGGAACACCAAAAGGATTAATGAAATTTTTAGTGCAACTAGAGCAAGGTAAAGTGATTGATGAAAAATCGAGCTTAGAAATGAAACGTCTTATGTATTCTACAGATCGCAGAATTAGATATGCCAAATCTACTCGATTAGATAGTGCAGCCGTATATTATAAGTCTGGAAGTTATTATAAATGTGATCGTGTTAAAAATCCTAATTGTAAGGATTATGCAGGAAATGTGTTCAACTATATGAACTCCGTTATTATTGTGGAGCATCCTAATGGTGTGAAATATATAACGTGCTTAATGACGAATGTGCTTAATAAGAATTCCGCAGGAAACCACATGTATTTAGCAAGTATGATTGATGATATTATCAATAAAGATAATAATGCTATGAAAGAAGCTATTAAAGAAGTAGAATATAAGAGTGATAAAGAGGACAATTAGAAATTGTTAGACCTTATTTATTGAAGTGTCTAAAGCGTAAAATCTAGATGTTTAAGAATGCTGATCTAGAATTTCAGCAGCTTTGGTGCTTATTTTTTGATTAGAATCTTTTAAAGTTAATTCTAGTAATGAATTAAATTTAGCATCGTAAGTTTTTTCTATAAGATTGAGAACTGCCAACTTTAGTTTTTGGTCTTTACGTTTTAAAAGCTCGTTGAAACATTCAATTTCACTAAGTATTTTTAGATTGAGTTTTTTGATTTTTTCTTCTGTTATAGCATCTACCAAAATAGACTCTGCAACTGGAATTAATTCCTTTTTTAGTTGATTATCTAATATATTATCTAAAAATTCAATGGCATGAATACGTTGTTCTTCTTTTCCGTGTAAAATCGTATCGAGAATAGGATCCACGTCATTAGGAAGGTACTTAATACCTAAAAATCGAAAAATACGTTGAAGCTGTCTATCTAAACGTTGTTCTAATAATTGTATTAAACCATTACGAGCTTCATTCTCCTCTTGAGCTTCTAAACTTTGTGTTTTCTTTTTATACTGAATAACGATTTGAGAATGTATAATTGATAATGTGTCTTGATATAAATGGCATTCATCCAGGATTTTATCAATTACAAATTGGTCTTTGATTAATAGATTGGGATATTTCCATTTTAGCCTTCTTAAAGCCTCAATAGCTTCTATCTTGATTGTGTGTTCTTGATCTTCAGTTAACTTAATAAGTGAATTGACAGCTTTTTGAGAGGCGAATTTTTCGATAATAGAAATTGTGAATAAAGCATCTTCAATTTCAATATCCTCACTTTTTATTTTTTTATAAAGCATGTCAATTATAGGTTCTCCATAAAAATATAAAGCGTTAATAGCTGTTTTTCTGGTATCCTTAACAGATAAATGACTTATAATTAAACTAATAAATTCTGGTTCTAAAGTTTTAGAAGCACTTGTAATTGCTACGTTGCGTGTATCAACATCTTCAGATTTGAGATTGTTGTATAACACATTATAAAACTTATTAATTTTTGCCGAACCAATTGTTTCTAAAATAGCATGTAATTTATGAGCTTTTTCTTCAGTATTATTTAATTCATCGTACTGTTGAAGTGCGACTTTTATTTTATCCTCTAAATTAAATTTAAGCTGTAGTTGTTGATTATTTCTCAATTCTTGAGCTAAACCAATCAATGCTGCATTTGCGATGGTGTTATCTTCACTATTAATATATTTATTAAAAAGATCAACAGTGTTTTTGTTTGAATTTTTCACCAAATATCTAAAAGCTGAAGTCGTGACCTGTTGGTCGCTATCGTGTATTAATAACTCCATTTCTGAGTTTAAGTTTTCAGAATTTAAATAGTATAGGTTTTCAATAGCAAGCGCTTTTACTTTTACAGATTCATGATGCAGTAAAGGTTTAATTCCGAAGAAAAACCGTTCATCTTTAACATCTAATGTTTTTTGTAACATATGAATGATTTGATTCTCATTACCTGTTTTAAAAATATCTAGTACTGTATTAACAATAGAAGTTACCTTAATTTCAGCTTTGTTAACTTTCTGTTTTTTCTCATTTACGTTTTCAAATAGTCCTTTAAAGGCAACAATATATTCTTTTCTCAAATGATAAATAAAGTAGAGCCAAACCAATATTGAAGCTATAATAATTAAACTTATATAGGTTGAAGAAATTTCTAAACCGTTAATAAAAAATATCAATATGAAACCTGCAAGACCTGTTGCAATACTATCTATTACAACATCTGTAAAGGTTTTTGTTTTCTTTTTTATATCTATAGGAATAGGAATGGAGAGTAATTCTGTTGCTGCTTTATTAACCGATTGCTTTAAACTTCCATCAACAATTTTAATAAACACAATAACCCATAATTGTGGAACGAGTAGGAGTAATATCGATCCAATTAAAATTCCTGAAGGTAGCCACAATAATGATTTTCCAACACCAAAAGTACCAACGATACGCTTCGTTAAAAAAAGCTGTATGATTAAGGAAAGAACACTTAGTGTTGAAAACCAAAACCCAAAAAATGATGTCAATTCATCAGGATCTTCAATAAGTCTTGAAGCATAATCGCTATATTGATAATCAACTAATTTTGCGATAAGTACGCTAATTCCAATGACTATGGCAATTAAGCTTAATAGTTTAGATTGTTTGATGAGTTTTAATGGAGATTCACTTTTAGGACTTGTTCTAATCGATCTTTGAAACGGATTGAGTTCAATGACTTCCGTTTTCCAAATAAACCGAGTTATAGGAATGCAAATTGATAAAAGTACAGCTGCTACAAAAAGTAAATCTTCGGTATTTAAAAACGTTGTTAGTAACGACGTGAGATAACCACCAAAAATTCCTCCAGCAATAGCTCCAGCACCTATAAAACCAAATACTCGTTTGGCTTCTCTAACATTGTAAACTAGGTTTGCGAGAATCCAGAACTGTGATGCTGTTAAAAGCCCGAAAATTGCTACCCAAACATATGGAACGTACAATGCATAACCTTGAATGAGACTAAAATTTAACCCAATCGCAAACAGAATTAATGAAATTACAGAGCCAATGATGGTTCTGTCTATTATAATGTTTAACGCATATTTCTCTAAAGCTTTGTCGTAAAAATACGAGCCAATGATTGCTATGATAGCAGTAAATACGTAGCCTAATGGTAATGCTCCAGAAGTTAACTCTGATAAAAACAAGGAGTTAATTGTAGGTTTTACAATTAACAGAGTTGTGATAATTAAAAATATATTGATTTGAAGCAGAATTGTTTTTTTAAGCTCTTCCGCCTTTAAATCAAAAACCTTAAGAATATATAATTTAAGCGTATTTATAACTAACATGTGTAGGACACTATTGACTTTTGGATGAATACATCTAAAATAAAAAGCTAAAATAGAAGTTTTTCACTTGTATTTTAGCTTTATGATTTAAAAAAGGATTTCTTTTAGCTCAATTGGATGCTAAAGTCAAATTTTTACTTTTTTTTAGTGCTTTCTCAATAGGTTTTACTAAACCTCTAATAATTTGCTCACCATTGCTATCATCAACTAAAGCAACTAAAATATAACGTCTATTAGTATCTTTTCCCCAAACTAATATAGAATCAGAGTGATAGGTGCTCCAAGAGCCAGATTTTCTGTATAAATCTGCTTCTGGTGCGATTTGCTCAACAGTATTTACAAACTTGTGATGCAATTCTGGGTTGCCCATTATTTTAAGCATTTGTGCTGAACGTTTTCTGTTTACTAATTTGCCATTAGCTAGTAAATAATAGTAGCGACATACTTGATTTACTGTTGCAGCATGACTTAAGTTTTTAAGAGGTTCTCTATTGGTATCTCCACCGCCTCCATAACGCTTTCCTACCCAAAGTCCGCCTCCATGATTTTCATCATAAAACATGTATTTAGGATCTGTCATCACAGCTTCTAGTTTATCATAACCAACTCTATCTATCATTCTAGTTGATGCAGCATTGTTAGATTTACTGATCATGAGACGCATATCTTTTTTAACGTCACTCGTTTCTTTTAGTTCACCTTTTTCAATGGCATCCATTGCTGTTAGAAGTATAGCAATCTTAGGTAAGCTTGCTGCATACATCATATGATTGCCATTTATATTCGCAAATTTTACTTGATTAGGATTACTTAGGTCTACAATTCCAACTGCCATCTTTTTTTGAGCGATTAAAGATTTCCATTCTGGATTCTTATTGATTTCAAATTCAAGAGTAGCTTGTAAATCTGAACTAGATAGTTCTACTAATGGTTTTATTTTTGAATCATTAATTTTAATAGGAAGTCCGTTTTGACCATAAATAAATGGACAAACACTCAATAAAAAGCAAACAAATAAAAATTTATTTTTCATTACTTATAGTTGTTAATTAAACTAGTCAAAATTATCTAATTAATGCATTACTAGACTGTTAAATTTTCATGTTGCAGAAAAATATTTTAGTGAGCAAAATCGGTTACTTTTTGGTAATAATAGATAAAAAGTGTTAAAATTTGCAGTTTACTAAAAACATAAAGCGCTTACAAAGGAATATTCCCATGTTTACGCTTAGGTCTATCTATCACTTTATCTTCTAACATAGCGAATGCTTTGATCAATTTACGTCTTGTGTTCTTCGGAAGAATAACTTCGTCTATAAATCCACGTTCGGCTGCACTATATGGATTAGCAAAAAGTTTGGCATATTCTGCTTCTTTTTCTTTCCATTTAGCCTCTTTATCTTCAGATGCATTAATTTCTTTTTTAAAGATAATTTCCGCAGCACCTTTTGCTCCCATAACCGCAATTTCTGCACTAGGCCAAGCAAAATTCATATCGCTACCAATGTGTTTAGAATTCATTACATCATACGCTCCACCATAAGCTTTTCGGGTAATTACAGTAATTCTTGGAACTGTAGCTTCACTAAAAGCATAAAGCAATTTTGCACCATGAACAATAATGCCATTCCATTCTTGATCGGTTCCTGGTAAAAATCCTGGCACATCTTCTAAGGTTAATAACGGAATATTAAAACAGTCACAAAAACGAACAAATCGCGCTGCTTTTTTAGAACTGTTTACATCAAGAACACCTGCTAAATACATTGGCTGATTGGCAATAATACCAATACTTCGTCCGCCTAAACGCGCAAAACCAACAATAATATTTTCTGCATGGTTTTTATGGATTTCATAAAATGAATCCTCATCAATAATTCCTTTAATGACATCATGCATATCATAAGGTTTGTTAGCATTATCTGGTACGATTGTCGAAAGATTATCTCTTACTTCATCTTTTAATTCAAAAGGCAATAGAGTAGGAGTTTCGGTATTATTTTGTGGTAAATAACTCAAAAGACTTTTAATATCTTCTAAACATTCTACATCATTAGACGATGTTTTATGTGCGACACCAGATTTTGTAGAGTGTGTACTTGCACCTCCAAGTTCTTCAGATGTTACAGTTTCATTAGTTACTGTTTTAACAACATTCGGACCAGTCACAAACATATAACTTGTGTCTTCAACCATTAATGTAAAATCTGTCATCGCTGGAGAATAGACTGCTCCACCTGCACAAGGACCCATAATTGCAGATAACTGCGGAATCACACCAGAAGCCTGAACATTACGATAAAAAATATCTGCATAACCACCAAGTGATCGCACACCTTCTTGAATACGTGCACCTCCAGAATCGTTAAGTCCAATTAAAGGTGCTCCAACTTTAACTGCCAAATCCATGATTTTACAGATTTTCTCTGCATGTGTTTCAGATAAAGAGCCACCAAAAACAGTAAAATCTTGTGCAAATATGTAAATAAGTCTTCCATTTATTGTTCCGTAACCAGTTACAACACCATCTCCATAAAAGACTTGTTTATCCATTCCAAAATCTTTGGTTCTATGGATTACTAAAGCTCCAATTTCTTCAAATGAACCTTCGTCTAATAAGTACATGACACGCTCTCTAGCTGTCAACTTCTTTTTAGCGTGTTGTTTATCAATTCTCGATTGACCACCTCCTAAATAGGCTTGGTTTAGTTTATCGTTAAGATTTTTTATTTTATCGTCCATATTATTTTCGCAAAGGCGCTAAGGCGCAAAGTTATATGTGATTGTTCTAATTCTGTATATTAATAATTGTATTGAAAACTGAGACTAATCAGGTATTCTGAGTTGTTTCTGTTCTTCAACATAATGTTTCACAGCAATTAAAGCTGCAATTCTAGCTTCAGTTTTTTGTTGTTCTAATAATTGTTCAGGTGAATAATATTTTTTTACAAAATGTGTATCGAAATTTCCACTTCGGAAAGCGTCATGATCACAAACAAAAGTTCCAAAGGGTAAAGTCGTTTGAATCCCTTCAATGTGATAGTCATTAATTGCTTTTTTCATTAACGAAATAGCCTCGTCACGCGTATTTCCGTAGGTAATCAACTTAGAAATCATCGGATCGTAATAAATTGGGATTTCCATCCCTTCTTCAAACCCGTTATCAACACGAATTCCATCGCCTTGAGGAAGTTTGTACACTTCTAAAGTTCCAACACTAGGTAAAAAATTATTCAACGGATCTTCGGCATACACACGTAATTCAAGAGCGTGACCGTGAATCTTTAAATCCTCTTGTTTTATAGGTAACACCTCACCACGAGCCACTTGAATTTGAAGTTCTACCAAATCTGTATTTGTAATAATCTCAGAAACGGGATGTTCAACCTGCAAACGCGTATTCATCTCCAGGAAATAAAAATTGAGGTTTTCATCCAATAAAAATTCTACAGTACCAGCACCAACATAATCACAAGCTTTGGCAACTCTTACAGCAGCTTCACCCATTTGCTGACGCAATTCTGGAGTAAGTACACTCGATGGTGCTTCTTCAACCACTTTTTGATGACGACGTTGAATACTGCATTCGCGCTCAAATAAATGAATGACGTTGCCATGAGTGTCTGCCATCACTTGGATTTCAATATGTCTTGGAGAAGCAACGTATTTCTCTATAAAAACGGATCCATCACCAAAAGAATTCACGGCTTCACTGATGGCACGATCCATTTGAGATTCAAATTCGGCTTCGTTTTCTACGATTCGCATGCCTTTTCCACCACCTCCTGCAGAAGCTTTGATTAGAATAGGAAATCCGATTTTACTTGCTATTTTTTTAGCTTCTGGAATATCTGTAATGGCTTCATCTGTTCCTGGAACCATTGGTATATTGTATGCTTTGACAGTTTCTTTTGCAGCCAATTTGCTTCCCATAACACGAATAGCATGAGATTTTGGACCAATAAATATGATGTTATTTTTTTCACAAGCTTCTGCGAAATCTGCATTTTCACTAAGAAATCCATAACCAGGATGTATGGCATCTACATTTAAACTTTTAGCAACCTCAATTATTTTGTCACCTAATAAATACGATTGATTAGAAGGCGCTTCTCCAATTAGTACAGCTTCGTCTGCATATTTTACATGAGGTGATTGTCTGTCTATTGTTGAATATACAGCAACGGTTTTGATTCCCATTTTTTTCGCGGTTTTCATCACACGAATGGCGATTTCTCCACGATTTGCTACGAGTAATTTTTTCATCGATAAATATTTTTATCGTTCCCTTGAAAAAAGGGAATCTTTTTTAATTAGTTTAACTTTTAGATACCTACAAGATTTTAAAAACCTCGCAGGATAATTGGTTATGCCTCAAATTCAATTAGCAATTGGTTTTTTTCTACAGCGTCTCCTTTTTTAGCAGAAATAGATTTAATGATACCTGCTCTTGGAGAGGTTAATACATTTTCCATTTTCATGGCTTCTAAGATTAAAAGTGTGTCGTTTTCTGCAACTTCTTGTCCGATTTTTACAGTAATCTCAAGAATTAATCCAGGCATTGGAGCTTTGACATCATTCACTATTTTTGAGTTTCCTAATTCAAAACCCATATCTTTTATTAGTGTGTCTAATTCATTGAAAATATTAACGTTATAAGTGTTGTTGTTAACTTTGACTTTAATCAATTTTTCATTGAAATTTGATGCAGATATTTCCGCAGTGTAGGATGTGTTATCATGTAAAATATGATATGCGTTGTCTGAAACTTTTATGCTGTTTAATTGGGAGCTTTCAGTTTGTGAAATATCAAAATCTAGTGAAGAATTGACATTTACTTTAAAGGATTGACTCATTAAAAGATGTTTTTAATTTGATGTAAAGATAATCAATTATAACGTTTTCGTAAATGAGATTTTCTATTGAATAGATATTAGATTATAAATCATTATCAGGATTAAAATGTGAATCCTCTTGATGTTTTTTTATGGCTTTATGAGATAGTATAATTCCAATTATAAGTGAAATAAAAGCACCAATCCAAATCCCTGGAATAAAATCTATAAAAAGGAAGAAGTCATAAAATCCATGAAAAGTAACTGCGAGAAGTAAGCCTAATAAGTTGAGTGTAATTCTGTTTTTAGAGAATTTAGCTAATCCCATAAAATAACCCATGAGTATTCCAAACGTTGCATGAGCTGGAACTGCTGTAAATGCTCTTAAAACTCCTGTAACATAACCACCTTCTAAAACATAAAACACGTTTTCAGTAGCAGCAAAACCCATAGAAACCATGACAGCATACATAATGCCGTCAAAAGGTTCATCAAAATGTTTTTTAGGTTGGTTAAAAAATCTAACAATTATGTATTTGCTAAACTCCTCAGTTAATCCAACAACTAGAAAGGCTTTTACGAATTGTTGTGGGACGCTAAACTCATCTTTTAGTGGTAAAACCATATCAAATCCAAAATAAATAATAGTCGTAACTATTATACTTACAATGGCTCCTAATAGAAAGCTAAACACTAATAATCGCTTTGGTTCTTTATCATATTTGTCTTTAAAATAGATGTAGAGTATAATGACACAGATTGGAGCAAATGCTAAAGCGAGTAATTTCATTTTTGAAAAGTAGTAAAAAAAATCAAGTAGTTTCTTCTAAGATGGCTAACATGACTTGTTCATAATAAGACAAGTTAGAGGCAATGAGATGATTGTTTTTTCCGATATTATCCATAATTCCTGCAAATTCATACATTGATACATACTTCAAAGCTTCTACTTCTTCTTTCTGCGGAATAAAATCGTCTATCCATAAATTAGTCTCAACAATAAATGTATGATGAAATTCATTATCGATAATTCCGTTGGGATAGGATTGAAAGCATTCAAATACACCAATTTTAATTAATTGGTCTTCGGAAATATCAACTCCTATTTCTTCTTTTACTTCTCTAACAGCAGCTTGTTCTGGAGTTTCTCCTGCATCAATATGTCCAGCAACCGAAACATCCCAAAGCAACGGACAAATACTTTTTGAAGCAGCACGCTGTTGGAGTAAGATATTTCCGTCTGAATCATAAAACCAAACGTGCGCAGTATTATGAAAGTGCCCTTTTGCATGTATTTCAGATTTTGTAGCGGAAACACCAGTTGGGTTGCCTTGTTGATCTACGATGTCTATGAATTCTTCCATATTTAAATGATAGATTTTATACAATTAACAAGTTTGTCAAAATCGCTTTCTGTATTAAATAAGTGACATGAAACACGAATAAACTGACCTCTAAACGAAATATAAATTTGCTGTTTTTGCAATTCTGATTTCAATTTATTGAGATCTAAATGTTCTGGTAGTTTGACACCAAATAAGTGATGAGTTCTATAATCTGGATGCTCAATTTGACAACCTAATTCTGTGAGTTGTTTTGTTGCTTCTATAGAAATTGATTTACAATAGTCTTGAATGGCTTTTGGTGTCCATTCTATAATTTGCTTGAGGGCTTCAATTTGCATTTTTACGTAAATGAAATTTCCACTTTCACCAACAACATACCGATTTGCAAATGGTTTATATTCATCTTCATAATTGGTTAATGTTGAAAAATTCTCACTATGTAAACGATTTGACCAATTATTTTCTATAGGTTCTCCTTGATCAAAATAGCTTCCATAATACGCATAACCACAACCGTAAGGTCCAAATAACCATTTATAACCAGCGCAAATCAATGCATCTGGTTGAATGTCTTTTATAGAAAAAGGAAAAGCTCCAATCGTTTGGCTACCATCAACTATTAATAAAGCATTGTGCTCATTTGTTTTTGCTCTAATAGCTTTTAAATCGAAAATGGTTCCGTTAGACCAATGTATTTGTCCTAAAGCAACAACTGCTGTTTTGTTGGTAATATGATCTAAAAGATCTTGATTCCATTGCTTAGCGTTGTTTTCCTTTAAATTAGGACTAGCAATCGTTATAATTTTAGCATCGTATTTGTCTGCTAGTTTTTTCCAAGCATAAATATTACTAGGAAACTGTTCTTCTATAACTAGAATTTCATCGTTTGGTTTGAGTTTGATATTGTTTGCAACTGTTGCCATTCCGTAGGAAACAGAAGGAATACTTGCAATACGTTCAGGTTCGTCATTATCAATGAGTTTTGAGAATAAACTTTTCACTTCGGTTACTGGATCAAAAAAATCTGATGTTGGTATTGTATACGGTTTGCTCTTTTGTAAAACAGCATCAAGACCTGCTTGCTCAACAGCTTTAAAAGACGGTGAGATTGCAGCTATATTTAGATAGGTAACATCTTCTGAAATTGAGAAGAGATGTTTTTGGTTTGTTAAATTCATAGTTTATGAAAAAAATCCTGCAAAAAGCAGGATTGATTAGTTATTCAAAATAAGAAAACGTCTCTCCATCCTTAATTTTCAGTAAGGTTTCATAAATCATTTTAATTACATTTTCTACATCTTCACGATGTACCATTTCCACTGTTGTGTGCATGTATCGTAAAGGTAAAGATATCAACGCAGATGCAACGCCTCCATTGCTATAAGCAAAAGCATCTGTATCTGTTCCTGTTGCTCTGGAAAGTGCTGAGCGTTGGAAAGGTATTTTTTTCTTTGTTGCAGTATCTGTTATTAAATCACGTAATTTTTGTTGCACAGCTGGAGCATAAGCAACCACAGGACCTTTACCCAATTCTAAAAGACCTTCTTTCTTTTTGTCGATCATTGGAGTTGTTGTGTCATGCGTTACATCTGTCACGATAGCTACATTTGGTTTAATGGTCTCTGTAATCATTTGTGCACCTCGTAAACCGATTTCTTCCTGAACAGAATTTGTAATATATAAACCAAACGGTAATTTCTTTTTATTCTCTTTAAGTAAACGAGCAACCTCTGCAATCATAAAACCACCCATTCTATTATCTAGTGCGCGACAAACAAATTTGTCTTTGTTAAGGATATGAAAAGTGTCTGGATATGTGATGACGCAACCAACATGAACGCCAAGTTTTTCGACCTCTTCTTTAGTCGAACAACCACAATCAATAAAAATATTGTCTGGTTTTGGCGCTTCTTCTTTAGCTTTGTTTCTTGTATGAATTGCTGGCCAACCAAAAACACCTTTAACGATGCCATTTTTAGTATGGATATTTACAATTTTACTTGGTGCAATTTGGTGATCACTTCCACCATTTCTAATGACGTAGATTAATCCGTTGTCACTAATGTAATTCACATACCAAGAAATCTCATCTGCATGGCCTTCAATAACTACTTTGTATTTTGCTTTTGGGTTGATGACACCAACTGCAGATCCATAAGTATCTGTAATAAACTCGTCTACATAAGGTTTTAGATAATCCATCCAGATTTTCTGTCCTTCCCATTCATAACCTGTAGGAGCAGCATTGTTTAAATATTTTTCGAGGAAATCAAGTGATTTTTTATTAAGTATACTTTTAGTAGCCATAAGATTTTAAGTGTTTCTATTTCCGTAAAAATAACGAGTATTATTCTCTTTTTAATGTCTTCGGAACAATTTTTTGTAACAAATTCAACTATTTTTACACTAATATCGCAATATCATAACCATCTAAATTAACTGATAATGAAATTAGTCATTGAAAATCTTACAAAAACATACAAAAATGGTGTTAAAGCTATTGATAATCTCAATCTAGAAATCGGAACAGGAATGTTTGGATTGCTTGGACCAAATGGAGCAGGTAAGTCGTCTTTAATGCGAACTATTGCAACATTACAGAGTCCAGATTCTGGTTCTATTATGTTTGGAGATATTAATGTTTTGGAAGATAAAATGTCACTAAGAAAAGTGTTAGGATATTTGCCTCAGTCATTTGGAGTGTATCCAAAAATGTCTGCAGAAGATCTACTGGATTATTTCGCTACTTTAAAAGGAGTGAGTTCAAAATCTGAAAGACAAGCATTAGTAAAAGAAGTTTTAGAGATTACTAATTTATATGACATGCGTAAAAAGCATGTTGCAGGATATTCTGGAGGAATGAAGCAACGTTTTGGGATTGCTCAATTATTACTTAATAATCCAAAATTAATTATTGTTGATGAGCCAACAGCAGGATTAGATCCAGCAGAAAGACATCGATTCCTAAACGTACTTAGAGAAGTTGGTACGAATTGTACGGTTATATTTTCTACACATATTGTTGAAGATGTAAAAGAATTATGTAACGATATGGCTATTTTAAATGGAGGTCGTATTTTAAAACAAACCACACCATCAAACGCAAGAAAAGAATTAACCAATAAAATTTGGACTAAAATTGTTGAGCGTGACGATTTAGAACAAAATGAAGCGAAATACAATGTGTTATCTTCAAATTATAATGAAGATAATACGTTAAATATTAGAGTGTTTGCAGATGTTCAGCCAGATGCAGACTTCATAAACTCAGAACCACAATTAGACGATGTGTACTTTATTGCCTTAAAACAAGACGAACCAGTTTTAAGCTAATTTTTATTCATAATTTTTAAAAAAGTACACTATGTTTTCTACTATATTTTTACATGAACTAAAGTATTGGCTCAAAAAGCCAGCATTTTATATTTATATGGCAATTTTCTTTGTCTTAGCATTGTTTTTTTCTGCTACAACTGCAGGAATCTTTGATGGTATCACAGCTACAACAGGTTCTTCTAGAATTGTAAACTCGCCAAGTGGAGTTACGGGTTTATTTAATGGATTAACTGTTTTTATATTTTTCTTATTCCCATCAATTATAGGTGTTTCAGTTTATAGAGATTATAAAAGTGAAATGCATACCATTTTATACTCTTATCCGTTTTCTAAAGGAAATTACTTATTTGCAAAGTTTTTCAGTTCTATTTTAATTGTTACATGCATTGTGTTTGTCATTGGAATTGGGATGTTTATTGGTTATAGAATGCCTGGAACTAATTCTGAATTGGTAACAGCTTTCGATATCAAATCTTATTTTAATGCCTATTGGATTTTTATTTTACCTAATATTTTACTCTTTGGAGCGATTGTATTTGCAGTTGTAACCTTTACTAGAAATATTGCAGCAGGATTTATAACAGTCATACTATTATTGTTTGTTCAAGGAGTGACTGAAAGTTTATTATCTGATCCAGATAGTAGATATCTTGCAGGTTTATTAGATCCTTTTGGAGCTGCAGCATCAGATTATTACACAAGATACTGGACTGTTTCAGAGCAAAACGAATTGCACATACCTATAAAAGAATTGATTCTATATAACCGTTTATTATGGTTGGGTGTTGCGAGTTTAATTTTCGGATTGGTGTATAAGTTCTTTCAGTTTAGCCAAAATGCAGTGTCCTTTAGTCTTTTCCGAAGAGAAAAAGGTGAACGTGCTACTAAGCGTAATTTTGGAGGTATTACACGTATTAATCTTCCGAAGGTAAACTTTGATTATTCATTTGTTCAGAATTTAAAAACAACTTGGAAACTCTCCAATATAGATTTTAAATACATCGCTAAAAGCTGGCCATTTATATCTATTGTTCTAGTAGGATTAATTATTGTTTTAATCGCACTTGCCGATGTAGGAAACCCTTACGCAACACCAACATATCCAATGACATGGAGAATGCTAAGAGGTGGAGGAGCATTTGTTATTGCTATAAATATTTGTACTTTTTTATATGCAGGAATGTTGGTAAATAGAAGTAAAACGAATAGAATAAATGGGTTGATTGATGTCACTCCAATTCCAAATTGGTCATTATTTTTATCAAAATTTATTGCCATTGTCAAAATGCAGATATTATTACTTGCAGTAATTATGGTTGCAGGTATTTTATTCCAGTTATATAAAGGTTATTATGATTTTGAAATTGGTTTATATATCAAAGAATTATTTGGTTTAAAACTGATTAATTATGTGATTTGGGCATTTTTAGCCTTAGCTGTACAAACATTAATTAGAAATCCATACTTAGGATTATTTGTATTGATTGTGTTGTCTATTGGAATTCCGTTATTGTCTCTAGCAGGTGTTGAGCAATCTATATTTAAATATAATGAAGGTCCAGGTTTTAGATATAATGATATGAACGGCTATGGCGATTCTCTTGGTCGTTATTTACTATATAAGAGCTATTGGGTTTTAGCAGGTTTAATGCTAATGATTGTTACAGCTTTATTCTGGGTTCGTGGTTTACCTCATTCATTTAGAGAACGTTTATCAATTGCGAAATCAAGATTTAAAACACCTGTAGCTATTGCATTCGCTGCTTTGTTTGTTGGTTTTATAGCTTTAGGATTTAGCATTTTCAAGGAGACTAATATTGATAATGTTAGTTATTCTTCTAATGAGCGTGAGCAACTAAGAGTAGATTGGGAGAAGACGTATAAAAAGTTTGAAAGCTACGCTCAGCCTAGAGTTGTTGCTGTGACTACAGATGTTAATTTATTTCCAGCTGAAAGAAATTTTGAAGCATCAGGAGATTATGTATTGGTTAATAAAACCAATGAAACTATAGATAGCATTTTTCTTAATCATAATGATTATCCAAGTACGTTTAAATTTGATCGTGCCAATGTTTTAGTAAAAGAGGATACTATTTACAATTTTGATATTTATAAACTAGAACGTCCAATGACTCCTGGAGATACGATGACGCTTCATTTTACAGTGAAAAATGAACCAAATACGTTGATTAGTAATAATTCTCCTGTAGTTTTTAATGGAACTTTTATTAATAATAAAGAATTGTTTCCTTCTTTAGGATATTCTGGAGGTAATGAGCTTACAGATGATAAAACAAGAAAAAAATACGATTTACCACCTAATAAGTTAAGACCATTTCCTAGTGATTCAACAGCATTGGGTAATACATATATTGCTAATGATAGTGATTGGATAGACTTTGAAACAACTGTTAGTACTAGCGAAGACCAAATAGCAATTGCTCCTGGTTATTTGCAAAAGGAATGGACAGAGAATGGTCGTCGTTATTTCCATTATAAAATGGATAGTAAAATCTTAAATTTCTATGCATACAACTCTGCAGATTATGAAGTTAAACGTGATAAATGGAAAGATGTTAGTCTAGAAATTTATTACCACAAAGGTCATGAGTATAATTTAGAACGCATGATGAGAGGTATGAAAGCATCGTTAGAATATAATAGCGAGAATTTCAGTCCGTATCAACATAGACAATTACGTATTGTTGAATTCCCAAGTGGTGGATTCGCACAATCGTTTCCTAATACAATTCCGTTTGGAGGAGATACTGGTTTTATTGCAGATGTTGATGATAGTGAAGAAGGTGGTATTGATTACACTTACGCCATTACGGTTCATGAAGTCGCACACCAATGGTGGGCTCATCAAGTGATTGGAGCAGATGTTTTGGGAGCAACCATGTTATCTGAAAGTTTATCAGAATATGTGGCACTTAAAGTCCTTGAAAAAGAACTTGGGAAACCTCAAATGCGTAAATTTTTAAAGAAAGCTCTAGATGATTATCTAACATCAAGAACTTTTGAAAGTAAACGCGAAAATGCGCTAATGTACAACGACGGTCAAGGCTATATACGTTATCAAAAAGGATCATTGGTGTTTTATGGTATTAGCGATTATATTGGTGAAAAGGTTTTAAATGATGCGCTTAAAGGTTATGTTGAGAAAGTGAAATTTCAAGATGCACCTTATACAACGTCAATAGAAATGGTCAATCATATTAGGAAAGTTACACCAGATAGTTTGCAATATGTTATCAAAGACATGTTCGAAACCATTACACTATACGACAACCGTATTCTAGATGTGTCTTCTACGGAAATGGATAATGGTAAGTACAAAGTTGATATAGAATTTAACGTTAGTAAATATAGAAACAATGAAAAAGGAAGACGTTATTATTCTGAACCTGGTCGTGATTCTATTTCGTATTTAGCAGACGGAAAGAAAAGGCCAATAGTATCAGTTAAGTTAGAAGATTATGTAGACATCGGAATTTTTACTGAAGATGAAATCGACGGAAAAAAGAAAGAACGAATTTTATATTTGAAGAAACATAAAATAACGCAAATCAATAACAAAATTTCAATTATTGTTGATGAAAAACCTACAGAAGTAGGAGTAGACCCTTTCAATATTTTGATAGATACACAGTCTAATGATAATAGGCAGAAGTTGTAAAAAATGTTTAATTGTTGAGTTGTTTTTCGTTGAATCGTACTTATTCAGAATTTAATACTTTCGCAGAGTCGCAAAAGGCACCTAGATTTGAAAAATATTCGAGAATAATGTTTTGATGACTATTTATTTCTTCGGAAATAAGTGTTGCCACTGTTAATGTTTAAATCCATTAGTAATAGTAGATGATATTAAAGCTGAAAAAGCATAAAAGAGTAATAATTGGAATTATAGTCATGATATTACTGTTTTTAGCAACGTTCAAATTGCTGCCAACAGAATCTAAACTTTATTTAATCACTGATGTAGATAAATTGCGTAATAATATATTGCCAATCACTATTGTATTATCAATTTTGATTTCTTTTCTAATAATATTTAGAAAAAGTGAATTTACTGGTGGTAAATGGTCTAAAAGTTTTTATATTTTTTATGTACTCATGATGAGTTACTTAGTACATACTTTTACTTCAGATTTATGTATGACAATTGCTTTGAAAACAAATAGAATCACTTCCATAAGTGTTAGCAATGAAACTTTTGTAGCTAGTACTATTACAGATAACTCTGATGGTGAATCAAATTCTCGTATTTGGGTCGTTATGCATGATGAGATGTATGAAGTTCGTGGCAGAATTGCAGGTAAATTGTATGACAATGATGTGGACTCCATGTTTATGCATTACGATGATTTTATGGAAATAAGTGAGAAAAAAGAATTTGAAATTACAATGCAAAATGGGATATTCGGAATTCCTTTTAAACCTGAACTAATAGAATAACAATTCCTTATTAGTAAAATAGAATATAAGACCTTTTGATTTTATAGTTAGCAGGTCATTTTTACGCTCATTTCCGAAGAAAAAAAACGTCAAATCACAATATTAATAGGATTTTAAGGGTTTTCAATCTGTAAATATTTAATTTTACAGCGTATTTGGAATAGTTTTGGATAATTACCTACACATGAAGCGATTGTTATACATATTGTTTATTCTACCATTGATACTCACAGCTCAAATTGAACCTGTGGTACAAGACTCTACTGCTGTAGAATATATTTTGGTAGAAGGTGATTCTATCCCAAAAACATCCATTGATCTCAATGAGGTATTACTATTACATAAATTAAAATTTGCGAGTAAAGAAGATCGCATTACCTATTTGATTTTAAAACGTAAGACTTTAAAAGTGTACCCTTATGCAAAATTAGCTGCAGATCGGTTGACTACATTAAGTGAACGTTTAGAAAAATTAGAAAGCAAGCGTGCAAAAAAGAGGTATGCTAAAATAATCCAAAAATATATTGAAGATGAGTTTTCTGCAGAATTAAAGAAACTGACGCGTACTGAAGGTCAGATTCTTGTTAAACTCATCCATCGACAAACTGGTACAACTACTTTTGGTCTCATCAAAGAATTACGAAGCGGTTGGAGAGCATTTTGGTTTAATACAACTGCGAGCATGTTTGATATTTCACTAAAAGAAGAATTCAATCCAATGGAAGTGAAAGAAGATTTTTTAATAGAAGATATATTAGAACGAGCATTTCAAAATAGACAATTAGAACGTCAAAAGCCAGCAATCGATTTCGATTTCTATGACTTAACAGATAAATGGCTCAATAACAAAGCAACCGCAGAAACTAAAAATTAATGCGCATTCAAACGCCTTTTGAAGAACAGTTAAATGCTTGGAGCCATGGAGTAGGAGCTGCTTTAGGTATTTTAGGCTTAATTCTATTAATAGTTTCGTTACAAACAGAAATGCCCTACGCACTTTTTAGTGTTGTTGTCTACGGATTCTCAATCATCATTTTATTTCTAGCATCAACATTTTATCATGCTGTCAAAGGAGATAAACGTAAACACTATTTTAGAATCGTAGATCACATTAGTATTTATCTGCTTATTGCAGGAACATACACACCAGTTTTGTTAATCACATTGCCAGATAGCCATGGCTGGACGCTTTTCTATACAGTTTGGGGAATTGCAGCTTTTGGAGTGATTTTAAAACTCTTTTTTACAGGACGGTTTGAAACCTTTTCAACGCTTTTGTATCTCGTAATGGGTTGGCTTATCGTATTTGATTTTTCTACATTAGCAGATAGAATGGCAACTAACGGATTGTATTTATTATTTGCAGGAGGTGCTTTTTATACTTTAGGTATAGTCTTTTATGCCATTAACAAAATACCGTATAATCATGTGATTTGGCATTTCTTTGTTTTAGGAGGTGCCATTTGTCACTTTTTTATGGTGTATGGGTTTGTGATTTAGAGTTTTGCTACACATGTTGATCAACTAAAATAGAATTACCATCAGGATCAAGAACTACAAAACTTGCAGGACCTGTTTTGGTTTCATCTGCTTCACTTTCTAGTTTGATGTCTTTAGATTTTAAGTGTTTTTGAATTGCTCTCACA
This sequence comes from Psychroserpens sp. AS72, assembly GCF_038900375.1. NCBI lineage: Bacteria > Pseudomonadati > Bacteroidota > Flavobacteriia > Flavobacteriales > Flavobacteriaceae > Psychroserpens > Psychroserpens sp. AS72. The sequence goes on along the minus strand of NZ_JBBMRC010000003.1, from coordinate 274,256 downwards.
TCATCAAATTCATCTAAGTTGTTTGCGTTCTCATCCCAACCAGGATTAAAGGTTAAAATATTATTATCAAACATACCTTGAAATAATCCTACAAGAGAATTACCGTTTTTCATGATGAGATAGTTGTTCTCTAATTGACCTCCAAAGACTGTAAAACCTAAGGTTTCATAAAATGCTTTTGAGGCGTTGATGTCTTTAACTGCTAAACTGATTGAAAATGCACCTAGTGTCATAAAGTGTCGTTTTTATAATTTAAAGTTGAAATTACTCTATCCTAATTGAATGCGTTGTAAAAGACAACCCTTGTTTTCCCATTGTAGAATTCATAACACCTTCAAAAAAAGGTTCAGGACAATTTTTTGGCGTTTTCCACTCAAACATAAAATTTGAACCAGTACCACCTTCAACGTTTATTTCATCAATTATAATTTCAGTAGTTTCTAAAGGCGCTAAATAAATAGGCTTATCAAAATAGGTTTTTAATAATTCACCATGTGTTCCATAATATGACGCTTTAGTAAGATATATGGTGTCTGTATCACTTATATTTCTCAAACTCGCCATTGCTGTAAGATTGTAAGTTGTATGTTGAGAGATACTATAAATTTGTGAATAAATAGATAGGTAAGACTTTCCATACTCTAAAGAATCATTTAGAGGTGTGTTAATTTGCCTTTTTGTCCAGTTTTCTTGGTGAATGTCTACAGATTCTTTTGGAGGCTCACAGCTAAAAAGTAAAACAGTACAAATTATAAAAATGGATGTTAATTTCAATTTTTTAAGACTTTAGATTAATGTTATGCCTAAGATATTGCAATTTCTCGCAAGTTCCAATAAAATGTAATATTTAACTTTCCAAAAAATCGCGATACTCCTCAAAAAACAGTTCAAACTGATTCATGGTTTCATTAAAAAATACCATTACATCTCGCCAGGTATTTTTATTATGGATGGATACTTTTTGTTCTAGAGGTAGATAGACTCTTGAAATTTCTTTACCGTTTTCTAAAAAGTATTCTTCTTCAAATATGACTTCGGAAATATAATCACTCACCAAAATAGCTTTTAAAGATTGTAATTTCTCCCAGTATTTAATTCTGTTTTCTAAATCATCTTCTAAGTCTAAAGCGACTAATGCTTTTTTAGTATCAAAATGAAATTTAAACGAAAAGCCTTTAATTTTTGTATCATACAAAATCCATTTTCTAGGAAATGACTTCCCAAAACTGGTCCAGAATTCTTCTCTTAATAGTCTGCTTTCTTCTTTTGAGAACATTGTTTTGGGTTATATAATAGTATTTAAATCCTGCCTTCCAACAATTGCCATAATCTCCACAATAGATTCATTTATTCTGTAATAAATACTGTTAGAACCCCAAACACAGCGTCTATAGCCTTGTTTTATCTGATCTACAGATTCAAATGAAAACAGACTTTCAGCAATCAAATCAAAATATTCAAAAAAAGTATTGAAATATAAATCAGCTTGTTTCATTCCTAAATTTTCAACTCCATATTTATGAATTCTTTTTAAATCTTCTTTGGCTACATTACTTAGTTTATAGTTTGCCATTAAAGTTGAGATTTAGCTTCTGCTAAAATGTCTTCTTTACTAAGGTTTGTAAATCCGCTTTTCTCTGCTTTTTCTAGTTTTGCATGAATCCAATCAATTTGCACTTGCTGCTTTCTTGCTTGTCTAATCAAATCATTAACGAGTTCACTTTTACTAGAATATTCGTTATTCTCAACTTGATTTTTCAACTACTTGTCATTAGGTTGCGTAAATGAAATGCTCTGCCTTGCCATAATAGTCTTATTTGGTGCTAATTTACACCAAATATGCTTATTTGATAATTAATATAATCACTATAATTAAGTAAAGGCTATGTTGTTTTTCTTATTGGTTACCTCTTATCCAATTTTGATATTCAAAAAATGCTTTATAACTTTTAGAAAATCCAAAATGAGAAATACCAATTCCGTAAATAAAAATCATTACATAAAATGGAATTGTATTAATAAATGGTACATCCAAAGTGCTTAAGAAACCAATTATTGCTCCTACAATAGCTAAACCAAAAAGTATTACAGTTATGATTTGTCCCCATTTTTTTCCAATATAAGTAGCGTACAATAGTCCTACAGTTAATAAAAACCTTATTATTTGTTGTAAAAGTTTCATACCATCTACTTCTGGACGAATGGAGTGATAAAAATAAATTGTATGTATGGAAATTAATAGTACGCTAATAGATATTAGTATGGTTCGTTTCTTTCCGATTTGAGCTAATTCGTTCATCTATTTTTCTATTATATAATATAAGCAATCCCAACACCAAGTATAATAGCAATCAACTTAGACAAATTAAATTTATGACCTTCGCTACTTTCAAAAAGTATCGTCGTAGAAATATGGAAAAAGATCCCAATAACAATGGCATTGATCATGGTGAGGTGATCCGTGGATATTTCCGTAGCATTAGAAATATAAGTTCCTAAAGGTGTCATAAATGTAAATACGACTAAGAAACTTGCTATTTGGAGCTTGCTAAAATTAGATTGCATCAAAAACGCTGAGATTAATGTTGCAATCGGGATTTTATGAATGAGGACTCCATAAACCATGTCGTTGTGCTCATGGATTGGAAACCCTTCTAAAAAACTGTGTAAACATAAACTAATAAACAACATCCATGGGAAAATTGTTTCGTCTTTATGAATATGAACGTGACCATGCTCAGCACCTTTTGAGAAAAATTCTAAGATGATTTGTAATAGAATTCCGCACATGATAAACAATCCTGTGGTTTTTGCTTCTAGATGATGATAGACCTCTGGTAATAAATCAAAAAGTGTGAGTGCTAATAAAAAAGCACCACTAAAAGAGAGTAGGAGTTTGGTGTATAATGATTTTTTTTGTTTGGTAATAAATGCCAACAAAACACCGATGCCTACTGCTAATATGGGAAGTAAATACGATTGCATTATTTAAATATCATGACTAAACGTTCTGATGTTTTTGATACAAATTTATTGAGTTTATAATCTCCAAAAACATCTAATAAATACACACCTGCTTTTGCAAAAAGTGCTTCAAAATCTTCTAATGTAAATGCTCTAACACGTTCTTGAAATTGATACTCTTCACCATCTACAGTAAAAGAAATATCTTTTACAATATAACCATTTTGTACACTCCTTTTTTGATGAAAATCAATGCCCTCAACTGTTTTTGTGTCTTCGGAAACGAGCTGGTCTATCACATATTCGCTATTCATAAAGTCAATAACTCCAAATCCTGTGTCATTTAAATTAGCATGTATGGCTTTTATGGTATTTAGATTATCTTCTTCGTTTTCAAAATATCCAAAACTTGTAAATAAATTAAAAACAGCATCAAACTGCTTTTTATACGGTTTACACATGTCATGAACTTCAAACTGAAGCGTTTCATTTTCAAATTGTTTAGCGTAAGCAATGCTGTTTTCGGATAAATCTACACCTGTAACATTATACCCTAAACTGTTGAGATATACTGAGTGTCTCCCTTTTCCGCAGGCTAAATCAAGGATTTCACCTTGCTCAGGAATATTAAGATAGTTAGTGAGATTATCCATGAAGTGTTGCGCTTCGGTATGATCTCGATCTTTATATAATATATGGTAAAACGGCGAGTCAAACCACGACGCATACCATTGTTGAGTGTCTTTTGTCATATTCATTTTCTATAGAAGTGGGAATCTCTTTAATTCATCTTCTAAACCACAAAAATACTTTATTTTTGCAATCTAATACACGATTAGTCGTAGAGCATGGAGAATAATTATAAAATGGTAGCCAAAACCTTATTTGGTTTTGAAGAGTTATTAGAGAGAGAACTCATACAATTAGGCGCAATGCATGTTAAAAAAGGCGTTAGAAATGTAAGTTTTGAAGGAGACAAGGGTTTTATGTATAAGGCTAACTTAGCACTTCGTACTGCCATTAAAATATTAAAGCCTATAAAAACATTTAGGGTTTCTAATGAGCAAGACCTTTACGATCAAGTTTATAAAATGCCTTGGAATACGTATTTAAAACCTACGGGAACTTTAGCGGTTGATGCAACTGTTCATTCTAAAGCGTTTACTCATTCTTTATATGTTGCTCAAAAAACAAAAGATGCCATTGTAGATAAATTTAGAGAAACTGATGGGCAACGACCTAATGTGGATTTACGTTTTCCAGATTTGAAGATTAATGTGCATATTGATAGACAAGTTTGTACTATATCTTTTGATTCGTCTGGAGAATCTTTACATAAACGAGGTTATAAAACAGCGACAAATATTGCACCAATAAATGAAGTTTTGGCAGCAGGATTAGTGATGTTGTCTGGTTGGGATGGTCAATCTGATTTTATGGATCCAATGTGTGGTAGTGGAACCATTTTGGCAGAAGCTGCGATGATTGCTTGTAATATTCCTCCAAACTTAATGCGTAAGGAGTTTGCTTATGAACGTTGGGAAGATTGGGATGTAGAGTTATTTGAGAAAATAGAAGAGTCTTTGCTTAGTAAAACAAGAGATTTTCATCATAAAATGTATGGTTATGATAAATCACCTAGTGCAGTGGCTAAAGCAAAGGATAACATAAAGAATGCGCATTTAGATGAATTCATAAGCATACAGCACGAAGACTTCTTTAAAACTCAAAAAGCTGGTGAGAATAAATTGCACATGGTTTTTAATCCACCTTATGGAGAACGTTTAGATATCAATATGGAGGAATTTTACAAAAATATTGGTGATACTCTAAAACAAGGATATCCTGGAACAGATGCTTGGTTTATAACTTCAAATCTAGAAGCTTTAAAACATGTTGGTTTGAGACCTTCTAGAAAAATACATTTAGTAAATGCAAAATTAGAAGCGCGTTTAGTGAAATATGTAATGTATGAAGGTAGTAAGAAAGGAAAATATATGAATAATGATAACGATTAAAATGATGATAAAAAAAATAGTATGTGTTGTTGTATTAGTAATGATTAGTGCAATTAGTTTCGGACAAGAATTAAAATGTAAAAAGTTTAAAACAGGAACTTTTATAATTCCAGGAGATTCTATCGTACCTCAATCGACACTTAAACGAAACAAAACAAGTCAGTTTGAATCTATTTCTGCTAAAGTATTTATGGATTTAGATATTACTTGGACAGATGATTGCAACTATGTTTTAACAATTAAAGAGGGAACTCCTGAGGAAGATATTTCCGAAGTAGAAAAATTAATCGAAGAAGGTGGAGGTTTAAGAATTCAAATGCTTAAAACTGTAAAAGATACGATGTATTTTAGAGCAATTGCAACTATCAAAGGAACAGATTACCCAACCGATGGAAAGCAAATTAAAATTAGTAAAAAATACTAAGCTACTAATTTGTTTCTTTTTCTAAAACAACTTTTTTATCCTTTTTAAAAATAGGTACTAAGTAAGATAGTGAGTAGCCAAAACCTAATCCGAAACGACCACTATCATAGGTTCTATTAAATCCAGGAACGTACAAGTTTTCAAAATCAACAGGTTGATCTTGGGATACCATTGCTTTTATTTGAATATTAAGTCCTGCGTACAAATTTGTAAACAATTCTGCTTTAAGACCAATAACTAATTCTGCCCATATTGCAGATAAGCCATTATATTCTATTGCATCAGTGTTTATAGATTGGTTATTCCAATATTGATCTGTGTTATAAATGGTAAATTGATTTTGAGTCTGACTAAAGGTGCTCACTCCAACTCTAAAACCAGTATAGATCATATTTTGCATGTCTAACCAATTGGTGTAAGTATTATAATCTATTCCTGCTTTAAAGTAGCTTCCTTTTGCTGTAACGTCTAAGAAATCTGTAGCTATTCTACGTTCTTCTGTACCTAATTCTCCAGCGATATATAGTTTTTTACTTAATCTATAATCACCAATAATCTCAAAACCAGTGTACTCTTTGTCAATAACAGAACGTGCTATTTTACCAATGTCTCCACCTAATCGTAGTCCGTATTTTTGCTTATAAACTAAGGTGTCTGCTTGTTTTTCTGTATCTCCAATTTGAGCGTTTGATGCTATAGAAAATAGCATCACTATTATCAAATTAATGATAAATAATAATCTGTGCTGCGTTTTCATTTTCTATAGTTTGATTAATTATTTCAAAACTTGTAATCCATGTATCATCGTCGCCTTGAGCACTTCCATCTCTTTGGATGCCTTGTGTTTCATCTAGGTTAAAAATACTTTTATAACCACAAGCTCTTGACACATAAATAAACTCTGGCGTGTATGTTATAGAAATGATATCTGGATTTGAGCTTGTAGTTAAGTCTTGTTCACCATCACTATCAACATCATCAGAATAATCTGCATTTTTTTCTAATTGAAATCGGGTTGTAGTTATCACATCCTGATCCTGAAAGTTTAGAGGCAAATTTATGGAGTCAGTTTCAGTTCTACTTAATATGTCTTCACTCAATGGCATATCATTTTCATCTAATCCTACAATTTCCAATTGTCTAACCTGCTTTAGATTATTGGGATTGTCTATATCATAAAATCTAATGATTAAATGTGGTGTAGTTGATGTCGCTTCAGAACAAATATCATCGCGCTCGCAACCTAAAAAAGTAATGCTTGTAATAACAATAACTACAAAGCTTATTAAAATAAAATATTTTTTCATTGACTATTTATCGTTTTTCTAAAAGCACAACATTTTCCACATGATGTGTTTGCGGAAACATATCAACAGCCTGAGTTTTAGTGATTTTATATACATCTTTTAATAACGCTAAATCTCTTGCTTGTGTTGCACTGTTACAACTTACATAAACTATTTTTTCTGGCGCAATATTTAATATTTGATTAACAACATCTTTATGCATTCCGTCACGTGGAGGATCTGTAATAATCACATCTGGTTGTCCGTTTTGAGAAATAAACTCATCATTAAAAACGTTTTTCATGTCACCAACAAAGAAGTCAACGTTTTCTATACCATTTAATTGTGCATTTTCTTTTGCTGCAATAATCGCATCCGGAACAGCTTCTACACCAACCACGAATTTTGCTTTTTTGGCAACAAATTGTGCTATAGTTCCTGTTCCTGTATATAAATCGTAAACAAGTTCATCACCTTTTAAATCGGCAAAGTTTCTCGTTATTTTATACAATTCATAAGCTTGATGAGAATTGGTTTGGTAAAATGATTTAGCGTTGATTTTAAATCGTAGGCCTTCCATTTCCTCAAAAATATGATCGTCTCCTTTATAAAGAATAACATCTTGATCATATATGGTATCGTTTGCTTTTCCGTTAATCACATATTGTAATGATGTGATCTGCAGAAATGTGCCAGCTAGAAAATCGAGTAATAATTCACGTTTTTCCTTATCTTCTTTAAAAAACTGAATCATCACCATTAAATCTCCAGTTGTTGAAGTACGAATCATCATGGTACGAAGCAATCCTGTTTGGTTTCTGGTATTGAAGAATTCTAATCCGTTCTCAACCGAAAATTCTTTAACAGCATTTCTAATCGCATTTGAAGGATCTGCTTGTAACCAACATTTATTGATATCTAGAATTTTGTCCCACATACCAGGAATATGAAACCCTAAGGCATTTCTATCACCTAAATCTTCATCACTTTGAACTTCTTCTATTGTTAACCAACGACTATCACTAAATGAGAACTCCATTTTGTTACGATAGAAGTACTGTTCTGCCGAACCAAGAATTGGAGTGACCTCTGGTAATTCTAAATGACCAAGACGAACCAAATTATTAGTCACCTCTTTTTGTTTGTATTCTAACTGATATTTATAATCCATATCCTGCCATTTGCAACCACCACAAACACCAAAGTGTTCACATTGAGGTGTAGTTCTTTTATCAGATAGTGTATGGAATTTTATGGCTTTTCCTTCAAAATAAGACTTTCGTTTTTTAAAGGTTTGCACATCTACAACGTCTCCAGGAACAGCGTTTGGTAAAAAAATGACGCGACCATCTGGTGCTTTACCAATAGTTTTTCCTTTTGCACCTGCATCTATAACTTCGATATTCTCGAAAATCTGTCGTTTGTTTTTGCTTCTTGCCATAATGCAAAAATAATAATCATCATAGATAAACTATAGGGAAATAGAATTATCTTTAAAAAACATCAAAAATAAATGAACCTTTTTTATTTTTCTACGTCTTTAAGGTATGAGAGTCACAAATAATCATAAACGTATTATTCAACAACCTGTAGAAAAGGTGTCTCAATTATTCAAAACCTTAGCAACAACTGAAGATCAAATCTGGCCTTCACAACATTGGCCAGCAATGCGATTTAAAGAGGGATTAAAGATTGGGAATAAAGGAGGTCACGGACGAATTCGTTATACCATTATTGGATTTGAAGCAGGACATCATATTAAATTCAAATTCTCAAAGCCTGTGGGTTTTAATGGAACGCATGAGTTGAATGTTTCAGCTATTTCCGAAGTTACTACAGAAATATCTCATAACATTACCATGAACACAACATGCAAAGCTAGTCTGCTGTGGATATTTGTAATTCGCTGGTTACATGATGCTTTAATTGAAGATGCCTTTGATAACGTAGAGCATCACTTTTCGGACTTGCCTGCCGAAAAGGTAGGAGAGAAGAAAAACACAAACTACAATTTTTGGGTCATATGTTTAAGAGGCTATTATAAACGTAATGTAATTAAAACTAAAACAGCCTAATTGAAAAAAGATAAACATATAGATGCTATGCTTGTTGAAGCTTATCAGGCTGGAGACCAAAAAGCAATAGCTAGTTTAGTGAAACGATGGCATTTTGAATTTTGTAAAAAGGCCTATTTTATGGTTAAAGATGCAGCTGCATCAAAAGATATAGCGCAAGAGAGCTGGCAAACTATAATGGATAAGTTACATACATTAGAAAAACCATCAAGTTTTAAAAGTTGGGCATTACGTATTGTTTATAATAAATCATTGGATGTTTTACGACAACAAAGTAAGGATCGAAAACAGGAAACTAAAATTGAGACTATACAAGTCGCAGTAGATGATGATTATAAAGAAGACACAGCGCTTAAAAAAGCACTCTTAAAAGCAATACAACAGTTGCCAATGCACCAACAAATCATTGTGAGACTTTTTTATACTGAAGATTATTCGTTAAAAGAAATAAGTGACTTATTAAACATATCTGTTGGGACAGCAAAATCAAGACTGTTTCATGCCAGAGAAAAACTGAAATTAATATTAAAAGACAATAATTATGAAAACTAATATGGAAGATATCGATCAATTAATTAAAGATACATTAACCCAAGAAGAAGCAAAGTTCTATGACAAGCTTGAAGAACAAAATGTTTTAGGAATGATAGGTGGTCTGTTTACAGGTAAGAACAAGTGGATTGTAATTCTTATGAATATTATGACACTAATTTTCTTTGGACTCTTTATTTATTGTGTGGTCAATTTTTTTGATACAACAGAGACACATGAATTACTTAAATGGGGAATTGGTAGTCTTGTGTTCTTGATTGGTGTAAGTATGCTAAAGATTTTTGCTTGGATGCAAATGGATAAAAATGCGATTCTTAGAGAGATGAAACGTTTGGAGTTGCAAGTCTCGTCAATGGCAAGTAAATTATAAATTAGACATAAAAAAACTGCTTAGTTAACAACTAAGCAGTTTTAAAAATGAAGTAGATACTATTATTTAGTATTAAATTTTTCAAGAATTTTACTCATCTGTTTACCAGCAGCTTCTCGTCCACCTAAACCAAATGATAGTACAATAGTTAATGCTACTGTTCCTAAAGTAATCCCAAATGCTAGGTTTACTATCTCATCTGCAATTCCCATTGAACGTAACCCAATAGCTAAGAAAATAGCGATAATACTAATCTTAACAATAGATACTACAAACGGATTGTTTTTACTATTTAAAGCTTTAGTAAATAAGTTAGCAACAAGTAATCCAATACCAACAATAGCAATACCAAATATAATTTTACCTGCATATGCAATAACAGTATCTAATATATTTGTGAGTTGTGTGAATTCTAATTTTTCAAAAGCGGTAAGCATTCCAAAAATAACGATGAATGCGTAAGCTATCTTTGAAATAAGTGACGCTATGTTTTTAGTTCCTATATATTCTGAAATATTCATTTTATCAGCTAAACTGTTTAGGTTTAAATTATCTAATAAATCTTTTAATAGTTGTGATACAAATTTTCCAACAAAAACAAATATGATGATAATTATAGTAGCTACAACTATTTTAGGAATCGCTTCAAAGAATGATGTAAGCATACTTGTTGCTGGATCAGAAATTGCTCTCATATCTAAAATATGAAAAGCAGATATTAATAAAGGAATAAAAATGAAGATAAAAACAACCTTCTTTAATACTTTAACGAGATCAATGTTTTCGGGTAATTTATATTTAGGCACTAATTTATTGATGGTATCTCCAGATAATTCTACAAGTTGAGATACAATAGTAGCAAGCATATAACCAATATAGGCAACTAAACCTGCTCCAATAATATTTGGGATGTAATTTGTAAACCCATTGAGTAAGTTCTTTAACGGTTCAAGTACATCGGTTAATCCTAGTTTTTCTAAGGCTAACATAAATACGAAAATCATAACTAAGAAATATAAAAGCTTCCCTACAAATGATGAAATATTTATTTTATTGTTTTTTAGCTTATCATCTACACCTGTTTTTTTAATAAGTTTTGAGATTATTCGTTTTAAAAACCCAGCAATAAACCATCCAATAATAATGATTAAAATTGCACTAATTACGCTTGAGAGGTTATCTCCAAAGGATGCAGTAAGTTTGTCTAAAAGTTGTAGTAAATAGTCCATAGTTAAAAGTGTGTTAGTTTATGTTAATTATAAATAGGACACACAATTCTTTAAAAAGACACATAATTATGGTTTTCATTTTTCATAGCAATTATAATTTCTTAATTTGCGAGTCTAGGGATGATTTCTCTCCCACGCTGCTTTTTCAGCTTCTCTGAAAGAATAAAGGTGATGAAGGAATGGTTATTTTATTAATTTAAAACAAAATTAAAATGGCTGTTTTAGACCAATTAACTTCGCAACAAGCGATAGATTTAGAAAACAAGTATGGTGCACACAATTACCATCCACTTCCAGTAGTACTGAGTAGAGGAGAAGGTGTGTTTGTTTGGGATGTAGAAGGTAAGAAGTATTATGACTTCCTATCTGCTTATTCTGCTGTCAATCAAGGGCATTGTCATCCTAAAATCGTGGATGCAATGACAAAGCAAGCGCAAACTTTGAGCTTAACGTCAAGAGCATTTTATAATGATGTGCTTGGGAAGTATGAGAAATATGCATCTGAGTATTTCAACTTTGACAAATTATTACCAATGAATACAGGAGCCGAAGCCGTTGAGACAGCTTTGAAAATTTGTAGAAAATGGGCTTATGAAGTTAAAGGTATTGATGAGAATAAAGCTGAAATCATCGTGTGTGAGAATAATTTCCACGGAAGAACAACAACAATTATCTCGTTTAGTAATGATCCTGTTGCCAGAAAAAACTTTGGACCATATACTGACGGATTTATAAAAATTGAATATGATAATCTAAAAGCGTTAGAAGATGCTTTAGAAAATAATAAGAATGTTGCTGGATTCTTGGTTGAGCCTATTCAAGGTGAAGCTGGAGTTTACGTGCCTAGCGAAGGGTATTTAGCAAAAGCAAAAGCGCTGTGTGAACAACATAATGTTTTGTTTATTGCAGATGAAGTACAAACAGGAATCGCAAGAACAGGTCGTTTATTGGCTACCTGCGGAAATTGTAGTTGCTCAGATAAAAATTGCTCTGGTACACCAGAAGTAAAACCAGATATTTTGATTCTTGGTAAAGCTCTATCTGGAGGTGCTTATCCTGTAAGTGCAGTTTTAGCTAACGATCCAATTATGAATGTAATTAGACCAGGAAATCATGGAAGTACTTTTGGAGGAAATCCAATTGCAGCAGCAGTTGCAATAGCAGCTTTAGAAGTGGTTAGAGACGAAGATTTGGCAGAGCAAGCTTTTCAATTAGGAGAATTGTTTAGAAGTGAATTGCAAAAATATATTGAAACAAGTCCTATTGTAAACCTTGTAAGAGGTAAAGGTTTGTTAAATGCTATTGTCATTAATGACGATGAAGATAGTGATACAGCTTGGAATATTTGTATGGCATTACGTGACAACGGATTGTTAGCAAAACCAACTCACGGAAACATTATTCGTTTTGCACCACCTTTAGTAATGACTAAAGAGCAATTGTTAGATTGTGTATCTATCATTGTAAAAACGTTAAAGCAGTTTGAAACTTAAAATTTCCGAAGTACATCAAAATAAAAAACCTCAATATTTCTATTGAGGTTTTTTTTGTTAAGTACCTTTTAAGTACTATTGATTTTGTTGCTGTTGCATGTCTTCAATCATGTTCATGTACTGTTGTGTCATTTCTTCATATTGACCTGTTGCCAATAAATATATTAACACTAAAACAATAATAGCACTTAATACTAAGCCAATAATAGCAATGATTTTTGCTGTTTTAACTTGTTGAAAGTTACTATATAATTCTGGGTTTTCAGCATACGTTTTTTCATCTTTTTTAACTAGAAATAAAGCAACACCAGATAATACTAGTCCGCCAATACCGTTTGTACAACAACAGCCGATGAATGATAAAATTGCAAGAACCATACTTATGGTTGCATTAGGTAATTTTTGATTTTCCATTTGTAAAATTTAATTGATTAGTTTTAGAATAAAGTTAGTTAATATCATTACGATAGATATGATAGCCAAAATACTTATAATTCTACTACCATTTTTAAATTTAAAGAAAAAATTTAAACCTATAAAAAGAAACAGTATAATTAATGGATAAATTGCTGGATACATTTTAAATGCTGCAATAAATTCTCCATGATATAGTAAAGATAGTGCACGTTGACCACCACAACCCATACACTCAAAGCCTAAGATTTTTTTATTAATACAAGGAAGCATGTAGTCTTCAGGAGACATCATATAGTTTGATATAAGTCTCACAAAAGTAGCAAAATAATTATCTAACGACTAGTTTTTGATTACAACCTTTTTAGAGATAGCTTGGTTATTATCAACGGTAACTGTAGCTACATAAACACCTTGACTAAATGATTTAGTAGAAAAACGAAATTCATTTTCAGTACCTAAGTTTTCAGAATCTAATACTAATTTACCTGATACGTCAAAAAGTGTGACAGATTTAATATCTAAACTATTTGGGTTTAAAACTGTTAACTCTGAATTTTTAGTGTTTTGAAATACTTGAAAATCTTCATCAGTAATTTCATTAACATCAAGTGTTTCTGAAGTTTGGAATGTGATTTCAAATCGGTTTGTAAAATTGCCAGCAGGAAGATTGATGTTATAATTTTGTTCTCTTAAATCTACATAGATTTCGTTTTCGATATCATGAACATAGATGGGTTGAGAGGTGTCAAAATTTTGAACATCAAAGATGCTAAATTCTATGGGTTGTTGGTTTTCAGCTTTAATAACAACAGGTATTCTTTTTTCGATATCAAATGCATGTGCTTGAATTACATAGTCTTCATCGTCTTGTGTCCATGATGCATCTGTTGGAGAATCATCAGAGCTTGGTGCTTCTAAACCATAATCAAAACCGTCTGTTGCTGTATTATGGAAATTTTGCACTAATTGTCTAGTGAAATCTTGATTAAAATTGATATTTAATCTAAAACGTTTAAAATCACTAGGCACTATATTTAATCCTAACTCGTTATACTGAGTTACTGGTATATCTAAATTAGCTTCGTTTTCATTATCATTTCTAAAGAAAACACTATTACCACTTGATTCTTTTGCAAATACGCGATGCTCATTTTTAACATATATTAAATTAGACCCAGAGCCAGCTGCACCTTCAACCATAAATCCTTGACCAATAGGAATATAACGTCTGGCTACTTTAGATGGACCAGGTCCTGGAGGTGTAGGTACCGCATTACCTTGATCATCATAACCGTAAAATGTAGGAAACGAAAAAGTCTCTACGCCTCCAGCTGAAATTGTATAAGCACCATAACCACCTACATAATCTGCTGTAGTATGAGTTGTTGGTGTTTGTTCCCAATAATATAATACACCAGTTGTTGTTGGAGCATATTCAGGAAGTCCAGGAGATACAGCAATATTTGTATTCTGAGGATCGTGAATTAAAAGTAATGCATCAATTGCAGAAGGATATGGGTTACCAATTAAAGTAAAGTTATCTGCTAAAACACTATTGGTTATCGTTCCGTTATTTGGTTTACCTCTAAAATCATATAATTGGCCTCCACCACCAATTCCTTTCATAGTAAAACCTAAACCTGTTTGGATTGGAGAGTTTGAGTTTAATACAATCCAATCTGCATATAAATCTGAGACGACATAAGAGTATAACCATCTACTAGAAATAGTTAATGGAGAAGCAGTACCATCATAACCTGTTGTGAAAAGAGCGTCATTACTAGAAATTAATCCTGTTGATCCATCAATTAAATCAACTCTACTAGCTTCATTACCTGAAGAGGCTGAGTTGTTTCCAATTGGAGAACACCAATAATTATAGGCAAATGTATTTGCAGTTCCAGTTTGGTAAACACTAAGTTCACCAATACCAGAATTTGTTGAAACCGTATTACCCTGAATTAACTGTGCTTCGTTACGTAAATAGATCTTACTAGTGGCTTCAATTAAGTTAATCTCATCAGTAACAAATAGAGGAGTAGCGCCAGATATATCATTAAAACCTGCACCATCAACAAAAATATAAGCATTGTTGCGAACTGTTAATTGTGCAAAACTAAAAGACGTTATTAAAATTATTATTGTGAGGGCGTACAATTTTTTCATAATGGAGGAATTAATTGATTAACTAGTTTTGACTCTCAATAATATCATTCACTTTAGATTCTAAAAGTAATAATTTAGCTTCTAGGTCTTGAATTTTTGAATTTTGATTGATGATGATAGTTTGTTGTTCTTGAACAGCTTTTGTTAATATAGGTATAATTCTTGTGTAATCTATTGCCACAAAAGTTTCATTTTTATTCTCAATACCTTGATTAGCTTTTAGTTTTACTGACGCTTGAGTATTAAAATTCTTAATTCGAGTAATTTCAGGAAGGGTCTCTCTAACTTCCTGAGCAATAAAGCCATATTCCAATTCTTCATTTAATCCCATACTTGGGTATTTGTCTAAATCAAAAAAATATGTAACTGGGTTTAATTTATTTATGATGCTTATGGCATTATTTATTGGAGATATATCTTTTTTTGTTCGAACATCTGAAATAGCACCAAAAAAGCCTGTGTATCCTAAATCATTATAAAACTGTCCTCCCCATCCTGTATTTCCACCACCACTATTAAAGCGTGTACCTATAATTCCAGTTCCTTGCCATTCGTTACTCGATCCATAAACACCTATAGTATTATAATTTCCAGCTCCACCATAAATTCCTAATCCAAAAACACCAGCAGGTGTAAAAGCAGTTCCTTCATAAAAAGTAACTCCTTCTATAGGATTGTATGCATTTGCATCTGATTCATTATATGCACCAAGTGCTACTCCATCAGTACCTGAATTTGCACTAACTGCTAATGCAGTAGCTCCAATATTGCCATTATTGACAACTTCAAAAGTATAAGCTGGAGTAGTAGTACCTACACCAACTTGTGCATGAAATAAATTGAAATTTACTAGTGCAAAAAATAACATAATTTGTTTGAGGTAGATTAACTTTTTCATTTTGAATAGATTAGTTTAAATAAAAATAATGATAATTTCCTACAAGTTATTTTAGATATTTGAATATTATAAGTAATTTCGATGAATCGTGAAATTTCTTCGTTAACTTTAACCTATGAGTAGAAAAATCAGTTATATTTTAATTATAATTGGCGGATTTATAGCAATTTATGCACAAGCCAAAGCAGATCAAAACCAATTTATTCTTATCGCTGGAATCGTAATTTTGATGCTAGGAGTGTATAGTATTTCTAGAAATATTCCTAGCAAGAAAGATCAAGAGGATGAACATCAAAATAATGTATAATGAAATTTAAAATAGGTGATTCTGTTTCCGTTTTAGATGAAGATATTAATGGTGTTATTTCTAAAATAGTAGGAGAGACGATTGTTATTGAAACAGATGATGGCTTTGATATGGAGTTCTTGTCTTCCGAAGTCATAAAAACCAAGTCCTTAACGTCTCAATTGTTCACAGATATTGATGTTAAAAGCGTTATTAACGAAAAGGAAACCTCGCACAAGCATAAATCTATAAAAGTAAAACCAAAAGATCGTACACTACCTGCAATGGAAGTCGATTTGCATATTCATCAAATCACAACATCTAATAAGCATATGAGTAATTATGAAATGCTTAATCTTCAATTAGATACTGCAAGGTATAAGTTAGAATTTGCTATTAAAAAACGCATACAAAAAGTAGTGTTTATACATGGTGTAGGTGAAGGTGTGCTTAAAGCCGAATTAGATTATCTTTTTGGTCGTTATGATAATGTGAAATTTTACGAAGCAGATTACCAAAAATATGGTTTAGGTGCTACTGAGGTATACATTTATAAAAATGTCAAAGATTAGTTGAATACTGGTGCACCAGTTCTAGTATCTGTTGTGATTATTTCTCCAAAACTAAAATTATCCTGAGTTAAGTTTGGAAGCTGTATACTTTCTATTTCTATAGAAGTCGTATAGGTCTGCTTAATAACATGTACTCTATACTCTGTTGCTTCTACAGTAGTACTTACATCAATATTTAAATAATCGGCTCCAACGTTAGGATCTGTTACGTCGTTTTGAGGATTGTTATCTGGTGTAAAATTTTCTTCATTTCTAGTTAAAACCAAATCGCCATCATCATCATTATCTAAGTAATTAGGAATACCATCATTATCAGTATCTAAAGCATTAGTTAGACCATCTGCTGTTGTATAATTTACACCTTCAGAAGCTGTGTAAACATTATCACCATCATCATCTACATCAAGATAATTTGGGATACCATCATTATCTGTATCATCATCTTCTAAGTCGCCATTTTGATTGATATCTTCAAGTTCGGCAGGAATACCATCATCGTCATCCTCAACTAATATAGTGGTCAAGATAGCTCGACCTGAATCACTTTCAGCATCTGTTAGAATATCTAAATCTGCAGGAGGAATATCATTACAAAACACGTTATCTGGCTCACTTGCATAAGTTCTGTAATTAAAAGAATTTGAGCTTGAGGAAAACTCAAATGTTTGAGTAAATATATTGTCATCATCAACGTCTAACATTTCTTCAAAAGTTCTATTGTTTAATTGAATTGATAATGTTTCTGGAGGACTGTCTTTAGCTTTATAAAAAACCAAACTTCCACAAGTTTCTAATGCAACATCATCAAAATCTAATGTCACCTCAAACACATCACCATCATCACAAGATAAAGCAACCAATCCAATTAAAAAGAGATATAATAAATTACGCATCGTAGTATTTTTAAACAAAAATAAAAGATTTGAGAGTTTAACTGTTGGGATTAACAAATAATTTTGATAGCATAGGATGATTGTTTTAAAAATGCTCATAATGTTGCATCTTTGCAGGACAATTAGGTGAGGTATGAAAACTGTTTATTTTGATAATGCTGCAACAACTTCAATTCGTGATAACGTCATTGATAAAATGAGTGAAGTCATGAGGTTAAATTTCGGAAACCCATCGTCTACACATAGTTACGGTAGGCAATCTAAATCTTTAATTGAATTATCTAGAAAACGTATTGCATCACATTTTAATGTGTCAGCAGCCGAAATAGTATTCACATCTGGTGGTACAGAAGCAGATAACTTGGTACTGAGAAGTGCTGTAAGAGATTTAGGTGTTACAGAAATAATTACAACAAAAATTGAGCATCACGCCATTCTTCATGCTATAGATCAACTTAAAGTTGAGTATGATATTGATGTTACGTATTTGGATGTAAATGCCAATGGTGATATTGATTTATTGCAGTTAGAATCACTATTGCAAAAAGACGCAAAGCAACTTGTGACGTTGATGCATATTAATAATGAGATTGGTAATACTTTAGAACTCAAAAAAGTTGCAAATTTATGCAAATCAAATAATGCTCTTTTTCATAGTGACACGGTTCAATCTGTTGGACACTATAAATTAGATTTGCAGGACATTCCAATTGATTATCTCGCAGCAAGTGCACATAAATTTCATGGACCAAAAGGTGTAGGATTTGTTTTTCTTCGGAAAAATAGCGGACTCAGAGCGACAATCTTTGGAGGAGAGCAGGAGCGAGGCTTACGAGCTGGAACAGAATCTATTCACAATATCGTTGGTATGGATGAAGCTTTAGCCATGTCATACAAAAATCTAGAAACCGAAAGTCAACACATCAAAGCCATAAAATGGTATTGTATTGACCGATTACAATCTGTGTTTCCAAATGTTAGCTTTAACGGTCAATCTGGTGATATGGAGAAAAGTACTTACACGTTAATAAATGTGTGTTTGCCAATTTCCGAAGCGAAAGCAAATATGCTACATTTTCAATTAGATTTAAAGGGTATTGCGTGTTCAAAGGGAAGTGCTTGTCAAAGTGGAAGTTCTCAAAACTCACACGTGCTTACTGAGATATTAAGCGAAAACGATTTACAAAAACCATCTGTTCGTTTTTCATTTAGTCATTATAACACTAAAGACGAAGTGGATTATTTGATTGATGTTTTAAAGGAGTTTGTTGAAGATTAATCTTTTGTTTTTAAAAATTCGGCATTACGATTTGTGAGCTCAAAAGTTTTACCATTAAATTTGAATATACAACTACATGATTGTTCTTTTAATGTCTCATCATCGTTAAATAATTCATCCTTTGTTTTTCCATCAGTCCAATAGGTTTGATATTCTTCATTTGAACAAAAACAATCTTCAGAAAGATCATCTGTAACATATTGTATAGTAAGCGTTTTAGAGTCTTTGTCAAAGACTATTTTCTCGTCGTAATCTCTTGAGTCTATAGCATATTCAAAATCTAATTCAAAATCGCCTTTATCAAAATGTACCAAAGTGACATAATCCACGTAGCAAGCACCACAAGTTCTTACGCTTCCATGTAGCAAATAATAAACAGAATTTAACGCTGTAAAAGTATCTATCTTGAAATAGCCATTACCTTCAAAAATTGTAGGTGTTTCCTGTTCTCTAAAATCCCAAATGTCATGAACAGGATATTCATTAAATATACTTTCGTTTAAGTAATATATCCAAGATATTCGACTCTGATATGATCCGCCAGACTTGCCATCTATTGAGAAATTAAAAAGCTTATTATCATCAGATACCACAACACTCAAATTTTCGTGAAATGAATTTTTAAAATCAAATGTATTTGCTTTTTCATGAATTAAAACTTGTCGCAATAATTTATCAATTTTACTTTGAATAATCCCAATGGATTCAAAGGTTTCAAGAGAATCAATGTGTTTTAAAGGCTCTCCAAATTCTTTAATCAGATCTTGATGAGTTAACTTTAGAAGTTTTGGTGTATAATAATGTTCGCCATGTGAACTAAGCGAGTCATAAACACTTAAATATGTATTTAATTCGTCAATAGATTTTTTTAATGAGTTAGGTTGCGCAGAAGTGGATAACACAAAAAGAAATAAACTAAAAAGAAATATTAGCTTTTTCATCTAAAACTTAGCGCTCAATCTCACATTAAAAACACGAGGTGTTAAAAAGTTAGGAATCGCAAATTGACGCTTGCTATACACATCTCTTACCCAAGTATTGGTTATCGTATTTTGTGCATTAAACATATTAAAAATCTCCACACCTAAAGATAATTCTTTAAATTTCTGTTTCCATTTAGAAGTATACACTTTGTTGTGATCTACAAGAACATAAGAAATCCCTAAATCTGCTCGTCTGTAATCACGTAATCGTGTTTGAAAATCATAAGGATCTGCATAACTAGGTGAACCTCCAGGAACTCCAGTGTTGTACACCAAGTTTAAATACATTTTAAGATCTGGAATATTTGGCACATAATCCTGAAATAAAATCCCAAATTTCAATCGTTGATCTGTTGGTCTTGCAATATAACCTCGATCTTCAATATTTTCTTCAGTTTTTAAATACCCAAAACTAAACCAGCTTTCTGTACCTGGAACAAATTCTCCATTTAAACGAAAGTCAACACCATAAGCATAGGCTGTTGCGTTGTTTTTTGCTCTATAACGAATTCTTACATTTTCAAGGGTATAAGGATTTACATCAGTCATTCCTTTATAATAGGCTTCGGAAACGAGCTTAAATGGACGATCCCAAATTTTGAAACTATATTCATTTCCTACTACCAAATGAAACGACTTTTGCGCTTTCACATCTGGTTGTACTGTTCCTGAAGAATCTCTCAACTCACGATAAAAAGGCGGTTGGTAATATATACCACCTGCAACTCTAAACAACATATCCTTTTCCCAATCTGGTTTTATAGCAAATTGTGCTCTCGGACTAAAAACTGTCTGTGTAGATGAAGACACACCATCCTGATTTGGCACATCGCTATTTACAGTCCAATTATGAACTCTCACACCAGCATTATAAAATACTTCGTTGTTGCCAAGCATTGTACGTTTGCTCCATTGAGCATAAGCTTGAAATCTATCAATTTGAACAGCATTTGTCGCTCTTACATTTTGAAAAGCGACCAAAGGACCTTCAAAAGGCTCGTAAGGTTGATTATTAGAAACATCAAAAATAGGAGGTCGTACCGAAAATCCTGCACTATCAATAACTTCCCATTCTACTTGACGATCGCGTATATCTTCATGCGTATATTTAACAGACCATTCTAATGTGGTTTCATCATCAATTTTATAATCACCTTTATGTTCTAGATTAAAAATCAATGCATCCAAATCATTACGAGCATGTGTAAGCTGAGATCCAATACCTTCGGAAAATTCTACTTCACCCAAATTCTCATCACCAATATTACTGTTTACTTCTCCAAGTCTATAGCGCGCTAAAATGTCAAAATATTCTTCTTCAGTAGTGTGATATGCAGAAGCAATTAATTTAAGTGTAAAGTCTTCTGTTGCGAAATAACTGGCTTTAAAAGCACCAAAATTAGTAAGGTATTGATCTTGTTCTTGTCCGTCATAATTCACTAAAAGCGCAACAGGTTCATCTAGTGTTCCAAAGTTAGTTTGACGATTTTTTGGTTGAAACGTATATTTGTTGAGTGAGATATTTCCGAGGAAATTAAGATGAAATTTATCACTAAATTTATACGTTAAGTACGTTTGAGCATCAGCAAAAACAGGCCTTACATTGGTTTCAGTCTCCAGCGAATTCAACAACAAACTATTATCTCTGTAGCGTAAACCAATAATACCTGATAATTTAGAATCCTTACTCACAGCTTCGGCAGCAATGCTTCCACCTAATAAACTTGCATCCGCGCGAATCCCAAAACTGTTAGGATTACGATATGTAATATCTAAAACAGAAGACAATTTATCTCCATATTTAGCCTGAAATCCACCAGCAGAGAAATCCACATTTTGAACCAAATCTGTATTGACAAAACTCAAGCCTTCCTGTTGACCAGAACGAATTAAAAACGGTCTGTAAATTTCAATTTCATTCACAT
The DNA here is from genome assembly GCF_038900375.1 of Psychroserpens sp. AS72. Taxonomy (NCBI): domain Bacteria; kingdom Pseudomonadati; phylum Bacteroidota; class Flavobacteriia; order Flavobacteriales; family Flavobacteriaceae; genus Psychroserpens; species Psychroserpens sp. AS72. Next base: position 252,426 of record NZ_JBBMRC010000003.1, on the reverse strand, counting down.
ACACAAGATTTTCGTCAAAATTCCCTCCACGAACAGAGTATTGCGTACTCAATTCATTTGATATATTTACACCTGGAAGCGTTTTTAATAAATTCTCAACACCTGGTTGAGCGCCTTTTACGGTTCTAATGATTTCTGGAGTAATAGTGACAACTCCATCTACTTTTTGTCGCGTATTTGTATTAATGACTACTGCTGCTATTTGTTCAATCTCAACACTCATCACAGGATTGAACTCTATCTCCTGACCGTTTTTTAAATTGAATTTTGCCTCAACTCGTTTATGTCCTATATGTGTAAATTCAATAGTTATGTCTTTGTTTGCTGGAATTTTTAAAATAAAAAATCCGTTGTCATTGGTGGTTGTACCGTCGCTACCAGCTTTAATGCTTACTGCTGAGATTGGTTTATTAGCATCATCAAGAATGACACCTCTAATGGTTGCAGTTTGCGAATTTCCGAAGTAAGAAAAGCCAATAAAGGCAATAAGTAGTGTGATGTATAGCTTCAAAAGGTTGTTTTTTTATTTCCTAAAAAATGTAGATTCAAATGTAGTATTATTTCCAACATTATCGGTTACAATTATTTTTAGATTGTTTTCGGTTTCTGTATTTATATTGTCGTCAAAATCATAGGTTAATGTATCTCTCTTGTAATCGTACTCCATTAAAATCCATTTGCCATTAATGGTTGCTCTGTAATTACTTATTCCAGATAAATCATCTTCTATTTTTACTTTTAAATGAGTTAATTTACTCAACCATTTGCCATCTTGAAAATTAACAGGCTTTATAGTTGGACTAACTGTGTCACTAGCTAAAGTGAATGTTCCTAGCGATTTAGTTCTTGCAGATAGCATGTCTCCTAATCGTTTTGTACTTATATAACTCGGTTTTTGGTAATAACCGTATAAATTGGCTATAAATAATTTGTCTTTGTCATCTTCAACATAATTTTTGATATCAAATTTTATGGTGTAACTTTTCATTAAAGGTACTGTGTTTTTATGGAGTTTTAGCGTATCGTTTAAAACACTAAAATCTATATGGAAATCTTCGTAGAATGTATCCTTCGGAAAATAAACAGACACATTACCTTGGTCTAATTCATTAAACTGATTGGCTATAATATAGGTGTTAGGTTTTAATTCTGGAGCTTCTAGAATTTCTTTAGCAGGTTTTCCTTTTACAGGAATTGTTAACCAGGATTCATTGCCCTTAAAATCTCTTAATCTTACTTTGTAAACTGTGTTAGTGCTATCTTCTACAGTTATGTATCCATTAGCATCAACATCTTTTAACATACTCAATGTGTTACCAGATTGTACAAAAAGCTTTTGAATTCTAGATTTTTTTTCTTTAAATACTTCGTAATCAATAAAGCGGTTGATATGTTTAGATTCATCAAAACTAAAACGTTTAAAATCCATCTCAAAGGTTTTATTACCATTATAAAAACTTTGAATATTACTCAAACCATTTTTGTTGTACGCCATATCTTGTTGATCGTAGCTTACGATGCCAAAACCAATATCACCTAAAGCTTCAATAGGTTCTGTTGTATAATCTCCGTTTTTGTTTGGGATTAAACGCAGTTCAGTTCTTTTTTTAATCTCATTAACATGAGCTGTTTTGTCTTTTGGGTAGGCATAAACTGCTGTTAAAAAAGGTGCTTTAGTGTCTTTTACATCTAATCCAAAAAGCATTGGGTTGATTGGTCGTTCTTCATTGTCTCTTATTTCAAAATGTAAATGTGGTCCTCCAGAACTTCCGCTATTTCCTGAAAATGCTACAATCTCATCTGCGGAAATTGGCAATTCATCAGGCGAAGGAAATACTTCTACTTCATAGCTTTCTTTATCGTATTGACATGCTTTGATATATTTTTGAATTCGTGGTGAGAATTTACTCAAATGAGCATAAACACTCACGTAACCGTTAGGATGGGTGATGTATAGCGCTTTTCCGTAGCCATAATGAGATACTTTAATTCTACTCACATAACCTTCTGCTACTCCATAGACATTTAAACCAGTACGCTGTTGTGTTTTAATATCTAAACCAGAATGAAAATGATTTGATCTAAGCTCAGCAAAAGTACCAGATAGAACTACTGTGACATCTAATGGGCTTCTAAAATAATCCTGCGGATAAGGGGATTGGCTAAAAGCAAATTGAGAGAAAAAAATGAAAGCTAAAATGTATTTCATAATTATAATGGATTACGTTAATTGATTAACGTAAAAATATTGATTTTAATTTAATATAGAAAATATTCTACATGCTATGTGTTCTGTTATTGGCAGTGAATATCAGTAAAAAAGTAAAAATAACAAACAAAAACTTACAAAAAGGACTTAAAGTTTTTGAGTAACTAGTTTACAATAAGCCATTATCACTAATAAAGTAATACTTATTTGAAAATTAACAGAAAAACTATTGTTATTTTTCAGTTAGTATGTTAACTTTGTTACATCAGTATTGAAATTTGTAAATGAGTAAAATTGAAGATGTTGTAGATTCTTTAGAGAATAAAATAAGCAAGGTTTTGCATAAACTGGAAGTTTTAAAGCAAACAAATGCTAAGATTTCTGAAGAATTAGCAATTCAGCAACAGAAAAATATTCAACAACAAGAAGAATTAAGTTCTTGGATTGAAAAACATGAAGCACTCAAAATGGCAAACTCTTTACTGGGCAGTGACGAAAATAATCGAGAAACAAAGCTCAAAATAAATACATTAATAAGAGACATTGATCATTGTATTGCTCAACTATCTGAATAATGTTAATCAATTTTAATGGCAGAACAGCTTAAAATAAAGCTATCTATAGCAAACAGAGTGTATCCTTTAACTATTGCACCTAGTCAAGAAGAAGGATTACGTAAAGCAGCTAAAAAGATAGAAGCCATGATAAGTCAATTTGAGCAAAACTACTCTGTAAGAGATAAACAAGATGTATTAGCCATGTGTGCTTTACAATTTGCATCTCAAGTAGAGCAGAAAACAATAGATAAAGCTAGTGTTAGTGAAGACATTGAAGAAAAGCTTATTGCTTTAGATCAATTACTTCAAAAACATTTAAGTGCTTAAGTTCTTTTAAATAAATAATAGGTTACTGCCTACATTAGTGATATTTTTTGATAAACTCAACGATCAATTCTTTAAAAAGGGTGAGTTTAAGTTGTAAAATCGAGCTGTTAGTATCGAACTCGTTTCGGTGTTTAGACAGATTTTTGATCAGCTTGTTAGCCCTAAACTTGTTTTTTAAGGAGTTTATACAAAACCAGAACTAGTGTAGGCTTTTTTTTATGTCATAACTTTTGGGTTATGAGATTTATATGAAGATTGATATTACCAATAACAAAAAACTAACTAAACATGGATACGAATACAATTTTAATGATTGTTGGAGGAGTGGTACTTGGCCTAATAATAGGATATATCATTGCCAAATCATTAGAGAAGAGTAATGCGTCAAAGCTTATAAAAAATGCTCAAACAGAAGCTAATTCAATATTAAAACAAGCTAAGAATGATGGAGAATCTATAAAAAAAGATAAAATGCTCCAAGCAAAAGAGAAATTTTTAGAATTAAAAGCAGAGCATGAAAAAGTGATCTTATCTCGCGATAAGAAAATTGCTGAATCTGAAAAGCGTACTAGAGATAAAGAATCTCAAATATCTAGTGAATTAGCAAAAAGTAAAAAAACGAATCAATCACTAGAAGATAAAATTAAGGATTATGATTTTCGTTTAGAATTCTTAGAGAAGAAAAAAGACGAAGTAGAGAAAGCACATAAGAGTCAAATTAGGCAACTTGAAGTTATTTCTGGATTATCTGCAGAAGATGCTAAAGCTCAATTGGTTGAATCTTTGAAAAGCGAAGCTAAAACTGATGCAATGGGCTACATCCAAAATACAATGGAAGAAGCGAAGCTTACTGCACAACAAGACGCTAAAAAAATAATAATTAATACGATACAACGAATTGGTACGGAAGAAGCCATAGATAATTGTGTGTCAGTTTTTAATATTGAATCTGATGACGTTAAAGGTAGAATCATTGGTCGAGAAGGACGAAATATTCGTGCTATTGAAGCAGCAACAGGAGTTGAGATTATTGTAGATGATACTCCAGAGGCGATTATTTTATCTTGTTTTGATTCTGTGAGACGTGAAATTGCACGTTTATCTTTACATAAATTAGTTACAGACGGAAGAATACATCCAGCACGTATTGAAGAAATCGTCAATAAAACTCAGAAGCAAATTGAACAAGAAATTGTAGAAGTAGGTAAACGTACCGTAATCGATTTAGGAATTCATGGTTTACATCCAGAATTAATTAAAATGATTGGACGTATGAAGTATCGTTCGTCTTACGGTCAAAATTTACTACAACACTCTCGTGAAGTTGCTAAACTTTGTGGTGTGATGGCTGCAGAATTAGGTTTAAATCCTAAACTTGCAAAACGAGCAGGTCTTTTACATGATATTGGAAAAGTACCATCATCTGAAGCAGATATGGAAACTCCACACGCAATACTTGGGATGCAATGGGCAGAAAAACATGGTGAAAAGCCAGAAGTTTGTAATGCCATTGGAGCTCACCATGATGAAATTGAGATGACTACCTTATTAGCACCAATTGTTCAAGTATGTGATGCTATATCTGGAGCAAGACCAGGAGCAAGACGTCAAGTATTAGATTCTTACATCCAACGTCTTAAAGATCTTGAAGAAGTAGCCTTCGGATTTAATGGAGTTAATAAAGCTTATGCTATTCAAGCAGGACGTGAATTACGTGTGATGGTTGAAAGTGAAAAGGTGACAGATGAACAAGCTGCTAATTTGTCATTTGAGATTTCGCAAAAAATCCAAACAGATATGACGTATCCTGGACAAGTAAAGGTTACTGTAATTAGAGAAACAAGAGCGGTTAATATCGCTAAATAACTTCTGATCTGCTTTTTGGCAGATTAGAGAAAAACAAAATATAGATTTCTAAAGATCCGGTTTTATACCGGATTTTTTTATGTCATTTTTTTAAATATCAATTTTTATTGATGACTTATTTAATAGTTTCCGATGTAAGTATAATATGAACTATTAAATCAATTATCATGAAAAAAAATAATTTAATCCTTTACGTTATTCTTGTATTACAAATAAGCCTTTTTGTTAGTTGTGACAAAGACGATAATGAACCAATCGAGCAACAAGGTGAGGACCTCGAGTTTGCATTAGGATGGAATGGTCAAGATGATTTGGGAACAATTCCAACATCTACCAATTTTAGTTTTGGAAACACTAGCTTACCTTCTTCAGTAGATTTAGTTCCTAAGTTTCCTCCAATAGGAGATCAAGGACAATATGGTACTTGTGTGTCTTGGGCAGTAGGTTATAATATTAAGACTGCTTTAAATGGAATGAGTAATAATTTGTCGACATCACAATTAGCTTCTGCATCTAACCAATTTAGTCCTAAAGATTTATTTGTTGCAATCCCAGACAATGAAAAAGGGCAAGATTGTAGTGGTACTAATTTTTCAAATGCACTTACAGTTATGCAAAACAGAGGTGTTGCCACTATGCAAACAGTGCCTTATGGTACTTTAGGGGATTGTTCTAATGCTGGACTTCAGTCTAGTTGGACTAATGAAGCTAATCAGAATAAAATAAAATATTGGAGAAAAATTGATGCTAGTGTTGCAAGTATCAAACAAAATTTGGCGAATAATATACCTGTAATACTTGGAGCTAAATTAGCAGATAATTTTATGAGCTGGAACAGTAATGTTGTGTTGTCCTCTAGTACATCTTACAATAATGTTGGACAACATGCTTATCATGCAATGGTTATTGGTGGTTATGATGATTCTAAAGGGCCTAATGGTGCGTTTAAAGTGATTAATTCTTGGGGAGAATTATGGGGAGACAATGGTTATGTTTGGATTGATTATAATTATATGATTAATGAATTCTGCACGAGTTTTGATGGAAGTAAACCTCTCTTTATTGCTTCAGATCAAGAAGATGGAGGAGAGAATAATCCACCAGATGATGTAGATCCAAATACAACAGGTGTGGATTTAGCACCTTGGGTTTTTGCAGATTACTCAACCTATAATATTAGTGGGATACAAAATGAAAGACAGATTGATTTTAATATTTACAATATTGGAAATCAAGCCGCTTCTTCAAATAATGATTGGTCAATTTATTACATTTATTTTAATGCTTTTGATGCTAATGATTATGGTGTGATATATTATGATCAATTTAATACGTCAATTCCAGAAAATACTTCTGACTGTCCAACAGCTGATAACTGTGTTTTTAATCTTAATATCCCATCAGGTTCTAGTTTTACGCAAGCTGCTTGGGGACAAGGAAGTCAAATTAGAACTTATTATATGCCATATTTATCTGGGCTATATTATTTAGTTATGATTGCTGATGCAGAAGATAAATTCAATGAACAAGATGAAATGAATAATCTGTTTTACACAACTATAGATCCTAAATATTTTGATTATGGATACAGTAATAGAACATCACAAGAATCAAGTGAAAACGCGGATAGTGTTAGTAATTTTGTCTTTAAAAATAATGAAGAACCAAACTTGGAAACTTTACAAAGTAATAAACATCAAACTGTAGTTACAGAAAATTTTAAAAATGCCTATACTCAAGAGGAAATTTTAGAATTTATTAAAAGAGAAAAGAAAAACGGAAATATAGATACTAAGGTTAGTAAGTATATTCAAAGTACAAAAGATAAGTACTACGGACAATAAAACAAAGCAAATTGATGATGTCTCAAAACCAACATGTTAGTTTTGAGGCATCATTTTAAATATAAAAAGTATGAAACATTACGTTTTGGTATTGGTTGCTTTAGTTCAAATGTCTTGCGCAACTCAAAATTCTTCAGCAAATGAGGACACTAGTATGAAAAACTTAATAAGAAATAGTCAACCTGTTTATATTGAGAATCAAACAATTAATGACGTTATAGATTTCACCTCGTTTTTAGATTCACATCTTATAAGTGAAGGTGTTTATCAAGTAGAGGTAAATGCAGGTATAACTTTTAAAAAATGCATTTTTACTAAGCCAGTAAGCGCAATAACTACTATGGAAAACGGAAGTGTAGTGCTAACATCTTTTAAAGGAAATGTAACTTTTATAGACTGTATTTTTAAAGAAAATGTCAATTTTAGAGGAAGCAGCATTCAAGGGAGAGTAGATTTTACGAGCTCAACTTTTAATAAGGATGCCAATTTTGAAGAATTAAATTGTCATGAAAATACTTTCTTTAACAAGTGTGTGTTTGAAGGTTCGGTTAGATTTCAAAATGCATTTTTTAATCAAAAAGCTAATTTTATGAACGCTGAGTTTTTTGACAATGTAAGTTTTCAAAGTAGTGTGTTTAATTCTGAATTGCAGTGTAGTGCAAGTAAATTCTATAAATATGCAGATTTTACTTTAGTTGATTGTAGAGGGAAAGCGCTTTTTAATTATGCTGAATTTAGAACTACAGCAGATTTTAGTCATTCTAAGTATTTTCAAGATTTTGATTTTATAAGCACTAAAAATAATACAACCAGTTTTGATAGTTGTAGGTTTTTAGGATTAGCACGTTTCAATAAAATTGAAGTTTCATCTGCTATGAGTTTTAAGGATAGTTACTTTTTGTTAACAACTCCGGAAATAGATCTTCCTACAGAAAAGCTAATGAATTTGAAATAATATAAAATAATAAAGCCACAGTAAAACTGTGGCTTTATTTATCTAAACTAATATAGTTGGATTTATTTTCCGAAAAGTCCACCAAGTAAACTTCCTAAACCACCTTTTTTACCTGCATTTCCTAATACCATTCCTGCAACATCATCAATAACGCTTCCGTCACCATCTGCATCTAATATTTTTTCTAAGAAACTTTGTTCTTCTTGTGCAGAATTTCCACCAAGAAGACCTCCAAGTAATCCTCCTAAATCACTAGAAGAACTTACATTGCTTTGCGCTTTTTGTTTACCAATTACACCCATTAAAATTGGTGCAGCAACTTTAAGAATATTAGCAATAGAACCCATGTCTAAGCCAGATTTTTCTCCTAAAATCTTTTCTACACCTTGTCTTTTGTTACCAAGAACATGACCTAAAATCTTATCTCCATCTTGCTTTACATTGTCATCAACTCCACCACCAAATAAACCACCAAGGTTATCTAAAATGCTACCATCGTGTTTACCGTTAAGTGCTCCCATTAATCCTTCTGCACCTTCTGGTGTAGAAGCATTTCTTTCCATAGCTTTCATTAACACTGGCAAAGCCATTGTTAAAACGCTACTTGTTTTGTTTTGATCTGTTCCAGCAGATCCAGATACACCACTAATAATTGTTTTACCGAGGTCACTGTTTAATAAGTCTAAAATTCCTGACATAATTTGATTTAAATAAGATTAATAATAATAAGACTATCAATTTACAAAAAAAAGTCCTAACACTAGTAGGACTCCTTTTTTTCTAATAAGTCACATATTATGACAAATTATTTTAAAATACTTATAATTTGTTCTGCTAATTCTTGACCAATTCTATCTTGAGCTTCATTTGTAGCAGCTCCAATATGAGGTGTTAATGATAATCCAGAATTCATTAATAATTGAATTTCTGGTTTTGGTTCTTTTTCAAATACATCTAATGCAGCACCTATAACTTTTCCACTTTCAATAGCTTTTACTAGCGCAATTTCATTAACTACACCACCTCGAGCAGCATTAGCTAATATCACACCATCTTTCATTTTAGCAAAATCAGCCTCATCAATAACATATGTTTTTTGAGCTGGTACGTGAAGTGTTAAAAAGTCTGATTGTCTTAAAACTTCTTCTTTAGAAATAGTTGTGATTTCGAAATTTACTTTTTGACCATCAAAGAATTCTAATTCTAAATCTGCTTTACTTAAGAAAGGATCAAAAGCAACAACTTTCATTCCTGCACCAAGTGCAACTTTAGCTGTAGCCTGACCAATACGTCCAAAACCTAAAACACCTAGAGTTTTACCTTTCAACTCAATACCTTTAGCATAAGCTTTTTTAAGACCTTTAAAATTTGCATCACCTTCTAGAGGCATATCGCGATTAGAATTATGTAAAAAACGTGCTAGGCCATAGAAATGAGCAAAAACCAATTCTGCTACAGAGTGTGAAGATGCAGCAGGTGTATTGATAACACTTAATCCTTTACTGCGTGCATAATCAACATCAATATTATCCATACCAACTCCACCACGTCCTATAATTTTTAGGCTAGGGCAATTGTCAATAATATTTTTTCTAACGGTTGTAGCACTACGTACTAATAATACCGAAATGTCATTCTCGTTGATATAGTTTTCTAATTGTTCTTGAGCAACGGTTGTTGTTAAGACTTCAAAGCCTGCTTTTTCTAAGGCGTCAATTCCGCTTTGTGAAACTCCGTCATTTGCTAATACTTTCATCAAATATTTGTTTTTTGTTTCCGTAAAACGGAAATCTTTTTTTATTGATTATGTTCCTACAAAAGCAAGAACTTTATGGTTTTGATATTTCCGAAGAAATAAAAATATATGACATTCTAGTTTAAATAAAACATAGAAATCATCTTTTCATTCGAGTAAAATTGTAAACTGATTACTGCGACTGAAAACTGTACTTAAGCCTTACGCTCCAACTCACTCATCACATCTACTAAGATACCAACACTTTCTAATGGTAAAGCATTGTACATTGATGCTCTGTATCCACCAACACTTCTGTGACCATTTAAACCGTTAATTCCTGCTTCTTTAACCATCGTTTCAAAAGTTTCTTTCAAATCTTCATTAGTTAAATTAAATGTTGCATTCATTATAGAACGATCTGCCTTTGCAGAAAATCCTTTAAACAATGGGTTTAAATCAATTTCAGAATATATTAATTGTGCTTTCTTTTCATTTTCTTTTGCAATTGCTGCAACACCACCAAGACCTTTTAACCATTCTAAAGTTAACATTGATGTGTACACTGCAAAAACAGGAGGAGTATTAAACATGCTACCTTTACTAATATGCACTTTGTAATCCATCATTGAAGGAATCTTACGAGAAACTTTACCTAAAATATCTTCTTTAATAACCACTAAAGTTGTTCCTGCAGGACCCATATTTTTTTGAGCTCCAGCATAGATGATATCAAATTTTGAAAAATCTAACTCACGAGAAAAAATGTCGCTACTCATATCACAAACCATTGGGATAGGAGAGTTAGGGAATTCTTTCATCTGTGTTCCAAAAATGGTGTTGTTAGAAGTACAATGAAAATAATCGTAATCTGTTGGGATATCATATCCTTTTGGGATATAATTATAGTTTGCGTCTTTAGATGAAGCCACTTCATAAACATCATCATAAATCTTTGCTTCTTTAATAGCTTTATCACTCCAAGTACCTGTATTTAAGTAACCAGCACGTTTTTCTAACATATTAAGAGCAACCATTAAAAATTGAGTACTTGCACCTCCTTGTAAAAACAATGCTTTGTACCCTTTACCTTCTAAACCTAATAACTCTAAAGCTAAGGATCTAGCATTTTCCATCACATCAACAAAAGGCTTACTTCTGTGAGAGATTTCTAGTAATGATAAACCGTTATCAAAATTTATTACAGCTTCAGAAGCTTTTTGTAGAACACTACCTGGTAAAACACAAGGTCCAGCACTAAAATTATGTCTTTTCATGAAAATTTATGTTTAGTTTCCGAAGTATCGAAAATCTGTTTTATTAATCACTGCAAAGGTGATGAATTCTTAAAAAAAATATGTTATGAATTTAATAATTTATCAACCATATTTTTAACATTATCATAATTACTCATTTTGTAATCAAAACCTTTTTTTTGAGTTGAATAGTTCAACAGGTTGCTAATTATACATTAATTGCTTCCAAATATACAATATTAAGTATTTGATTAGCAATATGTTATTATATTGGTTGCTCTCCCTAAATTTCTCAACTATTGTGTTGAGATTTAACTAATTATTTATGCGATAATTATTAATTTAAATACTTAATCTATGGAAACATTATTGATTGATTACAACTTTGACAACTTAAGAGTTGAAAATTTATTGGGAGGAGGATTTGAAGCAAATTTTGCTAATTCTACTGTAATAGCTGGTCCAACTGCTTCAACATCTGGTTTAAGATCTAAAGCGGTTGATTTAGGCTCAACTGGTAAGGCTAATGTTGACCTCACAGGATTACGAGTAAATACTAAAAAATTCTGTATTCAAATAGGGTTTAAAGTAAATGCTAATGTAGCTTCTAGGCAAAACATAGTCGAATCTAATTTTTTGCCATTTGCCATTTATGCTGATAAAGGCAAAAGAATATCAACTTTTAAAGTTGTAACAAGTGTTAGAACGGAAAAACATAATTGGACAGGTGTTGATAACGACTTTGCAAAAACGTTACAAGTCGGAAAATGGTATATGTTATCATTGGTTTATGATTTGGATACTTTAGGATTGTTTATTGGAAACGAATTAATTGCTGTTCACGGCTTTCCTAATGGGCTCATCAAAACAAATGCAACTAAAAAAATGTTTTTTGGGACTTGGGTTGATGGTGCAAGAAACCATTTAAATGGTGCATTGTCAGATTTTAAATGGTATGATGGCATACCTTCAAATTTAGAAAGTTTATTAGATGAAAAACGATCTAGTGCTCAATGGCATATTACTTACAAACATGCTAAAATTAAATCAACTATAAATACAGGTAAGGTAACTCAAGGCATACAATATAACGCTTCTGTTGGAAGTCATACACAGTTTTATGAACGATGTGCTATAATGTATCATGAGAGTGCTGGTATCGCTTTTGAAATGCATGGGTCTATTTTTGCAAGATTTAAAACCATGCGTAACAAGTCTGAACTTGGCTATCTAGTAACCGACGAGTCTAGAGCTACAAAAACAAGCGGTAGAAAAAGTTTGTTTAGTAAAGGCGGTATTTATTGGTCAAGAACTACAGGTGCATTTCCCGTTTTAGGCAACATATATTTAGAGTATGAGAATTTAGGAGAATCTAAAAAACTAGGGTTTCCTACTCGTGCAGAAAGCACAATATCTGGTGGTAAACAACAAATATTTCAGAAATGCCGTATGTATTACAAAAACGGAAGTGGTAGCGCTAAAGAAGTACATGGTTCTATATTAACCAGGTTTTTACAAACAGGAGGTATAGGTAAATGGGGATTTCCAATCACAAATGAAACTGATATTTTAAGGAATAGGAGAAGTATTGGAAAGTTTTCTGAGTTTGAACATTGTACAATTTACTGGAAATCTGGTGTTGGTGCTTTTGAAGTTCATGGAGATATTAGAAGAAAGTATAGAACTATAAATGGACCTTTGAGTTCAATAGGGTTTCCAACTTCTAACGAAGTAGATATTCCAAATCGATCTGGCTCTGGCCGAATGAATACTTTTGAAAAAGGAAGTATTCTTTGGTTTGGATCATATAATAGTATTTGCGTAGCAAGACCATTTAAAATCAGAATACAGCGTATTCATTCTAGAGAGAATGAAGGATTTTTGATGGGGCAAAACGACATACATTTTTACGCTACGGTTAAGGATGGGTCTAGACAAATTTACCGTAAACGTTTCCCAACAGGAGGAGATTATGGCGATCACAATGTCATTAATCCAAACAAGACACTGTCAGTAGAGATTGTACCGAATAAAGTAAATCAAAATATTAGTTTTTTAATAGACATAAGGGATACAGATCCTGGTAATGATGATCACCTCGGAAAACACACTACAGTTCTAAATGCGGCTAATGCTTGGGGTTACCGTCAAAGTAATCTCGTGTTTAATCAATCTTTCTCTAAAATTATATCATTTGTCTGGTCTATTAGACCAAGAATTAATGTGGCTAGTTTATCTGAAAACCAGAAATGGTGGAGCTTTGATAATTTTAAAACACCAGCTTTAACAAAAGCACAATATGCAGCTGCTTTTAGTGATGTAGATAGTGAAACAGAATGGTGGGATATTCCAGATGGATTGAGAAATTTATATTATAAATGGGTTGTAAAAGGTATTGCCAGTGGAGGAAACTGCTTTGGTATGTCACTTGAAGCAATTTATGCAAGAAAGTGTAACAGTTTACTCAATCAACCATTAAATGATGTTGTAGAAGATAGACATGCGATAAATGAAATAAATATTAAACATGCTTATCAAGTAGGAGCTCAACCAATTTGGTGGTTTTTAGGTCAATTTGCTTCGGGAAACACACATGATCCAAAAGATGTTTTTATAGCAACAAGAAATGCTTTTAGGAGAGGAGATAATCCTGTAGTTTGTATATCTCAAAATTATGATTTCTCTGGTGGTCCACACTGCGTTATGCCTTATGCTTGGGATACAACCTCAAAACCGTGGAGAATGAAGGTTATGGATCCTAATTTCCCAGGTGATGATACTAAAGTATTTACTATAGATCCAGACAAGAATGAATTTAAATATGTAGGCTCAAGAACTTATAAAGGAGATGCTTGGTCTGGTGGTCGTTTTCATTACATGCCATTTTGTATTTTAGATACAAGACCTAGAACTCCAGTTTGGGATGCTATAATGCTACTTTTATCTGGTACAATACTAATTCTAGCAGATGATTCTGAAACCATCTCAATTAAAGATGCAACAGGTAAAGACTTAGATGGTAATGGTACTAGAGCTAAAAATGTATTAAAAGCAGGTAGTAAGCCAGAGGAGTATTTTGCATCTTATGTTGGTTTAGATTCAGGGCTTAATTTAAAACCAGGTCAAATATTGTTGAGAAGAGAAAAACAAGTGACCTCAAGTAGTGTTGCAGAGGTTGTAAATACTTCTTCATTAACTTTAAATACTATAATTGCCAGCAGAAGACTTACAGGTTTTAATACTCGTACCGTATTACCTAGTAGCGCAACTTTAAAGTCTTTAATTAGTAATAGATCTGCACATCATATTTTGAATGATCCAGAAGTAGCTAATAATTTAACCGCAGATTTTAAAAAGAAACTTAAAGGTTTGGTGAATATCAATTCTAAGCGAAATTTTCAGCATGAGATTAAAGGAGCTAAAAACGGAAAATTAGAATATTTAATAAAAAGTAGTTTGAGTGAAATTAAAATTGAATCTACAATCCAAAGAAATGAATTAAACACGGTTAAAGTGAGTGATTTAAACACAAATGCATGTAGTATTGAATTTAAATCGCCAAATACAAAACATGTTAATTTGCAGGTTATCAACAAGCTAGGTGTTAATGGAGATCATGTGATAATTGATATAGCTAATATTCCAGTGCAAGCCAATAAGTCTTTAAATCTTAATTTGAAACAAGGTTTAACAGGTCTTGAGATTGTAAATAATGGAGCTTTAGTTAATTTACCAGTTAAATTTAAATTAAAACTGGATGGTAAAAATATAGCAAAAGATTTCACTGTTCCTATTGATGGTGCTATTAGAATAAAGCCTTCTACAATAGTTAATTCTAATGAATTAATAGTTTCAAATATTGTAAAACTATTTGGTAAAATAACCAAATCAACAGTTATTAATTCTAATTAATAATCTAGAATAATATTGCTAAAAAAGAGTCAGGTGCTAGTATCTGGCTCTTTTTTTTATATGGTTTGAGCAAAGCTTATAGTATCAACATCATCTGCATAATCCCATAAATTTGGGAGTTGAGTTTGTCCAAATTTGATTTCGGAATCTAAAAAGCCATTAGCAACGACACATTGTATAGCGTCACTTTTTTCTTTCAAGGTTGCTTTTAATTGTTCTTCGGAAGTATAGTGCTCATAAAACACTGTTGCGATAGGAGATGAGAAGCTTTCATCTTCTTTAATCATGAGAAAACCGTTTTCTAACATCTCAAACAAACTCATTAAATACACAGCTTTATTATAATCATAGTTATTTGCATATTTACTTTGATGGATGATAGGATTCCAGTGATACATTCCCTTAAAAAAAGCTTGAAAATCATAATCTTTAGGGACAAACAACTTAGAGACATTTCTACAACCCAAACCGTAATATCTAAATATATCTTCAGAAAGGGCTACAAGCTCATCTTCAGTTTCTTTTCCGGTTAAAATAGCGACCGAATTTCTATTCTTTCTAATTACCGAAGGCTTATCTTTAAAATAATATTCAAAATAACGAGCCGTATTATTGCTTCCTGTGGCAATAACGGCATCAAAGTCTTTCAATTTTTCTTCGGAAAACGTTATTCGACCAGAAAATTCTGGCTCTACATGTTCTAAATATTTGGCTAAAAATGGAAGCAGATGTTTGTCATTTGAAGATTGTTTTACCAATACCTTTTGACCAGAAATCAAAACAGATAGAAAATCATGAAAACCTACTAGCGGAATATTTCCTGCCATGATAATAGCTATCGTGTTTAAACTTTCCGAAGTAAAGGTATACTTTGAAGTCCACTTGGTAATGTTGCTTTCAGTCAATTGTTTAGACCAACCGTTTAATGCGAAAACAACATTCTCTTTTGTAAACCAACCGTTATGCTCTTGTGCTAATTTTATTTGGTGTTTAAATCCGTCAAAAAATAAATCATTATGTTCGATATGGTCTTTTTTTTCAAATCCTTCCGAATAAAACTGACTTAAAAAATCTCCTAATTTTACAAATGCGTTAATTCTTTGTTGTAAATCCATGTTGAGTTTGGTTATACGATGTTTTGGCTTTATTTTTGCAATCCTGCTTGCCGACAAGCAGGTGCAAATTTACGCAAATCAAAAAGATAAATTACTATGGCAATTATAATAACAGACGAATGTATTAACTGTGGCGCATGCGAACCAGAATGCCCAAATACAGCTATTTACGAAGGTGCTGATGATTGGAGATATAAAGATGGTACGAGTTTAGAAGGTAGCGTAGTTTTACCAAACGGAAAAGCAGTAGATGCTGAGCTAGCTCAAGAACCAATAAGTGATGAAGTGTATTACATCGTGCCAGATAAATGTACAGAGTGTAAAGGATTTCATGAAGAGCCACAATGTGCAGCTGTTTGTCCTGTAGATTGTTGTGTGCCAGATGATGACCATGTTGAGACTGAAGAAGTCTTACTTGGAAAACAAC
Organism: Psychroserpens sp. AS72; assembly: GCF_038900375.1. NCBI lineage: Bacteria > Pseudomonadati > Bacteroidota > Flavobacteriia > Flavobacteriales > Flavobacteriaceae > Psychroserpens > Psychroserpens sp. AS72. Next base: position 236,223 of record NZ_JBBMRC010000003.1, on the reverse strand, counting down.
GTTTTATGCATCCAGATAATTAGACGGTCGATTTTTCGACATTTGAATACAAAAAAATCCCGAGCTTTAGGCTTGGGATTTTTTTGTGAGCTAAAAAGATTCTTTATTATTGATCTGTCATTTCAAAAACCATGAATTCCATCACACGATCTGTAGTTGTGAAATCTGGATTGGAATTTTCAGTATGAAAAGAAGAGTAGAGTACACCTCCATTTCCTAGAGGAAACGTTACAGCCAAATCTTTATTTTCTGAAATCGAAGTTCCACTGTCATCACTATAAATTACAGGACCATTTAACCATGAGGTTGTTGTTTGAGCATCAAAAGATTCTATTACTTGCCAAGATGGTAAAAATTCGTCTATATAGATTGTATCGTCAATACCAATTCCAAAAGTTAATAACCATGCGCTAAGGTCTCCATCTAAAATAGTTGCGGTTGTGCTTAGAGAATTCCCACTTCTTTCAGGTACTAAGAATGAAACAAAATCTGCATTGTTATTGGTAATTGTACCCAACGCTCTAGCAGCCCAATCTGTCGCATATAAATAACCACCATTATTAACATAGTCGTAAAGATTTTGTCCACCATCTAGACTTCCTGTATTGCTTCCGCAGTTGATGAAAATAATATCGTAATTGTCCAGCAATTCAGGATCATTTAAAAACACCTGATAATTAAAATCAACATTAGATGTCAACATAGGATTATTTCTTGCTACACTAAAAGATTCACTATCATTATGTCCATGATTTACGTGATTAGCGTGATTATTTGGATGGCCAATTCTATTAAAGCTCGTACCATCGATGATATCAAATAGCGGTAAACCAGTATCTAGATCCACTAAACCAATGCTATAAAGTATGTTTTCAATATTATCATAATCTCCTGTAACGACTGCTATGCTTGGTATATTTTCAATTCTATACGTATCGAGCATAATGTCTTCTTCAACAGTAATATTTTTTTGTGTTGAGAATAAGCCTTTAGTTAAATTAATGGTGTAATCTCCAACAGGAATAGCCAACGTATATTCGCCATTTGCATTCGTTACGGTTTCAAAAACAACAGTATTATTTTTTACTACGGAAACTTTAGCATTCACAATAGGATCTAAATTGTTAGGTGCTAAGAACCGTCCAGAAACGTCTACATTGTTTGGATTGATGTCATTTGCGTTGTCTTTAGAACAAGAAAATACCAGTAAAAGACAAATAAAAGTGAAGAGTGTTGATTTCATAATAATGGATTGTTGATTAATAGATGTACTGTTCTATTAATATAACAAATTTATTTCTGTTTTTCCTACCTGAGCGGTTGAGATTTAGAATATTAAAGTATACGTAGTTCTACGTATTGACATTGTGCTTTAAAAAAACTAACTTCGCTTATCAACAGATGTAATTCATTGAAACGGAACTATATCTTTGCGTTATCTCTCATTAAAAAAAAATGAACTTCAAATTAATATTAATTATTTTAATTATAATCCCGATTTTCAGTAACGCTCAATGCAACGCAGATTTGAAAAAATACAGTACTGAATTTGAGAGTATAAATTCAAATTCTTTTAAATTTTTCGATGATGTTTTGGAAGATATAAAAATCGTAGGAATTGGCGAGAAAACTCACGGCACTTCTCAATTTACAATTTTGCCTTTTGAGTTGATGAAATACCTTAATCAAGAGCACAATTTTAAAATTTTAATTTTAGAAACAGGATTTAGCGAAGGGGCTTATTTAAATGACTATATACAAGGTAAAAGAGATGATTTAAATTACATAGTTTCGGAAATAAACTCAACTTGGCGTTATAAAACAAAATCTTTTATTAAATATATGCAAGAGATTCGTGCATTCAATGAAATAAACGATAATAAAATTGTGCTATATGGTTGTGAAATGCAATGGGCAAAAAAAGATGTTGACCGTATAAAGGATTATCTTAAGAAAGTCAAATCCAGTTACGAAATCGATGGATTTGAAAAACATCTATGGCAAGAAATAACACTAGCAGAAAAATCTGATTACTATATTTCGTATCATAAATTACGACAATATTTCAATGATAATGAACGACCATTTATTTCAATGACATCAAAAAGTGAATTTGATCTTATAAATCATTGCATAGATATTTTAGGCCAATTCTCAACTGCAATTAATCAAAATGTAGAACAGAGAAAACACGATTTTCGTGAAATTTATATGTTAGAAAATATCGAATGGATTTTAGAATATGAAGGAGTTAATAGCAAGGCTCTTTATTGGGCACATAACGGACACGTAGGAAATATGACCGTTAATAATACAGCTAATTCTACTGGAAGTTTACTAAAAAATGTATTTGCCGAAAAATATTATTCCATAGCTACAGATTTTGGTTCTGGACAGTTTAGAGCATTTTCAGCTGATTGGAAAATGAAAATAAATGACCTTCCACCCATTGAACCTCATAGTTTTACAGCTTGTATAAAAAACTTAAGTAGTAATAATTTATTCATAAATATAAGATTAGCTAAAAACGACGATGAACTAATACCTTTTTTTAAAAATCCAGTAATTATTATGAGTGGAGCAGGTGCACAAGTTAGTCCAAAACCAACAACAACAATGAATATTTCTAAAGAATTTGACGGAATTATATTTTTACAAAAAAGTTCTGCTATAATTTGGATGGAGTAAAAACGAGAGATAACAACGTATAAAAACAATAGGGAAATTGGTGCCTAATCGATTGTTTCAGGCACTTATTCGAGGTCGACAAATTTTTAAATTCGGCTTATGTTTAACCGAATGGTTCGTGCGTTTTTCCGCCCTACTGTTCTCATACAATTCCGATAAGCATAACCCATTATTTATAAAACATAACATTTTAAAATAGTAATAAACTTATTCACCTTTCCTTGACTGCTCCTTCAAAATCTTAACAACCTCTTTACTAAAAGACGTGCTATCTGCCTGCTCACTTTCTTTAGATTTAATATAAGCCTTCTTCTTTTTAAATAAGTCTTGTAATTGAGAAGCGTTCATTTTTCTTTTGTTAGATAAATCTTTAATGATAAATTCCTTTTCAGCAAGGCTTAATCCTCGTAATTCCTTGGGTAATTTGTCATCTGCTATGTTGTCTAGTTTCAACTTTCCGTCGTTATAATCATTAATGATTTCATTGGTGCCATATGATCCTTTTTTACCTACTTTACTGTTTTTATATTCGGCTCGTTTACTATTAGCAGTGGCAGAACCATCGTCATAGACTTTCATAGATTTTTCTTTCTTCATGTAATTGTCTTCACGCTCATCAAGTGTACCGTAATACATTCTTGTATCGTCAATTTCTTTTGAGAGCTCATTGATTTCTTTATCAAAAGGTGTCGCAATCACGTAATCTTTCGCATCTTGATCTAACATAAGGAATTCTCCATTGGTGCATTCAGACATGTTTCTAAAATGAGCAATCGCTTCCTGACAACTATTACCTAATTTTATAGTGTTGATGATAATGCCTTTTTCGGCTGCGAGTTTGCAGCTTTCAGTGTATTTGACATCATCTTGATAATCCATGTGTGGCGGACAATCGCCAACCACAAATATCGTTTTATACGTGTTTCTGTCTGTAGACCATTTCATATTTGTAATAGATTCATGCAAAGCTTGATTGACGCTTTCTGGTGTGTCGCCTCCACCATCTGCGCTCATTTCTAACAAATCTGCATAGACGTCATCTAAATCTGTTGTGATAGCAATTTGTCTCGTCACAAACGTATCGCCTCGATCTCTGTAAAAAACCATTCCCATTTTTAAAGTATCGACGTCATTACTTTGTGCTAACTCAGTTACAATATCCCAGATCTTTTCTTTTGCTGTACCTATGAGTCCGCTCATACTGCCAGTTGCATCTAAGCAAAATACGATTTCGGTATTTTTTGTGGGTTTGGTATTGATTTGTGTAGTTGCTGAAACTTTAGAAGCATCTGCTAAGTCTTTATTTGAGTTTTTGTTGGTTTCATTTTTACAATTAAGAAGTAAAAGGAATACGAGTAGAAAGCTGATTTTTTTGATCATGAGATTAGAATTTTCGTGAAAGGTATAACAGCGATTTAGGATTTGAAACCTTAAACTAGCAAACGAACGACTATAATTAGTAAACGTGATGTTTGGATGAGTAAACGGGTAGAATTAATTAGGGAAGTGAAATCTTGAGCTTTTGATTGGCGATTTTTTGTTTAAAACGATTAACTTCGTTTTTGTCTTAATAAAGAATACTTCATATTTAAACAACTAACTAGAATTATAAAACCAAAACCCAATGAACGAAAGTCAAATCAACAAAAAATTAGAAAGAAAAATTAATTTCCTTACTGCTTATGCTTTTTTGAGTGCACTAATTATTGCTTTTTTTGCATTTAGTAGTTTTAGTGATAAAGATAGAAATGAAGAATATGATGAACTCATAGTTAAAAAAATTACGGTTATAGGTGAAGATAATTTGCCTCGTATGGTTTTAAGTAATGAAAGCAGACAACATCCTGGTAGAATGAATGGTAAAGAATGGGAACAAAGAGAACGTCCATCAGGACTTATTTTCTTTAATAACCAAGGCGATGAGTGTGGAGGTTTGGTATATCAAACAAAAGAGAAAGACGGGAAAGTCATGTCTGGAATGTCTTTTACTATGGATAATTATAAAGACGACCAAGTATTACAAATACTAAACGATGAATATTATAAAGATGGTAAGGCTTATATTAAAAGAGGGATTTCAATTAATCAATTTCCAGTAGGATCTAATGTAGATGAAAGAAATGACAAGCTTAAAGTCTTAAGAATGATAGAAGATGAAAAAGAACGAAAAGAGAAAATCAATGAATTAATGGAAAAAGAAGGATCTGTAAACCGTTTGTTTATTGGGAAAACAAAAGGGAACAGCTCAGGACTATTTTTATCTGGACCTGATGGGTCTCCAAAAATGATGATTTACGTTGATGAGAATGGTGAACCTAAAATTCAAACCTTTGGAGACGATGGAGAAATCAAGGACTTCCTTGTAAATAATTAAATCTAACACATCATACGTTATATAGTAATTGCGGATTCTCATATTTGATTTTTTCTTCGGAAAAGGATCATATGAAAATCCGCGGTTTTTTGTGAGCGAGTAATAATCGTTATACAAGTTTAGATGAAAATCATTTCAAAAATAATATTCCAACTATTACACTAATTAACTACATTTGCACCTGCTTGCCAGCAGGCAAGCTCGCAGAAAAAAAAACATAAAAATTTAATAACAAGGTTCCCTTTTTTAAGGGAACGAAAAACAAGTTTTTCGATGAAAGCTGGAATTGTAGGATTACCAAACGTAGGAAAATCAACCTTATTTAACTGTTTATCTAATGCAAAGGCGCAAAGTGCAAACTTTCCGTTTTGTACAATAGAACCTAATATTGGTGTGGTGAATGTACCAGATCCAAGACTTCAAAAATTAGAAGAATTAGTAAACCCAGAACGAGTGTTGCCAGCAACTGTAGAGATTGTAGATATCGCAGGATTGGTAAAAGGAGCTAGTAAAGGTGAAGGTTTAGGAAATCAGTTTTTAGGAAACATTCGTGAAACAGATGCGATTCTTCATGTATTGCGTTGTTTTGATAATGATAATATCGTTCATGTTGATGGTAATGTAGATCCTATTAGAGATAAGGAAACTATCGATATGGAATTACAGCTTAAAGATTTAGAGACTGTAGATAAAAAATTAGATAAAGTAAAGCGTGCTGCTAAAACAGGAAATAAAGAAGCTCAAAAAGAAGAAGCGGTTTTATTAAAACTCAAAGCAGGATTAGAGGCTGGAAAATCAGTAAGAGCATTAGAGTTTAGCGATGAAGATTTAGAAGAATTTGTAAAACCAGCTCAATTAATTACAGCAAAACCAGTAATGTACGTTTGTAACGTAGATGAAGGAAGTGCAGTAAACGGAAATGCATACGTTGATTTAGTTAGAGAAAACGTAAAAGACGAAAATGCTGAGGTTTTAGTTTTAGCAGTAGGTACAGAAGCAGATATTACAGAGTTAGACGATTTTGAAGAGCGTCAAATGTTTTTAGCAGATATAGGATTAGACGAAGCAGGATCTGCAAAGTTGATTCGTTCTGCATATAAGTTATTAAATCAGCAAACATATTTCACAGCAGGTGTTAAAGAAGTTCGTGCTTGGACAGTTAATGTTGGAGCAACAGGACCACAAGCTGCAGGAGTGATTCATACCGATTTTGAAAAAGGATTCATTAGAGCAGAAGTGATCGCTTATGATGATTACGTGCAGTATGGTAGCGAAGCTAAAGTTAAAGAAGCTGGTAAAATGCGAGTAGAAGGTAAGAACTACGTCGTTAAAGATGGTGATGTAATGCATTTCTTATTTAATGTGTAATCACTTATAATGCTAATTGCAACAATTAAATCTAATAGATTTCCTGAATTAAATAATCTAAATAATCTCCCAATTTTTGGAGGTACTTTAATTGCATGTGCAGCGATGTTGCCAATGTTTGCTATACAAGAATTAGCTCAAGTGATTTTAGGTAAAAGTCAAATATTTGATTTAAGTGTCACTTTTTTCTTGAATAATTTACTGTTTCATCTTTTTCTAATCATAGCTTTTGATATTCGAATAAGACTGTTTTTTATTCCGTCAACTATGTTTTGTCTCATTTGTATGATTTATAATTACTTCAGAGAATATGATTTGATAGTATCAATACTGAATTCATAGATGCCAACAATAGAAATCAAAACTCACATTTCCGCAGATATTCAAACCTGTTTTGATTTAGCGCGAAATATTGATTTCCACAAAGCATCGATGGAACAATCCAACGAGAAAACTGTTGCAGGTAAAACTTCTGGCTTAATTGGGTTAGGAGAATGGGTGACTTGGGAAGCCAAACACTTCGGTATTGAACAACAGCTGACATCAAAAATTACTGAGTTTGAAAGTCCGCATCGTTTTGTTGACGAACAGGTAAAAGGAGCCTTTAAAAGCTTTAAGCATGAGCATGTATTCATTTCCGAAGAAAAAGGAAAAACACTTATGATTGATGTTTTCGAATTTCAATCGCCTTATGGTGTCTTCGGAAAATTAGCCAACTTCATATTTTTGAAACGTTACATGACCAATTTGCTAACGACGAGAAATTCATTTATAAAGCAAAAAGCGGAAGAATTAGCTCAAATAAGCTAAAACCCTTGGGTTCTCAACAATATTAAAGTGGTATTGTTAATTACTTTGTGCCATCACTATTTCATTTTTTATAGCGTTACCTTATATTAGCTGTCTATCTAAATTTTTCAACCTTTTATGTCTCAAGAAACCAAATATACCGAAGATAATATACGCTCGCTCGATTGGAAAGAACACATCCGAATGCGACCAGGAATGTATATTGGTAAATTAGGTGATGGCTCTTCTCCAGATGATGGAATTTATATTTTAGTAAAAGAAGTTCTTGATAACTCTATTGATGAGTATGTCATGGGAGCAGGAAAGACGATAGAGATTTCCATTCAAGGTAATAAAGTTATTGTTAGAGATTATGGTCGTGGTATTCCATTAGGGAAAGTCGTAGATGTGGTTTCTAAAATGAATACTGGTGGAAAGTACGATTCTCGTGCGTTTAAAAAGTCGGTTGGTTTAAATGGAGTTGGTACCAAAGCAGTAAATGCCTTATCTAATTATTTTAGAGTAGAATCTACACGTGATGGCAAATCTGCTTCGGCAGAGTTTGAGCAAGGTAATTTAATGAGTCAAGACTTGTTAGATGATACCTCAAGACGAAAAGGAACAAAAGTCTCTTTTATACCTGATGAAGCCATTTTTAAAAATTACAAATATCGCAATGAGTATGTTTCAAAAATGCTCAAATACTATGTGTATTTAAATCCAGGATTAACCATCGTTTTTAATGGCGAAAAGTTTTATAGTGAAAACGGACTTAAAGATTTATTGTCTGATAATATTAACGAATCAGATCGACTATACGATATTATCCATTTAAAAGGTGATGATATTGAGATTGCACTTACTCATAGTAAAACGCAATACAGTGAAGAATATCACAGTTTTGTTAACGGACAAAATACAACGCAAGGTGGTACGCATTTAGCAGCTTTTAGAGAAGCAATTGTGAAAACGATTCGTGATTTCTATGGAAAAAACTATGAAGCGTCTGATATTCGTAAATCGATAGTTACAGCTATTGCCATAAAAGTAATGGAACCTGTTTTTGAAAGTCAGACGAAAACAAAACTAGGATCTACAGATATGGGAGGCGATCTGCCAACCGTTAGAACGTATATCAATGATTTCTTAAAACGCTATCTCGATAATTACTTGCATAAAAACCCTGAGGCTGCGGAAAAGATCCAACGTAAGATCCTTCAGGCAGAACGTGAGCGTAAAGAGCTTTCAGGAATTAGAAAACTAGCAAAAGATAGAGCTAAGAAAGCGAACCTTCACAATAAGAAATTAAGAGATTGTAGAGTTCATTTTGGAGATACTAAAAATGAACGTAATCTAGAAACGACCTTATTTATTACTGAGGGAGATTCTGCATCTGGTAGTATTACAAAATCTAGAGATGTGAATACTCAGGCGGTTTTCAGCTTAAAAGGAAAACCATTAAACTGTTATGGTTTAAGTAAAAAGATTGTTTATGAAAATGAAGAATTTAACCTTTTACAAGCAGCATTAAATATAGAGGAATCTTTAGAAGATTTGCGTTACAATAATGTAGTTATTGCAACAGATGCCGATGTTGATGGTATGCATATTAGATTATTATTGATAACATTCTTTTTACAATTCTTTCCAGAAGTGATAAAGGATGGTCATTTATATATTCTACAAACACCTTTGTTTAGAGTACGTAATAAGAAGAAGACTATTTATTGTTATTCGGAAGAAGAAAGACGCGACGCGTTAGAAGAGTTAAAACCAAAACCAGAAATCACCCGATTTAAAGGTCTTGGTGAAATCTCACCAGATGAATTTGTACATTTTATTGGAGATGACATACGTTTGGATCCTGTCATGTTAGATAAAGACATGTCTATTGAAGAGCTATTATCTTTCTATATGGGAAAAAACACACCAACACGTCAGGAGTTTATTATTGATAATTTAAAAGTTGAATTAGATATCATAGAAGAATAATGAGAACCAATAATTCTAAAGTTAAAAACACCATCATATCAGTCTATTTTATATTGATAGTCTTGGCTATTGTTTTTGCTACGGTTTTCAAAATGTTTTCTGATGAGGAAGCTAACCCAACAATTGTGTTTTTGAGCATTGCGTTTGGTTTTGCAGCTCTCTTTTTTTTGGTGCATTTTATATCAAAATATTTTGAATATGACAGTGATGGCTTAAAGGTTGTGGTTACAAATCGAGGTTTATTGTTGTCTGATAATTTTAATTACAGAGAAAAAGTTTTAGAATTTGAAAAGAAGGATTTGTATGCGTATAAATTCCGAAATTTTATAGTCTACAAAACCTTAACTTTTTACATAAAAGATAGTCGTGATAAGAAAAAACAAGTCGTTTTTAATGTCACGTTGGTGCCAAGAAAAAAGAGACGATACATAAGACAATCATTAAGTAAAATGATTAAGACAAATAAAAATTCCCAATAAATTAATGAGTGAAGATAACACTAACGATATAGTAGACAATCAGGACGAACCACAAGAAAGCATCACCAGAGTTACTGGTATGTTTAAGGATTGGTTTCTTGATTATGCGTCCTATGTGATTCTTGAACGTGCAGTACCAGCAATTGAAGATGGGTTTAAACCTGTACAAAGACGAATCATGCACTCTATGAAAGATTTAGATGATGGTCGTTATAATAAGGTCGCCAATATTGTTGGACATACGATGCAGTATCATCCTCATGGAGATGCAAGTATTGCAGATGCGATGGTCCAAATTGGTCAAAAAGATTTATTGATTGATACACAAGGAAACTGGGGAAATATTCTAACAGGAGATAGAGCAGCAGCTGCTCGTTATATCGAAGCTCGAATTTCTAAATTTGGTTTGGATGTTGTTTATAATCCTAAAATTACAGAGTGGCAAGCCAGTTATGATGGTCGTCGTAAAGAACCAGTAAATCTTCCTGTAATGTTTCCTTTATTACTAGCTCAAGGAGGTGAAGGGATTGCAGTAGGTTTATCTACAAAAATTTTACCTCATAATTTTATTGAACTTATTGATGCGTCTGTAAAGCATCTCCAAGGAAAACGATTTACAATATATCCAGATTTTCCAACGGCAGGAATTGCAGATATTTCTAATTATAACGACGGACTTAGAGGTGGTAAAGTAAGAGTGCGTGCAAAAATCTCTCAATTAGATAAAAACACGCTTGTTATTACTGAAATTCCTTTTGGTACAAATACGTCTTCTTTAATCGATTCTATCCTTAAAGCGAACGACAAAGGGAAAATTAAGATTAAGAAAATTGAAGATAATACAGCTGCAAATGTTGAAATTCTAATTCATTTACCTGGTGGAATTTCACCAGACAAAACCATTGATGCGTTATATGCATTCACCAATTGTGAATCATCAATATCACCATTAGGATGTGTTATTGAAGATAATAAACCTTTATTTGTTGGTGTAACTGAAATGTTGAGACGTTCTACAGATCTCACGGTTCAATTACTTAAAAGTGAACTAGAAATTAAGCTTGGTGAGTTTGAAGAGCAATGGCATTTTGCATCTTTAGAGCGTATTTTTATTGAAAAGCGTATCTATCGTGATATTGAAGAAGAAGAAACTTGGGATGGTGTGATTAATGCAATTGATAAAGGGTTACAGCCTCATATCAAACATTTAAAACGTGCCATTACTGTTGAAGATATTACACGTTTAACCGAAATTAGAATTAAGCGTATTTCAAAATTTGATATTGATAAAGCACAACAAAAAATTGATGCGCTAGAAGATCAAATTGCTGAGGTAAAGCATCACCTAGCAAATCTTATCGCTTATGCAATTGCTTATTTTGAACGTCTTAAAAAAGAATATGGAGAAGGACGCGAGCGCAAAACCGAATTAAGAGCATTTGAAGATGTAGATGCTGCAAAAGTGATTATCAGAAATACAAAACTATACGTTAATAGAGCCGAAGGTTTTATAGGTACTTCATTGCGTAGAGATGAATATGTTTGCGATTGTAGTGATATTGATGATATCATTGTATTTACCAATGATGGTAAAATGATGGTTACCAAAGTAGATAGTAAAACATTTATTGGTAAAGATATTATTCATGTTGCAGTCTTTAAAAAGAAAGATAAGCGTACCATTTATAATATGATTTATCGTGATGGTGCAAAAGGAGCAACGTTTGTGAAACGTTTTGCTGTCACATCCATAACTCGAGATAAGGAATACGATTTAACTAATGGAACAAAAGGTTCTAAGTTGTGGTACTTCTCTGCAAATCCAAATGGAGAAGCTGAGGTGATTACTATATTTTTACGTCAGGTTGGTAGTATTAAAAAGTTGAAATGGGATTTAGATTTCGCCGAAGTTTTAATCAAAGGTCGTGCGTCTAAAGGAAACAGAGTTACGAAGCATCCTGTTAAAAAAATTGAGCTTAAAGAAAAAGGAGTCTCCACATTAAAACCTCGTAAAATTTGGTTTGATGATACAGTTCAGCGTCTTAATGTAGATGAACGAGGAGACCTCATAGGTGAGTTTAGAGGTGAGGACCATTTACTGATTATTACACAATCTGGTACTGTAAAAACTATTTTACCAGAATTGAGTACACATTTTGATGATGATATGATTGTTTTAGAAAAATGGATTCCGAAGAAACCTATTTCTGTCATATATTATAATGGTGAAAAAGAAATGTACTACGTCAAACGTTTCTTAATAGAAAATGAAGGTCGTGAAGAATCGTTTATTTCTGAGCATCCAAATTCTCAATTAGAAATTGTGTCTACCGATTGGAAACCAATGGCAGAAATTGAGTTTAAGAAAGAACGTGGTAAAGATCGCAAAGACAATGAGACAATAAATCTTGAAGAATTTATCTCAATCAAAGGGCTTACGGCTTTAGGAAATCAATTAACCAAAGAGAAAATCAATCAGGTGAGTTTATTAGAACCATTACCTTATGAAGCTCCAGAAGAAGTGCCTGCAGCAGAGATTGAGGTTGTTGATGAAACAGTTGAAAAATCTTCAGACGAAAAAGAGAGTCGTCCAATTTCCGAAGAAAAACAAGATTCTACATCTAAAGATACTAAAGACGACAACACAGACGATGATATGGATATCGATGAGAAAGGACAGGTGACTTTGTTTTAAAAGTGATATTTATCATTTTTTAGGAATATTAATTACTGTTCATTTGTTTTAACATTTTTTAACGTAACTATTGTAAGAATTTATGATATGTAGCGTTCTTATGTTGGTAAACAACTAAATTAAATCAAAATGAAAAGTAATATTCTAGTTACTTTGCTCATGCTTTTTTCTATATCTACATTTTCTCAAGAATGGATAACAGATTTTGAAACAGCAAAAACTTCTGCTAAAGAGAGTCATAAAAAAATAGTATTGGTTTTTCAAGGGTCAGATTGGTGTGCGCCTTGTATCAAGTTAGACAGAGAAATTTGGGCTACAGAGGCCTTTAAAACGTATTCAAAAGAGCATTTTGTAATGTTAAAAGCAGATTTTCCGAAGCGGAAGAAAAATGCTTTAACTGAAAAACAACAAGCACATAACGACAAATTAGCTGAAGCTTATAACAAAAATGGATACTTCCCTTATGTTGTAGTTTTAGATGAGAACGGTAAGGTTTTAGGATCTACAGGTTATAAAAAAATAGTACCTACAGAGTATATCAAGATTTTAGAGTCATTTAAATCCTAGGGATTTTGAAAAATCTATCTATAATTATTTTAGTGTTGTTTCTCTATTTTCAAGCAGGAGCACAAATTACTCATAAGCGAACTTTGAAGCTTATGGGAAGCCGATTTGATATTACTGTCGTCGCAAAAGATACAATTTTAGCTGATAGTTATATTGATTTGGCAGTGTCGGAAATCACAAGAATAGAACAATTAATTTCCTCATGGGATCCAAAGTCACAAACTTCTGAAATTAATAAAAATGCAGGTGTAAAACCTGTAGTCGTTGATAAAGAACTTTTTGATTTAATACAGAGAGCACAGTCAATTTCGAAATTAACAGATGGTGCTTTTGATATTTCATATGCTTCAATGGATAAGATTTGGAAGTTTGATGGTAGTATGTCCCAAATGCCTTCGGAAGCAGATATTAAAATTTCCGTAGAAAAAGTAGGCTACAAAAATATCGTTCTAGATGCTTCTAAGTCTTCAGTTTATCTTCGGAAAAAGGGAATGAAAATAGGTTTTGGAGCCATAGGAAAAGGTTATGCAGCAGATAAAGCGAAAGCTCTTTTGATAGAAAAGGGTGTTGTATCTGGAATTATTAATGCTTCTGGTGATATGAATACTTGGGGAAATCAAATTAATGGTGAAGAATGGAAAGTTGCTATTACCAATCCGTTAGATAAAAACAAAGCATTTGCATTGCTGCCAATAACCAATGGAGCAGTAGTGACCTCTGGTAATTATGAAAAGCAAGTGACATTTAATGGTATACGTTATTCTCATATTATTGATCCAAGAACTGGATATCCATCTTCAGGAATTGTAAGTGTTACTGTTTTTGCCCCAAAAGCAGAACTGGCAGATGCTTTGGCTACTTCTGTTTTTGTAATGGGAAAAGATGTTGGTTTAAATAGAATTAATCAATTACCAAATATAGAATGTATAATAATTGATGAAAAAGGAAATCTTTTTACGTCTAATAGCATAGAAATCAATAAAATATGATCAAAAGAATAGTATTACTTGTGATGGTGTTAACATTGTCAACATCATGTGTTGTGGTGAAAGAATATGAAAAAGTCAACTTAAATGATCCAGACATGGTTTTGGCTGATAAAAAAGTAGATCGAAATATATCAACTGCACATTCTTACCGAGAAGCAGCATCTGGAGCAAATGGAGGGAAAACGGGAGGAGGTTGCGGTTGCAACTAAATAGTTAAAAAAGAAAGATTTGAAATATATAAGTTTTATAGTTCTATCAGTTTTGTCAATTCAATTGGCAATAGGACAAGCACCAGATTCTACTCAAGTTTACAAAAAACGAGTCTTAGAATCAACTGAAATTGAGTTTCTATCTAGTTATTATAACCAAGATGGTGATAATGCTGCTGTAAGTGGAGGAATAGGGTCTGAGGAATTAACAGATGTTACCGCTACATTTATTGTATCGATACCTTTAAACGATGACGATGTTTTAACAATTGATGCAGGAATTTCTGCATATACATCAGCATCTTCAAGTAATGTTGATCCTTTTGATGGAAGTAATCCTGCAGATCCATTTGTAGCAAGTTCTGGAGCATCTCAATCTGATTTATGGTCCAATTTGACAGGTTCTTATAGTCATAGCTCAGATGATAGAAATGATATTTGGTCTGCAAAACTATCTGTTTCTGCAGAGTATGATTATTTTTCAGTTGGAGTTGGAGGTAGTTACACTAAACTTTTTAATGAGAAGAATACCGAAATTAGTATTAATGGTAATATTTACTTAGATACCTGGAACGCTTTATATCCAACAGAATTAAGACCATTTGAAGTCGGCGGAAATGGTTTGAATAGTAATTTGTTTACTCAAAACACAATTACAGGTAACACTAATTATAATCCCAATTTTACAGCTTTTGATAACGAAGGTAGAAATACCTATGCTTTAGGCTTTGGCTTTTCTCAAATTTTATCTAAAAACCTTCAAGGATCGTTGGCTTTAGATCTAGTTAAGCAAGATGGTTTGCTGTCAACACCATTTCAACGTGTGTATTTTAGTGATATAGCAGATTCTTTTATTGATAATTTTCAATTAGCAGATGATATTGAGCGTTTACCAGATACAAGATCTAAAATTGCTGTAGGAGGACGACTCAATTATTACATTAATGAAACATTTGTAGTTAGAACGTTTTATCGTTATTATACTGATGATTGGGGAATTAAATCTCATACAGCAAGTGTAGAGGTGCCAATAAAAATAACTGATAAATTTACGTTGTATCCATCTTATCGTTTCTATAATCAAACTGCTGCAGATTATTTTGATGTCTATGAAGGACATTTGTCAACAAATGAGTTTTACACCTCAGATTATGATTTGTCAAAATATTCTGCCAATCAATTTAGTTTTGGAGCATCTTATACAGATATCTTTACTAAGTTCCATATTTGGAATTTAGGTCTAAAAAGTATTGATTTAAAATACACACAGTATGATAGAAACAATACATTGAGCGCCAATATTATAACGGCTGGATTTAAATTTGTTTTGGATTAGTTATTCTGAGATTTCTTCTTACTTAACTTGTAATTTAACATCTCTACAAACAATGAGAATGCAATAGCAAAATACAAGTATCCTTTTGGTATAGCTCCAACCTTGTTGCCAAAGAATTCTGTGTTAGACAAGTGAGCAGCTTCGGTAATTAGCATAAATCCAATTAAAATCAAGAAAGCTAGTCCTAGCATTTGAATACTTGGATTTGAATCTATAAACTTTCTAATTGGATTAGCAAAACCAATCATAATTGCAATTGAAATCATTACAGCAATAATCATTAAGACTAATGTGTAATTGTGATTTGGGTGTAAACCGTTTGTCATTCCTACAGCTGTGAGGATAGAGTCTATAGAAAATATAAAATCAATAATCATTATTTGAACTATAGCATTTGATAGCGATTTTATTTTTTTACCTTTTATTTGATCTTCATCATGTTCTGGATGTGTTACTTTTTCTCTAATTTCAGACGTGCTCTTATAAATTAAAAATAATCCTCCAGCAAATAGTATAATAGCTTGCCAACTGATGTGAAGTTGAATCCAGCTGTTCTCTAAATTGTAAAAAGGTTCTGATAAACCTACAAGAAATGACACAAAAAATAACAAAATGATACGTTGTACCATCGCTAATAGTAAACCAATATTAGTAGCTTTCCCTCTTTGGTTTTCAGGAAGTTTATTGGCTGCTATAGATATAAAAACAATATTGTCAATCCCTAAAATAATTTCTAAGAATGTCAATGTTATCAATGCCATTATTGCATCACTAGTAAGTAAGAAATCTAACATGCTATTTTGTATTACTTTATTTTTTTTGCTGTTCCTTTTTCAATTCGTTTCTTTTTAAAAGCGTCTTTTACTGCTAATTGGTATTCAAAAGTGTAAGAATCTTTAGTAGTTGAGAGTATTTTAAAATGAATTGCATTTTCTTCAGATTTGTTTTTCGGATTTATTTTCTTCTGAATAAACTCACAATCATTAATCCATCGTACAGAAGCAGAATCTACTTTATTCTCATAATAATCGATGTTTAAAGTTTCTGTACGAACAAATGTCCCTGTTTTTTCAATACCATCTACAGCATAGTCAAACTGAAAAGTCCCTGTTTTGAAATCTGAGCAATGTCTTTCGGTTTGAAAGCAACTTAAACATAGTAAAGTTAATAGCAGGAGTAAAAATTTTTGCATTTATACTGTTTTATACAAATTTACAAAACAGATCCTGATTATCGTGAGTAGCGTATTTGAAAATTTATAAAAGATTAAGACGAATGCTCAAAATTTTTGAAAGTACCATCTTTATAAAAAATTACGATGCGTTCAATTTTTTTGTCTGCGGAAATTGAATCACTCAAAATTTGAGAATTTGATTCTGGATTTGTACTTAAATTTTCTTTTGGTTTAGAAATTTGAATTTTTTCATTCTCATTTTTTTGAGCAGGAAAATGTCCTTTGCCATTCATGAGCCAATACAATTCAACTTCCGGAAAGGAGGAAAGTATCTTTAAAACAAAATCCAAACTTGGCTTATTTCTACCTGATAATATGTGCGAAATACTAGAGCGTTGAACGCCTATTTTCTCGGCAAAAGATGATGCAGATTCACCATAGAAATCGATGACTTTTTGAAGTCGTTTTGTAAATTCTTCGTTGTTTATCATTGTAAACGATAAAGTTTAATTTTGTAACGTTACAAATGTAAACATATTGTTTTATAATCCCTACAAATATATATTAAACATGTTGCATTGTTAAATAATAACTTTACGATAAATCAAATAAAATACTGAAATACAAATAGTTAGTGATAAAATATCTTTTTCATTGCATTTTTTTCAATCACTAGTGGGATAGCTCTGTAAAATTGTAAACAAAACCGATATTTTAAACTAGTTTGCTTAATTAATTGTGTTTACAATTGTAAATTATCAAATGTTTACCTTTGTGGTTCTTAGATCATAATGATGCAGATAAAAACATTAAAATCACTTTTCAAAACTCATAAAGAATCCTCTCTTTTTGGGAGATATATTCAAGCTAAAAACATAGCTCCACTTTTAAATAAATTGAAAGAGAAAATGGAGATACATGAAGTTGGATTGTCTGTAAATGGATTACCAATTCAGACTATCACTTTTGGTTCAGGAGATAAAAAAATATTAATGTGGTCTCAAATGCATGGAAATGAAAGCACAACTACTAAAGCTGTTTTTGACATGCTTAATGTGTTTTTGGAAGATGATATAGATACCAAACATATTTTAAATACTTGTAAAATCTGTATTATTCCTATGCTTAATCCTGATGGAGCACAGTTATATACACGCTTAAATGCAAATGAAATTGATTTAAATAGAGATGCTCAAGAGTTGTCGCAACCCGAAAGTGTTGTGTTGCGTACCGTTTTTGAGGGTTTTAAGCCACATTTTTGTTTTAATCTTCATGGTCAACGTACCATTTTTAGTGCTGGTAATACCAATAAATCTGCAACAGTGTCATTTCTTGCTCCTGCTCAAGATGAAGATAGAGCAGTGACTTCTAATAGGAAAATTGCTATGGAGATTATTTCTGTAATGAATAACAATCTTCAGTCACAAATACCAAATCAGGTTGGGATTTATGATGATGGTTTTAATATTAACTGTGTAGGTGATACATTTCAAGCTGCAAATGTTCCAACGGTTCTTTTTGAAGCAGGTCATTATGCTAATGATTATAATAGAGAGTATACACGTGAATTTATTTTCCAGTCATTATTAGTTTCGCTAGATTATATAGCATTAAATACAATTATTGGTGAACACTACAAACCATATTTAGAAATTCCTCAAAATGAAAAATTGTTTTTTGATATCATTATTAGAAATACAAATGCTCAGGATATTGCTATTCAATATAAAGAAACATTAATAGGGAGTGAACTCATTTTTGTGCCAAAAATTGAACAAATTTCAGATTTAAGCGATTTTTTTGCTCATAAAGAGATAGATGCCAATGGTTATGAGGTCTTTGGAGAAAATAATACTATGTTAAAAGTAGGTATCGAAATCGTTTTCGTTGTGATAAATAATGAAATAATCTCACTTAAAGTGTAAAATAATCCATTTTTTGTGAGATATCTTTAAAGAAAATGCGTTATTTTTGCTTAAAATTCAAAGAACCCTTAATAATGGCAAAATTCAAATTAGACGAAATTGATCATCAAATATTAGATATGTTGATTGATAATACAAGAATTCCTTTTACAGATATCGCAAAGAAATTAGTGATTTCTGCAGGAACTGTCCATGTAAGAGTCAAAAAAATGGAAGAGGCTGGAATTATAAGAGGATCGTCACTTACGTTAGATTATTTAAAACTTGGATATTCATTTATCGCTTACGTTGGTGTGTTCTTAAATAATACATCTCAAACTAAATTTGTTTTAGAGCGTATCCATGAGATTCCTTATGTTACAGTTGCTCATATTACTACTGGAAAATTTAATATTTTCTGTAAAGTAAGAGCTAAAAACACATCTCATGCAAAAGATATTATTTTTATGTTAGATGATATTGAAGGTATTTATAGAACTGAGACTATGATTAGTCTTGAGGAAAGTATCAACGATAAAAAACGTTTAATGCATACGATTTTTAACGAGTTATAATTTTAACCCGTTTATATAAATTAGCCCTTCACTACAATTGTACTGAAGGGTTTTTTAGTATTTTTAATTTTTAATAATTGACTATGACAAAAGAAGATTTATCAGTAGACGAGTATAATCCTTATTATCAACAGTATATTCAAAAAGCTGGAGACGTTACTATTTCAGAAGGCTTGAAAGATAATGGAGATGCAACAATTGCTTTTTTGGAGTCAATTTCCGAAGAAAAATTAGAATATCGTTATGCTGAGGGTAAATGGACAATTAAAGAAATTATCCAACATATTATTGATACAGAACGCGTGTTTACCTATAGAGCGCTTTGTATTGCTAGAAACGATAAAACGTTATTTCCAGGATATGATCAAGATGAGTATGCTGCCAATTGTGAAGCTAATCGTCGTTCAATGTATAGTTTAATGAATGAATATAAAGCAGTAAGATTAGCAAGTATTATTCTGTTTGAGAGTTTTTCTACGGAAATGTTACAGCGCATTGGTATTGCTAGCAATAGTAACTTATCGCCTAGAGCTGTGGCTTTCATTACAATTGGTCATGAAAACCATCATTGCGAAATCATTAAAGAACGTTATTTATAAAAAAAAAGCCACTTCAATCGAAGTGGCTTTTTTATATTCTTTTATTTAAAATTACTTAGAATCTATATCTAACACCTAATGCGATATCAAAATCTAAATCATCTCTAAAATCTCCAAAACCTAATTCAGGTCTGGCATCAAGGGATAATTGTAACGGGAAATCAAAATTATATTCTATACCAATATCTCCAGCTGCAAAAAAGAAAGTTTCACTGTCATCAAATCCTGGAGGCACATTGTCAAAGCTGTAAGATCCTAATCCGCCACCAACACCAGCATACCAGTTAAAAGCGCCATCAAGTTGCCAAACCCATTGGTAAATACCAGCTAGTTTGAAACCGTCATATCCATTTCCACTTCTTAGTCCAAGGTCAATCTCAACACGATTATTGTCGCCAAGTGCTCTTTGGTAAGAAATTTCTGCTCCAAAACCGTCACTATCTCCAAGTCTAAGACCTATAGCGTTTTCAGATATGTCTTGTGCATTTACTGTTGCGAAGCCAATAAAGGCAAGTGCTACTAAAAATAATTTTTTCATAAAATTTAAGTTTTTGTTGTCATTAATTATTAATATGACTTAAAAAAAAGTCATATGTTACAGTTAGATGCTAACTTAGCAATAATGAAGCCAAAATAGATGTTTTATCAAATAAATTTTTAGCTTTATGCATATACTTATTCTACTATGATTAGCAATTCTAAACTTCAATCTTTAGCCTCTAAATTGTCTGGTGAGCTACATTTTGATGATTTAATGAAAATACTTTATGCGACAGATGCTTCGGTTTATAGAATGTTACCATTAGCAGTGGCTTTGCCAAAAAATAGTCAGGATTTAAAACTTCTCATTGATTTTGCTAAACAACATAATACATCGTTAATTCCTAGAGCTGCAGGAACGTCTTTGGCAGGACAATGTGTCGGCAAAGGCATTGTGGTTGATATGTCAAAATACTTTACAAAAATTCTTGATGTTAATGAGAAATCACAAACGGTAACAGTACAGCCAGGTGTTGTGAGAGATGAGCTCAATAATTACTTAAAACCATTTGGTTTATTTTTTGGACCTAATACATCAACTTCAAATAGGTGTATGATTGGAGGTATGGTTGGAAATAATTCATCTGGCACAACCTCTATTAAATATGGTGTTACACGTGATAAAGTTATAGAGTTACATACGCTACTAAGTGATGGAAGTGAAGTTGTTTTTAGAGATTTTTCTTCGGAAGAATTTGAGCAAAAAATCAAACTCGATAGTTTGGAAGGCGAGATTTATCGGACTATCAAATTAGAATTATCATCTGAAGAGGTTCAGAAACGAATTGTGTCTAATTTTCCAAAACCTGAAATCCACCGTAGAAACACAGGTTATGCTATAGACGAATTAATTAAAACCAGCATATTTTCCGAAGAGAAAAAAGAGTTTAATTTATGTAAGTTGTTGTCTGGAAGTGAAGGTACGCTTGCATTTACGACTCAAATTACGTTAAAACTTGATAAGCTGCCACCAGAAAATAGTATTATGGTTGCTGCGCATTTTGATACCATTGAGAATTGTATGAATGCAGTTACAATCGTAATGAAGCACAATCTTTTTACGTGCGAAATGATGGATAAAACCATTTTAGATCTTACTAAGCATAATAAAACACAACAAGAAAATAGAAGATTTATTGAAGGTGATCCAGAAGCGATTTTAATTTGCGAACTCAGAGAAAATGACCTTGAGGTGCTGAATAATAAAGCGCAAGAATTGGTTAGCGCTCTAGGTGATTCTGGTTTGAGTTATGCAAATCCATTGCTTAAAGCTGATGATATTGACAAAGCGAATGAATTACGAAAAGCTGGTTTGGGCTTATTAGGAAATATGATTGGTGATGAGAAAACGGCAGCTTGCATAGAGGATACAGCAGTTGCGCTTGAAGATTTGTCTAGTTACATTAAGGATTTTTCAAAATTAATGGAGCGTTACAATCAAAAGCCTGTGTATTATGCTCATGCAGGAGCAGGAGAATTGCATTTGCGACCTATTTTAAATTTAAAAAAGAAAAAGGATGTTGAGTTGTTTAGAAAAATAACAACAGATACAGCGCATTTGGTAAAACGTTATCAAGGTTCTATGAGTGGAGAACATGGTGATGGAATTGTACGTGCAGAATTTATTCCTTTAATGATTGGTGATGAGAATTATAAGATCTTAAAACAGATTAAGTCTGCTTTTGATCCGCAAAACATCTTTAATCCAGGGAAAATTGTTGATGCGTTTCCTATGGATGAATCTTTACGTTATCAACCTGATAGAGTAGAACCAGAAATTAAGACGGTTTTAGATTTTTCATCATCTCAAGGAATTTTACGAGAAGCAGAAAAATGTAATGGATCTGGAGATTGTAGGAAGTTGCCAGAGTTTGGTGGAACGATGTGTCCTAGTTATAGAGCGACTAAAGATGAAAAAGATACAACGAGAGCAAGAGCTAATGCTTTGAGGGAAGTGTTGACGAATTCTCAAAAACCTAATAAATTTGATAGTGAAGAATTAAAAGCTGTATTTGATTTGTGTTTGAGTTGCAAAGCTTGTGCAAGTGAATGTCCGAGTAGTGTAGATGTAGCGAGTTTAAAAGCGGAATTTCAGTATCAATATCAAAAGGCAAATGGAGTGAGTTTGCGAACAAAGTTGTTTGCTTATAATAATCGTTTGAATGACTTCGGAAGCAAATTTCCAAGTATCACAAATTTCGTGTTTTCTAATAAAATAACATCTTCAGTTTTAAAGAAAACTTTCAAAATTGCTAAAAGCAGAAGCTTGCCTTTGATTTCAAATAAAAGTTTAGATAAGGTGGTTCAATCAATTAAAAAAGAAAGAGATACATTAAATTATGTAAAAGAGGTGTATTTCTTTAATGATGAATTTACCAATCATTTAGACACACCAATTGGTGTAGATGTCATTGATCTTTTAAAGGCTTTAAATTATAATGTTAAGTTTATAAATCATCAAGAATCTGGTCGTTCATTTTTATCAAAAGGATTGTTGAAACATGCAAAATCATTAGCAAATCAAAACGTGTCTGTGTTTAAAGATTTGATTTCAGAAGAAACGCCATTAATAGGAATTGAACCGTCGGCAATATTGACGTTTAAAGATGAGTATTTGAGGTTGGCAGATGATAAGTCTTCCGCAGAGAAGATAGCAAAGCATACGTATTTGATAGAAGAGTTTATTCAAAAAGAAATAGAATTGGGGAATATTAAATCTTCACAATTTACTCAAGAAGAAAAAACAATTAAGTTTCATGGACATTGCCATCAAAAGGCATTATTGAATCAGTCGTCTAGTTTTGCGGTTTTAAATCTGCCTAAAAACTATAAGGTAACCATTATTCCTAGTGGCTGTTGTGGTATGGCTGGAAGTTTTGGATACGAGAAAGAGCATTATGAAGTGAGCATGCAAATAGGAGAGCAGACTTTGTTTCCAGCAATTAGAACGACTAATGAAGAAGTGCAAATTTCAGCAAATGGAACGAGTTGTAGGCATCAAATAAAAGATGGGACAAATCGTGTCGCTTTACATCCTATCACTATTCTTAGAAGAGCTATTCTTTGAAGATTTAGATTTTTTAATGTTTGGATCTATTACTGTAATTGCAGCAATAAGATCTTTGATTTCCATATCTTTTATGTCTTGATCTGCATAAAATGCTCTTAATTTATCGTTGTTGTAATTGTAGATTTTCCATCGCTTAAATTGGTATTCTAGTGCTGTGAAATTCTCAATCCAATCTCCAGAGTTTAAGTATGTTGTCTTACCATGCTTATTCTCTACCTTTACCATTTTTGGCTGGTGTATATGTCCGCAAATCACATAGTCATAGCCATTTTCTATAGCTAAATCTGATGCAACTTTTTCAAAATCATTAATATACTTGATAGCGCCTTTCACACTATTTTTTATTTTTTTAGAAAGTGAGTATTTTTCCTTTCCAATTTTATCAGAGCACCAGTTTACAAAACTATTGAGACGTATAAGCAAATCATAACCGTAACCACCAAGCTTTGCTAACCACTTAGCATTTTGGATGGATACATCAAATATGTCGCCATGAAAAAACCAGGCTTTCTTACCGTCCAGTTCTAATACAATTTTATCTACTATTGTAATGTTGCCAATGGTTGTGTCGCTAAATTTTCGTAACATTTCGTCATGATTACCAGTGATATAGATGATTTCTACACCATCTGCAGCCATGTCCATGATTTTTTTAATAACTCTTAAATGAGATTTTGGGAAATATCTTTTTTTAAACTGCCAAATGTCAATTATATCACCATTTAAGATCAATTTTTTTGGAGAAATACTACTTAGATATGTCAGTAATTGTTTGGCATGACAACCATAAGTCCCTAAATGAACATCAGAAATTACGACGACTTCTACTTTACGTTTTGTTTTCATGAACTATAATCAATTAACAATACAAAGAAATTAATTTGTTTTTAAACAGCGTAAAATTTGTAATTAACATACAATCAGCAAATTGTTAAGCAATTGTTATCTTGTTTTTACTACGGAAATGTGCTGCTTTATGGAATTCTGTTTTTGTTTCTCTATTTTTACAAGTACATTAGCGTAAAATCTTAGTTTATGGCAGGAAATTCCTTCGGAAATTTATTTAAACTCACCACATTTGGTGAGTCTCATGGAGTAGCAATTGGTGGAATTATTGATGGTTGTCCTCCAGGAATTCAATTGGATTTTGATGCCATTGAAAATGAAATGAACAGACGAAAGCCAGGACAGTCTAATATTGTTACACAACGTAAAGAACCAGATACTGTTGAATTTCTGTCAGGAATATTTGAAGGACAAACGACTGGAACACCTATTGGATTTGTCATTAAAAACACCAACCAAAAATCAAATGATTATTCACATATAAAAGATGTGTACAGACCAAGTCATGCAGATTATACCTATGACAAAAAATATGGTGTGCGTGATTATAGAGGAGGAGGACGAAGTTCTGCACGTGAAACAGCAAGTCGAGTGGTTGCTGGTGCGATTGCAAAACAGTTTTTGAGTGCAATTAAGATAAATGCATATACTTCATCTGTTGGAGATTTATTTTTAGAGAAGCCTTATCAAGATTTAGACTTTTCTAAAATTGAAAGTAATGCTGTACGTTGTCCTGATGAAGCAGTTGCAGAACAGATGATTGCTAAAATAAAAGAGATAAAAAAAGAAGGAAATACCATTGGTGGAACAGTGACATGTGTGCTTCAAAATGTACCAATAGGTTTAGGTGAACCTGTGTTTGATAAGCTTCATGCCGAATTAGGAAAAGCAATGCTATCCATAAATGCGGTTAAAGGTTTTGAATATGGAAGTGGATTTTGTGGCGCAAAAACGAAAGGAACAGAGCATAATGACCTGTTTAATGAAGATGGAACCACTAAAACCAATCTCTCTGGAGGAATTCAAGGAGGTATTAGTAATGGGATGGATATTTATTTTAGAGTCGCTTTTAAGCCTGTAGCCACTGTAATACAAAAGCAAGATGCACTTAATAGCTCTGGTGAGATTGTAGAAATGCAAGGTAAAGGTCGTCATGATCCTTGTGTGGTGCCAAGAGCAATTCCAATTGTAGAAGCTATGGCAGCTTTGGTGATAGCAGATTTTTATTTGCTAAATAAAATGTATAAATAATACTTAAATAGTGAGATTTTCTTCGGAAATTTCTTTGAAAACATAAATGAGCTTATGAAAAAACTAGCCTTACACTGGAAAATTTTAATAGGAATGCTACTAGGTTTAGTGTTTGGTTTTATAATGCTTCAAATTGATGGAGGAAGAGCATTTACCGAAGACTGGATTAAACCAATTGGTTCCATCTTTGTGAAGTTATTAAAGCTAATTGCTATTCCATTAATCTTAGCCTCGTTAATTAAAGGGATTTCAGATTTAAAAGATATTTCAAAGTTTAAAAATATTGGATTAAAAACGATTGGAGTCTATATCGTTACGACAGTCATTGCTATTTCTATTGGTCTTGCTCTCGTTAATATCATGCAACCAGGAGATGGTGTTTCCGAAGAAACTATTGCTAAACTTACTGAGACCTATTCTGAAAACAGTAGTGTAAAAGCAAAAATAGAAGAAGCTTCAAAGCAAATGGATACAGGTCCTTTACAGTTTTTAGAAGATATGGTTCCTGATAATGCGTTTAATGCTTTAAGTAATAATAAGTTAATGCTTCAAGTTATTTTCTTTGCGATATTTTTAGGGATTTCAATGCTTTTAATTGGAGAAAAGCCTGCTAAACCACTGAAGAAATTATTCGATTCATTAAATGAAGTCGTATTAAAAATGGTGGATTTGATTATGTTGTCAGCTCCTGTGGCAGTGTTTGCTTTATTAGCAAATGTCGTCGTATCTTCTGATGATCCTGATATTTTGTATGCATTATTAAAATATGCAGGTGTTGTAGTGTTAGGTTTGGTTATAATGATTGTTTTCTATTGCATTCTCGTTGCCACAATTACTAAGAAAAACCCATTTTGGTTTTTAAAAGAAATCAGTCCAGCTCAACTCTTAGCATTTTCAACGAGTTCTAGTGCTGCGACGTTACCAGTAACTATGGAGCGTGTAGAAGAACATATAGGAGTAGATAAGGAAGTCTCTAGTTTTGTACTACCAGTTGGAGCAACAATCAACATGGATGGTACAAGTTTATATCAAGCGGTTGCAGCAGTATTTATATTTCAAGCACTAGGTTTAGATTTAACATTCGCAGATCAAATTACAATTGTTTTAACAGCTTTATTAGCTTCTATAGGTAGTGCAGCAGTTCCTGGTGCAGGAATGGTTATGCTCGTTATTGTTTTAGAATCTGTAGGATTACCACCAGAATTATTACCAATTGGTTTAGCACTTATTTTTGCAGTAGATAGACCTTTAGATATGTGTAGAACAGTTGTTAATGTAACTGGAGACGCTACAGTTTCAATGCTTGTTGCTAAATCTGTAGGTAAATTGCATGATCCAAAACCAAAAGAATGGGATGATAATTATGAGGCTGTAAAATAGGTTTTAAACGTTAGAATCATGCGAAGTAGTAATTCACAAATTGTTAGTGCAGAATGGCTTCATAAGCACATTGATGATGACAATCTTATCATATTAGACGGAACAATTAAAAAAGTAACGGATTTTAATTCTTTGACTTCAGAAGAATGGATTCCTAAAACAAGATATTTCGATTTAAAAGGAAAATTTAGCGATGTAGAAGCTGAATTTCCAACAACACTACCTTCCGCAGAACAATTTCAACACGAAGCTAGAGTGTTAGGAATTAATCAGGATTCTATGATTGTCGTTTATGATAATAAAGGTATTTATTCTAGTGCTAGAGTTTGGTGGCTTTTTAAAACATTTGGTTTTGAATATGTGGCTGTTTTAGATGGCGGACTTCCAGAATGGAAAAAACAAAACTATAAAACCGTAACATCTTTAGATGGTGAGAATTGGAATATTGGAAATTTTTCAGCAGAATATCATCCTGAGAACATGCGATTTTTTAATCATATTTCTGAAATATCAACTAATAAAACCTGTTTGATATTAGATGCTCGTTCTGAAGATAGATTTAAAGGAAAAGTACCTGAGCCTAGAGTAGGCTTGCGAAGTGGAACGATTCCGAATTCAGAAAACATGCCATATTCTAGTTTGCTTAATGGTACTTGTTTAAAGCCTAAAGCAGAATTAAAAATGATTTTTGCTGACTTTAAAATAGAGGACAGGACACTAGTTTTTTCTTGTGGATCAGGAATTACTGCTTGTATTTTAGCTTTAGCTGCAACAATTTTAGACTATGAAAAAATTGCTGTTTATGATGGTTCATGGACAGAATATGGAACATTAATACAATAACTATGAAAAACACAAATTGGACAAAACAAGAATTGGTTGCCTATATTTTATTATATGTTGCACATTCAGATTTGAAAGAAACTAAACATGAGCATGAGTATATTTTGTCTCGTGTAGACATAGAAACTTATAATCATATCAAACAAGAATTTGATGAAGATAATGATTATCAAAGTATTACTAAAATAGTAGATGCTGTAAATTCTTCAGAATCTTATAATAAAAATCCTGACGAACTATTCGCTGATATCAAACTTATGGCTTTTGCAGATGGTAAAATGGACCAGATGGAACATGCGATTTATAATAGTTTAAAAAAAATACTGTCTTAAATAGTTGTAATGATTAGTAGTAACTGAAAACAGTTTTAAAATTATAAAACTGAACATTTTCTTAGAATTACACTCGTAATTTTAATAAGAATTTAGATTTTATTTTAAAAATACGTAACGTAAATTATGGGAAAAAGAATCTATTTCTTATTCATTTTATTGGCAACATTATTTTGTTCTGCTCAAGACATACAAGTAAATCAAGAAGATAGTTATGAGTTATTTGTTGAGACCTTAGTAAACTCCAAAGACATAAGGTTTAATGCTATTATTGAATCTTATGATGCCTATATAGAAAAGCATCCAAATGAAATTGACGTACAAGTATATAAATGTAAGTTTATAGGAAGCGCTTATTATGATGAATATGAAGATTATAATTTAAAATATGAAGAAACCAATGACTGTATAAATCAGTTATATGAAGATTATCCTGAGTATCCTGCTGTAATACTTTACAAGCTTGAAAACACGTATTCTGATGAAAAAGAGGAATTGTTATATAAAGCAATGTCCAATTATAATTCAAACAAAAAGAAATGGACCTACCAACAAGGATCAGAACTTTATGAAATGGCTTCATATTTTTACGTAGAGGATGATGATTACAAAACCATAACTTATGGAGAGAAAGCGGTTAGACTTAGTGATAGTCTAGATTTATCAGTTTTATTAGCCAGAGCACATATTCGCAATGGAAATACTGATGAAGCTAAAGAACGTCTCATGAACGCTTTATATTATGATGGTAATGCATGGCAATTGCAGCAAAAAGGAGAACTTTTAATTGAATTTGGAGAAATAGATGAAGCATTAAAAATGTTTGATCGTGTAAAAGTTAAGGATTCTTCGTACACAAATTCTGAAAGTTTATATAAGATTTTTGTTAAAGAAAAAGATTATGAAGTAGCGAGGTCTTACTTGGTTAGTGATACTCTTAATGATTGGAGTAAAACTGCTAATATTCAAAAATTGCTGAATCATGATTTATTATATTCTGATGGTGATTTAGCTTTGGTGAGTTATAGAAGAATGCAAGAGTTAAGTTATTACGATGACTTTCTTGGGATAAAGCGTATAAGATTATTTTTTAAAGCGCCATTTAATTCTTGGACTTTTAATGAAATCTCTCACATACTCGTATTATTTGCATGTATACTTGTGATTTTTCTATTGCCTTATGTTTTGGTTTTACCTATTTATAGTGCTAATAAACTTTTTAAACTTAAACCAATTGCTTTAGAACAAAGGATTCCTGTTAATTGGACACTTAAACATTTTTGGTTAATTAGTTTCGTGTATTTGATATCTCAAGTATTACTTATGATAATTTTCTATTATCAAGATTACATGAATTATTTTTTTGATATTGTGTATTCGTATGTTGATGAAGAATTACTAGAGTCACAACTATTAACGGCAAATTCGATCATTGCTTACTCGATCATAGCACTTGTTCTTACGCTTTTGTTTTTAAATAAGAAACGGTTAAAATTTGTGCTTCATACAAATATGAGATATCTGCAAGTGGCAGGATTAAGCATTGTGTTTTTAATTGTAAATGCTATTCTTTTAAAAATACTGCGTGGTTTTATAGATATTGATGAAGCAGCTTCGTTTATACAAACATTAAGTATGCAAGAAGAAATAAAAGCGTTACTCTTTGAATATGGTTTTGGTGTTTCTTTTTTAATAATTGCTGTAATTGTCCCTTTTTATGAAGAGATTATGTTTCGAGGAATACTATTATCCTCAACAGAAAAACATTTAGGTTTCAAATGGGCTAATGTAATCCAAGCCTCACTTTTTGCAGTTGTACACTTTAATTTTGGCCTCTTTATTTTCTATTTTGTTTTTGGTTTAATAACTGGCTATGCTGTTAAAAGAACTGATGGCTTACTTACAGGTATTGTATTTCATGCTGTAAATAACTTTTTTGTGTTATTAGCATTATATATGGTTAGTAAATATGTGCCAGGTATTTATTAGAGAAAGCCTTAAAGCTTAATATTCTAATCAGAAATTTTAATCTCAAAAAACTCACGCAGTGTTAGACATGCACGTAGTGAGAGCTTAATTCTTTCCCAACTAACAGAAGCTGGGATTAAGCCAAATATTTCGCTTTAAGGCTTTTGGT
Organism: Psychroserpens sp. AS72; assembly: GCF_038900375.1. NCBI lineage: Bacteria > Pseudomonadati > Bacteroidota > Flavobacteriia > Flavobacteriales > Flavobacteriaceae > Psychroserpens > Psychroserpens sp. AS72. The sequence goes on along the minus strand of NZ_JBBMRC010000003.1, from coordinate 206,086 downwards.
CTCTAATGTTTATAAGTTACCACGTTTATGTTTATGAACTTTGACTATATATTTAAACTTATGAACTGCTTTATCATTTGTCTTATGTTATTGTAAACATAGTAGATAATTACATGTTTAAAAATCATGCATGAGTAACATAGTGATTTGAATTAGGTAACCTATAGTTTGAATGAGTTTTGAAAAAGTTGAGACAAATTAATGCATCTCATAGATGTTTTTTACACATCATGTTTTTTGAACAATTTTTTTCGGGTTTATAACGATGTTTTTGCTCAACACTTAAGATGTGGTGTAAATTTACAGTATAAATAATGTGCTATTAATCAATAATATCTTTAGATAATCCCTCTTGATTAAAAAATTATTTTATAGTTAAATTTAGTTTTAATTAGTTGTTAATTATTAAAGTCCTTTTTTCCCGAAAGGACTTTTTTTATGCCTAATTTTTATAAAAACTTAGACTTTAACTCAGGTGTTGGTATCATACAGGCTGCTTGTTTGCCATACCATTTGTATCGGTTTTTTGCAATATAATCATATACCCAATTCCTAATATTCACAGGGATGATATAAAACACAGACATAAAATTTCTAGGAAATCCTAGGTGTTTAGCCACTTTTAGAGCTGCTGAAGATTTAACTGATAATCCTTTTTCATTGGAGTAGAGTAGAATAGAGTCTGTTTTTTTTGTATCTATATTGTACGTATTAATAATTTTCTGACCAATGTCACTCTGTAAAGGCGCAAACATGAACATATTCTTTTTGTCATGTTTAATCACATATTGAATGGAGCTATTGCAAAGGTTGCAAACACCATCAAAGAGAATTAATTGTTTATCTTTTGGTAAGGATTTTATCACGTTGCAAAGATAATATAACCCATTATAATGTATTTAAAAATTGAGTTAAATCCTCTTCTTTGTCCAATTGTAATTTCTTTTTGAGCCTGTACTTGGATTTAAGAACACTATCTGGTAACACATTTATCATAGACGCAATTTCTTTGGTAGATAGATTCATTCGTAAAAAAGAGGCTAGTCTTATTTCTTTTTCAGTGATATCATTAGCAATAGATTTTATTTTATTATCAAAATCATTGTGTACTTCTGAGAAGTAAGATTTAAAGACTTCCCAGTCTTTATCTTCGGCACTTTCTTTTTTAAGTAACATTACTAAACGTCTAAACTCTACTTTGAATAGTTCTGGAGATTGTTTAATTTTTTCTAGATTTTCTTTTAACTCTTGTATAAAGGTGTTTTTCTGTACGAGATGTAATGTTTGACTCGTGAGTTCTTTCTTTTTAAAAGCAATTTCTTGTTTGTAGATTTCCTCTTGTTTTTCTCTTTCTATTCTGTTTTTTTTAAGACGTTGTTTAAAACTAAAGTAGAGTAGGCTAGCTATAGCTAAAAATGAAAACATGCCTATGCCATATAGAGTTTTTGTTAATTTATCATTTTCTGCTTGAGCATTTAAGGTTTTTATTTCTTCTTCTTGCAAAGCTATTTCAGCTTCTTTTTTTTCGGTTTCGTATATAGTTTGAAGTTCAGAAAATCTATTTTGACTTTCCTTTCCGTTCACTTTGTCTTCTTCTATTTTATAATCTTTAAAATATGCTAAGCTCTTTTCGTAGTTTCCTATTTCAAGATAAGATTCAGAGAGTAGTTTATTAATTGGAGGTAAAGCACTTATTATATCATATTTTTCTGCTAACGCTTTTGCTTCATTTAAATGATTAATTGCTTGACTATAATATTTGAGAGCAATTAGACTTCTTCCTAAATCTGTTTTTGAAATAGTCAAAGTAAAATATTCTTCTCTTTTTATTTCATCAGCTATAATTTTTAACTGCACTTGTTTTGCCTTTTCAAAATCACCGTTTTTATATAGAAAATTTCCATACTTGGTATAAGCATTATCTATTAAAGAAGGAGCTTTAAGTTCTTCACTAATAGCAATACTTTCTGAAATGAGCTTTTCAGTTTCTGAGTTAAGGCTTTGATTTGAGATCTGGAGTCCAGCTAAAATGGTCATACTCACGCATAGTTGTCTTTTTTGATTTTGTGACTTAAAATATTCAATGATTTTTTTATAATAATCTATTGCATTTAAAGTGTCTTTCATACTAGCATAAGTAGAAGCAATAACCATTCTGTTTTGATTCAAATCTTTATCCAAGTTTAAATCAGAATACATTTTTTCACTTTTTGTAGCGTTTTCTAATGCTAAATTATAGTATCCTTTTTGGAGATAAACTACAGCTTTTGAATTATATATATCTGCCACACCTTCAATATCATTATCAAGTTTATAATTTTTACCAGATAACTCATAATAATAAAAAGCACTATCTAAATTTCCAAGTATATTGTGATCTTGACCCAAATTACGAAGTACAGATGCTTTCTTATTGTAATCATTTTTAAGATCATACATCTTAAGTGCTTTTCTAAAATAGACACCAGAACTATCAAAATTATTCATATAAGCATAGGCTGTAGCTTTTCGTTCTAAACCAAAGCTTAATATGGTATCAATTTTTAATGCTTGCCCAAGTTCTATCATACTTTCTGAATAGGTCACAGCATCAGCTATATTATTGTTAATGGTTTCTTTCCAAAGGTGATTGAGCAAATGGAATCTTTCAATATCCATTTTAGATGTTGTAAGCTTCTTTTTTAAACTATCTATTTTTTCTTGTCTCTGAGCAAAAATATGAGAAGAGGATAAACAAATTATTAGGATGAAAACACGTAAAAACATTTTGATAAATATTGATTGTTAGCTGTATCTAAGTTACTAAATTTTAACCAGCCATCAACATTTGAGGATTGACAACAAATTTGCTGTGTCTATGATCTGTCCATTAATTATCAATAATATATAGTTTTTAAACCTCTGATATTCAGTATTTTGATTTGGTTTTGGTAATTTCTAATCTCATACAAATATATGCTGAAATTTAACTCATGTCCATACTTTGTCCATATCAAAAATTAGATTTCAGAAGTTTTCATAGATAGATTTGACATGTCGAACAACGACAAAAACAATTTTGTGGTGTCTTATTTTGGATAAGGCTGCAGACTTAACCAAATAAGATTACTACAAAAAATAACAAACCACAAAATCTTTATTATTATGAAAACAAATTTTTTATTAATCGTATTAGTAGTCTTTATAGTTTTTAGTTGCGATAAAGACGAAGATTTTATTGAACCAACAAATCCCGATGCAGAAAGTATAAACGCATATATATTTGGATTAAATTTTGATCCAGAGGCTATGCTTAATGTGCAAGATACTGGAGGAAATGCATCTGAAAGAACACTAAATGGTGAGTCTAATTCAAATAATGTAAATCAAGGTGTTACTACTACTTGCCAAACTAAAGACTATACTTTAGAATCTAACTTTGATGATGTCGCTATTTTAAGACCAGTAAGTGGAGTTATTTATCCAGGTGCTTTAGTTGTTGGTAATCAAGACATGCTAGATGGTGCTCCTAATCCCATAGCTATCGATAGATCACCAGTAACATTAACAGTAGATCTTCCTGGAATTGGATCAAATGGTGTAATCGAAATTAATGACCCAAGTAACTCTACAGTTCAAATAGGTCTTGACGAAGCTTTAGATTGGTGGAATAACAATGCTTATCAAGACGGTTATGTAAACGCCTCTAATTCTACATATCAAGCAGCAACATCATACTCTTCTACGCAATTAAGTTTAGATATTGGTTTAAATTCTGCTTGGGCAACAGGCTCTATTGCATCTCAAATGGAATTTGAAAGTACAAGTACCACTCGAGTAGCTTCTATGGTGTTTAAACAAGTGTTCTACACGGTTACCATGAACACACCTCAAAGTATAGATCCATCTAGTGTATTTGGTAACAATGTAACCTTAGAAAATGTACAAACAATTATTGATGAAAACAATCCTGCAGCTTATGTAAGTTCTGTTAACTATGGACGTATTATTATGTTACGTATGGAAACTAATAATACTGATACTTCTATAAGCTTAGAAGCTGTAATGCAATATGCTACAGGTGTAAGTGATACAGAAGGCACAATAAATTCTACTTTTGATCAAATTTTAGAAAATTCATCCATAAGTATCGTGACAATTGGTGGTAATGCCCAAGTTACATCTTCTGCAGTAGATGCAGCAAATATCAATTCTGGTGCTGGTTCATTAAATTATATTATTACTGGAGAAAATGCTGTTTATAGTGCTAATAATCCAGGAGTTCCTATTGCGTACACAATACGATATTTAAATGACAATTCTATAGCAAAAATGGGTTATACAACAGATTATATTGTAGAAGAATGTGGTAGTATGCCTTATGAGCATGCATCTATAAAGGTCATCAATGATTTTGAGGTAAGAAACATGAGAGTAAGATTGTCTTACAATAAGAGAGAAGAAAGTACTGGAAATGTTATTCAAATAACATCTGGTTGGAATACAGTTACAGATGAAGATCAAGAATTTTTTCAACCACCTGCTGGTTCATGGAACGTAGAGGTAGAAATTGAATATTTTGCAACATTTGGAGGATTCTGGGAGCCTTTGGTCTCTGAAACTTTAAACTATGTGTCCTCACAAAAATGTTATAGAGGCTATAATCCTTCAGGTTTTGAAAATATAGCTTGGGATAATAGCTGTAATTAATCTTTTTAACGCGTAAAATTATAAAAGAATCAGCCTTAAATTATATCGTTTAAGGTTGGTTATTTTTTAGCCTCAACCAATTCCAATTGTTCCATGCTTACATTAGTTGTAAACATGCCATAATTAACAACCGCTTTGTTTTTTTCTATTTTATCAATTGTTCCAACAGCACGACCGTCATGCATTCTAACGCGATCTCCTAATTTGAGAATAGGTTTTGGCTTCTCTACTGGTTTTGCTTTTGTTTTAGCAGCTTTTTTCTTTTTTCGAATAACCTCTACTTTTTTCTCAGCCTCTTGTTTTACCTGATTTTCTTTATGCTTTTCTGCTTTTTTTTGTTTCGCGGAAATTTTCTTGCGTTTAGAATTTTCTATTTGAACTAACTTAAATAGCTCAGCCATTAACTCTCGCTTTTTCTTGTCTTCAAAAAACTTCTCAGAAATATCATTAACCTTTTGACCTAAATAAATCAAACGTTGGTTAGAATCATATAGCTCTTGAAAACTCTCCAATTTTTTTTGAACCTTAGCATTGACTTCTTCTAGCTTATCTGCTTCAGATTGTTTTTTCTTCTCTTTTTCTTTGAGGGAACGCTCAGTTTTTTCTAGCTTACTTCGTTCTTTTTGAAGTTTTGCTATTGTAGCATCAAAACGTACTTTACCACGTTCTATTTTCTTTTTAGCTCGATTAATAAGGCTATAAGGAATTCCGTTTTTTTGTGCAACCTCAAATGTAAATGAGCTACCAGCTTGTCCTAGTGCTAATTTAAACATCGGTTCTAAACTCTTTTCATCAAACATCATGTTTGCGTTTTGCATAAACGGTAGCTCGTTTGCTAAAACTTTAAGGTTGGAGTAGTGGGTTGTAATAATTCCGTAGGCTTCACGATGATAAAATTCTTCTAAAAACGTTTCGGCTAAAGCGCCTCCAAGTTCTGGATCAGATCCTGTACCAAATTCATCTATAAGAAATAGGGTGTTCTTGTTACATTTCCGAAGAAAAAAGTTCATTTGTTTTAAACGGTAACTATAGGTGCTTAGGTGATTTTCAATAGATTGATTGTCTCCAATATCACTGATGATACGGTCAAATAAACACACATTACTTTTCTCATGAACCGGAATCAATAAACCACTTTGTAGCATCACTTGCATCAATCCAATAGTTTTGAGCGTAATACTTTTACCACCAGCATTAGGTCCTGATATAACAATGATTCTATTTTCGGGATGTAAAACTATAGACTGAGGATGTGTTTTCTTGCCTTCGGCTTTATTAGAAATATAAAGTAATGGATGATATGCATCTTGCGCGTTATAAATCTTATCGTCGTTTATGGTTGGGAGAATTCCGTTAATAGATTGCGCATATTTTGCTTTGGCATAAATAACATCTAATTTTAATAGGAACTCCTGATATCTCTGCAATAGAGAAGTATAAGGTCTAATGTATTCGGTTAAATTTCTAAGAATTTTATCAATTTCTTCACTTTCATCAAACTCTAAATTATTGAGTTCTCTAGCATATTGAAATGTTTGTTCTGGCTGAATGTAAACGATACTTCCCGTTCTACTTCCACCCATAATACTACCTTTAACTTTACGTCTGTACATAGCTTTAACTGCTAATACACGCTTGTTTTCAACAACAGACTCTCTTATATCATCAAGATATTCTAGATTATGGTATTGTGTAAGTGCTGAATTAAAACTCACATTAATCTTACCTCTTATTGAATTTATTGATTGCCGTAATTGATATAAAGTATCTGTAGCATTATCTTTTATATCTCCAAAACGATCTATGATGGTGTCAATTTCTGTAACGACATGTGCGACGACTTCTAATTTTATTGACGTTTGATATAGTGTTGGATAGTACTCTTCAAATTTCTTTAAAAATTTAAGTATCTCGCTTATTGTAAGTGTAATAGACGCAATTTTCTTAAAGCTTTTGGTGTCTAAATACGAGTTTTCAATTTTTAAAAGTTTGATTTCTTTAGTGATAGGCTCAAATCCATGATTTGGAATTCTATTGTCATTATAAAACGAAGAGACAAATTCATTTGTGAAATCGAGAGATTTAAGAACGTTTTCTCTTGTAGTAAATGGTTTTGTGTTTAATGATTCTATGCGACCTAAATCAGTAATACATAGTTCTGACACTTGTTGTAAAACAGTGTAAAACTCTACATCTTGTAATGTTTTTTCGTGAATATTAATCATTAATAATTAGCCTCTATTAAAAGAATTGCAAATGTACCTATTAATGATGTAGTATTAAAATGTTTTAGCAGACTATAAATTAGCGTTTTACACGCTTTCCACTTTCATTTACATAGTGACAAACACAATCTTTTGTACTATATAAACCAGCGTTGTGGAGCTTACGTTTGATAAGTTCAGCAGATTTCATTTTAAAATTATCAATAGGAGTAAAGCCAAAATTATTTGAGCTTATTGAGACGTCCAAACCGTAAACACAATGCCACCATGTTTGAGGTATAAATAACATTTCCCCAGGATTAATGATTGTATACATGACATTAGCATCCTTAAAGTTAGGATGTTTGTCATTATCAAAATTCTCCATGTTAACGTCACTTAAACGTGAGCCTGGTTCATATTTATCACTAGGATACATGTTGCTTTTACTCTCTTTAGGGTTTACCAAAAACACAAGTTTTCGCCCTTCAACAAGCGCTAGGATGTTATTTGCTAACCTGTCTGTATGCCAACCTGTTATTGTGCCAGGAGGTCCAATCCAAAGTGATGTAGAATTACGAATGGTATTATTTGAGATCAATGAAAAATCGACATGCTCTAGAAGCTCTGGAAACATTTTTGCAATAGGCATGTTACCTAAATACGTGTCTGTTTTTGTGCTTCGTATTTCATTTAAATAATCTTGAAAAGCGCCAAACTGCCAATTGGTATCATTTTGTCTAATGTTACCTTTGTACATGAACGTTTCTTTATCTTTTCCTACTTTTTCAAAATAATCTAGTGACCATAATTCCATCGCTTTCCAATGCGACATCATTTTGGTCAATTTAACTGGAGTATTTTTCTTTATATGGTTTTTATAAAAACCTTCATGAGAAATTTTCTCAATTGTATTAATCTCTTTAAGATCTTTATTAAGAATACTTTGTACTCGCTTTAGGATATCTTGTTCCATGACTTGGGGTTTTACGCTACGAATATAGTATAAATCTTATCACAATTTTATGACTTATTTCATATTTTAGATGATAAGAATTTTTTTTAGATGAAAGGTATGTAAATAGTGGTTTTTATTTGAAAACTTTACTTAAAATGAGATTGATAGCTCATGTTTTTGATATATGATTATATTTAAGAAGTAGGTTTTAATCCATAATTTGATATACTATTCTCAATATGAAATGAGAAAAAAGTTCATTAGAAAAATGAATTATATTAAATAGAAATCTCATGTGAAGAAAATGGTTCTATTTTTTAAAGTTTTAATTCTTTATGAATGTTTAATGAATTGCTTAATAGGAATTTAGAGTAAAATAGTAATTTAACGTCTAATACGTTTACCATTATCATCTTTAAAATGACAAACACAATCTTTGGTGCCATATAATCCTAAATTATGTAAACTTACTTTGGCAAAACTTTTAAGTTTTCCTTCTATATAATCATAGTTAGAATATGACATACAGTTAACACTAATTGATGTGTCTGTACCATAAACACAGTGCCATGAATTTTTTGGATTAAATACCATGTCACCTTCATTAATTTCTACATAATAGATATCTGCTTTTTGAAATAAAGGGTATTTATCACGGTCAAAATTTTCTAGATCAATTTCACTAAGTATAGAACCTGGTTCAAATTTTTTACTGCGGTACATGAGTTTACTTTGGCTGTCATCAACAATCAGCCATACTTTTGAACCTTTAATTTGCGCTAAAATATTATCGGCTCTATCTTGATGGAATCCTGTGATTGTCCCTTTTGGACCTATCCAAATTGACATTGAGTCTTTTACTTTATGGTCTGATAAGATTGAGAAATCAACATCGTTTGCTAGCTCTGGAAATAGTTTAATTATGGAAATATTTGATAAATATACGAGACCTTTATGGTCTTTAGTGTTACGGATTTCTTTTACATAGTCCACAAAGTTTCCGTATTCCCATTTTGTTTCTAATTGCCTGATGTTACCTTTAGAGATATAAGCTTCTTTATTTTTACCGATTTTTTCAAAATAATCGAGAGTCCATTTTTTTGTTGCTCCCCAATCTTGCATCATATTGGTGATTTTAACCGGTTTTTTTTTCTTAATGTAATTATTAAGAAAATCTTCATGACTTATTTGCTCAATAGTTTCTAATTCAAGTAATGGTTTATCCAATAAACTTTGGATTCTGTTTCTTAATTCTTGTGACATCGTTCTGAGTTATAAAAATTGTATATCTATTTGAAGTTCAGGCTTATGTAGTATGAAATTACGAATATATTACGAATTAAATTAAAATTTCATGACATATTTCATATTTTAGACGATGAGTTTTTTATATATATAAAATGAATATTTCAATACATAATAGTTGGAGTGATAAACTAATTCACGAATTTGAAGCATCGTATTTTAAAGATTTAAACAATTTTGTAACACAAGAATATGTAGACCACAAATGTTTTCCACCAAAATCTGAGATTTTTTCTGCATTCAATTTATGTCATTTTGAAGATGTTAAAGTGGTGATTATTGGTCAAGATCCATATCATGGAGATGGTCAAGCCAATGGATTATGTTTTTCAGTTGCTGATGGTATTGTACATCCACCATCTTTGAGAAATATTTTTAAAGAAATTGAAAAAGACCTTGGAATTCCTTATCCAAAGTCTGGAAATTTAGAACATTGGGCTAATCAAGGTGTTTTATTATTAAATGCAACATTGACAGTTAGAGCTCATGAAGCTGGTAGTCATCAAAAGCAAGGTTGGGAGAAATTTACAGACAGCGTAATTAAAACTATCAGTAAAGAAAAAGAAGGTGTTGTTTTTTTACTTTGGGGTGGATATGCCAAAAAGAAAGCAAAATTAATTGATACTACAAAACATGCAATATTGACCTCAGGTCATCCATCACCATTAAGTGCGAATAGAGGGTATTGGTTTGGTAACAAACATTTTAGTAAAACAAATAAAATCTTGAATTCAATACATGAAAAAGAAATTAAATGGTGACTTTTAGCTACCTGTTGGCGCTAAGTGACTGACTGTAAGCTGTTCTGTTCTAATTTTAGTTGACACGGATTTTATAACAAGAGGTTGTTCTATTGAAGCTTTTTTTGTGGTCTTGTTACAGCTAAAAATCAATAACAAAAAATTTATTGCGACTAAAAAAGAAAGTGCTAGAGTAATTGTTATTATCATATAAAAATTAATTATAGTTAAGTTAGTTTAAAGATTTGGTGATGCTAAAATAAGTAAATTTTTGATAAATAGAAAGTTATAGAAAAAAAACAGGTAAATCTACGTGCTTAGATCATAAAATAACTTTCAATAATAAAACAATTACAATTGATTTTTCCCTACCTAAAGATTAAGATAATTTCTTAACCAACCTATCATATGCTACTTTTTTAGGTATAATATCTAAGTTAAATAACTTATCTTGTATGGTGTTAATAGTAGTTTCGTCAATAACCTCTTGAGACCATTCTGTTAATGATAACCATTCTTGAACATCTTCTAACTTCTGGTCATATCTATTAGCAATAGTTTTATCAATACTTGGGATGTCTTTAAACTCTTCTGTAGTATTATTGATAATATTTAAAATAGTTTTTACGTCTTCTAAATTTGATTCTAAGAATTCTTCGCGTACAGCAATTACAAAACAAGGCCAAGGCGTAGGGCAGTTGTCTACTCTTCTAAACACACCATCATCAACAATTGGCTTAGTTGTGAATTTCTCCCACATAAAATAATCTGCATCACCATTGGTTAAACCTTCAACAGCACCATCTAGATTTTTAATAACTTCAAAGTTTAAGTCTTTATCTAAATTCCAATTATGATTTTCAGCATTTATATAAGCCATTAAATGAGAGCCAGAACCATATCTGCTAATTGCGGCTCTTGTTCCTTTTAGATCTTCAACGGTTTTAAATTTAGAATCATGAGCTACATGAATTCCCCAAATTAGTGGAGATTGCACAAAAGTTTGTACGATTTTGGATGGATTACCATCAATAATATCTTTGATGACACCTTCTGTTAGAATAACAGCCATATCAATTTCGCCTTCCCGAAGAGCTTTATTCATTGCTCCAGTACCTCCAAAATAATCTTTCCAACGTAAATTGATGTCTTCGTTTTTATATTCACCGTTTTTTAGAGTAAGATACCATGCAAGATTAAAATGCTCAGGAACGCCTCCTATATTTATTTGTTTCAATGTGTTTGTCTTAAATTAATCTTACGATACTATTTTATCTAATGTGTACTTGATGAGTTTTTCAACAATGGCTTTAGGATCTTCACTAAAACCACCAGTAGCTCTATTTGCAATAATTGCATTCATAGAGAGTGCGTTGTGTCCTAATAAATTAGAAATCCCATAAATTCCTGCAGTTTCCATTTCTAAGTTAGTAATAGATTTTCCGTCGAAATTAAAATTAGCCAATTTATCATTTAACTCATTATCTTGGATTGGTAATCGTAATATACGTCCTTGTGGACCATAAAAACCAACGTTAGTTGCAGTAAAACCAGTAACTGTTTTGTCACTAGATAATTTTTTTAATAAACGATCACTACATTTTACAACATAAGGATCAGATTTTTTATCAAACCAATTGGTTTGTACTTTCAATGCCTCGGAAATTTTAAAATACTGCACATGTTCGCTATCATAAAAATGTAGCAAACTATCAAAACCTGCAGCATACTCACTTATCAAAAAGGAATCTAAAGGAATTTCTTTTTGAATAGAGCCTGAAGTCCCAATTCTAATGATGTCTAATGAAGTTAACTCAGATTTAATTTCACGTTTGTCAAGATCAATATTGACCAAAGCATCCAATTCATTGAATACAATATCAATATTATCTGTACCAATACCAGTAGAAATTACAGTGATTTTTTTTCCTTTGTAGGTCCCTGTTTGTGTGTGAAATTCTCGCTTATGAGTTGTAAATTCTACACTATCAAAATGTTTAGTAACACTAGCTACACGATCAGGATCACCAACCGTAATAATTGTATTAGCCAGATGTTCTGGACGTAAATTTAAGTGATAGACACTTCCGTCAGGGTTTAATATTAACTCAGATGCTTTAATTGGCATTTATTATTGTTTTAATGAGTTTATTATGTTGTTTGTCAAATTTAAAATCTAAAGCTCTAACTCCTCCATATTGGATGGTGTTATTCATTTCGGCTTGATAATTATGTTGATGTTCAAGAGCTAAATGCCCTTTTCTATTTAATGTTAACGAGTTTTCAGTTTCAGTAAAGAATAAAGACAATACATCGATAACACGTGCTAATTGTATATCTCCATAACCATAATAACCTTGATAATGAAGTGCATATCCTACAAGATGGTGTCTAGAAGTTATTTTGTTTTCTTTTACAAGCTTTAAAATATTGTATTCTAAAGAACTAATGCCACTTCTAACATCTGGAAAACGTTTAATATGTGCCTTCAAACAATTACTCATATATTTAAATGATGATGTTCTTGTAATTAACGGTTTAAGTAAATTATGATCATTTCCGCAGTAAATTTTCCAAACTTTTTTTGCAAGTGAAATATCATCAACATTGAGTTTTACTTTATCAGCATAGTGTTCATGAATTTGCTTTGGAGTTAATTCACCAAGACCTTTTAAGCCTTTTTCGCCTTCAACACGACCACTACAAACTAGATAAATAGGTAAGTAGATTCCTTTTTGTTCTAATAAACTTATGACTGCTACCATATTTATATGACAAAACAAATCATACTCAAACCATAAAACAATCTCAGTAAAATTAGTGATATCGTCTAATTTTTTAAGTTCACTTGTGATATCTTTTTTACTTAAGCTAATATCATAAAAGGATTTAAAAAAGGATTTCCTAACTTTAAAAAACTCTTCTGAAGCCACCATTTCTACTGTTGGCCCAACACAAAGTGTTTCTTGCCATGAGATGACATTAGCCTCAGTAACTATGTTTAATTTTAAAAGATAATCTGTTAAAGCATTTCCATTTGTGATATGTAAAGTTGTATCACTCATCCTCCAACACGTTTTACATTAAAACCTTTATCCTTTAAGATTTGCATAATTTTATCTCTATAATCACCTTGAATGATAATTTTATCATCCTTAAAACTTCCACCAACACTCAGTTTTTGTTTTAATTCTTTCGCTAGCTTTTTAAAATCTTCTATGGCTCCATTATACCCTTCAAGAATTGTGATTGGCTTCCCTTTTCGTTTTTCATACTTACAAATTATTGGGTCGTCTTGTAACCAAATACCTTTGTCTTTAGTTTCTTTTTCTTCGGAAACTTCTGCTTCCACATGCTCTGGAAAGAGGTTTTTTAATTGATCTTGTAAATCCATGACATCAGTTTACAGTCTCAGTTTACAGTCACAGTAACTGAATACTGCGACTGCGACTGAATACTTATTTTTTTAGTCCAAGTTCAATTAAACGCTCATTTAAAAACTCACCAGCTGTGATATCATCAAACTGCTTAGGATTATCTTCATCAATACAACCTTCTAATACGTCTAATTTCATCTCACTTATTGGATGCATAAAAAACGGAATAGAATAACGTGATGTTCCCCAAAGTTCTCTTGGTGGATTCACAACTCTATGTATTGTAGACTTCAATTTGTTGTTAGTATGTCTTGATAGCATATCTCCAACATTAATCATTAACTCATCTGGCTCTGCCATAGCATCAATCCATTCGCCTTTATGATTTTGAACTTGTAATCCTCGTCCTTGTGCACCCATTAATAAGGTGATTAAATTAATGTCACCATGAGCTGCTGCACGAACTGCGTTTTCAGGTTCTTCTAGAATAGGAGGATAGTGAATTGGTCTTAATATAGAATTCCCGTTGTGGATATAATTATCAAAATAAGTCTCTTCTAGATCTAAATATAAAGCCAATGCACGCAATACATATTTTGCTGTTTTCTCTAGCATTTGGTAAGTCTCTTTACCAATTTTATTAAATTCAGGAAGTTCATTTACAATGACATTCTCTGGATATTCCTTAGCACGTTCTGGATCATCTTCTACATATTGTCCAAAATGCCAAAACTCTTTTAAATCGCCTTCTTTTTTACCTTTAGCGCTTTCTTTTCCGAAGGAAATATATCCTCTTTGTCCACCAATACCTTCAATTTCATAACTGCGTTTTGTTTCTAATGGTAGGTCGAAAAAGTTTTTTATTTCACTATATAAATTATCAACAAGTTTGTCGTCTAAAAAATGACCTTTTAAGGCAACAAAACCAATTTCTTCGTAGGCTTTACCAATTTCATCAATAAATTTTTGTTTTCTATTTGCATCTCCAGAAAGGAAATCCTGAAGATTCACACTTGGTATTCTATTCATTGTATCACGGATTTAATTAAATGTCAAGATAACAAAAATAGCGAAAATTGTCCTAAAATCACAGATTTCACTTACACTTAAAAAAAACGGACTAAGACCTTATAAAACTCAATTTTTATTTACATTTGATTTACTAACAAAATATATCAAATAATGTTGACCTCAACCAAGAGTCTAATAGCCTACGATAAGAAAAATCTAGACGATAAAACACTTTTAAGCCTTTATAAAAACATGCTTAAACCTCGCATGATAGAAGAGAAAATGCTTATTCTCTTACGCCAAGGTAAAATTTCAAAATGGTTTTCTGGTATTGGTCAAGAAGCGATTTCTGTAGGTGTTACTATGGCCATGCAAAAAGATGAATATATTTTGCCAATGCACAGAAATTTGGGTGTTTTTACAACGCGTGAGATTCCGTTACATCGTTTGTTTAGTCAATGGCAAGGTAAAGCAAACGGGTTTACAAAAGGTCGTGATCGTTCGTTTCACTTTGGTACGCAAGAGTTTAATCTTGTTGGTATGATCTCGCATTTAGGTCCGCAATTGGGAGTTGCAGATGGGATTGCACTCGCCAGTATATTAAAAGATAAAAAGTCTGTAACAGCAGTTTTCACTGGAGAAGGCGGAACTAGTGAAGGTGATTTTCATGAAGCTTTAAATGTAGCTTCTGTGTGGCAATTGCCAGTTTTATTCTGTATTGAGAATAATGGCTACGGATTGTCAACACCAACAAGCGAGCAATATAATTGTAAAGATTTAGCAGATAGAGGTAAAGGTTACGGTATGGAATCTTTTATTCTCGACGGAAATAACATACTAGAAGTTTATACCAAGATTAACAAATTGGCCGAAAGTATTCGTAAACGTCCAAGACCGATTTTAATCGAGTTTAAAACGTTTAGAATGAGAGGTCATGAAGAAGCAAGCGGAACAAAATATGTGCCAGAAAAACTAATGAAAGATTGGGCTAAAAAAGATCCAGTAGATAATTTTAGAGCCTATTTGATGGAGAATCGTTTGTTAACTGAAAAAGAAGACAACTCATTTAGAGAAACAATTCTTGATGAAATAAATGAGCATTTACAAATGGCTTACGATGAGGAAGCTATTGTACCTAATGTGGAAATTGAGTTAAATGATATCTACAAACCGTTTCAATACAAAGAAGCAACACCAAGTACAAAAACTGAAGAGTTACGATTTATAGATGCCATATCTCAAGGTTTAAAACAATCTATGGAGAAACATAATGATTTGGTCATTATGGGACAAGATGTAGCAGAATATGGAGGTGTTTTTAAAATTACCGAAGGTTTTGTTGAAGCCTTTGGAAAAGAACGTGTGCGTAATACACCAATTTGCGAATCTGCAATCGTAGAAGCTGCAATGGGATTATCAATAGCAGGAATGAAAGCTGTTATGGAAATGCAATTTGCAGATTTTGCAACTTCAGGTTTTAATCCTATTGTAAATTATTTGGCTAAATCTCATTATCGTTGGAACCAGCAAGCAGATGTTGTGGTAAGAATGCCATGTGGAGGAGGAGTAGCTGCAGGACCATTTCATTCTCAAACTAATGAAGCTTGGTTTACAAAAACACCAGGTTTAAAAGTGGTATATCCAGCATTTCCTTATGATGCAAAAGGCTTATTAGCCACAGCAATTGAAGATCCAAATCCAGTGTTATATTTTGAGCATAAAGCTTTATATAGAAGTATTCGTCAAGAGGTGCCAATTAATTATTATACGATACCTTTAGGAAAAGCAGCTTTGCTTAAAGAAGGAGCAGACGTTACTATAATTACTTATGGTGCAGGAGTACATTGGGCTTTAGAGACTTTAGAAAACAATCCAGATATTAATGCAGACCTTATAGATTTAAGAAGTTTACAACCTTTAGATACCGAAACTATTTACGCCTCAGTTAAGAAAACAGGTAGAGCTATTGTTTTACAAGAAGACTCACTTTTTGGAGGTATTGCCAGTGATATTTCTTCATTAATTATGGAAAACTGCTTTGAGCAATTAGATGCACCTGTAAAACGTGTAGCTAGTATGGAAACGCCTATTCCTTTTATCGGACAATTGGAGGAACAGTATATGGCAAAAGGTAAGTTTGAAAAGGCTTTGATTGAGTTGTTGGCTTATTAATTTTTATTATAACTTTAAAAAGTTGAATGACTGAGTACGAAACAGACATAATTAATTATTCAAAAAAAATAGCAATTGCTTCATTCATTATTGGTAGTCTAATTTTCTTAGCATTCTTAATTTTGAACGTTGAAAGCATAGCTGCTTTTGGGTTTTTATTTGCCTTATTTGCAATTCTTGCAAATGGAATGACGCTAATACAATTAGTATTTCTATGGGTTTTCAGAAAAAATAAAAGAGTGATTTTTGGTAAGGTTATATTATTTGTTTTGGCTAATATTCCTATTGCTTTGATTTTTATAAAAATCACGAGATATGTTTATAATTATAGATTTGGTTTTTAAACTCAATGAAATATCTAAAGTCAAAACTGTAAATAAATAACTAAAATGATCCCAAGCAAAAACTCCAACAAATCCTTCCAATTCGCAATAATCACTATTGTGAGTTTTTTGATATTTGTGCTGTTACAGTTTCTTGCTGCGAGTAATAACATTTCCGAAGAAACCTATACTTACGCAAGTAGTTTCTCTATTTCTGTTGTTTTTGTGGCAGGAATTGCAGGCTTTATTTTTAGCATGAAAGGGTGGAAGGAGCCAATTTCAGTAAAAAAAATAATTGGGTTACTCGTCAATTCTATTTTAATTCTTTTATTAGTAGGTATTATTGTTGCTAGTATTAAGGATATTAGCAATTTGTTAGCCTAAGATTGTATTTTTTTCGCTACAGCCTGAACCTCATCCAAAACTCTCAATAAATTGCCACTCCAGAGTTGTTCGATTTCTTTTTCAGAATAACCACGTTTTACCAATTCTAGGGTGACATTAAAAGTTTCTGAAGCATCACTCCAGCCATCAACTCCGCCACCTCCATCAAAATCACTACTAATCCCTACATGTTTGAGTCCAATTTTTTTAACCATATAATCAATATGGTCTACAAAATCTGATACATTTACTTTTGAAGGAAAATCTTCAATTTGAACTGCTTTTTCATCTGCTAATCTTATGATTTTACCTCTCACATCGTAGAATGCTTCTTTATCTTCTTCAGACATTGTTTTCATTTCACTCCAATCATACCATTTGGCACCTAATGAGGCAGCTACTTCTTTTCTAATGTCTTTGATTGCTTTATTTCTAACATCATTTTTTTCGGTATTTGTATAGGTTTGAAAAGCTACGGTTTGAATAACGCCTCCATTTTTTTTCATCCATTCTAATTGTTCATCATCCAGATTTCTACTGTGATCACATAAGGCTCTAGCCGATGAATGTGACGCTATAATTGGAGCTTTACTTAATTCTATCATTTGGCGCATAGATTCTTTTGAAGGATGTGACACATCTATCATCATACCCAAACGGTTCATTTCCTTAATGACTTCTTTTCCCAAATAGCTTAATCCATCATGAAGCCAAACATCATCTTCTTCTCCAGTATTGCTATCACACAATTGACTATGACCATTATGCGATAACGACATGTAACGTGCTCCTAAATTGTAGAATTTTTCAACATTTGAAAGGTCTGTTCCAACCGGATATCCATTTTCTATACCAATCATGGCTACTTTTTTTCCTTCTGCGGAAATTCGCCTAACATCATCAGAAGTCACAGCCAACTCAATTTGGTTTGGTGCAATGTCTTCAACTAATTTGTGAATGGCATCAAACTTAGACATCGCATTATCATAAGCGTTTTTATAACCTTCATCACTTAATGTATCCTGACCTGTGTAAACGATAAACCATGCAACATCTAATCCGCCAACTATCATTTTTGGTAAATTAACTT
Source organism: Psychroserpens sp. AS72 (assembly GCF_038900375.1). NCBI lineage: Bacteria > Pseudomonadati > Bacteroidota > Flavobacteriia > Flavobacteriales > Flavobacteriaceae > Psychroserpens > Psychroserpens sp. AS72. The sequence goes on along the minus strand of NZ_JBBMRC010000003.1, from coordinate 187,833 downwards.
GAGATTCTAAATTTTGCGTGTAATTGATAGAATCTGTGAAATTCTTAACATTTATATCGCAGTGTGTATCTAAGGTAATTACACGTTCATGAATGGCTCTAGCGTGTTCAACTAATGCAATAGCATCTGCTTTGTTCGAATTCATATCATGAGGTTTATTGTCATTTTTACAAGATGTAACCATAATTACAAGGCATAATGAGATATAGATGGATTTCATAAATTTTAGATTTCATTTTGATTGTGAAGTTACAAAATCTTATATTTAAAAATGAATATGGCTAACTCTTATAAACTTATCATTGTCTTGTTTTGTTTGCTTCTTTTTAATTGTAAAGAAGAAGAAGAGGAAAGTGGATACGAATGGAAAACGATTAAAGTGACTGCAACTGCTTATAATTCTTTGGAATATCAAACAAATTCTAATCCACATATTACAGCATTTGGAGATAGTTTAAAACCTGGACTTAAGTATATTGCAGTATCTAGAGATTTATTAAAAAACGGTTTGGGACACAATACTTTAGTAAAAGTAGAAGGTTTGGAAGGCACATACTTAGTGAAAGACAAAATGAATCGTCGTTTTAAAAATAAGATTGATCTTTATATGGGAACTGATGTTAAAGCTGCAAAAAAATGGGGCAGACGCAAGGTTAACATCAGTTATAGAGTTGAAATTGAAAAGGATTCGGTTAAAATAAAATAGCTATTTGTCATTTCTGTACAGGCAGGAATCCACTTTTGTTTTTGAAAATAGATTCCTGCTTTTGCAGGAATGACAGTATTCACTAATTCTTAATCTCAGCCTCAGATAAAATAAAAGGATAAGCCTTTTTTACCTCTTGAAGTTCTTCTTGAGTTAATTCATTCGATGATTTCTTATAAACATCAGTTGCATAATTGCTTCGTAATTCATAATACGCTTTTGTAATTTCATCTTGAACTTTAATGTAAAAATCATAAGATGTTTCTTGATCATTAGCTAAAGAAACAACTGCTTTTTTTGGATTGTCTGACAACTCTTTATCTGCTAAACCAACACAGTAGTCGCAAGAACCATCACCATTATTAGTTAAGAATTCTTTAGTAATGTCTTTAAGTTCATCAATAGAAATGATTTCATTTTCTACGAGTAATTCGTTTTTAGCATTGACTTTTATTTCTAGAATATTTCGCTGGTGAACAGGATTATCATCACAAATTACATTGGGAGGACAAGGTGGTGGCAATTTTCTATTAATCCCTTTGTCTTTGGGTATAACTGCGGTTACTAAGAAAAAAATAAGCAATAAAAATGCAATATCTGCCATAGATCCTGCATTAACTTCTGGGTAATCTCGTCTTGAACTTTTCATAATAGTGAGTGTTTAGATCCCAAATACTTTTCAGTAAAAAAGATGATTAATAATTCTAATCACGTCACAAAAACGATACCGTAATTTATTGTTAATGCAAAAAGACCAGCACACATATGGTTTGCTGGTCTTTCTCGATTTTATATTGAAACGAATTTCAATACAGATTGTTGATTGATGAGTAATTTAATTATAACACTAACGTAACGTTTCTAAATCGTCGTTTGTTGTGTGTGATGTATTAATAATTCTAGATAATGCTTTCATGGTAGATTGATTTTTTTTGATTGATGATTGTTATAAACTATCTATAACGTCTTTTCTGGTTCCAAGTATAAATTCGTGTTTCAGTGTTTGTACTTGTAATTTGATTGCTGTTTAATGTTCTCATGATATTTGATTTAATTGATTGATGAAATGTGATTAATACGTTATTAATTATCTGTAACGTCTCTTTTTGTTCCAAGTATAGATTCTTGTTTCGCTTCCTGTACTTGTTAATTGATTGTTGTTTAAAGTTCTCATAATAATTGATTTTAATACTGAAATAAATTCAGCTGGTTAGATTGATGTTATACTTAAGAGACGACAGAAGAATAAATTTGTTACAGTACTATGTATAACAAAGTAGTTTTTTAACAAATTTTAACACAAATAGAGGAGAATTACTTTTCAATTGTTGTCAACAATATGCGTTGAAAACCCTTCTAATGAGTTAATTTTGTGAGAATTTTTTTTTCAGAAGCTATTAATATATATATGTCCGAAACCCTTCAAGTAACATCAAATAAAGAAACGAAAAAGCGTCTCTATGACTATCAAATTGCTGATTTAAAACGCATTTTTGAAGTATTTGATGCTGCTCCAGATAATTATAATCTATTATACCAATTACCAACAGGTGGTGGTAAAACGGTTATTTTTTCTGAAATCGTAAGACGATACATTAAAAAGCATAAAAAAAAGGTTGTAATTCTAACACATCGTATAGAATTGTGTAAACAAACATCTAAGGTTTTAAATAATTTTGGTGTTAATAACAAAATCATCAATAGTAAAGTTAAGGAATTGCCAGACCAAGACCAGTACGAATGTTTCGTCGCCATGGTTGAAACCTTAAATAATAGACTTAACGATGGCAAGCTTAATCTAGAAGATATTGGTCTTGTAATCATTGATGAAGCACATTATAACTCCTTTAGAAAGTTATTTGGCTTTTTTGAAAATTGCTTTATTCTAGGCGTTACAGCAACACCTTTGAGTAGTAACATTAAGTTACCAATGAAAGATAATTACAAAGAACTCATTGTTGGTGATAACATTTCGACATTAATTAAAAATGGTTTTTTAGCTTCCGCGGAAATATACAACTACGATGTGTCGCTTAATACATTAAAGATCGGAATCAATGGTGATTATACTGTAAAATCTTCTGAAGCATTATATACCAATACAGCAATGCAAGGCAAATTATTATTTGCTTATGAAGAACTTAGCAAAGGAAAGAAAACACTTATTTTTAACAACGGAATCAACACTTCAAAAGAAGTATATTACACATTTAAACGTGCTGGTTACGATGTACGTCACCTTGATAATACATGCAATAAACAAGAACGAAAGGATATTTTAAAGTGGTTTAAAAATACACCTAATGGGATTTTAACATCAGTAAGTATTTTAACTACAGGTTTTGATGAGCCAACAGTTGAATCTATAATCTTAAATCGTGCTACACGATCACTAACTTTATATTTTCAAATGATTGGAAGAGGATCTCGAGTTCGTGGTGATAAAAACACGTTTAAAGTCATTGATTTAGGAAACAATGCTATTAGGTTTGGTCCTTGGAGTCAACCTGTAGATTGGCAACATATATTTAAAAATCCAGATTTTTATCTTGAAAATCTCCGTAATGATGAAGATATAGAGCGAGAATTTGTCTACGCAATGCCAGATTCACTTAAAAAACGTTTTAAGAAAAATCCCAATGATGATTTTGATATTAAAGAAGAATACAAAAAAGTCACAAGAGAAGGCAGTAAATCTATGCAAGCTATAGAAAACAGTATTGCGCAACATTCTCAATTAGTGATTGCGAATAGTGAAGATGTTTTTGAAGCTAGAGAACTGTCTAAACTGTTACATGATGATATTTGTTACCGTATTAAACAATATTGTTACTGTATCATGAACAGCACAAAAAACTACAAAGAGTGGTTGTTAGAAGAGTATACACGTAAACTTCGTTTGAGTTTCAACGGAAAGTTTTAACGTAATTTTTAAATAATTAAGCTTTTTACACGTTACTTTTGAGATTATATGATATTAGGTATAGTTTTTGAATATACCATATCAAACTATATTATTGATGAAAAAAAATATCATCTTATTATTACTTTTTTCTCTATTTGCGTTGCATGTTTTTGCGCAACCACCAGATACTAATGAGAAAAAATCAATAAAAATTCCTGCTAAAGAAACTAAAGAAAAAGACACAGCTTCTGTGAAATTGGATATAAAACCAAATTCTAAAATAGGTATTACTAAAACTAAAAAGAATATCTCTGGTATTACCGTTCCTAAAGTAAGTAAAGAATCCATTACAAAGCCAAAGAAAGAATTCTCGATGATTCATGATAATGGATTGAAAAATCCAGGAGAACTTTTCGAAGAGAAATTTAATAAAGTAGCTGTTGAGCAAGGACTCAAAATTGAGACGATGGCAGATGTCTTTTTAGGTGAAATTAAAAGTAATGGTGCCTTTGTGAGAATCGTGTGTCGCGATCATGAATATCCAGATGGAGATATCGTACAAGTTAAAGTTAACGATGATATTATAGTTCCAAGATTAGTATTAACAGGTGGTTATAAAGGTTTTAATGTGGACTTAAATGTTGGTAGTAACAAAATTGAGTTTACTGCTTTAAATCAAGGAGAATCTGGACCAAATACTGCAGAATTTATTGTCTACGATGATAATGGCAATCTTGTCTCTTCAAAAAAATGGAATCTCCTCACAGGTGTCAAAGCAACAGTAATCGTAGTTAAGGATGCTAATCCTATAACAGAAAAAACTAAAAAAGTAAATTAAAGCATTATCAAATCACTTTTAAAACGAATGTAAATATTAATTTGTTTAACGACTTATTAACTATATTATTCTCGGACTTTGATTAATCATAGATATAGCTTATCTTTGATGTCAGTGATGTGTTGAACGTTACATAATTAAAAACAACAGAAAATAAAGAATGGCAAAGTCGCAACAGACATTTAGTAAAAGTGAAAAAGAAAAGAAGCGTTTAAAAAAACGTGAAGACAAGCGCAAAAAAATGGAAGCGCGTAAGAGAGAACAAGAAGAAAATGGAGGAGCAGAAAGCATCCCATTTGCGTATGTTGATCAATTTGGAAATCTAACAGATACACCTCCAGATCCAGCAGACAAAGTTAAAGTTAAGGCAAAGAACATCGTTCTAGGTGTGCCTAAAAAAGAAGATATTGAAGAAGAAGAATACGATCCAATTAGAAAAGGAAAAGTATCTTTCTTTGATCACTCTAAAGGATTTGGTTTCATTATTGACACCGAAGACCAAGAAAAATACTTCTGTCACGTTAGTGGACTTATTGACGAAATTAACGAAAACGACAAAGTACAGTTTGAATTAGAAAAAGGGAATCGTGGAATGAATGCGGTTCGTGTAAAAGTTATCTAATACTTCTCATTGAAAATTTTATCGTTCTTAATAGTTATACTAGCATCAGCAACATCTTTTGCTCAACATCTAGATTGTTCTAATTTTAAATCAGGACATTTTAGATATTTAAATAAGGATTATGCTGATTTGCTAACTATTAGAACAGACACTACCCAAATAGATGTGTATAGTGAAACATCAGATTTCAAAGCTACTAGTCATTTAAAATGGTTATCAGATTGTAGATATAAGTTTGAATACTACAAGGTAAATGATCCTAGATTTAAATCTATTATTGGAACAACATATACTGTTGAAATTACCGAAATTAAAGCAGACACTATTGTTTGTCATAAAGTAGTAAACGAAAAACTACAAGACAGTATGCTCATGTTTAAGATAAAGGATTAGCAATTTCTTTAGCAGATCCCATTTCTAAACCATCCAAAGTGATACTCCCAACACGAATTCTAACCAAACGCAACGTTGGAAACCCAACCACAGCAGTCATTTTTCGTACTTGTCTAAATTTACCTTCATTAATTGTTATTGAAATCCAAGTGGATTTACCATGACGTTCATCTCTAATTTTTTTAGTTCTTTCTGGGAAATCAGGATGCGTTTCTAATATAAATGCTTTGCAAGGTTTTGTGAAGTACGTTTCGCTTTTATGACTAATAGTTACACCATTTTGTAATTGAGAAATTGCATCAGGTGTAATCTCACCATCTACTTGTACATAATATTCTTTATCTGTTTTAGAACTTGTGATGTCAAAACTCACTTTTCCATCTGTCGTTAACAATAACAAGCCTTCAGAGTCTTTGTCTAATCTTCCAATTGCCATTGTGCCTTCAGGGAAATCATGCAATTCTCCTAAAAATTTCTTGTTGATTTCATGTTTGGCGTTGGTTTGAAACTGACTTAAATATCCATAAGGTTTAAAGAGTTTGAAATGACGATGATTCATGTATGAGTTTCTTGTTTTCCTGCAAAGTTTCTAAAACCTCGCAGGTTATTTTTTAGCACAACGATTAATTGTCACCTTTTAAAATAGCATACACCAAGTCTTTGGTAAGCTTTCTGTCTTTTGCTTTGTCACGAATGGCGTCAAATGACATCCTAAAATCACAACCAGATTTGTAAGCACTACAACCATAAGCCGTTTTTCCTTTCATAATGTGACCTTGGTTACATTTTGGACAAGTAATCGCATCTGGTTTTTGTTCTGTTTTTTGTGCTTCGGAAATTTTAGTTTTTCCTTTTTTTGCTTCTAAAACCAGTTTAAAGCTGTCATCAAAACGCAATAAACCTTCAGTCGTTCCAGTTTCCGAAGTAAACCCTTTTAGATTTACGGTAGATCCTTTTTGTAATAATCTGATAAATTGTTTTTCAGAAACCTTCTTTCCGAAGTTTTCAAAAGGCATCACAAAACGACAACCTGATTTAAAATCAGAACATCCATAAGCCGATTTCCCTTTTAAAATAGTCCCTTTTTTACATTTTGGGCACGTTTCCGAAGTAATACCAGCAGCTTTTTTTGTCTTCGTTTTTGCTTGTCGTTGTTTAACCACAGTTGCTTGTGAGATATTAGCACGATTGGTTTCACTACGTACTTCGTACACCAAGTCGTCAACCATTTTTTTCATGTTTTTGATGAAAAGGCTTGCACTATAATCTCCTTTTTCTATGTCTTTAAGTTGCTTTTCCCAAAGACCAGTGAGCTCTGCAGATTTCAATAATTCGTTTTGAATCGTATCAATAAGTGCAACACCTGTAACGGTTGGAAGCAATTGCTTTTTATTACGTTTGATGTATTGACGCTTAAATAAGGTCTCAATAATATTGGCACGTGTTGACGGTCTGCCAATACCGTTTTCTTTCATTAAATCGCGCAGTTCATCATCATCAACTTGTTTGCCTGCAGTTTCCATAGCACGTAGGAGTGAGGCTTCCGTAAATTGATTTGGAGGCTTCGTTTGTTTCTCTAAAAACGAAGGTTCGTGTGGTCCTTTTTCACCTTTAACAAAATTAGGAAGCGTGTCTTTATCAGATGAGCTTGTAGTTGTTGATTTTCCGAATTTAAAAACAACCTTCCAACCGTCTTTTAAAATCTCTTTACCAGTGGTTTTAAAGTTGACATCTGCAGCTTTACCAATAACCGTTGTATTTGAAACATCGCAATCTGGATAGAAAACTCCAATAAAACGTTTAACGATTATGTCATACACTTGTTGTTGGTTGTATTGCAAATTGATTTCGATTCCTGTTGGAATAATGGCATGGTGATCGGTTACTTTTTTGTCATTAAAGACTTTAGCCGATTTCTTTATTTTTTTACCTAATAGCGGTTGTGTTAACGCAGCGTATTTTGTGAGTTTTTCTAAAATACCATGAACCTTAGGATAGACGTCATTTGGTAAAAATGTGGTATCAACTCTTGGATAGGTGACTACTTTTTGTTCGTATAATTTCTGAACAATTTTTAACGTCTCATCTGCAGAAAACCCGAATTTTGTATTGCAATACACTTGTAAACCTGTTAAATCAAATAGTTTTGGAGCGTATTCTTTCCCTTTCTTTTTTGTGGTAGATACAATTTCAAAATTGTCTTCTTTGACTTTTTTTGCAAGAATATCTCCATCTTCCATTTTGAGAAATCGACCGTCTTCATATGCAAAAAGTGTATCTCTATACATGGTTTGTAATTCCCAATACGGTTGAGGCCTAAAGTTTTCGATGTCTTTAAAGCGGTTAACAACCATTGCTAATGTTGGAGTTTGCACACGACCAACAGATAAAACTTGCTTGTAACCACCATGTTTTACAGTGTATAAACGTGTTGCGTTCATACCTAACAACCAATCACCAATGGCACGAGAAAATCCTGCATAATACAGATTGTCATAATCTTTAGAATCTTTGAGGTTTTGAAACCCTTCTTTAATCGCTTCTGTTGTTAGTGACGAAATCCATAAGCGTTGCACTTTACCTTTATAATTTGCCTGGTCTAAAACCCAACGTTGTATGAGTTCTCCTTCTGTTCCTGCATCACCACAATTAATGACCAAATCTGCTTTATCAAATAAGGATTTTACAATATTGAACTGTTTTTTAATTCCGGAGTTATTAGTCACCTTTGTTTTAAACTTGTCTGGCAACATTGGTAGGTTATTGAGGTCCCAACTTTTCCAATACGGTTTATAGTCATTAGGTTCCATTAATGTGCAGAGATGACCAAAAGTATAGGTCACTGCATAGCCATTGCCTTCATAGTAACCATCACGTTTTGTGTTGGCACCAAGAACTTGCGCGATTTCTCGTGCTACGCTAGGTTTTTCGGCAATGCAGACTTTCAAATTATTATTTTCTTCGGAAATTTATATAGACACGCAAAATAGGAAATTGTAAGTGTATATAGAAAGAGAATTGATGGTAGTTATTAACGGTTTTGGATTAAATTCTAAAAAAATGAAAGTTAGACTATGGAAAGTTGATTTATGCTATTAAAATTCAAGCTCTTCATAAACCACTTCTTTAGTAATGTCTTCAACATTGCCTATATAATCTTTGCCTCGTAATTTACCAACTGTGTGCGCTTTTAATTTTATTTCAGGATTAATTTTAATCAATTCTTGAATTTTTATTTGATCTATATCATCTTGGATTGCCAACAACCATTGTTTTTCAAGCTCATTTGATAAAATTAATGGCATTCTTGGACCTTTGATTTTTGGATTGTTATGAATTTTAGTCATCAATGAATTCCCTTGAGTTGTAACGATAGAAAAGGTATTCATTTTTCCACCATGTTTTGGGTTGATCCATTTGCTCCATAAACCAGCAAATGCCATTGGCTGTTCGTCTTGTCTCTGAATAAAAAAAGGATATGTTTTCTTATTGAAATGGTGATGCTCATAAAAACCATCCACATAAATGATACATCTATTGTGTAGAGCAGATTGTTTAAACGACGGTTTTTCAAAAATCGTTTCTCCACGAGCATTTAATGTGTTGTTCCAAAATGTTTTTAATTGGTCTTCGTCTTTTACCCAATCTGGCACAAATCCCCAAGTTGCAACCGTTGGAAAATCTGGCGATTCATTCGTGTAGATGAGCATTTCAGGATGATTAAATCCAGAAACATGATGCAAAGGTAAATTTGTGAGTGGGATTAATTTTTCTAAAATTTCTTCTGCAGCAACTTTATCACCTTTTCTTATTACTCGCTGTATTTGAGCTTGATAGCTTGATTTGATGTCGTAGCACATGATTACTAATTTAGACTTTACATTATTCAATACTATTATAAATTCCGATTATTGAAACTAGTACCATAAATTTAAAAATTAAAGCTGTAATAAGCATCTTAAAATTAAACTTAGATGCTTCTATTTATAAGCTGGAAAGAACTGATAAAAAAACAAAAGCCATAAAAAAGAAGCCTATTAAAACACTAAAGATCATCTAACTAGTATTTCAAAGTAGGTGAGAGGTTGGCAATTATTATGAGACAGCATTATTTATTTCAATCCAATAGCCATTTGGATCTTGAAAGTATACCTGTTGAATGCCGTCGTTTCTAATATAGTCTTTATTTGGTGTGTCTTGCCAATCTGAATAATCAATTTTTAGATGAATTAGGTGTTTTATAAATGCATCAAAATCAGACGTTGATAAAGCAAAATGGACAGCCTTATTTATTTTTATTTCAGAATTTGGACGAGGAATCAAATGCAATTGTTTGCCTTCATTTAAAGATAGCCATCTTGTTTTAGAGTCTGAAGCTGTATTTTTAATTTCTTTAAGCTGAAATACTTGTTTATAAAACGCAATCGATTGGTCAACATCTTTTACAGAAAGCGCTATATGATCGAAAGTAAATGTGGACATAGTTGATAATTTCTGTTTTTAATTTTTCTTTTTTATATAATTCTATCTTCTTAGATGCTATCGCATTATCGAATGTAGTCGTAGTTATATCAGAACTTCTCAAAGTAATAATTTGAGTAAACTTGTGTTTTAATTCGATTTTATTCTAATAATCATTTGAAACTATTAAGATAATACTCAAAACTACTAATAATCAAGTCGTTATCAACTAAGCAATCTATTTTAGGATTCCCAATAGTATCTAGTAATACGAAGTTGACATTGCCATGTTCGTTTTTCTTATCGTACTTCAACAACTCAATAATGGCATCATAATCTGATGGTTCAATCGTAACAGGTTTGTAGATGTTATTTAATGACTGAGTGATGTAATCTAAATCTTGTTTTGGTAGATTTAAGATTTCCGTAGAAATAAAACATTCTAGAATCATACCAATAGCAATGGCTTCGCCATGTAATAATTCTTCTTTTTTAGGATGGCTTAAAAAATAAGATTCAATCGCATGACCCAAAGTATGACCAAAATTAAGGTGCTTGCGCTCGTTTTGCTCAAAAGGATCTTTGGTTACTATTGTTTTTTTAATCTCAACAGACTCATGAATTAATTCGTCTAAATCGTTGAGTGTGAGTTTTGATAAATCGGTGAGTTTATTAAAATAGGCTTTATCGACGATGAGACCGTGTTTTAACATTTCGGCTAAACCAGATTTCATTTGATTTTGAGGAAGCGTATCTAAATAAGAGGTGTCTATAATGACCATGTCGCCTGAACTAATCACACCAACTTGGTTTTTAAGAGCACCAAGGTCTACACCAGTTTTTCCACCAACAGAAGCATCTACCATTGCTAATAATGAGGTTGGGATGTTGATATATTTAATTCCTCTTTTAAAAGTACAAGCCACGAAACCACCAAGATCTGTGACAACTCCACCACCAAGATTAAGCATGAGGCTTTTACGATCTGCTCCAAGATCTGACAGAGCGTTCCAAACTCCAACGCAAGTATCAATCGTTTTATGTTGTTCTCCAGCATCAATCTCAATGACTTCGATAGTGATTTTAGTTTCTAATTGTGCCATGAATTTTGCCAAACAATGCTCATGAGTGTTAGAATCTACTAAAATAAAAATTTTAGAGAATTTGTTGTTTTCAATATAATCATTAAGCTCTCTGTATGCTTTTGCATTAAAATGAACTTTGTATGTTTTGGTTTCAATAGAATTCATGCCGAAAATTACCAACTTTTTATAACATATTACCTACCGAATAATTATTTTTGTTACATATTCTTAACATATGAACACAACGACACTTTTTGATAATACCGAAGTTGCTTTTGCACTCAAAAACGACTCTCAGTTAGAACGCGCTTATTTTTTGTTTAAGATGATTTCTTATGAGCCAATGGTTCGTATAGGAACAGCAGCCACAAATTTTGCGCTCAAAGCAAAGTTGCCAGTTGAGGGTTTGATACGTTCTACGGTTTTTGATCACTTTTGTGGAGGTGTTAATGAGGAAGATTGTTTGCCAGTAATTGACAATATGTTTACTAAAGGTGTGAGTGCTGTTTTGGATTATTCGGTAGAAGGGAAGGAAGTGGATGCTGCTTTTGATGATTGCAGAGATAAAATTTTAAAAATTATCAAGTTTGCCGATGAAAAGGAAGCTATGCCAATTGTGGTTTTTAAACCTACTGGTTTTGGACGTTTTCATTTGTATCAGAAATTAGGTGAAGGAAAGACATTAACTTCCGAAGAAAAAGAAGAATGGGACAGGGTCGTTGCACGTTTTGATACAGTTTGTAAACTTGCTAAAGACAAAGATGTAGAAGTGTTAATTGATGGTGAAGAGAGTTGGATGCAAGATGCGGCAGATGATCTTTGTGAAGCTATGATGAAAAAATATAATACAACAAAACCTATTGTTTATAATACGTTGCAGACGTATCGTTGGGATCGTTTAGATTATTTAAAGTCGCTACATAAACGTGCAAAAGCTGGTGGATTTAAAGCTGGTTTTAAAATTGTACGTGGTGCTTACATGGAAAAAGAACGCAATAGAGCAGAGGAGAAGGGTTATGATTCTCCAATTTGTGAGAGTAAAGTGGCTACAGACGAGAATTTTGATACGTGTATGCGTTATATCTTAAATAACTTAAACGATATTTCCCTTTTTATAGGAACTCATAATGAACAGAGCTGTTATCTCGCTATGAGAATGATGGAAGAGAAAGGGATTGAAAAAACCGATAATAATGTGTGGTTTGGTCAGCTCTACGGAATGAGCGATCACATAAGCTATAATCTCGCAGCACAAGGTTATAATGTTGCTAAATATGTGCCTTTTGGACCAGTAAAGGATGTTATGCCTTACTTGATTAGACGTGCAGAGGAAAACACTTCAGTTGCTGGACAAACTAGTAGAGAACTTAATCTCTTAAAGCAGGAACGTAAAAGACGAAAATTATAATGGTGTTTGTCAATTATTCATGCGATTTATAGAATAAAACATGAATATGTATTAAAAACATCTATTTTCGCCTAGAATTTAACCAAACACATTAAAAAATTTCAACAATGAAAGGTAATCCTTTTACTTCCCAATCGTTTGAGCGCAATTGGATTAAACATTATTGTAAAGATCAGAAAATTACCTCATTTGATTTTCTTCGGAATGTGAAGTTCACCAAAACTAAAATTTGGCCTATATATGTGAATATTGGTAAGAATTTCACCAACGGAATTACTTATGACATCAATAATGAAGTAATTGATTTTAAAGGAAAGGTTGCACTTATTTATGATGTTCAAGATTTTAATACAGTTGAAGCGCCAACACGATCTCGAATTAAGTTAAATAAAGTAAGACAGTACGAGGCGTATTACGGTGATTTAAGTGAGCGAAAATCTATTGAAGAAGTCATCACTGCTAATTTTAATTCTTCAAAAAGTAGATATAATTTTAGACGTAGCTTAAAGCAGCTCAATGAAGCAGTAGATTTAAAGGTTGATTATTTTTATGGTGATATAGAAAAAGACGCTTATATCAAATACATGCAATTGTTTAAAGATTTATTGAACAAACGTTTTGATGATAAAAGTGAGTTTAATACGGTTTTACCAATGTGGGATTTTTATACAGATCTCATCTATGACATGATTTTAGAAAAACGCGTGGTATTAAATGTGCTTTCTAATGGTGAAGAGCCAATTGCCATGTCTATAAATTTTGTGACAGATCAAGCAATTTCTGTAGCGATTAGAACTTTTGATATCGCTTATAATAAACTAAACATTGGAAATATAGAAATTTATAAGTTGATTGAGTGGTGTTTAGAAAATGATATTAAAATGATTGATTTCTCAAAAGGTGAAGGATTATACAAAACGCGTTGGACAGAAATTGAGTATCATTACGATTTTCATATTCTATATGATTCTAAATCACTTTACGCTTCAATAGTTGGGATTACACTTACTAAGTTTTTTAAATTTAAACAATACCTCAGAGACAAAGAAGTTAATACTTGGGTGATAAAACTTAAGTATTTTAAGAAACGTCTATTAGGTCAGAAATAGATATAAAAAAATCCGCAATGTTAAAGTTGCGGATTTTTTTATTTAGGTCGTTTTATCTTTTAAATAGTTTTTCAAACCATTTCTTTTTTCTATTTGGATTATTACCGTAGCCATAACCATAGCCTTTCTTTTTAACGCTACCATTAAGTAATGTGACCATATTAGGTAAACGTTTTTCTTCATATACGGTTTGTGCAATATGTAATTGACGTTTGTCAATATTATTAGCACTAACAACATAGATGAAAATATCTGCATGATCGCTTATTAAAAGTGTATCTGTTACTAAACCAACTGCAGCAGTATCAACAACTATGTAATCGTAATCTTTTTTTACATTATCAAAAAGGAATTTGACACGATCACTCATGAGCAATTCTGCTGGATTTGGTGGAATGGTACCAGATGGTATCACATTTAAGAATGGATTATCTGGAACATTAACAGTCACATCTTTTATAGATAGGCTTTTGTCTGAAATAAAATCTGTAAGTCCTTTGTTAGCAGTTATATTCAAATAATCATTTACTCTAGGTACACGAATATCTGTTTCTATGAGGAGTACTTTCTTTTCTGAATATGAAAATGAACTAGCAAGATTAGTTGTAGTATGTGATTTTCCTTCTTGAGCTGTTGTAGACGTCACAAAAATAACTTTACAAGGATTGTCATTTCTTTGAAGCATAAAATCAATATTGGTTCTAATGATTCTAAAAGCTTCTGCCTTTGGAGAATAATCTACTTTTTTAACAACTTTTAGTTTACCTTCACCTTTAGGGATATCTCCAATAAAAGGAGCTTTAATAAGACGTTGCACATCTTCTTTAGTATGTACTTTATTATCTAAGATATCTTTTACATAGATCAATGATACAGGAATTAAAAGCCCCAAAATAAGTGATGCTAAATAAATAGTGCTTTTCTTTGGTGCAATAGGATCATCATTTGTGTAAGCTAAATCAATTACTTTTGCGTTTGCAGATGACATACCTAATGTGATGGCTGTTTCTTCACGCTTTTGTAATAAATAGAGATACAATGATTCTTTAATATCTTGTTGACGTTTGATATCTCTAAACTGTCTTTCTTTAGTTGGCGCAGTATAAATTTGACCTCGAATTCTAGAATTCTCTCTATTAAGATTATTTAGTGTAATTTGATTAGTAGATATAATGTTCTCAATACTTTGATTAAGATTCCCTTTTAAAGCATCAATTTGGTTATTTAAATTAACTACTGTTGGGTTTTTATCGCTAGAATTTTTTAGTACTTGATTTCGCCTTGCTACTAATTCGTTGTATTTATTTGTTATCTGTGCAACATTGTTATCTGTAATACCAATATCTGCAGGTAAAAAATCTGAGCCACTATTTTTGATTTCTTCACTCATAAATTCTGCCATCTGTAATTGATTACTAGTTTGGTTAATTCTAGATCCAATTTCACGCTCACTTTCTAAAAAGATATTTGATTGCGATCCTAAAGCAGTAAGTCTGTTATCTTGTTGAAGATTTTGTGCAGTAAAATCTACTTGTTCTAATTCATTAGATACGACGTTTAATCGGTTGGTGATGAAATCTGAAGTCACTTGAACAATCTTCTCTTTATCTTTAATAACGTCTTCGTTATATTTTTCAATGACTTTATTGAGAATAAGACGTGCTTTTTCTTTTATCGCTTGGTCAATTGATAACTTTATAACGTTTGATTTTTCTGTAGTATTTATTTTAATTTGTAAAAGATATGCTTCAACAACACTATGTACAGGACGAAGTTTGATTTCAATAAATGAGCCAGGACTTGAACCGTAAGCACCTATATTTGGAGTAATAACAAATTCGCCAATTGATGATTTTACTTTTTCACCAAAGTTGTATGTTTTTGTTTCTCCATCATTAAACTCAAACAAATCATTAGTATTCACATTTGAAAACTCATATTTTTGAGCTGATATAATTTTAATATATAAGGACTTATTGATGTTTTCAACAATAGAGTCTGACATAAAAAAGTCAATATTCACAGGTGGATTTAAATAGATTTCCTCCTTTTTTACTTTTCCAGTTAAATAAAAAGTTGTGTTTAGATTTAGATCTTTTACGACTTGTGTAATAATGGATCGAGATTTAATAACTTCTATTTCATCTATAACACTAGGTAATGTACTTCCTCCTAATCCACCACTTTGAAGCGCAGAGATTTCAGATAAACTTCTAGAATTCTCATCCTCCTTTAATTTAATAGTCGCGTTGGCTTGATACATAAACGTACTATATCTAATTTTAATGAATGCAATAGCTATGGCTATTAACATACAAACTAGAACAAGCTTCCACTTTGATAGGTATAACTCAATTAAATTAATAATAGATTCTTTATTTGTAACTTGATTTTGAGACATAATATGCTTTGAGCTTAATTAGTTTCTAAATATGAAGATAGCTGCAATTGTTGCTAAAGTTGATACTGCAGAAATTAATACACCTGTATTTGGGTTGTATGTAGACGTTCTAACCCTTGAGTTGTTTGGTTCAACATATATTATATCATTTTGTGAAAGATAATATACTGGTGAATTAACGACGTTTATAGACGTTAAATCATATTTAGCATATTTCTTTTTTCCATCGACTTCACGAATTAAGAATATATTATTTCGTCTTCCGTAGATTGTTAAATCTCCAGCTAATCCTAAGGCTTGGATAAGTGAAATACGTTCTCCTTGAACCGTAAAGTTCCCAGGATTATTAACTTCACCACTAACTGTAATTGTGAAATTAATAAGTCTTATATTAACGATGAATTCATTAGCATACTCACCAATTTTCTCTTTAAGCATAGCTGTTGCTTCTGTTCTTGTGAGTCCACCCATTTTGATGGTTCCAAGTGTAGGGAATTCAATATTGCCTTGAGGGTCTAATAAATAGGTTTGTCTTAAAACAGTAGTTTGTTCAGTAGCTCCTGCATTAGAATTGTTATAAGCTACAGCTGGTAAGTTGAAAGCTGAAACAGATTCTACGTTTTGTGAGGATACATCAATAGTTAAAATATCATTTGGTTTATAACGAATCTCATAATTATTATCTAATTCACTTAAGCTTTGATCTGTAATAGGTTCATCTTGAAAATAAATGATATCTTTTCTACTTCCACATGATGTCAATAATGCAATAAAGGATAGGATAAGAAGTGATTTTGATATAAGTTTTAAATGTTGACGCATCATATTTAATTTGATTTGGTTTTGCTTATTTTTTTGAGTCTAATACTTCATATTTTGAGTTATTAGAAATATATTCTGGAATGATTTCTTTGATTAATGCGACAATTTCTAAGTTTTGTGATTTTAAATTAACAGTACACAAATTTGAAATTTTATCATTAATACTAAGCGCATCAATTTCTTTTGTTCTAGCGATCATAATTTTTTCATGATATGTAGGTCTGGTATTTTCACCATCAGCTAGTAACTCTTCGTAAATTTTTTCTCCAGGTCTTAATCCCGTAATTTTAATATCAATATCTTCTGGATATCTAAGTCCAGAGAGTATAATCATGTTTTTTGCTAAGTCGTGTATTTTTACAGATTCTCCCATATCAAATACAAATATTTCTCCACCATTACCCATTGTAGCAGCTTCTAATACTAGTTGACATGCTTCGGAAATGGTCATAAAATAACGAGTAATGTCTTTATGAGTTACAGTTAAAGGGCCTCCTTGATCTATTTGCTTTTTAAATAATGGAATGACAGAACCATTTGAACCTAGCACATTTCCGAAGCGCGTAGTAATAAATTTCGTTTTGCCTTTTCCTTGTAAGCAATTTACATAAAGCTCTGCAATACGTTTTGTTGCACCCATCACATTGGTTGGATTCACCGCTTTATCTGTAGAAATAAGTACAAATTTGTTTACACCATGCTTAACCGATAAGCTTGCCATGTGACGTGTGCCTCCAATATTTACACTAACTGCTTCGTAAGGATTGTTCTCCATTAAAGGAACATGTTTATAAGCAGCTGCATGAAAAACCATATTTGGTTTGTACTGTTGAAAGAGTTTTTCCATACGTCTAAAATCTCTTACATCTGAGACTATAGCTATGAAATTTTTAATTCCATTTTGAACAAATTCTTGTTGTAATTCGTAAAGAGGAGACTCTGCAGTATCAATGAGAATTAATTTTTTATAATTATAATTTGTGGTTTTTCTTGCAATTTCACTACCAATAGAACCTGCAGCACCTGTAATTAGAATAATTTGATTATCATATTCATCTAATAGCG
The DNA here is from genome assembly GCF_038900375.1 of Psychroserpens sp. AS72. Lineage (NCBI taxonomy): Bacteria > Pseudomonadati > Bacteroidota > Flavobacteriia > Flavobacteriales > Flavobacteriaceae > Psychroserpens > Psychroserpens sp. AS72. The sequence continues at coordinate 170,018 of NZ_JBBMRC010000003.1, read as the reverse complement.
CAGGATTGGTAATAGAAATAGGATCTCTACCTAAAAGATCTTCAATATTTACTTCTTTAATTTGACCTACACTTAAATCACCATCAATCCAATGTTGAATAGGAGGAACAATCTTCACTTTTAAACCTAGCTCAAATAGTTGACCTGATATTTGTAAAAGTCTTGAAGACTCAATATTTTGAACAGAAATAATAACTTCTTCAATACCGTGTTTTTCAATAAAGGCAGACGTCATGTTTTCTAAACTATACACTTTTAGTGTATTTATCTTCTTACCAATTTTACGTTCGTTATCATCTATAAAACCGATAATCTCATGACTATTATTTGGATCATTAGAAATAGCATCGTACGTGATCATCCCAGCATTTCCCGCTCCAAATATTAAAACTCGTTTTTGAGTTTTAAAATCTTGCATCAATTTATTGTAAACAGATTTTATAAAAAGTTTTGAGCCAACAAGAAAAAGGATGTTAAGTAATAGATGAATATATATGATAGAACCCGAAATATTAAAAATACTCTCATAGTTCAATCTTCTGCTGAAAAAAGTAGATATAATTAAAATGGTCGCTAAAATATTAACACCAATAATAATGTTGATAACATCTTTGAAGCCTGTGAATCTAACCACACCTTTATAGGAACCAACAACAACAAAACTGATCAGTCCAGCCAAAAACACAAACGGAATTTGCTTTAACATCACCACCCAGTCAAAGTCAAAAATAAAATTAAAACGTATGACGTAAGCAACAATAAATGTAAACGCTACGATAACTAAATCGAAAAGCATTACCAGCCATTTTGAGGCATATTTATTTGATATGTCTTGTAGTAATTTTTTAATCATGCTCTAAAATACGTTTTTATTGCAGATGTTACTCTATTTAATTCATCCTCAGTTAAGTTAGAACCACTAGGCAAACATAAGCCTTTTTCAAATAAGTCATCAGAAATACCATTAAGATATTTAGGAGCATCTTTAAAAACAGGTTGCTGGTGCATTGGTTTCCAAAGAGGTCTAGTTTCAATATTTAATGCCTCTAAACTTGTTCTAATACCTTCTCTAATATCTGCGGAAGGCGTAAGCATACATGATAACCAACGGTTAGAGTGGTACCCTTCTGGTTCATCAATAAATTTTAATTCTTCTATGTTTTTAAAACTTTCTTTATAGTGTTCAAAGTTAGCTCTTCTAGCCGCTACACGATCATCAATAACTTCCATTTGGCCTCTGCCAATTCCAGCTAATACGTTTGACAGTCTGTAATTATAGCCTATAGAAGAATGTAAGTATTCTACAGCTTTGTCTCTTGATTGAGTGGCAAGAAAAACAGCTTTTTCTTTTAGTTTAATGTCTTTAGTAACTAAAGCACCACCTCCAGAAGTAGTAATAATTTTGTTGCCATTAAATGATAATACTGAGATGTCACCAAATGTACCACATTTAATAGATTTATAGGAACTTCCTAGAGCTTCAGCACTATCTTCTAAAACCGGAATATCATAAGCTTTAGCTATTTTATGAATCTCATCTACTTTATAAGGCATACCGTAGAGGTGAACAGAAATAATTGCTTTAGGTTTTTTACCTTTACTAATACGGTCTTTGATTGCTATTTCTAATTGTTCTGGACACATGTTCCAAGTTTCCTTTTCACTATCAATAAAAATAGGGGTAGCACCTTGATATACTATTGGGTTAGCAGATGCCGAAAATGTTTTACTTTGACAAATGACTTCGTCTCCCAATCCAACGTCCATCAATATAAGACCTAAATGAATTACAGCTGTACCAGAACTCAATGCAGCTACATGAATACCTTGTTTTAAGTAGTTTTGTATATCGCTTTCAAAACCATTAACATGAGGACCTAAAGGCGCAATCCAGTTTGTCTCAAAAGCATTATTTACATAAGATTGTTCTTTTCCACTCATATGCGGAGATGACAACCAAATTTTTGATTCCATAATCAATATGTTAAGTAAGTTATTAACTATTTAATAGTTATTGTCTAGCGAGGGATTTGGGTTTGAAAATTTCAAGATAAAACAGTAATTATAAGTTTTGACTTTCCAAATTCGGTTTAAAGATGCGTCATTACACTCTCATATACCAAATAAACACGATAAAAAACGCTTTTTTACGTTGATTTAATAAGGGGTTTTTACTTTAAAGTATAATTAAGCCTTGGTTGAGTCTATAATATGAGATAAACCAGTCATTGTTTCACTTTTAAATCCATACGTTTTATTCAATTCTTGGTAGGTTTTAAAAATTGCTTCAAGATTATTAAAGTTCTCATCAGTTTGAGCACCAAAATTATGAGGATGCCACCATAAATGGAACATTTCATTATGCTTAGCAGCATAAGTCATAGCTTTTTTAATTCGTCGTACTTTTAAAGGCTCTAAAAATTTTAATTTTGGTGTGTAAGTTCTCAATATTCTACTGGAAGGTAAGTTATTAACTGCTTTATTTTTATTAATCTGTTCCACTTTATAGGTGTTAGGTCCTGTTACACTAATGTAAGAGTCCAACAATCTTAACAGTTTGAAAAAATACCAGCTATGATAAAACTTGGTTGTGTGAATATTATAAATATAGGCTTTTTCTTTTCCTCTAAATGATGTTATACCATGTTTTTGACAAACTTCAAGATATGGTTGGTCTACTGCTTTATCAGCATCTATCATGTTTCTAGGAAATATAATACTTTTAAGGTCTATACCTAAAGGTGCTGCAATTTGCTTAGCTGCATTTATGTCTGCATCAAACTGCTCAACTGTTTGACCATCTTCATGGCAATAATAATGACAAAATGTATGAGTTCCTATTTCGTGATTTCTATTATCTCTTATCTCTTTTATTTTTGAAAGCGCATAATGATAAGGATCATCATGTTCATTATTACCAATATGCTCTAGAAGAGGGTATGGGTTAAATTCTTTGAGTTTATAGGTTGGTTGGTTTTTTGGGATGTGTTTAAGTAAATCTTCTTTATCTTTAGCAAATAAAAATCCAACAGTAGAAAAAGTAAGTTTTACATTATACTTATCACTCATTTCAATGAGTCTATCAACAACTTTACTTACATTAGTAAGGTTCTCTTTATAATCATCAACAGTTTTTTTATCAAAAACTCCCCAATGAATTTCATAATCTAAAGATATAACAAAGTGACCGTTCATAAGTATTATTGAAAATAGGGTCAAATGTAAATAAAAATGCAAGATTATTTAATAATTTAATTGATTAAAACGTATCAAAAATGTTACTTTTGTATTCCATTTTCAGAAGTAACTGACTATAATTAATGAAAACCAATCCTTTTACATCTTCAACATTTGAGACTATATGGTCTACCCATTTTAATCATGGAAAAAAACCATTGTCATTAGATTTTATTTGTGGAGTAAGATTTATAAAAAGATCAAGCCTAGGTGTTTATGAAAATGTTGGTGAGAATTTGACTAAAGGGATTTACTACGAGATAGATTATACCAAGGAAGATTACAAAGGAAAAACGTTTTTGATCTATGATGTTCCTTCTTATTATGAGATGGAAGCTTTTAAACCACCTTCTAACTCTTCATTACAATTAAAAACCATATTTCAGTACAACGGTTTTTTAATGGATATTTCATCTTATTCTAATCATGAAGATTATATCAATTCGCAATTTAGTTCTAAAAATAGACGAGAGTTTAGATCCAATCAAAGGCGACTTGAGCAGTGTTTTAATATTTCATACGATTTTATACATGGTGATGTAGAACAGGATGATTTTGATCTTCTTTTTCAACAATTTCATGATCTTTTAAGTAAACGCTTTGAAGATAAACAAACCAATTACCATCATCTTAGTCCAGATAAATGGAACTATTATAATGAATTGGTTATTGAAATGATCAAAGAAAAGAAAGCTTCACTGTTGGTGATTTATAATGATAAAACACCTATAGCGATTACATTGAATTTTCATGCAGATGATATTTTATATGAAGCCATCACTGTTTTTGATCCAGACTATTATAAATTTAGTATTGGTAAGACTTCAATTATTAAGTTACTCGAGTGGTGTTTTGAAAATGATTATCGTATTTCCGATTTTTCAAAAGGTGATTTTGATTATAAACATAAATGGGGAAATCTAAAATATGATTTCCATTATCATATTCTTTATGATTCTAAATCAATTAAATCTAGATTTAAAGCCTCTTATCTCGCTTTGTTTTATAAAACTAAGTTGTATTTACGAGAAAAAAATTATAATGAAGTGTACCGTAAATTAATGTTTAAAATTAAAGGCGGTAGTCAGGAACATATTGATTTATTTAAGAACATTAAATTTGAAAAATTAGACCATTTTGAGGTCAATGATTCTTATAAAGCTATAGGTTATACTGATAAAGAGTATAGTGATTATTTACCACAATGTGTTTACACATTTTTATTTGCAAATCCAGAACCTAATCAAAATATTAAGGTATATCAACATCAAGCAAATAAAAAAGAATTTGTAATTGTTGGAAGTAAAAAAGCGCAGAAAATTATTTTTGGTTAGACCTATTTTATTTCTAACATCCTATCGCATTTAGAAAACTTCTTTCCAGGCTTGTAGTTATTAAATTGATCTATCTTTGTATGACCTTTAAGCCATTCAATGTAGATGGCTGCAGTGTTAATTCCTGCTTCATGTGAGAAAGGGTAACCTCCTCCAAATCTTGGATTTAACTCAAGTAAATATAGTTCTCCATCTACATTAAACACATCGCAATCCATAGTGCCAATGTGCTTTAAATGTTCTGATATTATTTTTCCAATTTTATCAAAACGCTCATCAATTACAGAAACCGCTATATCCGTTTCTCCAGATCTCATTTTTAGTTTTTCTCGTACAAATGTTCCGTAATAATTACCTTCAAAATCATTGACGATATCCATACCATATTCTTTACCATCTAAACTTTCTTGAATAAGAATTGCATTATCAATATCATTTTCACTGGCAGTAGTTAGTATAGATTTTTTTAATTTAATATGTTGGAGTTGAAAAGTAAGTTTTAATTCTTCGGCCGATTCTGGAAAATCTATACCAATAGAAGCACTTCCCCAACGAGGTTTAACCACTAACGGATACTTCAAATTTCCGAGGTCAATAGCATTAAAAGCCGCTTCTAACGTTGTATAAGTCTTTGGCGTATTTAAGCCAATATTTTTCAGGAAATTAAATGTTTCCAATTTATCAAAAGCTATATTTATAACATGTTCACTAGATACAATTATTTTTGCTCCAGCAGCTTCTAATTCCTTTTTATGCTTTGCTAGTATAGGTAATTCTAGATCATTTAAAGACACAACAGCAGTTATATCTTGTTCTATAATCACTTTTTTTAGAGCTTCAATATAGTTGTCATCATAGATACTAGGAACCATTATAGCACGATCTGCATCAATCATAGCAGGAGCACTGAGGTTCATATCTACGGTTACTACGCAACCTTGACCTTTTAAAGCGTCTTTAAAATAATTAATCAAATAGTTGCGTCGTCCTGCACAAGTGAATAAAATATTAATTGCCATTCGTTGATTTTTGATTTGTTTCTGTTCCCATAAAATCTGGAGTTATATCATTTTCTACAGTATATATTCCTTCTTTTTTAAAAACCTTATAGACCGTTAGAAATAAAATTTTAATATCTAAAATAAATGACATGTTGTTGACATACCACACATCATATTCAAATTTTTGTTCCCAACTTATAGCATTTCTACCATTAACTTGAGCCCAACCTGTGATACCAGGTTTAATATTATGTCGTTGCTTTTGCACAGCATTATATCTTGGTAGATACTTAATAAGTAAAGGTCTAGGACCAATAATACTCATATCACCTTTAATAACGTTTAATAGTTGCGGAATTTCATCCAAAGAATATTTTCTAACAAATATTCCTGTTTTTGTTAAACGTTCTGATGGAGGAAGCAACTCACCATTGGCATCTTTTTTATCTGTCATCGTTTTAAATTTGATGATTTTAAAGATACGTTCGTTTTTTCCAGGACGTTCTTGATAAAAAAAGGCTGATCCACTATTTTTAAACATCAAAACCATCCAAGTGATGACAAAGAGTGGAAATAATAATAGAAATCCAATGCAGGCAGCAAAGGTATCAAAAAATGGTTTTATTATAGCTTTATAAACAGTCATTATTTTAAACTTTTATAATAGTTTAAAAGTTCGTTCCATACAAATTCTTGTTCGTAACGTTCTGTTATTCTTGATCTTGTATGTTTAACCATCGCTTTTCTTTTATCAGGATTATCAATCATAAACTGCATCGCTTTTTCTAAAGCGGTTTCATCTTTTACAGGTATTATGAGTCCGTTAACTTCATCCTCAACAACCTCATTACAACCATTAATATTAGAAACAATACATGGTAAACCCATACAACTACATTGTAAAACTACATTTGGAAAACCCTCTCTATAACTAGGGAAAGTTAACACCTGAGATACAGCAACATAGGGTCTAATATCTTTTTGTAAACCTACAGCTAAAATTTGTTTATTCTCTTTGATTATCGATTCAGTTTCAGGTAATAATGGATCCAAGTGATTTTCACTAGGACCAACTAATATTAGTTTACAATGAAGTGTTTTCTTTGAGAGTTTATGAAATGCATTAACTAATTCATTAACGCCTTTGTCTTTCACAATTCTACCAATAAAGATAAAGACAAGATCTTTTTCTTTTATACCTAGTTCTTGTTTGAGATCTTCTTTTTTTTCTTCGGAAACTAGACTCGTATCATAATGAGTCGTATCAATACCATTTGAGCTACCATTACCAATAACTAATAGTTTTTCTTGCTTCGTGTATTTATTATCGATGATGATTTGTTCTAAGCCAAATGAATTAGGCAAGATTTTAGTGGCACAAGCATAGGTGAATTTTTCAACTACATCAAGAAGTAAGCGTTTTTTACCTGTAGCTTCTAATAGAGGCAAACCTGCAATAGTGTGTAAACGATGAGGCACGCGAGCTAAACGAGCTGCTAACATGCCTAAAGTTCCTGCTTTTGGTGTATGCGTATGTACAATGAATGGTTTTTCGGATTTAAAAAACTTATAAAGTTTAAATGTTGCTTTTAAATCCTTGATAGGTGTTATAGTTCTTGTCATTTCAATGACATGAGTTTTAATACCTTCATTTTGCCTAACTTCTGTTAAAGGATCTCCATCACCAGAAACACCAATAACCTCGTAATGCGCACTCATAAAGCGCGATTGTCCTTTTAAGAGTGTTCTTAAAGAGGAAGGAACTGTCGTTATACGAATAAGTTTTTGCACGTAAATTATTTAGATACTTATTTTAAATAGATGTTTTTATACCATTTCTGAAAACAGAAAAACGCCCAAACCTTAAAAGTTTGATCTTGTTTACCTGTTAAATGATCATTAACGAGTTGCGTAATGTTTTTAACTTCAAAAATAGCTTGTTGTTGTAAAAACGACGTTTCAGCATAAGATAATAACTCAGCTTTTAAATTATTACGAAGCCAATCACCAACAGGAACTCCAAAACCTTGTTTTGATTTTTCAAGAAAACCTTCAGGAAATACATCTTTAAAAGCTTCTTTAAGAATATGCTTTTTACTCCATTTATGTAATAAATAATCCTCAGGTAAGGTCATTGTATATTCGTACAACTCACGATTTAAAAAAGGTGCTCTACATTCTAAAGAGTTTAACATGCTTGTTCTATCTACCTTTACAAGCATATCACCTTCTAAACTTACATGTTTGTCTATACGTCTAAAATCGTTAAGTGATTTAGGGTTGTCTATTCCTGATACATTTTTAAAATGATCAAACATTGATAGATCTTGATAATCACTATTTAATAATGTGTTGATGTCATCTGTACTAAATGCTAATGAAATAATATCCCAATAATAACCGTCTGAATAATCTATAGCTTTAATAAGTTTATTGAGTTTGTACTTAAAACCGCGACTATCATCTTTTCTACTTAATAATTTAGTACTTAAATTATTGATTGCTCCATGAATCCCTTTCGGAATTATATTTGTGTATTTGGAATTAATTTTTCCAATATAATACTTGTTATAACCACCAAATATTTCGTCTCCACCATCACCAGTTAATGCTACTTTTACACTAGATTTTGTGCGATTTGCAACTAAATAGGTTGGGAGTGAAGAGGAATCTGCAAAGGGTTCATCAAAATTATGAAGGATATCATCAATGTGATGTTTTAAATCATTTTCACTAATAATATACTCATGATGATTACTGTTTATGAGTTTTGCTACGACTTGAGATTTATCAGTCTCGTCATAAGATTTCTTTTCAAAACCAATTGAGAATGTATCAATTTTAGAATCTGTCATATCTGCTAAGCAGTAAGAAACGACAGAAGAATCTACACCTCCAGATAAAAATGTTCCTAAAGGTACATCAGATATTGATCTACTTTCTACACTTTTATAAACGCGCTCATTAACTTCCTTTTTTGCATCATCAAATGAGACATCAGTTTTTTTAGGGATTGGTAACTCATGCATGCTTTGTATCTCAAAACTGTTAGATTTTAAGTCAAAAGTCATGATGCTATTAGGTTCTAATTTATGAATCCCATCATAAATTGTATAAGGAGCAGGAATGTAGGTCAACCTAAAATAGAGATTTAATCCTTTAGTATTAATTTTTGGTTTATGATCAATACAATTAATTATAGATTTTAACTCAGAAGCCCAATAAAACGAGTCTCCTTGTTTTGTATAATATAATGGTTTTTCTCCAAAATAATCTCTTGCAATAAAGACCTTATCAATATTTTGATCATGAATACTGAGCGCAAACATACCATCAAGACGTTTAAAAGCAGCGACACCAATTTTTTCATAAAGTTTTAAAATAACTTCAGTATCACTAGTCGTTTTAAATTGTATGCCTTCGGAAATGAGCTCGTCCTTAAGTGTTTTAAAGTTGTAAATCTCACCGTTAAAAACGATGGTGATTTTTTTGTCTTCAGAAAACATTGGCTGATGTCCAGAACTTAAATCAATAATTGATAGTCGACGCATTCCCAAAGCAACAATAGATTCTTGTGAATTACTCACAGAAATACCATGGTCGTCTGGTCCACGATGAATAATCAAGTCATTCATTTTGGTTAGCGTTTCACTTATTTGCTGAACACCATTGTTTTTTGATATAATTCCGTTAATTCCGCACATACTAATTGTTCAATAATATATCTTTAACTTGATTATAGATTTTTGGCATACTATACATTTTTGCTCTTTCAAACGCCAACTCGCCATATTTTTGACGTTCTTCAGGATGGTCTAAATAATATTGAATGGCTTTAGACATTCCTAAAGCATCATTTACATTCACTAGAATCCCGTATTTAGCTTTAATAAATTCACCTTCACCGATATTGACAGGTACATTGTCATTTAGCATTTCTAAAGGACCCGAAAGGCAATTTGTTGAAATCACAGGTAAACCTACAGATAATGCTTCTAGTAATACGTTAGGAAAACCTTCAGTATCTGAAGACAAAATAAAGCAATCGTGCTCAATTAAATGCGCTTTTACATCAGTAACTTTTCCTAATTGATAAAAATTATCACTAAGACTCAATTCGTTGGCTTGGGTTCTTAACGTTTCGGTAAGTTGACCATTTCCTAAAATTGTAAAATCAAAATCTCCAATCTTAAGTAAACTCATAGCTTCTAAAATGAGTTTTTGATTTTTGGCACTATACATTGTACCAGCATTAATTAATTTAAGATGATTTGTTTCTTTAAAAGAACTCTCATCTAATCTTATAGAATCATTAGTTCCAATTGGATTATAAATGACTTCCATTGGGATTTTTACTCCAAAATTTTCTTTTAAATCTTCGTTGATATGTTCTGAGTTTGAAAACAGAGCATTGTTTCTATTATAAAATATTGGAAAAAATAACTTTGCCAATTTAAGTTGCATTTTCTGGTCTTTATACATTATTGAAGGGTAGCAACGCTCACTAATAACGGTTCTCACAGACTTGTTTGTCATGTGAATAAAACTATTTATGATATTAGGTATTGGTAGCAATGAGAATGAAATATCAATGCCTTCACTTTTAATAAATTTTTTATATTTTAAATATAAACTTGTGAAATTTCTAATTTTAAAAAGGTAAGATCGAGACTTCTTAGTATCAGGTTTTAAAATAATAAGATTGACCTCTTCAGGAATTTCATAATGAATATACTTGTAGAAAATCACTAAAGTCACTTCAAAATGGTTGATAAGTTCTGGAAGTAATAAGCTTATGAAACGTTCTGTTCCTCCCATACCATAATCTATGGTTAAAATACTAAGTTTTGGTTTAGACTGTTTCATTATTTAAGGCCCTTTTTTATAAGGTTTTGCAATTGATTTAGGATACTTTTTTTATTGATTTAAATAGGAAGCTAGTGAGCACATCATGAAAATTTCTATAATAGAAGCTTAGTTTTGAAGTTTCGTTTGCGTTTTCTTGAATGGTTTCATAAAAAGAATCATAGTTATTTATAATATATGATAGTTTATCATACATCTTTTTATTATCATCTGTTGGAACAATAAATCCATTTACACCATCTTTAATGTAAAGGTTATTATCACTCACATCTGTTACTAATACTGGTTTTCCATGATCTAAATAATCTGAAAGTTTAGTTGAAAAGCCATAATTATTTTGGAGTGTATATCCTCGTGGAATCACTAATAACTGTTGTTGGTTTAAAAAAGTTGATAATTCTAAAGCGTTTAAATTTCCGTAGAAATGGATATGTTCTTTAATATTTAAATCCTTTGCAGTTTTATCAAGTAATAGATCACGATGTTGATTCTCAATGTATCCACATAAATTGAGTGTAAAGTTGACATTGTTCTTTTTAAGCTCTCCAAGGACATTGAAAAAATTCAATAAATTTTCTTTAACAGGATGTATACTTCCAGAAAAACCTATGTTAAACGTTTCTTTTTGACTGTAAATTTCATCTGAAAATGTTTTATTTGAATTTGGGTTTGTAAGAATAGGGATTCTAATTGTAGAGGGATTAAATTTTTCGCCATATGTTTTTATAGCTGTAGAAATACAAATGAGTCCGTCGTAATAGCGAAGCAAAGACTCTAATGATGAAAATACAGTTTTATAGATGATCTTTTTAATGGCGTATTTTGGACGCTTTATGCTCGCTTTTTCATGAAATGTTGATGTGTATTTTCTAACTTCATTGAGTTCATAAAAGACATTGCATTTTTTTAAAAATTTTAAATAATAAATAGCAACAATTTCTAGATATAGTAGAGGTGAAGGGTAGAATAAAAAGGATTGTTCGTTTACCGTTTCTTTTGAAAACTTGTATAAATTTTTTACAAATTTGTAAGTTCCCATAAAGCTTTGGGTAATGGTATTATCTTTAAGTCTAAATACATTAGGATAAATCTCTATAAATGAATTTTCATGTATTGGAGAATTACTGCAAGTCATTAAATAAACAGACGTGTTTTCATTTGCAATAGCCTGCGCATAATAGCACATTCTCGTTACTCCAGCATTTTTTACTGAAAAATCAAAATTACTATATATAAAAACGCCCTTTTTCAAACTCTACTTATTTAGACCAAACAACTCTATTTACGTAATCTACATAAGAGATAATAATACGAACTACTTTCTCACTAACATTAGGCATAGAGTAGTCTGAAACCAATCTGAAATTTCTTTCAGGATTTCTTACTTGAACCTTTAAAGCAGCTAAACCTTGTAAAATACGTTCTGGTTTTAAACCCACCATCATAACTGAAGCTTCTTCCATTGCTTCAGGACGTTCATGCGCTTCTCTTATATTTAAAGCTGGGAAATTTAAGATTGATGATTCTTCTGAAATCGTTCCGCTGTCTGATAATACGGCAAAAGCATTTCTTTGTAATGCGTTATAGTCTGTAAATCCTAAAGGTTTCATAAACTTAACTTCATCTCTAACTTTTATATTTTTTGAATCAATCATTTTTCTAGTTCTAGGATGTGTAGAAACAATAATTGGAAATTTATAAGTGTCGGCAATTGTATTTAGACTTTCTATAAGAGAATTAAAGTTAACCTCACTGCTAATGTTTTCCTCTCTATGTGCAGAGACAACAAAATATTTACCATCTTCTAGACTTAGACGATCGAGTACATCTGATTTTTTAATTTTATCTAGATACTTATGTAAAACTTCAAACATTGGACTTCCTGTTTTAATAATTCTATCTGCTGGTAGTCCTTCTCTTAATAGATATTCTCTTGCAATATCACTGTATGTTAAATTAACATCTGATAAGTGATCTACAATTCTTCTATTCGTTTCTTCAGGAACACGTTGATCGAAACAACGATTTCCTGCTTCCATATGAAATACAGGTATTTTACGTTTTTTTGCTGTAATTGCTGCAAGACAACTATTAGTATCTCCTAATACTAGAAAGGCATCTGGTTGTTCTTGTTCAAGAATTGGATCTATATTAATTAAGATTTGACCAATAGTTTCGGTTGCTGAACCTTTTGCTGCATTAAGAAAATGATCTGGTTTTCTTAAACCAAGGTCATCAAAAAATATTTCATTAAGTTCATAATCATAGTTTTGACCAGTATGAACTAATTTATGATCTATGGCTTCATTTGCATCTAAGGCTAAAATCACACATGAAAGGCGAATGATTTCAGGTCGTGTACCTACTACAGTAACAATTTTTAATTTTTTCATGACTTATACGTTTTCAAAATAAGTATCTGCATCTTCTGCATTATAAGGTTCGTTTATCCAAAATAAGGTAACTAGTTCTGTATCACCTATATTTTTAATATTATGTGTATACCAAATAGGCATATCCACATAAGCTGGATGTTCACCATCCAAATAGTAATCTATAACTTCATCTGTTCCAATTTTTCTCAACTGGATTAAAGCTTTTCCGCTTATCACAGCAAATCGTTCAGCTTTTCTGGTGTGAAAATGATTTCCTCTTGTAATACCAGGAACTGTTGTTGAAAATGAAAACTGACCACTTGTATTTGTTCTAGCAATTTCTACAAAACTTCCTCGAGGATCAGTATGTTTTTGAAAAAGAACAGGGTAATGATCTTCAGGAACATAACATCTATAGGTATTAAACAATGCTTTCTCAAATGGATCTTCCAATGAAGGAAAAACACCATTCATTAAATAATTATCTTTAAATGATTTGAGCAAATTTAAGATGTGTGATACTTTGTTAGAACTTGTATGTGGAACTATGTATTCAAAACAAGAGTTGTTGAATTCATTAGTTTTAATATTATCTTTAATAACACCAATAAATGCAGAAACTAACTCATTTACATAAATTAGATTTACTTCGGAATCTACATGAACTTCAGGAACTTCATCATGAGTTAATTTATAGCAAAAGGTAGCAATAAAGGAGTTATAATTTGGTTTTCCGAACGGTCCAAATACATTCGGAATTGTTAATGATGTTATTTTTCCATTGGATTGTGAGGCCCATTTTTCTAGTAAAGCTTTACCTTCTTTTTTTGATTTGCCATAGAGGTTATCTTTTAACTCTTGAGTAGATGAAGAAAAGATGATGTGAGGTGTTGAATTTGTTTTTTCACAAGCATCTATAAGTTTTGTTACTAGTACAACATTAGTATCATAAATGACTTGTTGATCTTCATGTCTATTCATAGCAGCTAGATGAACAATAATATCACAACTTGAAACAAATGTTTGAAGTGCATTTTCTTCTTCAAAGAAATGTCTTTCAAAATTAACTAATTCAACGGTGTCGTCAAGACTCAATGTCGTATAGAGATGATTTCCTATAAAACCGTTTTGACCTGTAATTCCAATTTTCATTATGTTATTATTTTATTGTCCATTTATTAGAATCAAATCTAATATCGTCAAGTTTTGATGCTTCTAAATCAAAATTAGAAAAGACCATTAACTTAGATTTCTTGGCTAAAGATTTGAATCCGTTTGCATAACCACCTGGTACGAAAAGGACTTGAGGTGTTTCTGAATTTAATTCGAAAGTATGCACTCTTAAATTTTCCGAAGGATTTTTAAAAGAGTCTAACTTGACTAAATTAATTTTAAATGACCCTTTTGTACAGTAGAACCATTTACATTCTTCTTTATGTGCTTGCCAAGCTCTAATAATTGTAGTGTCTTTTGGTGAGATTTCATAAAAACGAACAATAGGTTTTAATGAAAAATTATTAACAAATGCCATAGAACCACGATCATCAGAAAATAGGTTGCCTTCTATTATTTGATGTTCATTACTCATTTAAACTATCTTTAATGAATTCTAGATTCATAAGCGTGTTTTTTAGAGCATCTTTAGTTAACTGAGTTGTATTATGAGAGTGATAATCCTCAATAGTACTAATATCTTTTTCACCTTCAGAAAAATAACGACTGTAGTTTAAATCTCTATTGTCGGCAGGTATTCTGTAAAAATCACCCATATCTTCAGCTTTTTGCATTTCTTCACGAGTACAAAGCGTTTCATATAATTTTTCTCCGTGTCTAGTTCCAATGATTTTAATATCATTTTGACCATTAAAAATATCGCGAATAGATGCTGCTAAATCTCCAATCGTACTTGCAGGTGCTTTATTAACAAATAAGTCTCCTTGATGTCCGTTTTTAAAAGCAAAAAGAACTAAATCAACAGCGTCTTCTAATGACATTAAAAATCGTGTCATGTTAGGATCAGTGATTGTTAATGGCGAATTTTCTTTTATTTGTTTGACAAAAAGAGGAATAACAGATCCTCGAGAGGCCATGACATTTCCATATCTTGTTAAACATACTGTAGTTCTATCTTGATTGATATTTCTAGAAGCTGCGATTGCAACTTTCTCCATTAAAGCTTTACTAATACCCATGGCATTGATAGGGTAAGCTGCTTTATCTGTACTTAAACAAATTATTTTTTCAACATTGTTTTTAATTGCTGCATCAATAGTATTCTGAGTTCCAAAAACATTTGTTTTAGTTGCTTCAATAGGAAAGAATTCACAAGAAGGAACTTGTTTTAAGGCAGCAGCATGGAAAACGTAATCTACACCATTCATAGCTCTATCTATACTGCTAAAATCTCTTACATCACCAATGTAAAACTTAACTTTGTCATTTTGAAGACGATTTCTCATATCATCTTGCTTTTTTTCGTCCCTACTAAATATTCGAATTTCTTTGATATCAGTATTCAAAAACCGGTTTAAAACGACATTACCAAACGATCCTGTTCCTCCAGTAATTAAAAGGGTTTTTCCTTTAAACATATTTATTTTTTTTTGTGAATTTGGTATAATAATAGTACATCATGAATAGATAAGTTCCGCTTGCTAATATTTTAGTGATTATTGCTCCATTAACACCAAAATATTTAACGAGCATTGTATATCCTAAAACATTTACAATTCCTACTACAAATGCAGAATTCCTTAATAATTTACCTTTGCCTTTGGCGCCTAAAAATCTGTTTATCAGATCTCCTAAGCCATGCAATAAAAAACTTAAAATAATTATTTTTGAAATTTCTATTGCAGGAGAAAAGTCATCAGAATAAAACAATAGAAATACTTTTTCTATAAAAAGATAAAATATTATCATAGCTAAAACTGTGGCTAAAATAGAAAAAATGAAAACCTTTTTAGGTATAAAATCGAAGTTTGTGAATTTTTTGAAAAAAACGGTTCCTAAAACAGATGGAACTATCATTATTGGTGAACAAATAGTCATTGCTAATGTAAAAAAGCCTACCTGTGTATTGTCAATATAATAAGATAAAGAAAATCCAACGATATGAGCAGTTGCAACTCCTGCTAAACTACCATAGTAAATAGGTCTTCCGTTTGTATTGTTTTCATGAATAACATCTTTAAAAAGACTCTTTGTAATATTAAACTTTGGCTTTAATTTATAGATAATTACAATCATGTAAAGCAACTGAAGCCCGTAAAAAAGTAATAGAATATCTTCTAAATAAAGAGCGTTATTTAAATTAAAAAAGTAGGCTAAAATCAAATACACAATAGCAGGAATAGTTGAAAGAAATGAAAGCGTATAAATTTTATTTAAACCTTTCAGTATTTCAGCTAAAGCTATAGTGCCAATTATAGCGAATATTAAAAACGAATATTTTCTAAAAATAAATCCTAAATTATTTGAAAACCAAATAGGTTCTAAATAAGAAAATATTATTAATAAAATGACACCAATAATACCTGCTACGGCTAATGATATCACAAAGAAGCCAATGAGATTTTGTTTGTAAGAATTATTTTTAGCTATGGCAAGCATTCTAGTAATTGAAATAAATACACCTATCGATACAAGTCCAGCTAAAAATCGAAAAACAGTTTCAATAAACTTGAAATCACCAAAAGCTTCTTTACCAAGAACACTAGTGTTAAAAACGCTTATGGCAAAACCTAAGCCCATACCAATAAAGGATGAACCATATAATGTTAAAGTTTTATTTATTGTGTCTCTATCTATATTCACTTCGTATACTGTATTTATATAAAAGGCGACCTTGAATAACGCATATAATAAAAAAGAAAAAATCTACTGACATTGTAGAATATATAGCTAAACCAGCACAAGCAAGCGTCCAAACAATTAATATAAAAGCTTCAACTCTAGTTTCATAATCTTGATCTTTTGCAATAAATAATTTAAAAGGAATAACAGCTGTCAAATAAAAATACATAATAGCTGGAATTAAACCAGCCCACCATATTAATAAAATCCATTGATTATCAAGATAAGAATAGGGTTGTCCATCAAAGCTCCAAGTTGCGTGAAAACCTGATCCAACAATTAGATCATAGAAATTTACTTGGCTCAAAAATTCAATTATTTGATTGGTTCGAGTATCATTTGTACCTCTTTTAAGTAATAATTCATAAGAAGCACTAAAGGCTTCTGTATTAAATAATATATATATAAAGAGTAATCCTATTATCGATCCGCCAATTATATAATAGGTCTTTTTTTTAGTATGGAGAAAATCAAATATAAGAACGAGAAAATAAATTAATAAAAAAGATCTTGTTTGAGTGATAAGTGCTGTGGATATTCCTATAAAGATGGCGTAAAATCTAAAGGCAGCTAGCTTTTTATCGTTTTTTAAAATTAAAAAAACAAATGGAGCTATCCATACTAAGCTAGTGGCATAAACTCGATATTTAGCTAATGCTTGTCCTCTAAATAAACCAATTCCGTATTCTTTTAAGTTATAAAAAACAAAAAGTGATATGACAACTACTGAAAGAATTAAGAACTTTTTAAATAGTTTATATCTATAATCATCAAAACTTAAAAAAATCAAACCCAATGCAAGCCAAGGGCCAATTCCTTTGGTATCCATTAGACCAGTAAAATCAGTTAATCCTGGACCAGTTAGTATATAATTGATGCTTATATACCCAACAATCAAAATGTAAGCTATGAAAATGTTAGGTAAGTAGTTCTCTTTATTGTCAACTATATTAAGAATAACCGCAATAAAAATAAAAATCACAGAAAATGATCTTAAATACTTTTCAGACCCTAATGAGAGTATACCGTAGGTCAATTCATTATATACACGTTCTTGTGCAAAATATATGAAAAACAGACTCAAACTTAATCCTATAATAAATATGTAAGTTATAGTCTTATTTATATTGAAAGTATTACCCAATTTGATTTAATAAGTTAGTACGTTGATTTCTGCTTATGTTAATTCAATATAAACACATCCTTAAGTTGAGTTCAAAGATGTAACATTGAAATGATATTAAGCAATAAATTTGTTGAAATTGTTGTTTTCTACGATTATCCATTAAGATTTTATACTTCAATATTCTTTTTTAAATACCCATTCTTTATAGTGTTTTTAAGTTTTAAGTTCTTGAAAATTAAAGTTCAATAATTTATTAAAGAATTCTCTTTCATAGAAATATTACTACAAATTAGTCTCATATGTATTAATTTATTGTAAGAATTTCGGAAGTTTCTGTTAAAGTTTAATCGATGTAATCCATTTTTCATCGAGCAACGTACCTATTGTATTGTTTTATTCTTGTAGTTAAATCATTACTATTTTAAGCGTATTTTTTGAATAAGTAGGAATTTTACTTCTTAATATTGCATGTTGTCGAATAATTAATACTTTTAGCGAATAAATCTAATATATTTTTATAGATTGGCTCCATATTAAAGTCCCAAAACTTAATAGCAGATGAATCCCCAAAATAATCAATTGCCTACCTACGGCATTACACTATTATTATGCAAGAAAATTATATGTTTACTCATTCTATTTTCAAGTACTGTAGTTTTTTCTCAAGATAATCAACAGTTAGCATTTCCTACAGCAACTGGAGCTGCAGCATATACCACAGGAGGTAGAGGTAGTACAGTATACAAGGTAACTAACTTAAATAATAGTGGTACAGGTAGTTTTAGAGACGCTGTTAGTGTTTCAAACAGAATTATAATATTTGAAGTAAGTGGAACTATAGAATTAACAAGTAATTTATCAATAACGAGAGATAATTTAACTATAGCTGGACAATCTGCACCAGAAGGAGGTATAACAATAACTGGTAAGCCAGTTTATTTTCAAAACACAAATAATATTATTTTAAGATATATAAGATTTAGGCCAGATTTTAATTCTAGTGGAAATGTTGATGCATTAAACGCTTACAATTGTTCTAATATTATTATAGATCATTGCTCAATTTCTTGGAGTGGAGATGAAGCTATTAGCTTAATTGGTAATTCCTCTAATGTTACACTTCAAAACTGTATAATGGGAGAAAGTTCAACTGGAATGTTAGCTGGAGATAGTAATAACCCAACGTCAAATAATTTTAGTATCGTTGGTAATTTATGGTATAACATAAGTCATAGATTTCCAAATGTTAATGCGCTTAGAACAGATGTTATTAATAATGTAGTTCATAATTGGTATACACGATTAATGGTTGTCTCTGCACATGATAACACATATTTAAATGAAATAAATAATTATTATCAAGCAGGTACTAAAACAGGAGAACCTAGAAGTCCTAATTGGTCAGTAAATTGGTTAGATGTAGGTAGTGCAAGTCAAAGAGACAATATAAGAATTTATACAAATGGTAATGTATATCCGTCTTTTTTAACTGAAGAAGAAGAAGATTGGAGTTTATATGTTCATAGGTTTAATATAAATAGTGGTCAGTATGCAGGAACTGATCAATGGGATGATGGTGATACAGATTTTAATTTACAAACCTCATTAGACCTTTTAGGTCAAGCACCTTCTATTACAACAGCAAATGAAGCACTTATAAACGTGCCTATAAATGCAGGAGCAAATAAATATTTAGATGGAAACGGTAATTCATTTACATATAGAGATGATATTGATGAAACATACGTTACTAATGTAGCAAACGGAACATCAGAGCCTTATTCATATCCACCAACAAATATTGTTAACAAAGAAAGTTATGTGAATTTTCATAACTCAGTGAGTAGTACACCTATGAATTCACATGCATCAGATTTTTATTCTAGTCTCGATGGAATTCCAAATTCTTGGAAAGAATTAAAAAACCTAGATTTAAATACAGATTATTCAACTTTTGAATGGCCAAGTGGATACATTGGTATTGAAGAATATTTAAATGAAGTTGATTCACCAGAAACAGCTGCAAATCAAGTTGCTTTAGTTTCAGATGTTACTAATAACACACTTTGTGAAGGTGAAAGCACAATTTTAACTGCTTCTGGAGCAGTTTCTTATGTTTGGAATACAGGAGAAACAGCTACTACATTAGAAGTTATGCCAGATGTTACTACAACATATACTGTTACAGGAACGCATTCAGACGGAAGTTCAACACAAGCTGAAATCACAATTACTGTAAATCAAACGCCTACAGCAAATGCAGGAGAAGATACAGAAACCTGCTTAGGAACACCAGTGACGCTAACAGCAACTGGAGGATCCTCTTATCAATGGAGTAATGGAGGAACATCTGCGTCAATTACAGTCAATCCAAATACAACAACAACATATACAGTTGAAGTTTTTGAAAACAATTGCTCAAGTACTGATGAAATTACAGTTACTGTAAATGAAATCCCAGATGTAGAAGCAGGAGATGATCAAACAATTTTTGAAGGAGAAAGTGCAACTTTAACAGCAACAGGAGCAGATTCTTATGTTTGGAGTACAGGAGAAACTACAGAAAGTATTACTGTAAACCCATTATTAGATACTTCATATTTTGTAACTGGTACAACTAACAATTGTGAAAACACAGATTCTGTTACCGTTTTTTTGCTAGATGACAGTGTCAATGCCAATGCTGGAGCAGACACTGAGATTTGTATAGGTGAATCTACAACATTAACAGCAACAGGAGGAACAACCTATGTATGGAATACAGGAGAAACAACAGCATCTATAGAAGTCTCTCCAACAGAAATTACTACATATACAGTAACAGCTTATAGTGCTTCTGGTGCTAACTTTGAAGACGATAGTGTCATCGTAACAGTTAACCAATTGCCAATTGCAGATGCAGGTGAAGATGTTGAAATTTGCTTCGGAAATGTAACTACTTTAACAGCTTCTGGCGGAACATCATACCTATGGAGCACAGGAGAAACAACAGATACTATTTCAGTAAATCCAGATACAACAACAACATATTCTGTAGAAGTAACTTCTAATAACTGTTCAAGTACAGATGAAGTTACTGTAATAGTAAACGATTTACCAGAAACTAATGCAGGAAATGATATCTCAATCTTTGATGGTGCTTCTACCACATTAACAGCATCTGGTGCAGATTCTTATGTTTGGAGTACAGGAGAAACTACAGAAAGTATCACAGTTAGTCCAACAAATACAACAATATATTCAGTTACAGGTACAAGTGTTCAAGGCTGTGAATTTGTAGATACTGTAATTGTCACAATACTCTCAGATGATGTTACAGCAAATGCTGGAGACGATACAATAATTTGTAATGGAGAAAGTACAACACTTACAGCTTCTGGAGGAACAACTTATTTATGGAGTACAGGAGAAACAACAGCTTCTATTGAAGTGTCACCAACTACAACAACAACGTATACGGTTACAGCGTATAGTATGTCTGGAAATAATTCTGATGAGGATAGTGCTATCGTAACAGTTAACCAATTACCAATTGCAGATGCAGGTGAAGATGTTGAAATTTGCTTCGGAAATGTAACTACTTTAACAGCTTCTGGCGGAACATCATACCTTTGGAGCACAGGAGAAACAACACAAACGATTTCAGTAAATCCAACTGAAAATACAATTTATACTGTAGAAGTTTTTGAAAACAATTGTTCAAGTATAGATCAAACTCAAGTTACTGTAAACGCATTACCAAACACTAATGCTGGAACTAATGTTACTATAACAGAAGGTGAGTCAACTACATTAACAGCATCTGGAGCAGATTCTTATGTATGGAGTACAGGAGAAACGACAACTAGTATCACAGTGAGTCCTGCAACGACAACAACATACTCTGTAGTTGGAACAGCTGCTAATGGATGTCAATCTAGTGATGACGTTATCGTTTCTGTAGGTGTAGAAGCAATTAATGCCAATGCAGGAGCAGATGTAACAATTTGTGATGGAGAAATGACAACACTTACGGCAACTGGAGGTTCAACTTATCTTTGGGATACTGGAGAAACTACAGCAAGTATTACTGTAAACCCTAATCAAACAACAGAGTATACTGTAACAGTTTTTAATGAAGCGCAAACGGCTTCAGACAATGATAGTGTTATTGTTTTAGTAAATCCATTACCAGAAACTAACGCAGGAAATGATGTTACAATTTTTGAAGGTGATGCTACAACATTAACAGCTTCTGGAGCAGATTCTTATGTTTGGAGTACAGGAGAAACAACAACTAGTATTTCTGTAAGTCCAACAAGTACAACAACATATACAGTAACAGGAATCTCTAATGGATGCGAATCTAGTGATGACGTTATCGTTTCCGTAGAAACAGAAAATATAAACGCAAATGCAGGAGCAGATGTAACAATTTGTGATGGAGAAATGACAACACTTACAGCAACTGGAGGTTCAACTTATCTTTGGGATACTGGAGAAACTACAGCAAGTATTACTGTAAACCCAAATCAAACAACAGAGTATACTGTAACAGTTTTTAATGAAGCGCAAACGGCTTCAGACAATGATAGTGTTACTGTTTTAGTAAACCCATTACCAGAAACTAACGCAGGAAATGATGTTACAATTTTTGAAGGTGATGCTACAACATTAACAGCTTCTGGAGCAGATTCTTATGTTTGGAGTACAGGAGAAACAACAACTAGTATTTCTGTAAGTCCAACAAGTACAACAACGTATTCAGTAATAGGAGTCTCTAATGGATGCGAATCTAGTGATGACGTTATCGTTTCCGTAGAAACAGAAAATATAAACGCAAATGCAGGAGCAGATGTTGCAATTTGTAATGGAGAAAGTACAATACTTACAGCTTCAGGAGGTGTAACATATCTATGGAATACTGGTGAAACTACAGCAACAATAGAAGTGTCACCAATAGCGACTACAACATATACCGTTACTGCATTTAGTGCAAATGGAAGTGAGTCTAATGATGATAGTGTTACCGTTACAGTTAATGATATTCCAGTAGCTGATGCAGGAAATGATGTTACAATTTGCTTCGGAAATGAAACAACATTAACAGCTTCGGGAGGTTCAACTTACCTTTGGAGTACAGGAGAAACAACTCAAAATATTACGGTAAATCCGAATAGTACAACAACGTATATTGTAGAAGTATTTACAAATAATTGTTCGAGTACAGACGACGTCATTATTACTGTAAATGATTTACCCCAAACTAATGCAGGAGCTGATATTACAATTGTAGAAGGTGATTCTACCACATTAACAGCAACAGGAGCAGAGTCTTATGTTTGGAGTACTGGAGAAACGACTTCGAGTATTTCTGTTAATCCTTTAATTACTACAACATATACTGTTTCTGGTATATCTAATGGATGTGAAACTATAGATGATGTCATTGTTATTGTAGAGCCTTTTGTGTTTACAGCGAGTGCTGGTGCAGATCAAACAATTTGTCAAGGTTACGAAACAACCCTTACAGCTAGTGAAGGTGATAGTTATTTATGGAGTACAGGTGAAACCACTCAAAGTATAACTGTTAATCCTTCAAATACACAAACGTATACGGTTACTGTTTTTGAAGGTGATTATCAAGCTGATGCTGAGGTTCAAGTTGGAGTG
Source organism: Psychroserpens sp. AS72 (assembly GCF_038900375.1). NCBI lineage: Bacteria > Pseudomonadati > Bacteroidota > Flavobacteriia > Flavobacteriales > Flavobacteriaceae > Psychroserpens > Psychroserpens sp. AS72. Next base: position 146,572 of record NZ_JBBMRC010000003.1, on the reverse strand, counting down.
AATCCAAATCCAAATGTTGTTATCACAAATGGAAACGATGTAATGATTTTAGAAGGAGAGTTTATAACACTCTCTGCATCTGGTGCAAACACGTATGCTTGGAACAATGGAGCAACGCAACCAAACATTGCTGTGAGTCCGTCAATTACCACAACATATGAAGTCACTGGATTTATTAATAATTGTGAAGATACCACAGCTGTTCTTGTTAATGTTCTAGAAATAGTAGAAGCAGATGCAGGTGAGGATTTAATTATTTGTAATGAAGAAATAGTAACACTTACTGCAACTGGAGGCGATGAATATTTATGGAGTAACGGAGAAACTACACAAAGTATAGAAGTATCTCCAGATGTTGATACAGAATATTCTGTTTTGGTTTATAATGCTTTAGATAGTGATGAAGATACAGTTATGGTTTTCGTTGAAGAATGTAGTACTATAGAAAACCCGGTTGAAAGTGAAGAATTTGGCTTCTTGATTTACCAAGATCCAACAACAGATATATTAAAAGTTAGAATAGATGGTTTACAATCTGTAACTGCTACCGGATTCTCAATTTATAGTATAGGAGGAAAAATAATATATACAGAATCTTTTAATCAAAATGAGATGCAAGACTTGTCTCAAATGACAAGAGAATTAGATGTCTCAACCTATTCTAGAGGAATATATATTGTAAAATTAGATTATAATGACACAAGTGTATTAAAGAAAACAGCAATAAAATAAAATAGAGTTAGTTGAATTGAAGTTAAGACCATTGTTATCAATTAATATGATAGCAATGGTTTTTTATTATAAAATGCTTTGGTATTATAATAATCACAAAATTTATAGAACAATAACACTGGATTAAATAAGGTTTCCTATTTGATCAAAATAGATTGTATGGTTGCACTAGAATCACAATTCTTAACCCAAAGTTCAACGTCTTTATCATCAATTTCATTTTCTAATAGATAAATTTTACACGAATCGACTTTGGTATTACTTTTAGAAAAGTTGACACTACTTGTTTTTATTAAATTTGAAACAGCAAGCGAATCTAAACTATAATTTTGCATAGCAAGTTTAGTGTCTTCAGAATAAAACCGTTCTTTTATAGAAATATTCTTAATTGTTCTTGCATTAGGACCATAAGCGCAAGATGTTTTTTTTCCTCCTAAAAAAAAGGCTAATAGAACTAAGCCTATTGAGAATCCTCCCAAATAGTAACCTATTCGATGTAATAATTTCATGTGTATTCTTTATTAATTTTTAACAGTCACATGTTGTTCGGAATAAATTATTATCATAGATAACAACAATTTATTCATGCTCGTTTCACGTGTAAGTTTTTTTCTAGAAAATTAACAAGTTAAGGTCGCTACAGTCTAAATCAAACCAATTAGCTACAGATTTGTTTGTTAAAATTCCGTGGTAAAAATACAACCCATTTTTTAAACCACGATCAAAACGTATGGCATTTTCTATACCACCATCTTCGGCAATTTTTAAAAGGTAAGGTGTAAAAATATTACTCAGCGATACAGAAGCAGATCGTGAGTATCTTGCAGGAATATTTGGTACACAATAGTGTGTCACGCCATTATAATCAAAAGTTGGTTTATCATGATTGGTGACTTCACTAGTTTCAAAACAGCCACCCATATCTATACTGACATCAATAATTAATGATCCAGATTTCATCGTATTCACCATGGCTTCCGTAACAATGATAGGTGAGCGGTTATTTCCTCTAACTGCTCCAATAGCAACATCGCAACGTTTTAAAGCTTTTAATAAGTTTTTTGGTTGAATGGTTGAGGTATATAATGTACGACCTAAATTAGCTTGTACACAACGTAATTTAGTTATTGAATTGTCAAAAATTTTCACATTAGCACCAAGACCAATGGCAGAACGTGCAGCAAACTCACCAACTGTTCCTGCGCCAATAATAACGACTTCAGTTGGTGGCACACCACTAATGTTGCCTAACATGAGACCGTTACCACCATTGACGTTTGATAATAATTCTGATGCAATTAAAATGGAAGCAGTTCCAGCAATTTCACTTAAAGAGCGTACTGCAGGATAGGCACCATCTTCATCTTTTATAAATTCAAAAGCTAGTGCAGTAACGCGTTTTGAAGCCAATGCTTGAAAATAATTTTTGCTTTGTGTTTTAAGTTGTAATGCAGAGATTAGTAATGTTTGCGGATTAATTAATTTAATCTCATCAAGTGAAGGTGGTTCTACTTTTAAAAGAATAGGGCAGGAGAACACTTTTGCTGTATCTCTAGTGACTTCTGCACCAGCTTCACTATAGGCTTTGTCTTTAAAGTTTGCACCTTCTCCAGCACCAGATTCAACCATCACACGATGACCATTTGATACTAAAGCATGAACAGCATCTGGAGTTAAACAGACACGTTTTTCTTGAAAATGAGTTTCTTTTGGGATGCCTATAAATAAATCACCTTTCTTTTTGTAGACTTCAAGTGTCTCTTCTTGTGGTAATAATTGTGCTTTTGTAAAGGGTGATAATGATTCGCTCATTTAATTTTTAATTGGTAACTCAAATTACAAATAAAAATCTATTATTTACCAATTTAGTTTTATATATTAGTTGGAGATTATTTTCTATGGAAAAGTTTGGTTTACAAAATATTACGATTAAAGATGTATTAATTTCACTATTAATATTGGTTGTGACTTTTGGTTATTTTTTTGATAGTTATGTTCCAAAAGGTATTACTGAAGTAAATATTCTAGGAATTACAGTTGGAAGTTTAGGTTTTGAAGATATAGCTAGTACTATATACTTTGTTAAAATGAAACTTATTATTATTGTTTTTTCAATCATTTGGTTTTTTACATGTAAACATTGGTGGAAATCTGCTATTATTGTAATTACTACAATTGAAATGTTAAAGCTAATTAGTGTCTTCAGTTTTAAACAAACTTATGTAGATGAAATTGAATATTATACAAGCTTACCAATTACAATTCCTATCATACTGTTAATAATCTTTATATCAAAAAAAATTAATTCATATGAGACAGCAAAGAACTTACGCTCAGATCTTGATAATAAAATAAATGAAATATTTTTTGAAATCAATAGTGAAGATAAACAGCGTGTTGAAAAGTTGAAAGATGATTTTATTAAATTAAAAATGAAAGTAAATATAGTGGATCATGAATTTAATTATTTAAAAGAATTGATTGAGATAAGAAATAATTTTTATAAAAAATAGTATGAAGTTTTTTATTAAATATATATATAAAATTAACAAAGACTTTATTATAATTGCGTGTATTTTATTATTACCATTTGCTTTTTACCTCTACAACATAGCACCAAAAACTAAGACTTGGAGAAATTCACTATTTGAAATTAACTCAGGTGATTTTGACGATGTAAATTATTATTTATGGTTTTTATGTGTAAAGGTTTTAACATTGATGCTTCTTACACTCTGGTACTTAACTTGTACGCAAAAATGGAGAGTTTTATTACTTGTTTCTATAATCTTAGAGATATTCAAGTTTTTCTCATTGGTTAAAATTGCAAAGTTAGGATATGAACATGAAGTCATTAATATTCTTGATACTTTATGTTACTCAATACCGTATGTAATAGTTTTGATTTTAATTTCCAGAAAACTAAATTATTACGAATCATATAAGAATGAAATTGCTCCATTAAACGACGAAATTAGTCGTCAACTTATTAAGTTAACTAACTTAAATAGAAAACAGTATAAGTCAATGGGAAAAGAGTTAAGAAAATTAGAAACTCAAAAACTAAATATGAATAAAAAAGAGTATCTAACGAAACTTATAGAACTAAGAGATCAATTAACTATTAGTAATTAATTATTTGTATTAGCCTTTTCAATCTCTGTTAAAATCTCTTCTAGTAGCGCTTTTTTCTCATCAGACCATTGTTGTTTAAGTCTATCGTCTATATAAGATTCTATTTCAGCTTTAGATCTTACTTTTGGTTTTGGGTTGTCTTTTATAAACATATCACCTTGACCAGTAATTAACCAAACCAGATTGATTTGCGGATACTCTTTAATAATACGTTCAATGACGTCACTCCCAACAGAGGCGTTATTTTTTTGCATACGTAAGGTATAGCCGTTAGCACTACCAATGGATATGTCAAACTGTCTTGCACTTAAGTTAAGAGCAGATAATAATTGAATGATTCTATTAATTGTTTTACTCATTATAAATTAGGGTTATGTTAGAGTAAGAAGGATTTATATTCTACAAATGTAATTTTTTTCGTTTAATAATGATTAAATGAAGATTGAAAAATAAATTCGTAAATCTAAAAGCCCACAATTATTGAAATAATTGTGGGCTTTTATTTGGAAAAGTTTTGTAATTATAATTTGTTATATATTTTAATATTTGTTGTTTAATTAAAAATACTGCTTAATTGTACTCCAAACACCTTTGGGTTTCATCATGAATTCTTCTTCTAATTCTTGCATTGATTTTCCAGCATCATTTATTTTATTAAACATTTTTGCTCTTATCAAGTAAATAGATGGAATGATTATAGCCATTATTGGTAGCATATACATTAGATCAAAGTTATCAAAGAATATAACATCTTCATTGATGGTTCCAATTAATTGGTATGTAAACATTGCAATTGGTACTAAAATAGAATGATACCACCAATGCCTGCATGTAAAAAACCAAATAAATAAAAGGAACAATGGGATGAGTTTACTCATTATCATCCAGAAACTTGTTCTTACATCCTCATAAAACCCACTATCATAAGTAAATAGTAGGTTTTCCCAAACTTTGGTATCTGGAACATAAATATAAGAATAGAAAAAAATGGGAGTTATAGATATTAAAACACCTACTATACTCCCATTAATAATAATTCTAGAATTCCTTTTCCTATCCGTGTGTTGGAATTTTAACTTTTCTTTTGTCGATTTCTGTTTTAACTTGTCCATCTAAGTTGATTAAATCAGTTGCATGAGCAGTAAATAACATTCCACCGAAAATAGCAATAGCTAGTACGTACTTTTTAGTCTTCATAATTATAAGGGATTAAATTAATTAATTATTCAAATATATGAATGCTCTATATTTAAAAGTGTTAAAATGAGTGTTAAAAAACACTCTAAAATCGCCTTGTGATTACGGTTTTTCCGTAGTCTATAACTATATCGTGGTGTGAGATTGCTAATTTATTTTCACTAATTCACTGCTTTATGCTTGTTTTCTAGGTTAATATTATGTTTTTGGATCAACTTGAGTGATCTTGAGGTCTTATTTTTGTAAGAAATTTCTATAACATTTATGTCTTCAGGCATCAAATTTTGAGCGTTTTGAGGCCATTCTATAAACACCCAATTTGAGGTATATAGATAATCTTCAAAACCAAAATTTAACGCTTCTTCCTCATCGTTAATTCTGTACAAATCAAAATGATAAATAGAGCAATCTTTTGCTCTATAATCATTAACTATAGAAAATGTCGGACTACTAACATCGTCATCACTACCCAAAACTTTTACTAAAGATTTTATGAGTGTTGTTTTACCAGCACCCATATTTCCGTAGAAAAGTAAGTTTTTAGAAGAAACATGATCTAAAATCTGTTTTGCAACAGCATCTATATCTTCTAGATGATAATCTAATTCTAGTAATTGTGACATCATTAAATTGTAAACGAGTTTTATAGCTTAATTTGAAATGCAATTATAAGAATAATTTTTGGTAAAAACTAGGAAAAAGTGTATTTCGTCGAAGAAATTTGCATTACGTAGGATTTTTAAAATGAAATTTGTATAGCCGAATATTTAAATATTATGAAAAAACAACACAAATTAAAAAATGAGAAAGCCATTTTAAATAGTTCTATTTAAAATGGCTTTCTTAAGCGTGTATAATAGACTATAGACCTTTAACTTTTAGGATTCATAACCACAAAAGGTATGATCATTTCTTCTAAAGATACACCTCCATGTTGATACGTATTTCTATAATAACTCACGTAATGATTGTAGTTGTTTGGATAGGCTAAGAAATAATCACTTTTAGCAAAAATAAATGAGTTACTCATGTTTATAGAAGGCAAGTGAATTGCTTTTGGGTCTTTAGCTACCATAACTTCACGATCTTCATAGGTTAAACTACGACCCGTTTTATAACGTAAATTAGAACTTGTCTCACGATCACCAATCACTTTTGATGGGTTCTTCACATTTATAGTTCCGTGGTCTGTGGTAAGGATTAGTTTAAAACCTAAATTTTGAGCCTGTTGGATCATTTCTAATAAAGGTGAATTTTTAAACCAACTCACAGTTAATGATCGGTACGATTTATCATTAGATGCTAATTCTTTTACAACATCCATTTCAGTTTTAGAGTGTGATAGCATATCCACAAAATTGTAAACGATAACAGATAAATCATCATCTTTAAGTGCTTTAAAGTTTTCTACTAACTTCTTCCCAGCTTTTAAATTTGTGATTTTATGATAAGATGTTTTTAAATTTTGCAAGCCTAATCGTTTGAGTTGACCTTGAAGAAATTCATTTTCAAATAGATTTTTTCCACCTTCATCTGTATCATTTTTCCATAAATCTGGATGTAAACGTTCCATATCTAAAGGCGTTAATCCAGAAAATATAGCATTTCTAGCGTATTGCGTTGCTGTTGGCAAAATACTGTAAAACGGCTCTTCGCTAACTTTTTTATAGTAATTATTGACAATAGGTTCAAAAGCTTTCCATTGGTCGTAACGTAAATTATCAATCACAATAAAAAGCGTAGGTTGCTCTGTACTCAACTCAGGAACTACTTTTTCTTTAAATAAGTTATGAGATAATACTGGAGCATCAGAATTATGATCAAACCAATCCTCATAATTTTTTTCAATAAATTTTCCGAATTGAAGATTCGCTTCATTTTTTTGAGATTCTAAAATCTCTGTCATTCCAACATCTTCAATATCTTCTAGTTGCAATTCCCAATACACTAATTTTTGATACAAATCGCTCCATTCTTCAAAGCTATTAACCATAGACATATCCATCGCAATCTTTCTAAACTCTTGCTGATAGTTGGATGTTGTTTTTTCTGAAACGAGCCTAGAGTGATCTAAGTTCTTTTTTAAACTCAGTAAAATCTGATTTGGGTTTACAGGCTTTATTAAATAATCGGCTATTTTATTACCAATAGCTTCTTCCATGATGTATTCTTCTTCACTTTTGGTAATCATAACAACTGGAAGGTTAGCACGTCGTTCTTTAATTTCATGCAATGTCTCTAAACCTGTAAGTCCAGGCATATTCTCATCTAGAAATACAATATCAAAATTAGCATCATCAATGATTTCGATAGCTTCTGTACCACTTTGACAGGTTGTTACCTTGTATTGTTTTTGTTCTAAAAAGATAATATGTGGTTTTAAAAGATCAATTTCATCGTCAACCCAAAGAATATTTATAGTGTTCATGTATATTTGTTTAAAATTAATGTAAAAGCATAACGTTTGAAGACAAGTAACAAACTTAAAATCTTTAACGACCCAATTTACGGATTTATTACTATTCCCAATTCGGATATTTTTGATTTAATTGAACATAAATACTTCCAAAGGCTGAGAAGAATCTCCCAAATGGGATTATCTTATCTTGTATATCCTGGAGCTAATCACACACGTTTTCATCATGCAATTGGTTGTATGTATTTAATGCAAAAGGCTGTGAATGTGCTTCGTTTTAAGGAGGTTACAATTTCCGAAGAAGAAGAAAGAGCACTTTATATCGCCATTTTATTGCATGATATTGGTCATGGTCCATTCTCTCATGCGATGGAACATAGCATAGTAAATGGAGTTTCACACGAAGAAATCTCTATGCGTTTTATGCAAAAACTCAATGAAGAATTTAACGGAAGTTTAACGCTAGCCATCCAAATTTTTGAAGGTAAACATGAGAGACCGTTTTTATGCGAACTAATTTCTAGCCAATTTGATATGGATAGAGCAGATTATCTCAAACGCGATAGTTTTTATACTGGAGTTGCAGAAGGTAATGTAAATAGTGAACGCTTGATAACAATGCTAAACGTTGTAGATGATCGTTTAGTTGTTGAACAAAAAGGAATTTATAGTGTTGAAAAATTCTTAGTTGCAAGACGGTTTATGTATTGGCAAGTGTATCTTCATAAAACAAGTGTTGTTGCAGAGCAACTATTAACGCGTGTTTTAAAAAGAGCAAAAGAATTATCTAGTCAAGGCATCGAATTACGAGCAAGTGACGCCTTATCTTTTTTTCTACGGAATGAAATAACAAGAAACAATTTTGACGATGATACCTTAGAAATATTTTCTAGACTAGACGATACAGATATTGTTTCTGCCATGAAAGATTGGCAATACCACGATGATTTTATTTTAAGCGAGCTTAGTAGTATGATTATCAATAGAGATTTATTAAAAATTAAATTAAAAAATAAACCCATAAAACGGTCTACTCTAGATAAGCATATTTCTAAACTTGTAAAAAAGTATAATATCTCAAAAAAAGATGCAGAGTACTTTGTGTTTATTGATGAGATTTCAAATTTAGCGTATCAATCTAAAACGCAGAAAATAAAAATATTGCAAAAATCTGGAAAAGTAGTTGATATCACTAAAGCATCAGATCAATTTAATATCAAGGCTTTATCTAAAGCAGTGACGAAGTATTATATCTGTTATCCTAAGGAGGAATTTGTTAGAGATGAATGATATCATTCTTGTTTCAGTGAACATTTGTAAACTCAAAGCCTATTTAGTATAAAAAAAATAATGTTTAAGTTACTATTGTTTAAGTTTTAAAATTTCCGAAGCCTCAAAAGTGCTGTATATAAAATGATTAATATCAAGTATACTCTACAATTGAGATTAGCAAATACGCTACTTAACAACAAACAACTAAGCAACCTACCTTTTAAACGTAAACAACTGTTAATAATTTATACATTTTTCCTATTTTTGCGAGGATGAACTTTACAGCACAACAAATAGCTGGAATTTTAGAAGGTGATATCGTGGGTAATCCTGAGGTAGAAGTTTCTAAACTTTCTAAAATTGAAGAAGGAATAGAAGGCTCTTTAACCTTTTTAGCAAATCCTAAGTATAATTCATACATATATTCTACCAAAGCATCAATTACTATAGTTAATAAAACTTTTGAACCAGAAAATGATATCTCAACAACGCTTATAAAGGTTGATGATGCTTATCAATCGTTTTCAAAACTTTTAGAATATTATAATCAAGTGAAGTTAAATAAGCAAGGTATTGAACAACCGTCGTTTATTTCGGAAACTGCAAAATTAGGAAGTGATATTTATATAGGCGCTTTTAGTTACATTAGTGATAATGTGACTATAGGTAACAATGTTAAGGTGTTTCCTAATGCATATATTGGTGAAAATGTTACGATTGGTGATAACTCGATTATATTTTCGGGAGCTAAGATTTATTCTGAAACCGTTATTGGCAACAACTGTGTGATTAACTCAGGTGTTATTATTGGAGCCGATGGTTTTGGTTTTGTACCAGATAAAAAAGGAGAATATAGCAAGATGCCACAAATAGGTAATGTGATTATTGAAGATTTTGTAGATGTTGGAGCTGCAACAACAATTGACAGAGCTACTTTAGGTTCTACAATAATTAGACGTGGTGTGAAATTGGATAATCAAATCCAAATAGCACATAATGTTGAGATAGGAAAAAATACAGTAATAGCTGCTCAAACAGGAATTGCTGGATCTGCAAAAATTGGCGAAAATTGCCTAATTGGTGGTCAAGTAGGAATAGCTGGCCACATAACTATAGGAAATAATGTACGTGTACAAGCTCAATCTGGTATTGGTAGGCATGTAAAAGATAATGAAATATTGCAAGGATCTCCATCATTTACATTTGGAGATTGGAACAAGTCTTATGTGCATTTTAAAAATCTACCTAAGATTGTTAAATCTATTAATGATTTAGAAAAGAAAGTAAATGGGAATAATTAAAACAGACATTAAGCAAAAAACGATAGAGAAAGAAGTATCTCTTAAAGGTGTTGGATTACATACAGGAAAAGATGTAACTATCACATTTTGTCCTGCACCAGTTAATAATGGATTTTCTTTTAAAAGAGTAGATCTTGAGGGATCTCCTGTGATTGCAGCAGATGCAAATTATGTAACTAATACCCAAAGAGGAACTTGCATTGAACGAAATGGTGTGACGATTCAGACCTCAGAGCACGTATTAGCAGCTTTGGTAGGTATGGATATTGATAATGCTATTATAGAACTCAATGCAGCAGAACCACCAATTATGGATGGTTCATCTAAGTTTTTTGTTGAAGCTATTGAGAAAGCTGGTATTGTAGAGCAAGATGATTTCAGAGAAGAATATGTGGTGACAGATGTTGTGTCATATTCTGACGAAGAATCTGGAAGCGAGATTATCGTTATGCCTGCAAAAGAATATCAAGTAACAACAATGGTTGATTTTGGAACAAAAGTTCTAGGAACCCAAAATGCAACTTTGAATCGTATGTCTGATTTTAAAGATGATATATCAGATTCTAGAACCTTTAGTTTTTTACACGAATTAGAAATGTTATTAGAACATGGCCTTATTAAAGGTGGTGATTTAAATAATGCTATTGTTTATGTAGATAAAGAATTATCTCCAGAAACCATGGAGAAACTTAAAGTAGCATTTAAAAAAGATTCTATTGCTATTAAGCAAAATGGAATTTTAGATAATTTAACGCTTCACCATCCCAATGAAGCTGCAAGACATAAACTTTTAGATGTTGTTGGCGATTTAACTTTAGTAGGCACACGTATTAGAGGAAAAGTAATTGCTAATAAACCAGGACACTATATAAATACACAGTTTGCTAAGAAACTTTCTAAAATTATAAAAAATGAACGTCGTAATAATGTGCCTCAAATTGATTTAAATCAAGAGCCATTAATGGATGTGATGCAAATCATGGAGATGCTTCCACATAGACAACCGTTTTTATTATTAGATAAGGTTTTTGAATTATCAGATTCTCACGTTATTGGTATGAAAAACGTGACCATGAACGAAGAGTTTTTTAAAGGTCATTTCCCTGGAGCACCAGTGATGCCTGGCGTTCTAATTGTAGAAGCAATGGCGCAAACAGGAGGAATACTAGTATTGAGTACGGTTCCAGATCCTGAAAATTATTTAACCTTTTTTATGAAGATTGATAAAGTAAAATTCAAGAAAAAAGTGGTACCTGGTGATACACTCATATTTAAGTGTGATTTAATTACACCAATTCGAAGAGGTATTTGTCATATGCAAGGCTATGCTTATGCTAACGGACAATTATGTGCTGAAGCAGAATTAATGGCACAGATTTCTAAGGTTAAATAAATAATATTTGACGTATTTTTAACAAATCAATCAAATGTATTAAGTTTAAAAAACAACTTAATATTATCAATAAACACTAAAAAATGAACCAACCTTTAGCATATGTACATCCTGGAGCAAAAATTGCTAAGAATGTAGTGATAGAGCCTTTTACAACTATTTACAGTAATGTAACAATTGGAGAAGGAACTTGGATAGGTAGTAATGTGACCATAATGGAAGGTGCAAGAATTGGTAAAAATTGTAATATTTTTCCAGGTTCTGTCATTTCAGCAGTACCACAAGATTTAAAATATAATGATGAAGATACACTTACAGTAATAGGAGATAATGTTACTATAAGAGAGTGTGTTACGATTAATAGAGGAACCACAGATAAAATGAAAACAGTTATAGGAAATAACTGTCTAATTATGGCATATTGCCACGTTGCTCATGATTGTGTCGTGGGTAATAATTGTATTTTTTCTAATAATAGCACTCTTGCAGGACATATAACTGTAGGTGATTTTGTAGTTTTAGCTGGTATGACTGCTGTTCATCAATTTGTATCTATTGGAAATCATGCCTTTGTAACTGGTGGATCTTTAGTGAGAAAAGATGTTCCTCCTTATGTAAAAGCTGGTCGAGAACCATTATCTTATGTAGGGATTAACTCTGTAGGATTGCGTCGTAGAGGATATACAACAGAGAAAATTAGAGAAATTCAAGATATATATAGAATGCTATATCAAAAGAATTATAACAATACACAAGCTTCAGATTTAATTGAGGCAGAAATGGAGGCAACTCCAGAGCGTGATGAAATTCTTCAATTTATTAAGAACTCACATCGCGGAATTATGAAAGGATATTTCAAATCAAATTAATTTTCCCAGTCTGCCGATTGGTAGATTCGGAAAAGATAAACATCAAATAATTGCGTTTAGGTAAACAGCTTAAAAACGTAAGTCCACTTAAGCCTTAGCAAAAGAGGACGAATTTAAAATATTAACAGTTAAAAGATACCCACTTTTGTGGGCAATATTATGGCAAGTACTTCAGATATTAGAAACGGATTATGCATTAGATATAACAATGATATTTATAAAATCATTGAATTTTTACACGTAAAACCTGGTAAAGGTCCTGCATTTGTGAGAACTAAAATGAAAAGTGTGACCAACGGAAAAGTGTTAGATAATACATTTTCTGCAGGACATAAAATTGAAGATGTACGTGTTGAGACTCACAAATTTCAGTTTTTGTATCATGATGGTGAATTTTATCATTTTATGAATGAAGCCGATTATACACAAATCCGTTTATTAGAATCTGCTTTAGATAGAGCAGATTTGATGAAAGAAGGAGAAATTGTAACGATTCAAATTAACACAGAAGACAATATGCCTTTGTCTGTAGATATGCCAGCGACAGTTGTTTTAGAAGTAACTGCAACTGAACCAGGAATTAAAGGTAATACAGCAACAAACGCAACGAAACCAGCAACTGTAGAAACAGGAGCAGAGGTTAATGTGCCTTTATTTATTAATGAAGGAGACAAAATAAAAATTGAAACCGATAAGGGAACTTATAAAGAACGCGTTAAAGAGTAAAAACTAGTTAGCAGTGTAGATTCAGTAAGTAGTTTTTGCTAGAGCGACTGATAACTGAATACTGCATACAGAAGACTTTAAAAAATGAAATTCCCAAAATCGCATACACTCAAGGAAATCGCTAATCTTATTTCTACGGAATATATAGGAGCAGATGATTTTCCAGTTTTAGGAATGAACGAAATACATGTTGTAGAATCTGGAGATATTGTATTTGTAGATCATCCCAAATATTATGATAAAGCACTAGAAAGTGCTGCTACCATTGTCTTAATCAATAAAAAAGTAGATTGTCCAGATGGGAAAGCGCTTTTAATTAGTGATGATCCATTTAGGGATTTCAATAAATTAACGCTTCATTTTAAACCGTTTCAATCGTCTAATTCTGCAATGTCGCCAACTGCTAAAATTGGCACAAACACAATAATACAGCCTAATTGTTTTATAGGTAATAATGTTACCATTGGTGATAATTGTACCATTCATTCAAATGTTAGTATTTATGATGATACAGTAATTGGAAACAATGTGACTATACATGCTGGCGCTATATTAGGTGCTAGCGCTTTTTATTATAAAAACAGACCAGAAGGTTATGATCAATTAAAGTCTGGTGGACGTGTTATCATTGAAGACAATGTAGATATTGGAGCATTATGTACAATTGATAAAGGTGTTACTGGAGATACAACTATTGGAGAAGGCTCAAAATTAGATAATCAAATTCAAATTGGACATGATACTTTAATAGGTAAAAAGTGTTTAATAGCCTCGCAAACTGGTATTGCAGGATGTGTAGTAGTTGAAGATGAAGTCACAATTTGGGGTCAAGTAGGAGTAAAGAGTGGTATCACGATTGCAAAAGGCACAGTATTATACGCACAATCTGGATTAGGTCATTCTACAAAGCCAAATGGAACTTATTTTGGATCACCTGCAATTGAAGCACGTGAAAAATTTAAGGAAATGGCTTACCTTAGACAAATCCCAGAAATATTAAAGAAATTAAAAACTAAATAAATGTCTGCAAAACAAATTGTCAAAGCATTTTACGATTTAGATTTAATAAAAGATGAAGGTGTCTTAAATCATTATCATAAAGATTGTAAATTAGAATGGAACAGTAGTAAAGGCTTTAAAACATTAGATTTTAAAGGCTTGGAAAATATGCTTAAAGACTTAAAAGATTCTTTTATTTCTTTTAAACCTAGATTAAGTCATCTTTTAGAAGATGGTAATATGGTGACTGCAAGATATACGATTTATGTAACCGCTATTGAACGACCAGAAAAAGAAGATCCTTTGGCACATTTCATTACAATTTGGGAAGTTAAAGACGGCAAATTGTACAAAGGTTATGAGATAAGTCAATTGGCAGATGATAGTTCTGAGAGCTTAAATTCTTATGCTGAAATTAAAGTTTAAAAAAGGTTTAAAAATCATAAGCAATATCTTATTTTTGTCAATATATTCGGAAATATCAACTGAATACACAAAAACTTAAAATCAAAATCATAAATAGCCTATAATTTCTTAGAATAGTACATTTCCGAAGAAAAAAAGGCAATAAAACAAACACAAATGAGCGTTTTAGTTAATAAAGATTCAAAAATAATTGTTCAAGGTTTTACTGGAAGTGAAGGTACTTTTCACGCTGGTCAAATGATTGAATATGGTACAAATGTCGTTGGTGGTGTGACTCCAGGAAAAGGAGGGCAAACACACTTAGACAGACCTGTTTTTAATACAGTTGCTGAAGCTGTAAAAGAAGTTGGTGCAGATACAACCATTATTTTTGTGCCACCTGCATTTGCTGCAGATGCAATTATGGAAGCTGCAGAAGCTGGAATAAAAGTAATTATTACAATTACTGAAGGAATTCCTGTAGCAGATATGATTAAAGCCTCAACATACATTAAAGATAGAGATTGTAGATTAATTGGTCCTAACTGTCCAGGAGTTATTACTCCAGGTGAAGCTAAAGTTGGTATTATGCCAGGTTTTGTTTTCAAAAAAGGTAATGTTGGTATCGTATCAAAATCTGGTACTTTAACCTATGAAGCTGCAGATCAAGTTGTAAAACAAGGTTTAGGAATCACAACTGCAATTGGTATTGGAGGAGATCCTATTATTGGTACAACTACTAAAGAAGCTGTTGAGTTATTAATTAATGATCCAGAAACTGAAGCTGTAGTTATGATTGGAGAAATTGGTGGTCAGTTAGAAGCAGATGCTGCAAACTGGTATAAAGCTAGTGGAAGTAAAAAACCAGTTATTGGTTTTATTGCTGGAGAAACTGCACCTGCAGGACGTACAATGGGTCATGCTGGAGCAATTGTTGGAGGTAGTGATGATACTGCTCAAGCAAAAAAGAAAATTATGAGAGCTTGTGGTATTCATGTTGTTGATTCTCCTGCGGAAATAGGAAAGAAAGTAGCAGAAGTAATGAATAAATAAGACCAAATGAGCTGTGAAATGATAGACTAATAATTTGAATTATGTTTATTATTTTATAACTAGATGGTATGACACATTTCTTGTTAAAATAAATATAAAACATATTCGTTATAAATCCGTTGACAGTAACTTGTCAACGGATTTTTTTTATAAAAAAATCAATTAACAATCAATCTAATTTAATCTAAATGAAACATTTTAAACTAATCATGATGTTTTGTATTGTTGCCTTGGCATACAATTGCAAAACTGAAAACAAAAACAAAGATTTAGCTTACACAGTTGAATCCAACACAGATGCTAATGGTATTTCTTACGAAACTGTTAACAATGATCCAACAGGTTTACGTTTGTATACCTTAGACAACGGACTAAAAGTCTACCTAAGTAAAAACGTAGATGAGCCAAAAATTCAAACATACATTGCAGTAAGAGCAGGTTCTAACTATGATCCTAAAGAATCTACAGGCTTAGCACATTACCTAGAACACATGGTTTTTAAAGGCACTAGTAAAGTAGGTACTATTGACTGGGAAAAAGAAAAAGAGTATCTGGATCAAATTTCTGAATTGTATGAACAACACAGAGATGAGTCTGATCCTGATAAGAAATTAGCTATTTATAAAAAAATTGATGAAGTGTCATTAGAGGCTTCAAACTATAGTGTTGCTAATGAATATGATAAAATGACGAGTTCTCTTGGAGCAACTGGTACCAATGCACATACTTGGTTTGAAGAAACTATATACAAAAATAAAATACCTGCTAATGAATTAGACAAGTGGCTAGCTTTAGAAAACGAGCGTTTTAGTGAACTTGTTTTACGTTTATTTCATACAGAATTAGAAGCTGTTTTTGAAGAATTCAATCGAGGTCAGGATAATGATGGTAGAAAAAGTTATGCAGCAATGTTAGAAGGACTTTTTCCAAAGCATCCTTATGGTCAACAATCAACAATTGGAATTGCAGAACATTTAAAAAACCCATCTTTAGTAGATATCAATAATTATTTTGATAAATATTATGTGCCTAATAATATGGCAATGGTATTAGTTGGAGATTTAGATTTTGATGCTACAATAAAAAAAGTAAATGAAACTTTTGGTAAGCTAGAAAAGAAAGAAGTTGTACATCCTACACTTCCTAAAGAAGATCCAATAACATCTCCAATCGTGAAAGAAGTATTTGGTCCTACTGCAGAAAGTATTTCTATTGCATTTAGATCTAAAGGTGTAAATACCGAAGAAGAAAAATTAATGACGGTTGCTGATATGATATTAGCCAACGGAAACGCTGGTTTAATTGATTTAAACTTAAATCAAAAACAAGCAGTTCAATATGCTGGATGTTCTCCAACATTTTTAAATGATTATGGATATCATTCATTTAATGGTTCTCCAAAAGAAGGTCAAACTCTTGATGAAGTTAAAGATTTATTATTAGCGCAAATTGATAAACTTAAAAAAGGTGAGTTTGAAGATTGGATGATTGAAGCTGTTGTAAACGATTTAAAATTAAGTCAAACACAACAATATGAAAATAGTACAGCATTAGCATCTATGTATTATAATGCATTTATTCATCATGAGGATTGGGCTAATAAAGTGAAGTTTTTAGACGATTTAAAAAAGGTGACAAAACAAGAGGTTGTAGATTTTGCAAACAGATTCTATAAAGATAATTACGTGGTGACTTATAAACGTCAAGGCGAAGATACATCTATAGTTAAAGTTGCTAATCCTGGAATTACACCTGTTAACTTAAACAGAGATAAAACGTCTCAGTTCATGCAAGATTTTAATAAAATAGAATCTAAATCTTTACAACCTAAGTATGTTGATTACAAAAAAGCAATCAAAGAAACAGACTTAGATAATGGAATTAAAGTCTCTTATATTGATAATGAAATGAATGATTTATTCGATATGAATATTATTTTTGATATGGGAAGTGATAACGATAAAAAGTTAGGACTTGCTGCTGGTTATATGGAGTATTTAGGTACAGATAAATATTCAGCCGAAGAATTGAAAAAAGAATTCTACAAATTAGGTGTTAAATATTATGTGAGTGCAGGAGCAGAAACAACGTATGTTGGATTAAACGGTTTAAAAGAAAACTTACCAAAAGGATTAGAACTTTTAGAACACTTATGGAACAATGCTGTACCAGATCAAGATGCTTATAACAAATACGTCGAGTCAATTACAAAAGGTAGAGTAGATGGTAAATCACAAAAAGGAAATATCCTTTGGAATGGTTTAATGAACTACGGTAAATATGGAGATAATTCTCGTTTAAGAAACATCTACCAAACCAAAGAGCTTAACGATATGGATCCTGCTCAATTAGTAGAAATTGTAAAAGGAATGAAAGATTTTGAGCAACGTATTTTTTACTACGGAAAAGATATCGATGCAGCTGTAGCAGCTTTAAATACGAGTCATAAAGTTTCCGAAGAATTAAAATCATATCCAGAAGCAATGGCCTATTTAGAAAAAGAAACTGGAGGAAATGTATACTTCGTAGATTTTGATATGGTACAATCCGAAATGCTATTCTTAGCAAAAGGAGATCCATTTAAAGCAGATAATATGGCAGCTTCAACGTTATTTAACACATATTTTGGTAGCGGATTATCATCAATTGTATTCCAAGAAATTAGAGAATCAAAATCATTAGCATACTCTGCGTTTTCTAGTTATAGTACTGCGAGCAAAAAAGATGATAACAACTATGTGATGGCTTATATGGGAACGCAAGCCAATAAAATGCCTCAAGCAGTTGATGCAATGATGGAGTTGATGACCAATATGCCAGAAGCTGAAGAGCAATTTAATGCAGCAAAAGAAGCCACATTAAAAAAGCTAGCAGCACAACGTATCACAAAATCAAGTATTTTTTGGAGTTACGAGCGACTTAAAAAATTAGGCATCGATAATGATAATAGAGAAGCCATGTATAACACCATAAAAGACATGACTATGGATGATTTACGTAATTTCTTCAATACAAATATCAAAGGTGAAAATTATAATGTGATGGTGATTGGTAACAAAAAAGATATCGATTTCAAAGCATTAGAAAAGTTAGGTAAGCTTCAAGAAATGGATATCGATTATCTATTTAACTACGAGCAACCAGAAGATGTAAAGATGTAATTTTTAAATCTTTTCTTCGGAAATATTAAAATTAATAAGCAGTTACATTTATATGTAACTGCTTTTTTTTTTGTGAAATTTTGAACAGTTCTGTATTTTACTTTTTTATTCCATTAGTTAAATTTTTATAAGCAAAATCCTACACATTTGAGTAAACCATCCGAGTAAGGTTCTTCCTTTTATTAAAAGGGAAGACAGATTATACAAAGTATAATCAGAAGGGTTAAAAATCCAATAGTGAGTGAAATATAATTAGCGAACGATACATTGAATAATTTTCAGTAATTTTTAGATCTTTTCTTCGGAAATATAAATATTCATAAGCAGTTGCATTTATTTGTAACAGTTTTTTTATCTAACAAATCAGATACAAAACAACTTTAGGCAAGTAGTTAGAGTGTCGTAATTCAAGCCCTCATTCAATTCAGAGAATTGATCGCCAAGGCGAAGAATAGTTGAAGAAAAGCTTCGAGAACAGGAAAACGAAGTTTGACGCGGAGTTTTCAAGACGGTTTTTAGTTTTTTTAAACTAAAAAATTCCTTGGCTTGGTAATGTCTTTTTTGGTTCGTTTTTTTGACAAGAAAAAAATGAATGCATAACTACGAACAGATTAACAATTACATTTGAATTAGTCATCGAATTAATTTCACTGATTTTAAGACGAATTTATACATTCTAAAACTTGTATTTCCTATATTTGAATACCAACTATTAAAAATTAAACAATGAAACATTCTACTATTAATCTCTATTAAACCTAGAGATTTTTAATGATAGAATGTTCCATGAGACATTAACATAAAATAACAACCAACTCATGAAATTACTAGAAGGAAAAACAGCAATCATAACAGGCGCAAGTCGAGGCATAGGAAAAGGAATTGCAGAAGTTTTTGCACAACATGGAGCCAATGTGGCTTTTACATATAGCGCTTCGGTAGAAGCAGCAAACGAATTAGAAAAAGAACTCAATGCTCTTGGTGTTAAAGCAAAAGGATATCAAAGTAATGCAGCTAATTTTGACGAATCTCAAAAACTTTCAGAAGACGTTTTAGCAGAGTTTGGAAGCATTGATATTCTAGTCAATAACGCAGGAATCACAAAAGATAACTTGTTGATGAGAATGGGAGAAGCTGATTTTGATAAAGTAATTGAAGTCAACTTAAAATCGGTTTTTAATATGACTAAAGCGGTGCAACGTACCATGTTGAAACAACGTAAAGGCTCTATTATTAATATGAGTTCTGTTGTTGGAGTCAAAGGTAATGCAGGACAAACAAATTACGCAGCATCAAAAGCAGGTATTATTGGTTTTTCTAAGTCTGTAGCTTTAGAGTTAGGGTCAAGAAATATTAGAAGCAACGTGATTGCTCCAGGTTTTATTGAAACCGAAATGACAGCTAAATTAGATGAAGAAACCGTTAAAGGGTGGAGAAACGCAATTCCATTAAAACGTGGCGGAACTCCAGAAGATATCGCAAACGCGTGTGTGTTTTTAGCAAGTGATATGAGTGCTTATATCACAGGACAAACATTGAATGTTGATGGTGGAATGTTAACATAAATTTCTTTAAGCAATGCTCACATCAATAAACCCAAAACTCCCAATGCGTAATAAGGCAATTACTAAAGCCTATTATTACAATTTAGGATTTGAACAATTAGGAAGTAAGGATTATGATGGTTATTTAATGCTCATTAAAGATAAAATCGAAATTCACTTTTTTGAATTTAAGGAGCTGGATCCAAAAGAAAATTATGGTCAGGTCTATATTAGAACAAATGCTATTGAAGAAGAATATAAATTTTGTTTAGATCATAATATTAAGATTCATCCAAATGGTGCGTTAGAAATTAAACCATGGGAAGTAAAAGAGTTTGCTTTATTAGATCCAGATAATAATTTGTTAACTTTTGGGCAAACGATATAAATCATAAAGATTAAAGAAAATTAAAAATTAATTGCAAAATCAAACCATAACATTCATAATATTAGCTGGAATCGTAGCGCTATTACTAGCGCTTTTTCAATATGCTTATAAATCAAAGCTAAAAGGAAAGCGTGCTTGGATTTTGACAGCCTTACGTTTTGTAACCTATTTTTCAATCTTTGTGTTGCTCATCAACCCTAAGTTTGATAGTGTTACGTATTACAACGAAAAACCAAATCTAGTGGTTGCTGTAGATAATTCAGAATCTATAAATTATCTCAACCAGTCGCAAAATACGTCAGAGTTTATCAAGTCTTTAAAAGCTAATGAAACGTTGAACGAGAATTTTAATTTGGAGTTTTATCGCTTCGGAAAAGAGCTAACTCAAACAGATTCGTTATCATTTGATGAAAAACAGTCAAATCTCGCTTTAGTATTTGAGCGTTTATCTGAAGTGTATAACAACTCAATAGCTCCAACACTTATCATTTCCGATGGAAATCAAACCTACGGAAACGATTACGCATACATGACCAAACGCTATAAGCAATCTATTTTCCCGGTTATTTTAGGAGATACAACAACGTATACAGATCTCAAGATTCAGCAATTAAATGTAAATCGCTATGCGTATTTAAAAAACAAGTTCCCAGTAGAAGTTATTGCAACTTATAATGGAAATACGACGGTTAATACACAGTTGAAAGTTTCCGCAGGAAATTCAACCGTATTTTCAAAACCTCTAACCTTTAGTAAAACGCAAACGTCTCAAATCGTCAACTTTACATTACCAGCAAGTAGAGTAGGTGTGACAAGTTATAAAGCACAAGTAGTGCCTTTGGACAACGAAAAAAATACGATTAATAATGTCAAAAACTTTGCTGTAGAAGTTATTGATCAAAAAACGAATGTAGCCATTGTATCTGATATCTTGCATCCAGATTTAGGAACCCTAAAAAAATCGATTGAAAGTAATGAACAACGTAATGCAGATATTTTATCAACGCTTGAATTTTTAAATAAATCTAATGATTATCAATTGGTGATAGTCTATCAGCCTACAAATAATTTTAGAGCTTTATTTAGAGAAATTGATAGATTAAAGCTAAATAAAATTGTAATTGCTGGCACTAAAACTAATTGGTCGTTACTCAATCAATTACAAAGTAATTACAAACAGGAATTAACAAATCAAACTGAAGAATTCCAGCCTAGCTTAAATCAAAATTATGGGACTTTTATAGTTGATGATTTGAATTTTGGCGAATTTCCGCCTTTAAAAGGAGAGTTTGGTACAACCTCATTTACAGTTCCTTTTGAAACCATACTCTATAAAACTATCAACGGAACACAAATTGAAGAACCGCTTTTCGCAACGTTTGAAATCAACGAAAAACGAGAAGCTTTAATTTTAGGCGAAGGGTTGTGGAGATGGAGAGCGCAGGCTTATCTAAATGAAAACTCGTTTAATACATTTGATAATTTCATAGGTAAATTGGTGCAATATTTAAGCACTAATAAACGTAGAACACGCTTAAACGTCAATTATGAATCATTTTATAATGGCAACGATAATGTTAGAATTACCTCGCAATTTTTTAATAAAAATTATGAGTTTGAGGATAATGTAAATTTGAATATTACTTTAAAAAATAAAGATACAGATGCTGTTACAACTTTTCCGTTTGTGCTTAAAAATTCAAGTTACGAAGTCGATTTAAGTGGTTTGGAAGCTGGAGATTATGCATTTACAGTAAAAGTAAATAATGAGAATATCTCAAAATCTGGCGAACTCAAAATACTAGATTATAATGTGGAGCAACAATTCTTAAATGCTAATGTTACTAAACTTCAAAGCTTAGCCACAAATAGTGAAGGAACCTCATATTTTATTGATAATACAGACGCACTTGCAAAAGATTTAATTAACGATACTAGGTTCGCTACAATACAGAAAAGCACTAAAAAAGTCGTACCTTTGATTGACTGGAAATATCTTCTAGGACTCATCGCGTTAAGTCTAGCTGCTGAGTGGTTCATAAGAAAATATAACGGACTTATTTAAAACTAAAAACTATGGAAAAATTACCAAAAGGTGGTGTCATAACACTTATCGTTATTGTAGCAGTATTAATATTGTTATTTAAATCTGCAGTGACAATTGATTCTGGTCATGCTGGAGTAGTTCACGAAACACTTGGTGAAGGAGTAGATCCAGAAAAAGAAGCACTTGGACCAGGTTTTCATATCATTGCACCTTGGAATCGTGTGATTGATTACGAAACACGTCAACAAGAAATGCCTGAAAAAATGTCTGTTTTATCATCTAATGGATTGGATATAAAACTGGACGCTTCGGTATTGTATGAGCCTGATTTCAGTAACTTGGGTAGATTACATAATCAAAAAGGAGTTGAATATACAAGTAGAGTTTTGCAACCAGCTATTAGAAGTGCTGCGCGTAGTGTTGTAGGACGTTATACTCCAGAACAATTATATTCAAGTAAGCGTGATGCTATTCAAGATGAAATTTTGGAAGAAACAAAAAAGATTGTAGAGCCTCAGTTTATTCAAATTAATGATATCTTAATTAGAGATGTGACTTTGCCTTCAACAATTAAGGAAGCAATTGAACGTAAATTAAAGCAAGAGCAAGAATCTTTAGAGTATGAATTTAGATTAGTAACTGCGGCAAAAGAAGCTGAAAAAGTAATTATTGAAGCAGAAGGTAAAGCAGAATCTAACAGAATATTAAGTGCCTCATTAACAGATAAAATTTTACAAGACAAAGGGATTGACGCAACTATGAAACTTGCAGAATCTCCTAATAGTAAAGTGATTGTTATTGGTTCTGGAGATTCTGGACTACCAATAATTTTAGGTAACCAATAAAAGAAAAGTGAGATTTTTTATAGTCTTCATATTAATTAGTTTCAATCTTGCTGCTCAAGAAAGTAGTAAATATCACTATAGTGATTTTGTAGAAGCATATTATGATAAGGCGAGTGAAAAACCTATCTATATTTATGATCGTGTTAATGGTAATATTATTGACACAATAAGTATTATCAAAAATGAAAATGCTTATTATAAAATAGCAATTTCAGATAGTGAATTTGGTTGGTTTAAACTAAAAAATATTCAAAGACTGCCTGAAGAACGACAAGACTATGGTCATGAAAATCGTTGGGTTAAATCAAAAAACTTCATTATTCATGTAGATAATTATGATGAAAATCATCAAATCTATTTATATGATTTGCCTTCAAAAAAATCT
Organism: Psychroserpens sp. AS72; assembly: GCF_038900375.1. Taxonomy (NCBI): domain Bacteria; kingdom Pseudomonadati; phylum Bacteroidota; class Flavobacteriia; order Flavobacteriales; family Flavobacteriaceae; genus Psychroserpens; species Psychroserpens sp. AS72. Next base: position 122,704 of record NZ_JBBMRC010000003.1, on the reverse strand, counting down.
AACAGAATTCATAAACTTGAGGACTTTCAAATTACCTCTGTTGTGGAAATCAGTGATCTCTGGGCAAAAGTAAAATTTAAAGTAGGAAAAAAAGCAATTGAAGGATGGCTAGATTTCAAAGACCAATGTGCTTATCCTTGGACAACATGTCCAAAATATGATTAATCAATATTTTATAACTTAAATATTAATAATATCATAAATCATGTTTCAAGATTTGGAATTACGAATTTAAATTTGCAATCTTTGTTAAAACAACAAAACATATGAACTTTATTTCTTTACATCATCATTTTCATTTTATCGCTCAAGCGAGGTGAAAGTGTATTGAATAAATTCTAAATATATTTTAAAAACCCGTTTGATATTTCAGATGGGTTTTTTGTTTTCAAAAAGGTCATTCTTTGTATCAAGCACAAAACAAAAGATTCCCGCTTTCTCGGGAAATACTATGAATAAATTAAAAATTGCAGTACAAAAATCAGGACGACTTAATGAAGACTCCATGAAAATCCTAAAAGACATTGGGATTTCAATTGATAACGGCAAAGACCAACTTAAAGCGTCTGCCAAGAATTTTCCTTTAGAAGTATTTTATCTTAGAAATGGTGACATTCCTCAATATTTAAAAGATGGAGTTGTAGATGCAGCAATCATTGGAGAGAATGTTTTAGTAGAAAAAGGCAATGGTATTTCAGTAATTGAAAAGTTAGGTTTTTCATCTTGTAAGGTTTCTATAGCAGTACCTAAATCCGTAAAATATAACAGTATTAAAGACTTAGAAGGCAAAAGAATTGCAACCTCGTATCCAAATACAGTCAACCAATTCTTAGAGAAAAATAAGGTCAGTGCTAATTTACACATCATTAACGGATCAGTAGAAATTGCGCCCAATATTGGATTAGCAGATGCTATTGTTGATATCGTATCTAGTGGAAGTACACTCTTCAAAAACGGATTAAAAGAAGTTGAAGTACTGTTGAAATCGGAAGCAGTATTAGCAGTATCTCCTTTGATTTCTTCGGAAAATCAACAAACATTAAACAGATTGCAGTTTAGATTACAATCTGTATTACGAGGAAGACAAAGCAAATATGTGTTACTAAATGCACCAAATGATAAATTAGAAACTATCATAAATATTTTACCAGGAATGAACAGTCCAACAATATTGCCACTGGCAAAAGAAGGTTGGAGTTCGTTACACTCAGTGATTAATAAAAATGATTTTTGGGAAGTTATTGATGAACTTAAGCAAAATGGAGCAGAAGGTATTTTAGTTTGTCCAATTGAAAACATGGTATTATAATGATAACGATAATAAACCCAAACAAAAAAGATTGGTCAGAACTCCTCAAACGACCAACGCAAACCGTTGAAAATATTGAAAACACGGTTACCGAAATTTTTAACGATATTCAACGACAAGGCGATAAGGCAGTTTCAAAATACACCGAATTATTTGATGGAGCTCAATTAGAATCAATGATTGTTTCTTCAGCAGAAATTGAAAAGGCATCAAGTTTAGTGTCTTCAGAATTAAAACAAGCCATACAAACGGCAAAGCAAAATATTGAAATCTTTCATGCAGCTCAAAAAACAGAACGTGTTTCTGTTCAAACATCAAAAGGTATTGATTGTTGGCAAGAAAAACGTCCGATTCAAAAAGTAGGATTATATATTCCTGGCGGAACAGCACCATTATTCTCAACAGTTTTAATGTTGACAGTACCAGCAAATATTACAGGATGCAAAGAAATTGTATTATGCTCACCACCAAATGCAAAAGGTGAAATAGCTAATGAAATTTTATATACAGCACAATTGTGTGGTGTAACTAAAATCATAAAAGTTGGAGGCATTCAAGCTATAGCAGGATTAACGTTTGGCACAGAATCTATTCCGCAAGTTTATAAAATTTTCGGACCAGGAAATCAATACGTAACTGTTGCAAAACAATTAGCTACAAAATATGGAGTTGCTATAGATATACCAGCTGGTCCAAGTGAGCTTTTAGTTGTTGCAGACGATACCGCAATTGCGAGTTATGTTGCTTCAGATTTGTTAAGCCAGGCAGAACATGGTGCAGATAGCCAAGTGATTCTAGTGTCTACATCAAAAAATTTAATTGATAATGTTTCTTCGGAAATTGAACAGCAAATAAAACTATTGCCAAGAATGCAAATGGCTCAAAAAGCAATTGACAATTCTAAATTGATTTATGTTGAGAACGATGAAATCGCATTAGAGATGATAAATGAATATGCACCAGAGCATTTTATTATTTGCACAAAAAACGAAGATTTCTACGTCGATAATATTGCAAATGCAGGATCTGTATTTATTGGTAATTACACACCAGAAAGTGCTGGAGATTATGCTTCTGGAACCAATCATACGTTGCCTACCAACGGATTTAGTAAAGCGTATTCTGGAGTTAACTTAGACAGTTTTACTAAGAGTATTACATTTCAGAAAATAACAAAAGAAGGGATTCTAAATATTGGAAACACCATTGAATTAATGGCAGAAGCTGAAGGTTTACAAGCGCATAAAAATGCTGTGACTTTGAGGCTGAACGATTTGAAATAGAAACGTCATGCTGAACTTGTTTCAGCATCACACACGAATAACTTAATGAGACACTGAAATAAATTCAGTGTGACGACAATGAAAACAAAATTCAACATAAACAATCTCATTCGAGAAAACATCAAAACCCTAAAACCATATTCATCTGCAAGAGATGAATACAAAGAAGTTACAGATGATATGGTGTTTTTAGATGCGAATGAAAACCCGTTTCAAAATGGTGTGAATCGTTATCCTGATCCGCAACAGAATAAAGTAAAATCTCAGTTATCAAAACTAAAAGGTATTCCTACAGAAAATATCTTACTAGGAAACGGAAGCGATGAAGTATTAGATTTAATTTTTAGAGCATTTTGCGAACCAAATCAAGATAAGATTATCACATTGCCACCAACGTATGGGATGTATGGTGTTTTAGCAAATATTAATGCGGTAGAAAATATTGAAATAGAATTGAAATATGATTTTCAACCTAATATTGATGAAATTTTAAGAGTAGCACACACACATACTAAATTGTTGTTTTTATGCTCACCAAACAATCCTACAGCTAATAGTTTTGAGGCGTATAATATTGAGAAGCTAATTAAAAATTTCAACGGACTAGTAATAATTGACGAAGCTTATATTGATTTTTCAAAAGAAGATTCTTGGATCACTAGATTAGAGGAATTTCCTAATCTAATAGTGATACAAACTTTGTCAAAAGCGTATGGTATGGCGGGAATTCGTTTAGGCGTTTGTTATGCTTCCGCAGAAATAATTTCAGTTTTAAATAGAATTAAACCACCTTATAATGTTAATGAGTTAACGCAATTGAAAGCTTTGGAGCGATTATTTAAATCAAAAGAAGTTTCCGAAGAAATTCAAAAGATTATAGAACAACGTGATTGGCTCATTTCAGAATTAAAAAATATTGAGTTTGTTACTATAGTCCATCCGTCTGATGCTAACTTTATTTTGGCTGAAGTGGATGATGCTAACAAACGATATTCAGAATTGATTGACAAAGGCATTGTTGTACGAAATAGAACCAATCAACCACTTTGTAAAAACTGTTTACGATTTACAGTGGGTTCACAAATAGAAAACATAAAACTAGTTACTGCTTTAAAAGCGCTATAAAAGACTACGTCATTCTGAACTTGTTTCAGAATCACACAAATAATGAGATGCTGAAATAAATTCAGCATGACAATAAACCTAAATAACCATGAAAAGAGTACTATTCATAGATAGAGACGGAACCATCATCAAAGAACCAGCAGATGAACAAATCGATTCGTTTGAAAAGCTGGATTTCTATCCAAAAGTATTTACGTACTTAAGCAAAATAGCAAAAGAATTAGATTTTGAAATTGTCATGATTACAAATCAAGATGGTTTAGGTACAGATGTTTATCCAGAAAATACGTTCTGGCCAGTGCATAATTTTGTGCTAAAAACATTTGAAGCAGAAGGTGTAGTTTTTAAAGAACAGTTTATTGATAGAACCTTTGCAAAAGACAATGCACCAACTCGAAAACCGAATACAGGATTATTAACAAAGTATTTTTCTTCGGAATATGATTTGGTAAATTCCTTTGTTATTGGAGATCGATTAACAGATATTGAACTGGCAAAAAACTTAGGCGCAAAAGGGATTTTTATAAACGATAACACCAATTTAGGAACTGATGAAATTACAGTAAAACGTGAAGCACTAGATGATTTTATAGCATTAGAAAGCAACGATTGGGAAACGATTTACAAGTTTTTAAAAACAGATGCTAGAACAGGAACTATTGAAAGAAATACTAATGAAACAAAAATCAAAATAGATTTAAACCTCGACGGAACTGGTAAAAGCAACATTGATACTGGAATTGCTTTTTTTGATCATATGTTAGATCAAATTGCGCGTCATGGGCAATTAGATTTAAATCTCAAAGTAGATGGTGATTTAGAAGTAGATGAGCATCACACCATAGAAGATACAGCAATTGCTTTGGGAGAATTATTCGCAACCACATTAGGTAATAAATTAGGGATAGAACGTTACGGATTCTCATTGCCAATGGATGATTGCTTTGCGCAAGCTGCAATTGATTTTGGTGGAAGGAACTGGTTGGTGTGGGAAGCAGATTTTAAACGCGAAATGATTGGTAAAATGCCAACCGAAATGTTTTATCACTTTTTTAGATCATTTACAGATGGTGCAAAATGTAATTTGAATATAAAAGCAGAAGGCACCAATGAGCATCACAAAATAGAAGCCATTTTTAAAGCCTTTGCAAAAGCAATTAAAATGGCTGTAAAACGGGATGTTGAGAAAATGATTTTACCATCAACAAAAGGCATGTTATAATTTTTTGTCATTCAAAAGGAGGTACGACTGAAGAATCTATATTACAAGATGAGATTCTTCGCTTTGCTCTGAATGACAAAATCTAAAAAAAACTTTAATGAAACTAGTAATTATCGATTATGGAGCAGGTAACATAAAAAGTATTCAATTTGCTTTTAAAAGACTAGGTATTGATGCCATTTTATCAAATAATCCTGAGATCATTACATCTGCAGATCGTATCATTTTTCCTGGAGTTGGAGAAGCAAGTTCTGCAATGAAAATGCTTAGAAAAAGTAGATTAGATGAACTTATTCCGAAGTTAAAACAACCTGTTTTAGGGATATGCTTAGGAATGCAATTGATGTGTAATTCTAGTGAAGAAGGTAATACAACTGGTTTAGGGATTTTTAATGTTGATGTGAAGCGATTTTCAAATGCTGTTAAAGTGCCACATATGGGATGGAATACTGTAAATGGGTTAAAATCTAATTTATTTAAAAACATAAAGGAAGATGCTTTCATGTACCTTGTGCATAGTTTTTATGCGGAAATGTGCCAAGAAGCAATAGCATCAACTCATTATGAATTAGACTATGCTTCAGCATTACAAAAGGATAATTTTTATGGTGTGCAGTTTCACCCTGAAAAAAGTGGAGAAATAGGAGAGCAGCTTTTGAAGAACTTTATTAATATTTAAAATACAAAATGAGAATAATACCAGCAATAGATATCATTGACGGAAAATGTGTAAGACTCACAAAAGGAGATTATAGCACTAAAAAAGTATATAACGAAAATCCAATTGAAGTCGCTAAGGAGTTTGAAGGTGCAGGAATTCAATATTTACATGTAGTGGATTTGGATGGAGCTAAAGCAAAGCATATTGTCAATTATAAGGTTTTAGAACAAATAACCTCTAAAACGAATTTAAAGATTGATTTTGGAGGAGGTTTAAAATCTGATGAAGACTTACATATCGCTTTTAATTCTGGAGCAAAGCAAATTACAGGAGGAAGTATAGCTGTTAAAGATGCTGAACGTTTTGAAAGTTGGATTAATAAATATGGAGGCACTAAAATTATTTTAGGTGCAGATTGTAATAATGAAAAAATTGCTGTGAGTGGATGGCAAGAGGAGAGTAATTTGGAGGTTATTCCTTTTATTAAAAGTTATGAAAACAAAGGAATTAAATATGTGATTTGTACAGATATTGCTAAAGACGGTATGTTAGAAGGTCCATCATTTGATTTGTATAAACGCATTTTGAGTGCAACCAAAGACATCAAACTTATAGCTTCTGGAGGAGTGACGTCAATTGATGACCTTAATAAACTTGAAGACTTAGGTTGTGAAGCTGCTATTATTGGAAAAGCACTTTATGAAGGCCACATTAAATTAAGCGATTTAGGAACACGACTTTAAGGTATGCTGACAAAAAGAATTATTCCTTGTTTAGACATCAAAAACGGAAGAACCGTTAAAGGTGTTAATTTTGTTGATTTGCGTGATGCAGGTGATCCCGTAGAACTTGCAAAGCAATATGCAAAGTTAGGAGCAGATGAACTCGTGTTTTTAGATATTTCTGCAACATTAGAAGGTCGTAAAACCATGCATGATATGGTTTTAAAAGTGGCCGAACATGTTAATATTCCGTTTACTGTTGGTGGAGGAATTTCATCTATAGAAGATGTTGACGATTTATTAAAATGTGGAGCAGATAAGATTTCAATCAATTCAAGTGCTGTAAAGCGACCAGATTTAGTTAACGAATTGTCTAATAAATTTGGAAGTCAGTGTGTAGTTGTTGCCATAGATGCTAAGCAAATAAACAATGTATGGATGGTTCATTTGGCTGGAGGAACAATACCAACTAAGCTTAATTTGTTTGATTGGGCTAAAGAAGTTGAGCAAAGAGGCGCTGGAGAAATATTATTTACATCTATGAATAACGACGGAACAAAAGCTGGTTTTGCAAATGAAGCTTTAGCTAAACTTTCAGAAAGTGTAAATATTCCAATAATAGCTTCTGGAGGAGCAGGAACCGTTCAACATTTTGTGGATACATTTAAAGATGGAAAAGCAGATGCTGCTTTGGCTGCTAGTGTGTTTCATTTTGGAGAAATAGAAATTTTAGATTTAAAAAAAGAATTAAAAGAGAATAATATAGAGGTTAGATTATAAATAATGTCATTCAGAACAAAGTGAAAAATCTTTAAATAAGATTCTTAGTTTCATTCGGAATGACAATACTAAATGATTATGAATATAGATTACGCAAAAAATAACGGACTCGTACCAGCAATCATTCAAGACGCAACAACCAGTAAAGTGTTGATGTTAGGTTATATGAATGAAGAGGCTGTAAAGCAAACAGTAGAAACAAACTTAGTGACGTTTTTTAGTAGAACAAAACAACGCTTGTGGACCAAAGGTGAAGAAAGTGGAAATGTACTTAATCTTGTTGGAATCAAATTAGATTGTGATAGCGATACCCTTTTAATTCAAGTAAATCCTAAAGGTCCAACTTGCCATAAAGGTTCTGATACATGCTGGAATGAAGATAATGTTCAGAGCTTCGGATTTCTTTCAGAATTAGAAGCTGTAATAGAAGATAGAAAAAATAATGCTACTGAAGACACCTCTTATGTGGCTTCATTATTTACAAAAGGCATCAATAAAATAGCTCAAAAAGTAGGAGAGGAAGCTGTTGAAGTTGTCATCGAAGCTAAAGATAATGATGACAAATTATTTTTAGATGAAAGTGCAGATTTACTTTTTCACTACATGATTTTATTACAAGCCAAAGGTTTTAAACTTAATGATGTCGTAAATATTTTAAAAAAAAGAAATCATAAATAAAACCAAAACATGTATTTTGACGAATAAATATGCTTTTAAACGAATATATTTTTTTTTAATCGAATAAATAAAATTTTCTTTTGATTATTTCAGTGTTTTTCTAAGTTTGTTATAATTAACCGTTTAACTAAATTTTATAACCTCAAACTTATGAAAAATACAAAACCTACTTTGTTTTTCTTAGTTGCTTTTTTTATTTTAAATTTTTCTAAAGCACAAGAGAAATTTGGATTAGATATCCAAAAAAAGAACCAAACTGATGTCTCAGATTTTGTACCATTAAATCAAGACACAAAAAGAACATTTCAAAATTCTTCGAAAGAAAATCAAGAAAATGAAGAAGAGCTATCTAGAAGATTATTTCCAATTACCTTTAGTTTTGATGGTAGTTGGTCACCTTACAGTCCAATTGGTTTAGCAACTTCAATTGATTCAATAATTTTAGAATCTGGAAGTATCAATATTACTAGTAATACAATTTGTAACAATTTAGTTGTAAATCCTGGTGCTTCTGTAACAATTGATGCAGGTGTAACCTTAACTTCTGATGTTATAGATTTAAAGTCTACATCTCAACTTTACTCTAGTTTAATTTTAAATGGAACAGCTATAGGTGTTGTAAATTATCATAGATTTACATCTCAAATTGGTACAAATGATTTAATCTCATCTCCCGTTTCAACTCAATTGTTTGAATCATTTGCTCTACTAAATGATAGTAATTTAGCTGCTTCTGGATTTATAAGAGCTTTTGCTCCTTACAATACTACAACAGGAGCTTATGAAAACTACAATACTCAAACAAATGCATTAACTTTAATCGAATCAGGAATGGGATACAGAGCTGCAACCACTGATGGTAGTCCTTTGGTATTTACAGGTCTTGTAAGAACTGATGATGTATTAGATATACCAATTTCTGATGCTGCAGCTGGTGATGGATGGAATTTAATTGGTAATCCATATCCATCTTATATTGATTTTAATTCATTTTTTACACTAAACAAAATGCAATTAGATAACGAGTCAACTCAAGCTATTTATGGATATGATGGTGATGCTTCTGATGGATGGACTGTTTGGAATCAAGCTACAATAGATTCACCAGCTCAGACTGAATTACTAGCTCCAGGTCAAGCGTTTTTTGTAAAAGCAAAATCTGGTGGTGGACTTATAGACTTTACTACTGCTATGCGTTGTGCTGGTTCATCTGACGATTTTATTGCAGGAAGAAGGACAGATTCGCCACATTTTGGACATTTGAAAATAGGTTTAACCTCTAGTAATTCAAATTCTAGTACAGATATTTATTTCAATACTAATGCAAGTGGTGATTTTGATTCTGGTTATGATGCAGGTATTTTTGGTGAACCATCTTCGTTTTCAATATATTCTCAATTGATTAATAATGGTACAACAATTCCATTAGCTATTCAATCATTGAATCCTGAAACTATGTTCAACATAATCGTACCTTTAGGAGTTAATGCTTCACAAGGACAAGAAATAACATTTAGTATTCTTGAAAATGATATGCTAGATGATATAAAAGTATATTTAGCAGACACGTATAATAATACTGTTACGTTGTTAACAGATAGTGATTATATTTTAACACCTACTATCAATTTATCTGGTGTAGGGCGTTTTTATCTTAGCTTTAGTTCTGATACGCTTAATGTAACAGAGTCTAGTTTAGAAACCTTAGATATTTTTACAAACGATAATGAAAATACGATTGTAATTTCTGGTCAATTACAAAATGGTTCTGAAGTTGAATTATTTGATACTAATGGTCGTGTAGTACTTTCAAACAGTTTAAAAACTAATTCTATGGTACACACAATCGATGTTAGTATGTTAAGTGCTGGTATTTATATTATAGAATTAAATAATAATTTAAACGAAAGACGCGTACAAAAGCTAGTAATAAAGTGATAATACATTAATTAAATCACCAAACAAATAAATTATAAAGTCAAAAAATAAGCCATCACAATATATGTGATGGCTTTTTCTAATGATGAATAAATAGAAAGCTTAATCGTGCATAAGAACCACTTAAAACATAATTATTTTATTGAGCATCATTTGCAATAATTTCTAAAGTTTGTTCCATCCAGTCTTTATTAAAATCTAATGGTATTTCTGGTGCAATACCTTTTCCTTCGTATTCAATAAATTTGTGAAAATTCATATCTGTAGGAGTCATATTAAAATAACCTGAAGGTGTATCATAATTATAACCATAATTCATTCCGTAGGCAATAATACCTCTTGTTGTTTGCCCTAAATGTTTTGAATTTTTAATTTGACGCAATTTTAAGGTAAATTGTTCTCCGTTACTTCCTGCAAAACAATTGGTTAAAATATAAACGTTTTTATTTTTTAATAGTTTTACGTAAGAATCTGAAAATTTTTCGTTGCCACCACTGTTGCTTCTAAGGTCTACAATTACATTTTCGGTAGTGAGTTTATTTTCAACTTCTTTATAAAATGATTGATGTTTTTTCTTATTACTATTACTAAAAGTTCCCAAATAAATATACTGAGTATTGTCATTTATGGTTTTAAATTCCCAATTAGATTGCTCTTTAATTGGCAGCTCATAATTAAACGAATTACCTTCTTTTTTATAAGACCAAAGTCGGCCGTTTTCTAAAGAGATACTTTTTACAAAGCCAGGTTTTCTGGTGTCTGTATCATAATAATAGAGATTATATTTTTGATTACTTGTATGTGTAGCCATAAATTTAATCTGTCCAACTTCCCAATGTTTTAATGAGTTTTCTAATAAAACACCAATGAGCATTGTTTTATCTTCGGAATAGTAAACTCCTACTTTCTGAAATTCGCCATACCTGTATATTCCTTCTATGGCATCAATAGGCTCAGCTTCTAATCTTTGTTTTAGCACATCAAGATTAAGATTAACTTTTGGATGATTTTTAAACTCTTCAGTAAGTTTAAATGCTTTTAATTTTAAGCTATCTTTTAATATCTCATTTGATAGAATAGCATTTTTATAACCCAAACTAAAATGGACATCATTAACCAAAAGTGTTTGTTCTAATAATAATTTATAACAGTCTTCAAAAGGTAAGGGTTGTTTCATTTGTGACACTAAATTTTGATAAGTGTTTTCAAAATCATCTTTTTTATCACCTTTTATTTGTTTTTTAAAGGATGGCATTTTTCTCATTTTCTCGACTATAAAGTCTAAATCTGTTTTACAATCACAAGTTTTAGATTGTGAAAAAACGGATGTAATAGTGAATAAAATTACGAGGCTAATTGTGATTAAATTTCTCATGATAATTGATTTTAATATGATTAAACTTTCTGAAACAAAGATATTTCAGAAATCACATGTAATTCAATTATAATGGTTGTTTGGGGTGAAATGTATCTATTCTGTGGTAGAATGAAGTTGTGCTTTTACGTCTTCTAAGTATGTTTTTGAAATTGGTATTTCAATGTTTTGAGCAAGTGATAAAAAATGTTTTCCTTTTTCAGTATTCCAGGATTGAAAATGAAACGGATTGATAATAAAACTACGATGCGTTCTCAGTAATTCTGGGAATGCGTTTGCTACTTTTGATAATGTATTTCTAATCAAACTTTTTTTAAGCATAGTTCCGTCGAGATAAAAAACTTCCACATAATTATCAGATGATTGAATACAAATCAAATCATTCAGTAATAAGCGCAAACTTTCATAATTACCTTCACCTTGAATTTCAATTTTTTGTTCCTCTAGTTTCTTGTTCTTATATTTTCCGAAGCCATAACGACCAACAATCAAAATAGGCAAAATGGTCAACAATGCTGGTAATATAATGGATGTTAAATGATACCATAAGTCATAACGATTGGGATGCCAATCAACAATAATTTGCAGATAGTAGAGACGAATGACGAGAATAGAAATGATGCAAAAAACTAATAAAAGTGTTATTTCACTCAAAAGTGTCCATTGCGACGAATTTCTTTTCAATAACCATTTCTGAAATGGTAAAACTACAATGTATAAGAGTGCTCCTAGAATTCCGTAGCCAGGTAAAAAGCTGAGTTTCTCTGTTGTGTTTAAATCACTAACATCAAGTGGCTCTGTGAAATATAAAAATACAAAAATCCAGATGGCTAAACCCAAAGCAATGAGCAAGTGATGTTTTAAAGAAGGATCAAAAGGGTATTTTTTTAGCACAAGCAAATTTTATGCTTAAAAATAGAACTTCAATTAGAATTACCAATAACAATGCGTTTAAATATTTTGTAAAAACTCATAAAATAGCGTTCTTGCTTCCATGTTTAATAAGCGCTATTATTATTTAATAAAAATTCAGTATTTGGGATATCGTTTTCATGGTTGGCAAAAGCAGCCAAAGTTAAAAACGGTTCATTTAATGATTGATAGAACATTTAATTTTATTTTAGACGGAAAGCCATTTAAGACTCTTGGATCTGGTCGTACAGATGCCATGGTGTCTGCAAACGAAACTGCTTTTGAGTTGTTTGTTTACGAAAAAATTGAAGATGAAACTGCTTTTTTAGCGTTGTTTAATCATAATCTTCCACAAGATTTACGCGCTTTAGCAATTGAAGAAGTTGATGCAGAGTTTAACATCATTCAGCATTCCAAAATTAAAGAGTATGTGTATTTATTTACCTTCGGAAATAAATGCCATCCCTTCTGTGCGCCTTTAATGACAACCATTCTTGATGATTTAGATATTGAGATTATGAAACAAGGTGCGCAATTATTTGAAGGTACTCATAATTTTAAACCCTATTGTTTTAGAGCTACAGATCAAGGTTTGTATAGAAGAACAATTGAAAGTTGCGTACTTACCGAAAACACATTATTTACAGCAAATTTTTTTCCGAAGAATACATACACACTTATTATAAAGGGAAAAGGTTTTGGTCGTAATCAAATACGACTCATGATGGGAACACTTATAAAATTGGGTAGAGGAGACGTAGACTTAGCTTATATTGAAAACTCATTAAAACCAGAAAGCACAGAGGTTATGGATTTTGTGGCTCCAGCTTCTGGGTTGATTTTGAATTCGGTGGAGTTTGAGTAAACTATTTAAATTTTGGTTCTTTTCTAATTACCCAACTAATAAAAACTAGAGCGTTAAATAAAATTCCAAATTTAAAAACGTATAAAATTAAACTCAGAATTATATTACTATTAAAGCTATAATCACTTGGTAAATAATCTCTGTGATATGATGTAGTAATTATTATAAATTTTTCTAAAATTGCTCCAGAACACAGTAACATAATTAATGCAAAAAAAATAATTAGTGCAACATAGCGCATTTTGGAAACCATTTTTTTGATCCAAAATAATTGAAGTAATCCACAAAAAACAATTGGTCTTAAAAGCTTCATCCAATATGCCCAAGCATAAGGTCCTGTTGCTCTTTCTGAAAAGATTTCAAATTCTTTTGAAGAATAATAGATGCTTAATGAAATAGTATAAATTACAAAATAAAAGATTGCTAAATTTTTAGCTACTAGAACTGAGTATTTAATAAATGTTTGTAGTTCGTTCTTTTTATAGAAAATATAGACGATTAATGCTAATAAAGTGATAATGCAAAACCCAAAAAACAATCCTTCTAAAAATTGGCTTATTGCAGTAATAATTCTGTAAAATTCAGTTTCCATTTACAATTTGCTTTTAGCATGTTGGAGACCTAGCTCGATGTAGTGGAGCAATTCAGTTTTAGTTTTTATACCATTTTGAGAGACATAAACAAACTCTTTCATTGGTCGTTTAGTAAAATCCATTGGTCTGACGTTGTCTTTTTCTAATTCGGTTTCTATGGTTTCTGATAGGATTCTCACCATCAAATCTTCTTTTACAATACCAACAGTCATTTTTCCTTTGTACAGAAAACAGATACCTCCAAACATTTTCTTTTCAGTAAAATCATCTGGAAAGAACTTGAGTTGTTCTCTTATTCTATTTGCGAGCTGTTCGTTGAATGCCATTTTTAATAAATTAGTATGAATTGTATACGAGTAAGCCTTGTGACTCTGCGTCTTTGCGAAAATAAAAGACCACAAGTAAGAACTTTAAACTGCGTCTGCGACTGCAAACTAACCTTAAATTTTCAACCTACTCGAAGCCATCACATTATGCGCTGCATAATTGCCTTCTAAAAACTTCAAATGTCCAACAATAGCAATCATAGCTGCATTATCTGTTGTGTATTCAAATTTTGGTACATAAGTTGTCCAACCAAATTTTTGTTCACCATCTTTTAAAGCTTGTCTAATTCCTGAGTTTGCCGAAACTCCTCCGCCAATCGCAATATGTTTGATGCCAGTTTGTTTTGTGGCTAATTTCAGCTTGTCAATTAAAATACCAATAATTGTATATTGAATAGAAGCACAGATGTCATTAAGATGTTCTTCAATGAAATTCGGATTCAGTTTCACTTGTTTCTGAACAAAGTATAGTATCGCAGTTTTTAATCCGGAGAAACTAAAATTGAGTCCAGTAACTTTCGGCTTCGTAAAAGCAAACGCTTTTGGGTTACCTAATTTTGCACGTCTATCAATTTCTGGACCAGCAGGATAACCTAAGCCTAAAAGTTTTCCACTTTTATCAAAAGCTTCACCAACAGCATCATCAATGGTTTCACCAATAACATCCATGTCGAAATAGGATTCTACTTTTACTATTTGCGTATGTCCACCAGAAATCGTCATTGCTAAAAATGGAAAAGGCGGTTTTTTAAAATCATCTTCTTCAATAAAATGTGCCAAAATATGCGCTTGCATATGATTGACATCTATTAAAGGAATATCTAGCCCAAATGCTAATGATTTTGCAAATGAAGTACCAACCAATAGTGAACCCATCAAACCTGGACCACGAGTAAAAGCAATAGCACTCAATTGTGATTTACTAATATTTGCTTTTTTAAGTGCCTGATCTACAACAGGTACAATATTTTGTTGATGCGCTCTAGAAGCTAGTTCTGGTACGACTCCACCATACTCTTCATGGATTTTTTGACTAGCAACAATGTTACTTAAAATTTTACCGTTAAGCATTACAGCAGCAGCAGTATCATCACAGGATGACTCAATAGCAAGAATATATATATTTTGTGAAGTCATTAATACAAATTAGGCACAATAATTGTTAATTTTGAGGTCAAAGTTATAACTTTCAAAGCGTATCAAAAAATTCCTGAAAATAGTATCAAAGATTTTAGCAATTATTTTGCTATTATTCATCATTTTGGTGTTGGTGCTTTCTATACCTGCAGTTCAAACTAGTTTGGGGAAATATGTGACCAAACGTATTAATGGTGACTATGGTACTAATATAAATATTGGAAAAGTCGGACTTCAATTTAATGGTGATGTAGAACTTAAAGAAGTTTATGTTGAAGATTACAAAAAAGATACGCTAATCGCGATTGACGAGTTGAATACTTCAATTCTTAACTACGGAAACATTATTGATGGCACTTTAAACTTTGGTGATATTGATATTATGAATTTAACTTTCAATGTCAAAACCTATAAAGGCGAATCAGATACCAATCTCGATATTTTTGTTGCCAAATTTGATGAAGATAATCCAAGGCCAGAGAAGAGTACATTTTTATTATCCTCAAGTGATGTATCAATTTATGATGGTACATTTAGACTTATTGATGAAAACAAAGAAACACAAAAAGTACTCGAGTTTTACGACTTAAATATTAACGCTACAAACTTCGTTATTGCAGGCAGTGATGTTGATGCTCGTATCAATACACTAAACTTTAAAGATAGTCGTGGTGCTTATGTAAAGAATCTAGTCACCAATTTTGAGTACACTCCAGAGCATATGATTTTTAATGATTTGAGTATTAAAACTGAAAAATCTAATCTCCTCGGAAATTTGCGTTTTGATTACAATCGTGAGGATTTTGGTGATTTTGAAAACAAAGTAAAAGTCACAGCTAAATTTAGAAACTCTGAAGTATATCTTAACGATTTAAATACGTTTTATAATGAATTTGGTGAAAATCAAATGGCAACATTAGATGTAGATCTTTCAGGAACATTAAATGATTTAACTGCCAATAATTTAAAACTTAATGCTAGTGGAAGAAGTAAAATCTATGGAGATATTACTTTTAAAAACTTATTGAGTACAGAAGAAGGTGATTTTTCAATGAATGGTCGTTTTGATAACCTGTCTTCTAATTATTATGATTTAAGAGCCTTGTTGCCAAATATTCTTGGCGAATCAATACCATCAGTATTTTCAAAGCTTGGTGATTTTAGAATTACGGGAACTTCATATATCACTGATACAACTATAGATGCAGATTTAAAAATTAATACCAATTTGGGATTGATTGTGTCTGATATGAAGATGACTCATGTGGATGATATTGACAACGCAAGTTATGTTGGTAATGTTGTTTTTGATGAGTTTGATTTAGGAGAATTACTTAATGATCCAAATGTTAAAACAACATCTTTTAATCTAGATGTAGATGGTAAGGGGTTTACTTTAGATAATTTGAGCACTCAAGTTAAAGGTCAAATTTTTCATATAGAATATAACAATTACAATTATCAAGATGTTGAAGTGTCTGGGAAATTAGGAAATCAAATTTTTAACGGTCTTTTAGAATCAAAGGATGAAAACTTCAAGTTTAAGTTTGATGGTTTAGCCGATTTATCAAAAGATATCAAAGCATTTGATTTTAATGCTAATGTAGAATATGCCAATTTAAGAGCGCTTAATTTTATTACAAAAGATAGTATTTCGATATTTAGAGGAAAAGTAACCACTTCAATGAAAGGCTCAACTATTGATGATGCTTTTGGAACATTGAATTTTGAAAACACAACCTACATCAATGAAAATGATGAGTACTTTTTTAAGGATTTTAAAATAGAATCTAAATTTGATAATGACAAACGAATTCTAACCATCAATTCTCCAGATATTATTGAAGGTACAATGAGTGGTAATTTCATGTTTGCAGATATTGGTAAACTTGTTGAGAATTCTGTAGGTAGTATTTATACAAATTTTATTCCGAATAAAATTGAGACCGATC
Source organism: Psychroserpens sp. AS72 (assembly GCF_038900375.1). Taxonomy (NCBI): domain Bacteria; kingdom Pseudomonadati; phylum Bacteroidota; class Flavobacteriia; order Flavobacteriales; family Flavobacteriaceae; genus Psychroserpens; species Psychroserpens sp. AS72. The sequence goes on along the minus strand of NZ_JBBMRC010000003.1, from coordinate 105,826 downwards.
AATACCTAGAGTTTGATTTTAAAATCTACAATAAAATTGTAGAAGTCTTTTATCACGAATTAGAATTAGGTCCTAACACTAGAGTAAAAGGAAGAATCGAAACCGATGAGAAACAATTTAACCTCACGTTTAATTCACCACAAATAAAGCTTCTAGATTATTTTGCGAATGACATTTCAATATTAATAGATAATAGCAACCCACTATTTAACACCTATGTTGAGATTGATACGCTGAGTACAAAGTATTATGATGTATCAAAATTTAGTTTAATTAATGTCACACAACGTGATACTTTATTCATTAAATCTGAATTTAAAGGAGGTCAACAAAATGTTGATGATTTCAACCTTAATATGTTTTATACTATTGATGAAAGTAATAAGTCTGTAATTGGCTTTAGAAAATCTGAAGTGGTTTTTAAGGAGAATAAATGGGTCATTAACGAAGACAAAAACAAACTCAATAAAATCACTTTTACTCGAGACTTCAAAAACTTTGATATTAGTGAAATGGTGATGAATCATTTTAATGAACGCATAGAATTATCAGGACAAATTGCTGGTGATGATTTCAAAGATTTAAAACTAGATTTTACCGATGTTGATTTAACTAAAATAACACCTAGAATTGATAGCTTATCATTATCTGGTCGTGTCAATGGAAAGTTAGATGTCCTACAAAAAGATGGTGTGTACTTACCAAACTCTAATGTTATTATTAGTGATTTAAAAGCTAATGATTATGAGTTAGGAGAGCTTACAGCACTTGTAAAAGGGAACAATTCTCTTACCAATTATACAGTTGATGTTACTCTTAAAAATGATAACCTCAAATCTTTAGATGCTAAAGGTGTAATAGATGTTGATGCAAATCTCATTAATTTGGATGTGAAGTTTGAAGAGTTTTTATTAGATCCTCTTGATCCATTTGGTGAAGGTGTCATTACCAATATAAGAGGTTTAGTTACTGGATCAGCAAAAGTAACAGGGAAATTAGATGACCCTCAATTTAATGGTGATTTATTATTAGATAACGCAGGATTAACAATACCATATCTAAATGTAGATTATAGTTTTGATTTTGATTCTCAAGTAAAGTTAGAATCGCAACGTTTTATATTTCAAGAGGTAGAAATCACAGATTCAGAATATTTTTCTAAAGCAATTTTGAATGGTTATATCGCTCATCAAAACTTCTCAGATTGGCAGTTAGGTTTAGAAATCGACACAGAACGATTATTAGTATTAAATACAGATTCTACAGGTGAAGAAGAAGAATTATATTACGGAACAGCTTTCGTAAACGGTAAAGCAGAAATCTCTGGACCAACAGATAACCTTAAAATAGAGTTTAACGGAAGTACAGCTCAAGGCACGATATTTAAAATACCTTTAAGTGATTTAGAGAGCTATGGTGATAATTCATACATACATTTTTTAAGTCCAGAAGAAAAAGATGCGCGTTTAAGAGGAGAAGTTGTCAATAATACGGAAGTTAAAGGATTAGAATTAGAGTTTAACCTTTTCGTAAATCCTTATGCAGATATCGAAATTGTAATAGATAAAAGCTCAGGGAGTACCATTCAAGGTAAAGGAAATGGAAACTTACTGTTTGATATCAATACCAACGGAAAATTTCAAATGTTTGGAGATTTTCAAATTGTAGAAGGAACTTATAATTTTGCTTATGGTGGCTTAATACAGAAGAAATTGACAGTTAAGCCAAATGGTTATATTCGTTGGGAAGGTGACCCTTTAAAAGCATTAGTTGGTTTAACAGCGGTTTATGAAACGCGAGCAAACCCATCAGTATTATTAGATGCACCAATAAATAGAAGTATAGATGTAGAAGTAGAAATTAACCTCTCTGGACAATTAGAGCAACCAGATCCCGATTTTACATTTAATTTCCCAAATGTAGAATCTAATATTAAATCTGAGTTAGAATACAGATTAGAAACTAAGGAAAGTAGAGAAAATCAAGCCTTGTTTTTATTGTCAACAGGAGCATTTGCTAGTGAAGTAAGTTTAGGTCAACAAGCTTATGGAACAATTTCTGATCGTGTTAATTCTTTGTTTAATAGTTTTTTAGGTGATGATGATGGTAAACTTCAAGTTAACTTTAACTATGAAGCTGGACAAGTTACCACAGACTACCAAACTAATGACCAGATAGGTTTAACTTTAAGTACAAAAATTAGTGATCGTGTCCTTATTAATGGTAAAGTTGGTGTACCAATTGGAGGTGTTAATCAAACCGTCATTGCTGGTGATGTTCAAATTGATGTACTATTAAATGATGATGGAACTTTGAAAGCAACATTTTTTAATAGAGAAAATAGTATTAGAAACTTTGGAGAAGAAATCGGTTATACTCAAGGTGCTGGTTTAACTTACAATGTAGAGTTTGATACGTTCAAAGAATTGTTGCAAATTATCTTTTCAGGAAAAAATAAAAAAGAAGAAAAGCCAAAAGAAGAAGAAAAGAAAGATGACGACGATAAAATGACTCCAGATTTCATAAATCTCAACACAAAAAAAGGCTCAAAAGGCAATTAAATATCTCGTTTTTTAACAATTTTAATAATACTTATTAACGAAAACGTTTGAATTATTATAGTCCTGTTAAATAAAGTCCAATTCCATTTTTATTATAGTTATTGTTTACTAGCTTTACTTTTTGAAACATAAAATACATGTCAAAAAAGATAAAAAAAATTGGTGTTTTTACCTCTGGAGGAGATTCTCCAGGGATGAATGCTGCGATTAGATCTGTAGTTAGAACTTGTGCATTTCATAATATTGAATGCGTTGGGATTTACAGAGGCTATGAAGGTATGATAGAAGGCGACTTCAAAGAAATGGATGCTCGTAGTGTAAAAGGCATCATCAATAAAGGAGGAACAGTATTAAAATCTGCGCGCTCTTTAGAATTTATAACTCCCGAAGGTAGAAAAAAAGCACATAAACATTTAACCGAAGCTAATATTGACGCACTTGTGGCAATTGGTGGTGACGGTACGTTTAATGGTGCAATGGTTTTCAATAAGGAATTTGATTTTCCAGTAATGGGAATTCCAGGTACTATTGATAATGATATTTTCGGTACTTCACATACATTAGGTTATGATACTGCTTTAAATACAGTTGTAGAAGTTGTTGATAAAATTAGAGATACTGCAAGTTCGCATAACAGATTGTTTTTTGTTGAAGTTATGGGACGAGATGCTGGTCATATTGCTTTAAACGTCGGAATAGGAGCTGGTGCCGAAGAAATTTTAATTCCTGAAGAAGATTTAGGATTAGATCGTTTATTAGAATCTTTACGTCGTAGTAAAAAATCTGGTAAATCGTCTAGTATCGTTATCGTTGCTGAAGGTGATAAAATAGGTAAAAATGTTTTTGAACTCAAAGATTACGTTGAAGAAAACATGATAGAATACGATGTACGTGTTTCTGTTTTAGGGCACATGCAACGTGGAGGTTCACCTTCTTGTTTTGATCGTGTTTTAGCAAGTAGAATGGGAGTGAAAGCAGTAGAAAGTTTACTGGAAGGTGAAACGAATCTAATGGTCGGCTTATTAAATGATAAAATTGCGTTGACACCTTTAGATCAAGCTGTAAAAGGGAAATCTGAAATTAACATGGAACTCTTAAGAGTCTCAGATATTATGTCTACATAATATTTCCGAAGAAAAAATAGAAAAAAATAATAGTAATAAATAATAAATAAAATGTCAAATTTAAAATTAGGAATTAACGGTTTTGGTAGAATAGGTAGAATCGTATTTAGAGCAACAGTAAAACGTGATGATGTAGATGTAGTTGCAATTAACGATTTGTTAGATGTAGAGCATTTAGCATACTTATTAAAATATGATTCTGTACATGGAAACTTTGACGGAACAGTAGAAGTAAAAGATGGTCATTTAGTAGTTGACGGTAAAACGGTAAGAGTAACTGCTGAGAGAGATCCTAAAAATTTAAAATGGGATGAAGCAGGAGCAGAGGTTGTAGCTGAGTGTACAGGTATATTCACATCATTAGAAACTGCAAATTACCATATCATTGCAGGCGCTAAAAAAGTAGTAATTTCTGCACCTAGTAAAGATGTCCCAATGTTTGTAATGGGTGTAAATGATAATGAATTAACAGGTGATCACAACATTGTATCTAATGCATCTTGTACTACAAACTGTTTAGCACCAATAGCAAAAGTAGTTAATGATAACTTCGGAATTGAAGAAGCATTAATGACTACCATTCATGCAAGTACTGCAACACAATTAACTGTTGATGGACCATCAAAAAAGAATTATAGAATGGGACGTTCAGCTTTATTGAACATCATACCATCTTCAACAGGAGCAGCTGTAGCTGTAGGTAAAGTAATTCCAGAATTAGACGGAAAATTAACAGGTATGGCATTTCGTGTACCAACTGCAGATGTATCTGTTGTTGATTTAACAGTTAGAACAAAATCTGAAACATCATTAGAAGATATCAAAGCTGCATTCAAAAAAGCTTCTGAAGGTTCTATGAAAGGTGTTTTAGGATATACAGAAGATGCTGTTGTTTCTCAAGATTTTGTAAGTGATGATCGCACAAGTATTTTTGATGCAGACGCTTGTATTGAATTAAATTCTAAGTTTTTTAAACTTGTATCTTGGTATGATAATGAGTTTGGATATTCTAACAAATTAGTAGATTTAGCTCAAAAGGTTAATTCTTTATAATATAACATTCATATTAAATCTGTAGTTATATGTATGTATAGCTACAGATTTATTTTTATACATAGCTCATGATTTTAATTACAGATGGTGGTTCTACAAAATGCGATTGGATTGTTGTAGATAATAACGGGAAGCAACTACACGAAAAAATTCGTACAAAAGGGCTTAATCCAGCTATTTTAAAAGAAAAGAAATTAAAAAAGATCATTAGAAAAAGTGATGAACTCATGAGGTTTAGTGATAAAGTCACACACATTTTTTTCTATGGAGCTGGTTGTGGTACTACAAATCCAAAGGTTATACTTACTGAAATTTTAGAATCTATTTTTATAAATGCCGAAATAGATGTACAAGAAGATACCATGGCTGCAGTTAGAGCAACAATTAATGATGATGATGAAGCAGCAGTAGTTTGTATAATGGGTACAGGATCTAATTGTAGTTATTTTGATGGTAAGCGATTACATCAGCGCGTAATTTCATTAGGCTATACACTTATGGATGATGCTTCTGGTAATTACTACGGAAAAGAGCTCATAAGAGATTATTATTTTAATAAAATGCCAGAAGATATTAAAGTGGCATTTGAGCACAAACATAATTTAGATGCAGATTATATTAAGTATAATTTATACAAGCAACCCAATCCAAATGCTTATCTCGCTAATTTTGCTGAGTTTATGTTTTTAAATAAAGATTCTAAATATGTAAAGGAACTTATTAAAAAAGGAATTAGACGATTTGCTGAAAATATGATATTTCAGTATAAAGAAGAACTTAAAGTTGTACCTGTACATTTTGCTGGTTCAATTGCGTTTTTTGCTGAAACCGAAATTAGAGAAGTTGCAGATGAGTTAGGATTCACAGTTGGTAATTTTGAAAGACGACCAATTGAAGGTCTTGTAGAATACCACACTAAAAGTTTATAATTTTATTATACACTGAAAAATTAATATTAAAAAGGCATTAGAATTTTCTAATGCCTTTTTTTAGATAAAATTGATTGGTTAGAAAATTATTTTATCCAAGTTTTTGATATTGAATGTTTAGAAAACCACACTAAAAAAGCACAAACTATAATTATCATAATTGGCATAATCTTGCTCACATTTTCTATTTCTATCATTAAATATACTTGTTGAATTGTGGCACAAATAAATGAAACAATAAATAAGTAGTAAGCCCATTTTTTTCTAATTAAGAGTGCAATACAAGCTAATGCACCACAAAATACTGCTAGAGCAAACAAAGCAGTATACCAAGCAGGATGTTCATATAACATTTCGGCTTGTTGTTCTTGTGGCATTTGAGCAATCAATTCATCGGTTATGAAAGCTTGACCAATGTATGCCATTACTCCCATGATATTCCAGAGAAGCGCGATTACTGCAATAATCCAAAACCACACAGGTGGTTTGTTAGTTAAAGAATTTGTCATTGTAAGTTAGTTTTAGTTAAAAATTATTCAACAATTTATTAAATAATTTAATATAAAATCAAAAAACTCAACCTAATTTTACGCATACTGCATAAAACTAAGTTGAGTTTCAACACTTAAATTTGTATAAACTTTAATCTTCTACAACATGATGAATAGGTGTTTTATTAACCCATTTACCATTTTTAGATTCACCTAAAATATAAACATCTTTGCTATGCTCATATTCTTTAATAGTACGCATCATTTGTTCTTTGGTGTCTCTGTGTAATTTGATTCCAGTATTTTTACCTTTATTTCGAATTTCTAAATAAAATCCATCTCTAAATTTTATTGGTCTTGTTGGAGGTCTTCCCATGTATATGTATTTGTAATAATAATCTGCATATTAGTAAAAATATGTGCAATATGCAAGTTGTTTAATAATAATTCAAAAGTAATCGTTTTGTAGTCTGTATTACAGTGATTTATATAACAATTAGTAATTAAGGTATTGATGTCTGCAATACCAAAAAGTTTTTATACTTTTAACTATATTCCATTTTGTAGTATTTATGAAAGTAAAAAAGAAAAAAAAGTCTTACAAAGCGTCTAATCTTCCACCAGGAACTATAGCATATAAAGGTAAAAAGCAATCTACCAAAACTAACATTGAGATCGTAAATTACTCTAAAGAAAAGTATACAGTTTTAAACACTGGTGCTGTTGAAGAGGCTTTTAATTTTAAAGGTAATGCTCATGTTACCTGGATTAATATCAACGGATTAAATAATGTAGTAGATATAGAAACTTTAGGTTTACATTATAATCTGCATCCCTTAACGTTAGAAGATATTGTAAATACAGGTCAAAGACCAAAACTAGAAGAGTTTGAAAATTATATGTTTGTTGTTTTTAAAATGTTGTTTATAAAAAATGATGATGAGATCCATTATGAACATTTAAGCTTGATTATAGGTGAAGATTATGTATTAACATTTCAAGAAGCCGATGGAGATGTTTTTGATGACTTACGTGAACGATTAAAATCTGCAAAAGGACGTATTCGTTCACAAGGCTCAGACTATTTAATGTATACCATTTTAGATGCAATTGTAGATAATTATTTTACAGTCATAGAAGTTCTTGGTGATAAAGTTGAAGATCTTGAAGGTTTACTATTTCAGTCAAATGATGCAGATGATCGTACTCCAGGTCAAATTCAACTTTTAAAGCAAGAAATTCTAAAAATGCGTCGATCAATTTATCCATTGCGAGAAGTTATTAGTCGTATGGAAAAAACAGACTGCGCTTTTATTGAAGAAAAGACACATAGTTATTTACGTGATTTATACGATCATATTATACAAGTAAGTGAAACTGTTGATCTATATCGTGAGATGATTTGGAGTTTAATGGATATGTATATGACAATCATAAGTAATAAGATGAATGAAATTATGAAGGTGCTTACCATCATAGCAACAATTTTTATTCCTCTTACTTTTATTGCTGGTATCTACGGAATGAATTTCAAGAATATGCCAGAACTTGATTCAGAAAATGGGTACTATATTTTAATAGGAACCATGTTTATTATATTCATTTTTATGATCATTTATTTTAGAAGAAAACGTTGGCTTTAAAATTTTACTTTATAATCTCACCTTATCAGTAAACTTAAACGAATTTGGTATTTGAGTGATATGAAACAATCACAAATGAATTAAAAGGTTTATCGTATCAGCAAAGCTTATTTTATAAATTATTGAATATTTGTAGTGTACTCAATTCTGTACATTAACAACGTATAATTTAATAAATAAGAGATAAATCATATGAATGATCAATTAAATACTGCATTAGGAAACTTAAAAGAAAAACTTTTTGGATGGTTCAATGCCATCATAGAAAGCTTGCCAAATTTAGTTCTAGCCATTATAGTTTTTGTGGCTGCGTTTTATGTTGCAAGATATGTTAGCAAAATTGTAGATAGACTTGTAAGTAAACGAGTTGAGCAGAAATCTATTAGTTTAGTTGTTTCTAGAATAGCATCTGTGGTCACTGTGTGTATTGGTTTATTTATAGCATTAGGTGTATTAAACTTAAGTCAGGCACTGACGTCTCTGCTTGCTGGAGCAGGTGTTATAGGATTAGCAATAGGTCTTGCATTACAAGGCACATTATCTAATACGGTTTCTGGTATCGTATTATCGTTTAGAAATCGAATAGGAATAGGTAATTGGGTAGAAACTAATGGGTACTCTGGTGAGGTATTAGATATAAATTTGAACACTTTTATTCTCAAAGAAGCCGATAATAACATCGTAATCATCCCAAACAAGATGATTTTAGAAAATCCTATAAAGAACTATTCTTTAACAACGAGAATGAGAGTCACTCTAGAGTGTGGAGTGGGATATGAGTCTGATTTAGTGAAGGTCGAAAAACTAACTAAAGACACAATTGCAGATACTTTTAATCAAGTAGAATCATCTGATGATGTAGAATTTTATTATACAGAATTTGGTGATAGCTCAATTAATTATATGTGTAGATTTTGGATAGATGCCGAAAGTATGTTGGAGAAACTAAGAGCCAAGACAAAAGCAATTATTGAAATTAAAAAAGCATACGATAAAAACAGTATTAATATTCCGTTTCCTATTAGAACCTTACAATTTGATAACAAATTATCAATAGATAAATCGGAAGTTTCTGAAAGCACATTTTCAGAAAATTAAAATAATCTATCATGAAATAAGCAAATATGTTAATTATATGAGCAAATTAAACTGCACTAATACCATCATATTTGTAATATTAATTTGATAACCGAATTAATACATAACCATAAAACTAAATAACATGAAAAAAGTAATTTTAACATTCGCATTCATATTTACACTAGCAACAGTATTTACAAGTTGTAGAGAAGAAAAATCACCAGATGAAAAGGTTGAAGCAGCAATGGATAACGTTAAAGAAGACTTAGAAGATGCATCTGATGACGTACAAGACGCAGCAGAAGATTTACAAAACGAAATAGAAGAAGCTGCTGAAGAAGTAGGAGATGATAATTAAATTGCAATTATTATAAAATAATATAACACGTAAAGAAGTCACGATTAATCTCGTGACTTTTTTTTGTACTTTTATTCAGTAAAATAATCACAGATGGCATCACCAAAATTCTCAAAAGAGATTCTAGACTTCTTTAAAAAATTAGAAAAAAACAATGATAGAGATTGGTTTAACGAACATAAACCTGAATTTAAGAAGCTAGAAGCAAATGCTAAAGAGGCTTATAAATATATTTATGAAAACTTAAATAAGCATGATGTTGTTGATGGTTTTAAACTCTTTAGGATTTATAGAGATGTAAGATTTTCAAAAAACAAATTGCCATATAAAACTCATTTTGGAGGATCTTTCAGTAGAAAAAAACCAGAATTAAGAGGTGGTTATTATGTGCATATTCAACCTAATAATGAATCCTTTATAGCAACTGGATTTTGGGAACCTAATAAAGACGATTTGCTTCGAATTCGTAGAGAATTTGAACAAGACGATAGTGAGATTAGAAGTATCGTTTCAAATAAAAAATTTAAAGCAGTTTGGGGAGATTTTGTTGGTGATGAATTAAAAACAGCTCCTCGTGATTTTGATAAAGAGCATCCTGCTATTGATCTTATTAGAAAGAAACAATTCATTTTTACCAAAAAGTATACGGATAAAGAAGTAACAAGCGACCAATTTATTGATGATGTTAATGCGTCATTTAAAGCGATTAAACCGTTTTTTGATTATATGAGTGATGTTTTAACAACTAATCTAAATGGTGAGTCAATTATCTAATTTCTTTGATGTTGTAAGTTGTATTATTAAATGTTATACGATCACCTGCAGTTTTATTAATTAATAATTCGCCAATAGGAGATGACTTAGATATTATGAAATACGTTTCATTATCAATCTCAACTTTACCAATACTTAAAGCCAAATAAAAGTTCGAACTATCAGTTTTTACTAAACTACCTAAAACTGCATTTTGATGAATTGTGTTAGACGTAATGAGATTAAGTGTATCCAACATTTTTCTTGCATCACTCAAATGTTGTGAATTTTTTTCTAGGTCATTATAGAGTTTTCCATTGCCAGAATCATCCTCTTCATCACCTTTATCGTTATTTTCTATAGAATCTTTTATCGTTTCTATTTCATCTTTATAATTAGCAATACGTTTATTAACGTAAGCGAAACAAACTTCTAGAAGTTGTGACTTAATTTGGCTCATATAGCTGTTGCTAATGGTTGACTAAATAATTGAATATTATTGACCAATCGCTCTTTAACGATATTCATCATACGTTTGTTTAATGCCGAAGAATTTTTAATATAAATGGCATATTCCTCCACAGTAAATTGACCAATAATCATCCCTTTTAAAGAATTTCTAAATTTCATATCCTTATTAATCGTATGATCAATATAATCCAATTGCTTCGGTAATGATAAATCATAAAATACATTCTTACGTTTAAAAATATAGTTTTTAAAAACCATAATTAATAAATGATTTTGCATTTTAATAATAGGTCGCAATGTGGTGTTTTGAAAGCATTCATCAAGGCTCATACTATCATTTACCTGAGCAGTTGCAATGATTGGACGTATAGATTTTAAATTGGTAGATCGATCATTCATGGCTTTATTTTTTATTAAATATAGAGATAATGGATTGGTGATTTTAAAGGACGCATATATGTTTTCAACGTTGTTATTAACAAATTATAAATAGCTATATATTGATAACTTTTTCTAATTGGCAAATGTTAACTATACCATAAGAAACCATTACTTTTGAAATGTGCTAGTTATCATTTTATGAATTTAATTTTTACTTCGGAAATTTTATAAATCCAAAATGGTTAAGAAGTAAAATATCTATAGCTAGCAACACGCTAACTCAAGAAAAGGAAAAATAAATAACAGAAACACTTATGAGATTTCATACAAGAAAATGGGTAAAACCCGAAGATTTAAATCCTAACCAAACATTATTTGGAGGTCAACTTTTAGCTTGGATTGATGAAGAAGCAGCTTTATACACTATAATTCAGCTGGAGAATTCTAAGATTGTAACTAAATATATGTCCGAAATTAATTTTATGGCCTCAGCAAAGCAAGGTGATATTATTGAAATAGGAATTGAAGTTCTCAAATTTGGAAAGTCTTCATTAACATTAAAATGTGAAGTTCGCAATAAGATGACACGAGAAACTATAATTACCGTAGACAATATAATCATGGTAAATTTAGGCGAAAATGGAAAACCATGTCCTCATGGCAAAACACAAATCGAATTTGTTAAAGATAGGCTAGAGGATAAGTAATTATTCTCCTATCCCAGCATTCAATTCATAGATCTCTAAATCAAAATAAGGAACTGCAGCAAGTGTATGATCAAATAAATCACTCATGATATACTCGTAATTTTCCCAACGTTTATCACTACTAAAGCAATAAATCTCTAAAGGCAAACCTTGAGGTGTTGGAGCCAATTGTCTCACCATAATAAACATGTCTTTGTTCACTGCGCTATGTTGCTCAATATAGGTCTGTAAGTACTTTCTAAACACACCTAAATTGGTCATGTTACGTCCATTTATCATTACAGATTTATCAACATTTTTACCTTCATTAAAAGCATTAATATCTTTTTGACGCTGATTAAGATATGTGGTGATTAACTCTATTTTTTTTAGCTTTTCAATATCCTTATCATTAAGGTACTTAATACTTTTAGCTTTTAAAATGATAGATCTTTTTATACGTCTACCACCAGAAGCTTGCATTCCTCGCCAATTTTTAAAAGAATCTGAAATTAGTGCATAAGTTGGAATGTTGGTAATAGTCATGTCAAAATTTTGAACTTGGACGGTTGACAAATTAATTTCAATAACATCACCATCTGCTCCATATTTTTCCATGGTAATCCAATCACCAATACGAACGCTATCATTAATAGCAACTTGAATACTCGCTACAAATCCTAAAATGGTGTCCTTAAAAATTAATAATAAAACAGCAGATGCAGCACCTAACGTAGTAAAGAATTTTAAGAAAGATAAATCTATTAATATGGCCAAAATAGAAGCAACACCTATGATCCAAAGAAATAGCATCACAACCTGTATATAACTATCTATGGGTTTGTCCTTTAATCTAGGTAAGGTTTTAAAATAAGCTTCAAATGTTTTTAGAACACTTCGTATAATCCACAATGTGAGAACAATAGTCGCTACTTTTAAAACAATTAGTATATATATTTCGAACTGCGGAAAATCCTTAAAAACGACAGGAAATAGTTTAATTGTAATAATTAATGGAACAAGATGGGCAATATTTCGAGGCGCACGATTATTAACTAATAAATCATCAAAGTTTGTTTTAGTACGCTCTGAGAATTTTCCGAAGAAAGAAATTAGGATACGTCTAGTAATTTTATCTGCAATGTATGTAATCACTAATAATATAACCAACAAACTGAGCATGTTGAAATATTTTGCAGATATTTCAGAAACTCCGATAGATACAAAGTAATCATAAAAAAAACATTGTAATTTGTCCATTACTTAGTTGGTTTTAAATATTTTTTTTCAATATAAAATGTACCAAATGGTATGATAGAAGCTAGTAGTACAATTAATAAGGTTTTTGTTTTCCATTTTAATTCTAATCCAACCATAATGGCTAAAACAATATATGCTAAAAACAAAACACCATGAGGCATTCCTAATAATTTAACAAACATTGGATTATCTGCCAAGTACTTTATTGGTGTTGCAATAAACAATAATAGTATGTAAGATACACCTTCTAAAATGGCTACAATTCTAAAGCTATTTAATAATGATAACATAGGTAAAATATTTTGTGCAAAATTACCTTATGTAGAATAGAAAGTACTAGTATTTTATGATTTTTTTAATAAATGAAGCCTCATTATTTTTAGAGCTGAATTTTGCAAAATATAATCCAGAATCTAGATTAGTTGTGTTTATAGTATTCTGGCCATTTTGAAGTTGGGTTGCCAACACTAATTTTCCATCTAAGGCATAAATTCCAACACTATACTCTTGAGTTGAAGTCATATGAACCATATCATTAAATGGTATTGGATACATAGTAACAGGATGTTCTGTATCAAATTCAGGACTATTTAAAGTCCCATCAAAATATGTTATAGCTAAGTTAAATGCGTCTTTTCCAATTTTATCACCTATAATTCTTCCTTTGATATCATCTTCTGGTGGATGTATTCCTCCCCAAATTCTAGACAAACTGGTTTGGTCAGATGCATCTTGATATGTAGCCCATTGTAAAGTAAAACTTTGAGTAGGACCAACTTCAAATACTAGAAAGTCATTTTGAGTGATATCAAAAGTTCCCATTCCGTCAGGAAAAAAGGCATCACCAGTAAACTGTGTTAAAACTTCTGCTGCAGCACGAGAAAATGTTGAGTGTCCAGATAAATAGCCAGCAAATGGAGGCGTTACAAAAGTGCCTCGTTGGTAAGGCCACCAATGTGTACCAATAATCCAATCTACACCAGCTGTATCAGTAGAAGGGTCTGCAATAAAATCTGGACCTTTCCAAGATTTAATTTTTATTCGGTTCAAATTTTCATTGTTTTCACCATTTAATGGATCACTAGAATCTATTAGTTCAATAAGTCCGTCAATTAAAGGCAAACCATGTACATCATAACTCGGTAAACTAGCATCTGTACTTTGTCCTTTACCTGCCATATATCTAATTGCCGAAATCGGTCTTACATAGTCATAATATCCTTTAATTCCCCAAGTATTAATTGCAACATCATGCATAGCACCACCAAGCGTTAAATATGATTTGACATCCCATTCTAAATCAGGAACAACAGCACCAATACCTGCTATTTTTTTTACTACGGAAGGATGATCACTCACATAATTCAAAATAGTAAACCAATGTCCTGGAGGTGTTTCAGAGTCTGGTCCATCTGCCCAAAATTCTGCAAGCACTCTTGCATAGTCAGAGCGTTTAACCATTTGAGGAGTGTAAGCTAAACCGGTTTTAGGATTTATAGTATGTCCAGTACTTGCGTCTCCACCATTTGTGAAATCATAGAAAGATTGATACTCTGCAAACGTCTGAGGTAGGTTGTTTAAATCAAAATTTCCTATTGCACCAGGTGAGATATCTATCATCGTTGGATCGTTGGGATCTAAATGTGAAGCCCAAGATGCGACTAATGCAAAATTCCATTTGTAAGGATCACTAATGCCATCTTCATTTGAATTTTGAATATAAACTGGAGCACCAGGATCATTATAGACGTAACTATCAAAACCGTTGTTTAAAATTTGTAAATCAGAAGGAGATAATGAAAAAGGTGTTACTTCTCCCCATTCTGGACTTAAAAAAGGAGGTGTATCTAATGGATATTCATTACCACTTTGATCTACAAATACATCAAAAGCTAATGGTTGCCAACGATTAGGGTCAATATCATTAGTTTCATAGTAGTTTTCTAAAATTAATGGCGAATTTATTGGTCCATATAATTGGTTAGCATAATCATTCTGTTCATTAGAGTGATCTTGTAAACCAAAAGCAATCATTTCATTAGCCATATAATTACCTAAAGCTGCATACGAATTTGTACTATAATCAACAGATGTGAAATTAGGATCATAACCATAGGAAGTGAAAAGCGTTTCAAATTCGTCTAATAACGCTGTGCCACCAGGTGAATTAGAAAAACGATGATTGAGTAATCTATACATTGCAAAACTAATAATTTCATGTCTTGCAGTATCAATGTTTGCAGGTGTTGCAATACCATTGAATACACAATTATAATCTCCAAAAGTTTTACCTAGAAATACCGTTTTTGCTTGAGAATCAAATAGTGCCCAAGCATCATACATCAATACAGACGTGTGAAATAAATTTCTGGCATGTACTGTAGGTCTTGCAAAATCTGCTCTAATTGCAGTTAAAGTCATTTCATTCCATTCTCTTGCTACACTAGGTTGTGCTTGAGATAAAGTTGTGAAATAGAATAAAATTATAAACGTAATTTTTTTCATAGGTTAAGTATTTCAATTACCTCAAATTTAAAAAAGATTTTGACACTTAACACTTAAACATAAAAAAGACCGTTGAAACAACGGCCTTTTTCAGGATTAATTAACCACAAATTACTATAGGTTAAGTAAGTTTTATTTTGATGACATCATCGCAAAAAATTTGTCAATATTTGGTAAAATCACAATACGTGTTCTACGGTTTATCGCTCTATTTTCATTGGTGTCATTTGTTGTTAATGGCTTATAAAAGCTACGACCTGCAGCAATTAATTGCTCTGGTGCAACATTATAATCATCTTGTAATTTTCTAACAACAGAAGTTGCTCTTAAAACACTTAGATCCCAGTTATCTTTAACTGCAGCAGTGTTTTTCATTAATTTATTATCTGTATGACCTTCTACCATAACATCTAAACTTTCTTCAGAATTAATAACATTAGCGATTTTTTGTAGAATTTCATTCGCTTTGTTGCTAATCTTGTAGCTTCCAGAATTGAATAACATTTTATCTGAAATTGAAATCATTACAACTGTTTCTTCGATATTGATCGCAATATCTTCATCTTCATCAATATTTTCTAATGATGACTTTAAGTTGAATTGCATTGCTAAATTCATAGAATCTTTTAATGTTTTTGCAGTTGCCATATAAGCAGGAGGAACATTTTTAAGAGATTCTCGCATTGCTGCTTTTTGATTTTCTGAAATTACTACACCATCAACAGATACTAACTTTGCATTATTGTCATTGGTAAGTTCATTTATTTTAGAATTATAGCTGTCAACACGTTGCTGTATTTTAGCAAACTTAGATTCTAGTTCTTCATTTGCAACCTTAGTTTTAGTCAGTTCACTCTTTAATTCTCCGTTATCTTGTTCTAGAGCCAAATATTTCTTTTTAGAAACACATGCTGTGAAAAATAAAGCTGATAATACTATTACTGAAATTCGTCTCATACTGTTTAATTAGTTTTAAATTGGTTTACGTTTATATTTACGATGTTAAAGTCCATACGGACTATCAAAAATTAAAATTGTGAATATTTTAAGAGAATTACATGTTTATAAATTCGTTTAAATATCACCTAAACAAATGATTACATATTTAATATGTTTTCATTTTTTCTTTTCTTTTTTTTAGTTGTTTGGTGAGTTCATTTACAGTTTCTGAAATAGCATCCCTAAAATTATCATGAGAAGCTTCTGCAAATAATCGAGGACCAGGAGCACTTAATCTAATACCACAAATCATTCCTGTTTGATCACTAGAAGTGTTCTCAGTTTTGAAAAATACATCTGCTCTAATGAC
Source organism: Psychroserpens sp. AS72 (assembly GCF_038900375.1). Taxonomy (NCBI): domain Bacteria; kingdom Pseudomonadati; phylum Bacteroidota; class Flavobacteriia; order Flavobacteriales; family Flavobacteriaceae; genus Psychroserpens; species Psychroserpens sp. AS72. The sequence goes on along the minus strand of NZ_JBBMRC010000003.1, from coordinate 89,222 downwards.
AAAGTCAAAACGTGTAAAAATTGATTCTAATTTTTGTTCTGTAAATGTTTCTAAGCTTTCGCTTGCTGTAACATCATTATATTCATAATTGATTTTCATACTTATTATTTTTAGTTTAATCAAACTTACAAACTAAGCGAAAATCTTAGTAACGCTATCCTAATCATTATTGTCTCATTTGCTAAAAGCTATACGAAGACATTAAAGTTTTGTGAAATTCATAATTTCTTTAGTTCGATTTATTAATTTTAGGAACTATACAAATTAAACCAACTCAAAAATGAAAAAAACGTTTCTGTATGCATTGGCATTACTAATCTCTTTAATGCCTTTAACTCAACAAGCGCAATCCAAAAAAAATAAGCGTAATAAAAAGAATAAAACCGAAGCTGTACAACCTGCACCTAAAAAAAATCAAGGTAAAATTAAACCTTATGATAAAGTCATCACCAAAGAAGCTATTACAGATGACGGATTATTTAAAGTTCATAAAGTAGGAGAGAAGTACTATTTCGAAATTCCTAATGAGCATTTGGGTAAAGACATGTTACTTGTTAGTAGAATTGCAAAAATACCAGCAAATTTAGGAGGTGGTTATATCAATGCAGGATCTAAAACAGGTGAGCGACTTGTTGCTTGGGAGCGTTTTGATACAAAAGTTTTGATTAAAGAACGATCTTATAATTCGGTAGCAGATGAAGAGTTGCCAATTAGTATTTCAGTAAAATCAAATAATTATGAACCAACATTATTCGGTTTTGATATTGTTGCATTCAGTAAAGATTCTACAGCTATAGTAGTTGATGTGACTAAATTTTATAGTAGTGATGTCAAAGCTATAAGTGGTTTGCCAAGCTATTTAAGAACAACTTATAAAGTTAGAAACTTGGATGCTTCTCGAAGTTTTATTAATGGGATGAAAAGTTTTCCGCAGAATATAGAAGTCGTACAAGACATGACATATAATGCATCGCAACCACCTTCATCAAGATCAGCAGAGACGATAAGTTTACAAATGAATCAATCTATGATTTTATTACCTGAAGAGCCAATGCAACCTCGTTTTGCAGATGATCGTGTAGGTTGGTTTACATTTAGCCAAGTGGATTATGGTAGTGAAAAATTAAAAGCAGATCGTAAAACTTACATTCAAAGATGGCGATTAGAACCAAAAGATCCTGAGGCTTATGCCAGAGGCGAATTGGTAGAGCCTATAAAACCAATCGTGTATTATCTAGATCCTGCAACACCAGAAAGTTTACGTAAATACATAAAAGAAGGCATTGAGCTTTGGCAAGGTCCTTTTGAAAGTGCGGGTTTTAAAAATGCAATTATTGCTAAATATCCACCAACAAAAGAAGAAGATCCAGATTTTAGTCCAGAAGACATAAGATATTCTGTGATAAGATATGTAGCTAGTGAAACTAGAAATGCAATGGGTCCAAGTGTTTCTGATCCTCGTAGTGGTGAAATTATTGAAAGCGATATTATATGGTACCATAATCATTTACGTTCTTATAGAAATCGGTATTTATTAGAAACTGGAGCAGCAAACCCAAGTGCAAGAACTTTAGATACTCCTGCAGAAGATATTGGTGAAATGATGAAAATGGTTATTGCTCATGAGGTTGGTCATGCGCTAGGTTTACCACATAATATGAGTGCAAGTAAAGCGTATGATGTAGAGAGTTATAGAAATGGAACTTTTACCCAAGAGTTCGGTATCGCATCTACAATTATGGATTATGCACGTTACAATTATATTGCGCAACCAGGTGATGAAAATATTAGATTTGTTCGTCAAATTGGACCTTATGATCATTATGCTATAAATTGGGGTTATCGTAATATTCCTGGAACTTTTTCTGCGGAAGCTGAGAAAACCACACTTGATAAATGGATTATGGACAAAGCAGGAGATGCTAAATATGTCTTTGGAAAGCAACGGTCTAGATTTGATCCTACGTCTCAAACAGAAGATATTGGTAACGATGCCATTAAAGCATCTGATTATGCGCTTAAAAATCTGAAATATGTGGCTCAAAACCTTCCGCAATGGACGAGTACTCAAACTAACAATTATGATGATTTAGAGGAATTGTATGGCGAATTATTAGGTTGCTATAATAGATATATTGGTCACGTTTTAGGAAATGTTGGAGGTGTAGAAGAGCATTTAATTACACCAAGCCAAGGCGGAATAGCCTATCAAGCTGTTCCGAAGTTAAAACAACAGCAATCTATGCAATGGTTACATGATAACGCGTTTGAAACACCACAATGGTTGGTTGATAAAACGATACTTCAAAACATTAATTATAATGGATATACTGAACGTTTAAGACGTTTACAAAGCAGGTATTTAGATGGTTTATTGAGTTTTGATAAATTAGGACGTTTAATAGATCACGAAAGTATTGATGCTTCAAATTACAGTGCGTTATCTATGATGCAAGATTTGAGAAAAGGTGTCTTCTCTGAAACTAATGTCACTAAAAATGTAGATGTATATCGTAGAAACTTACAGCGTGCTTATGTTGATCGTATGGAATTTCTCATGACCGAAGATTTAGAATCGAGACGAAATGATGATTATTTTAATGTGTCGCAAAGTGATATTAGAGCTTTAGTTCGTGGAGAACTTAATACTTTAAAGCGCCAAGTAGCTGCAGCTGGAAATAGACAAGTAAATACAGTGACTAAATATCATTATAGGGATTTAGTAAAACGTATTGAAGAGATTCTAGATCCTAAATGATTTAAAAATTTTCAAAATAAATAGATTTAAAACACCTTCTTGCTTATGTTGAGAAGGTGTTTTTTTATTTATGTTTTAGGGTAATTGGTTATATTTGTGTGTTGTGCTTCATTACCATAAACCAATAAGATTCCCGCTTTCTCGGGAAATAAATATGATAAAATTCTTTAAAAAAATTAGACAAAATTTACTGATGGAAAATAAAACTGGAAAGTATTTTAAATATGCTATTGGAGAAATTATACTAGTTGTAATTGGAATTTTGATAGCACTTCAACTTAATAATTGGAATGAATCACGCAAAGATTCTATTTTTGAAAGAAAGGTCATTTCAGAATTGTCTGTTGATGTAAGCCAAGATATTGAAGAGATGAATAATGCCTTAGATTCTATTAACGTAAGCCAAAGGTCATCTTATCTCATAATACAGCATATAGAAAATAAAGCAGAATATCATGATTCTTTAAATAAACATTTTATGCAATCATTAAGGCTTTGGTCTTTATCACCAAATAAAATGGCATTCGAAATGGCTAAGGAAGAGGGAATGTATTTTATATCAAATGATTCGATTCGATTCTATGCCTCAAAAGTAAACGGTTATACATACGATTATATACAAGTTATAGAAAATAGATTTCAGGATTATAAGTCAAATATAGTTTTACCACATATTCAGTCCCTTTTTAATTCTTATAATTTTATTTCAATGAAACCTAATAACTATGAAGAATTAAAACAAGACAAAACTTACTTGAGTATTATAAAATCCATTATTGCAATGAGAACAAGGTATAAAAGCGCTTTAGAATATAGATATAATGAACTTAATAAGTTGAATAGTATAATTCAAAAAGAAATTGAACAGCAATAAAAATAACGAAAGCACAACAACGTATAAAAATAAATGCTTGGTTCTTACCTACTTGGAAAATCCTACGGATTTCTCAAAGGTTCACGCTTTTTTAATAAGTTAGTTGCTGAAACAACGCAACTAGCCATACACAACACGTTGTGTGCAATTTGAGAAACGAATACCTATTATTGGGTATTTATGTTAATAATAATTCCCTTACTTTTAACAAGCTATTAATCAATAACTTATTATTATGAAAAAATCATTTACTTTACTGATAATTATCTTATTAGCTTTTACGTTTTCTTGTTCAGAAGACGATAACAAGCCAATTACAAATTTCGAAGCCCGAATTATTAGACTTGACAATTCTATTAATGCTATTGCCCCAAAATCTATATATATGCCAAGTGAAGATTTTCAAGTTACCTCTTATTTTAAATTTGATAATCAAGGTAATATAGAAAGACTTTCTCATTTAGTAGGTGATGATGGTTCAGATACATCTACTATAATTTCTTTTAATGAAAATGGAAATATTAATTCTATATACCAACAAAACACAACAAGTGGAAGCCTATCAAATATAGCCTACTTGATATACGAAAATGGAACATTATATTATGGTACGGAAGCTGAAACATCACAAAACGACAATACGAGTGAATTAGATAGTTATGCATTTATAGAAGATTCTGCTGATGATATTATTCTATCAAATACTTTAAACCAAAATATAGATGTTCTTGAGCATATCAAATTTCTTTCAGAAAATTCAAATAGAAACTCTCAAGCCTCTCAATCGTCATGGCTTGCTGCCGCAGTAACAATTGCTATAATTGCTGGAATAATCTATTGGATAGACAATAACCCAGAAGATTTCCCAGTTTATAACTGTGTCTTTAATGATGTTTGCAACTTTAGCAGAAGTTCATCATTTTCACAAAATAATGCATGTAGTCCTAATTATTCTCAATTCATATGTAGCAATGAAGATTTAATTTTGGATATGCTTGAGGATACTTCAGAATTAGAGATAGATTTATGCGACGGTCAAATCTGTTTGATCAATAATTTTCAAGGCAATTGGGTAGGTACTTATTCAGGAAATGATAATGGAACTTGGAATATTGATGTAAGTCAATATGGTATAGTATCAGGAACTGCAACATCTACAATTTTCAATCAATCATTTAATATCTCTGGCAATATTAGCTTAAATGGAATTTTAACAGCAACGCTAGGTAATGTTTCTTCTGGTAGCACTTTTATTGGAGAGATGGTTGAAAATAATGCTTCAGGTACATGGAATAACAATGAATTAAATATGAATGGAAACTGGTCAGGCAGTAAAAATCAAGTTAGTCTTAATTTTAGTACTTTTATTAGTAACGGTAATCTAAATTGTGATGGTGGTGGTGTTATAGGCGGTAGTAATATAACTTTTTTTCTAGATGGAAGTGTAAATTATGGAATTTATGGTACTGGTAATTACACTTTTGATGGTACTAATCTAACATTTATTGTTGAAAAAATTGGAACTACAAGTCAAGTTTGTAATTCTGTTCAAGAAGAGTTAGAAAATACTCAAGTATATGAGTTTAACGGAGTATATGATGGCACAAATTATGTTGGCACGTCTATGTACACTTCACAAACTGAAAATCATAGTCAGGGCTGCAATTACGAAACACTTGCCTGTTCAGGTAATATAATATTCTAACTATTAATACTAGATTCAGATAATAATAAAGTAAAAACTGCACACAACAACTTGCACAATTAAGACTGAAATGCAAAAAAACATATTCATTATTATAATTATTGGAATTTCGTTAAATGGATTTTCTCAAAATATCTCGTTTGTTAATAGAGATGGATTTTTTTCCATTGGCACTCAATCCAACCGAACTGCTTCAATAACATTATCAGATGTTGACCAAGATGGAGATTTAGATGCACTTGTAGCTAATGGAAGACATTGGGCAGAACAGAATTATATTTACTACAATGACGGAAAAGGAGGTTTCAAATTAGCCCAACCTATTGGAATTTTTCTTGACGCTTCTTATTCTGTGAAAAGTGCCGATTTAAACAATGATGGGTTTATGGATATTGCTGTAGCTAATGACAACATTAATAATAAAATTTATTTTGGTTCAGCCAATCAAAATTTCGATAAAGAAATTTCTTTTGGCTCAATATCACCTACACGACATCTTGAAATTGTGGATATTGACAATGATGGAGATTTTGACCTAGTACTTTCAAATAGAAAAGCCGAAAACGAAATTTGCCTTAACGATACAAAAGGCAACTTTGAAAATATCATCACTTATGGTAACCAATCTGACCAAACAATTCAAACGAAAATCGTTGATATAAACAAAGACGGATTTTTGGATTTAATTACAGCAGAACGACAGAGTAAAAATAAAATTTTTATAAATGATGGAAAACAGAATTTTTTAAAAGTAATAGAATTTGGGAATGAAGAAGATGAATCGCGTTCTATTGACATTGCAGATTTTGACAAAGACGGATTTTTAGATGTCGTAGTAGGAAATTTAGGTTCAAAAAACAGTATTTATTTTGGAGACAAAAATTTGAATTTTAAAAGAGTTTATGATTTCAAAACAGAACGCTCAACGTTATCGATTAAAGTAGCAGATTTGAACAAGGATGGATATTTAGACATTATCGAGGGAAACTCGGAGGAACGAAACTATGTTTATTTAGGTCAAGAAAATGGCGAATTTATAGAAATTGGTTTACGAGATGACTTAAAAGACGATACTTATAATATAGAAATTGGAGATATAAATAACGATGGATTTCCTGACATTATAGAATCTAATTCAGGAACTTGGAATTTATATTATATAACTCGAAAGAAATAACTGTGGGTAAAACCGTGAATAATTAATGACTCGTTTTGTGCATACTCTGAAAACCCTACGGATTCCTCTTAGGTTCGTTTTCTTTTGCTAATTTAGTCTTAGCCAACGAAGTAACCATATACTAACACGTTGTGACTTTATAATGACCAACCAATAAGATTCCCGCTTTCTCGGGAAATAAATATGATAAAATTCTTTAGAAAAATTAGACAAAAAATGCTGACTGAAAATAAGTTTGGAAAATATCTAACATATGCAATTGGCGAAATAATACTTGTGGTTATTGGGATTTTAATTGCATTATCTATTAATAATTGGAATGAGGATAGGCAAGCCACACATTTAGCGAAAGAAATCTATCTCAATTTGCTTACATCGCTAGAGCAAGACTCAATTACAGTTCAAAAAACTATTGAAAGGAATATGATAGGATTAGAAGTACTACGTAAAATCATTCCATTAGAAAAGAACACAGAGCTTTTAGAACTTAATGAAGAAAATCTTAACAATTATTTAATGGTTTTTGGGAATACAGGCAGAAGTTTTATTCCAAAATCTGGAGTTTATAACTTACTTACTTCAAACAATGGTTTTGATTTAATAAAATCCGATAAAATAAAGTCGTTACTTATTAATCTTTACGATTATCAATATAAAGCTTATGAAGATTTAGATTCCCAAATTGACAACAAATATCATAATGAATTGGGTTCTGTAATAAGAGAAAAAATCGGACAAGTTGTGGAATTTGCACCAGAACTAACTATTGCTCAAAGTACAACACCAGAACTTTTTGAAAAGCACTACTTTGAACTAGCTTCGGAAGCTAGAGACATCTATGGAATGTTATCGTTTAATAAAAACAATCTTATTCATATAGAGCAATCAATTAATGAACTAATTTCATTGATTAGAGATGAAATTAAAAAATAATAAAAACACAAACACGTTTTCGGTATATTGAACTAAATGCTATGAGGATAATTTTAATCTGCCTTATTTTTATAAATTTAAGTTGCACAATAGATAGAGCAATACCATTGATTAATTCAGATGAAGAAAAAATTCTTACTGAATTCAAGAAACTGAATAATGATAATATTGCTACAATAGCTAATGAAAATGAGAATGGTAAGCAACTAGTGCTTTGTTTAACTTATATAACTAAAGAAACAAAAGAAATAATAAATAATCAAAAAGTATTTTTTTATCAAGCTACAGCTCAAGGTGAATATGAACAAATAGATCCTAATAATGAATCAACAGCAAGACTAAATGCATTTGCAATAACAGACAAAAAAGGTAGGATTTTTGTAAAAACTGTTTTACCTGGTGATTATGGCAACACTGATGATAATCGTCACATACACTCAACTGTTTCTGGAGCTAAACCAGAAGCTTATGATATCCATTTTCGTCAATATGCAAATAATAATCTTCAAAATTTTATTAAAAATAGTGATCAGCATTTTTTAGCAAATTTAAAGTATACTAAAGATAGTATCTTAGTTGCTTTTATGACTATTGAACCAAAAAACATAAAAGAATAAAACTATATACAACAACTTGTATATCTAATTGCTTGGTATGTATGTCATTTGAAAACATCATTATAATATAAAACCGGAACACCAAAATACATCTTCACTTTTTGAATAAATAAAAAGGCTTTTTGTGTATTCATAACAACAATAAAATTTAACTAAAGTACTGGCTGTTAATTAGATGTTAAAAGGTTAAAACAATAAAATCTTTTTAATAGTTTAGTTATGTTTCTATCATTAAAGCCAATTAAAATGAATAAATCACTCTACTTAGCATTAATACTACTTATTGTAACCTCAGTAAATACTTTTGCTCAAACTATTGAATTAAAAACAATACTGGATGCCACTAAAACATGTGATACGCCTTCAAAGTTTTCTGAATTTATTACACCTTATGGATTTTGTTTCAATGAAAAAAAGGTAATGCCAACATTCACTTATTATACTCATTTTAAATGTGGATTGACTGATATTGGACAGAAGGAAATAAGGGTAAACTTTTCTTTATCAAATGATGGTTCATTAAATTCATCTTTCTTAACAAGAAATAATGATATGGTTTCTAGTTTTGAAAAAGAACTAACAAAATATCATTTTAAAGAAACTCAGCAAAATGTTGACTTGTCTAGGAAAAATGCTAAATGGTTCATTTCTGAAAACTATCCTGAAATATTAATATTATGGGAGTATAACATGGATGAAAACAACAAGAAAGTTTGGCATATTGGATTTATTTGGAACACTCCTGAAAATTAAAAACTGAAGTGTAACTGTAAAATCCTAAAGATTTCCGTCTGGCTCGCTTTCTTTTATTATTTTAGACCTATCCAAAATAACTAATCATAAACGAACGTGTTACCTACAAGCTAAAATAATGACAGAAACTGAAACGATAATTAATAATAAGACTAAAGACATCAAACTTCATTCAACTAGAGCAATAGGAGGAGCAACCTTTTTGGGTGGCCCTTTAGCTGCTGGATATATGATTAATGAAAATTTCAATGCTTTAAATAAACCAGATGAAGGACGAAAATCTTTAATAATCGGTATTATAGCTACTATAGTACTTTTTGTAGGAATATTTCTGGTTCCCGAAGACATAATTGACAAAATTCCAAGTATGATAATTCCCTTAATTTATACAGGAATTATATTATGGATTGTAGAACGTAAACAAGGTGTTATTTTAAAGAATCATAAAGAAAATGGTAACTCATTCTTTTCTGGATGGAGAGCCGCAGGAATAGGATTTGTCTCACTTTTAATAATAGGAATTGGTTTATTCGGATATGCTTATTTTTCAACAGACAATGAACTTTATGAAAAGTATGATACCCAAATATCAAAATTCTCAAAAAACGAAAATGAATCATTAATTTTTTATGACCATATAAATACAGAAACTTCACATTCCCTTATTCAAGAGTTAGATGAAAAGACTATTCCTAAATGGATAGAAAATATTGAAATCATTAATAATACTAATAATTTAGGGGATTTACCATCTGATTTAATAGAACAAAATGAAATACTTTTAAAATACTCAGAACTAAGGATTCAGGCTTTTGAGTTATTCCGAAAAACAATTAAAGAAGACACAGACAAATATTCCCAACAGTTAGATCAGATACACTTAGAAATAGAGAATGAATTAAATAAGTTAAATTAAAAAGTTAACAGGTATCATCGTATATAGCTAGTTGATTATTTCTATTTACTAGATAAAATCTTAAATGTAGGTTAGCAGTAATTAAATCTAAGATTTCAAAATTATGAACTACTTTTAAGGTTGATGGTACACCGTAATAGTCAAATTGATTTCTAATACAAATAAGGAAATTGACCAAATTATTGATAATATCATATAATATAAATGAACGGAGAAAAAAAATTAGATGTCCTTTTAAAATCAATGAAACCTAAACACAATGTAGGCGAATTTGTATTTTGTAAAACAGAACATTTGGATCACATTAACTTGAGCCAAGTTATTATGACTTTTAAAGAAGAAGAAAGTATTACCATTATTGCTAAAAAGGAAGTCGCAGACCAACTAAATTTAGAGTATTCTTATGTCGCATCCTGGATTACACTTACAGTTCATTCTTCTTTAGAAGCAGTTGGATTAACAGCTGCATTTTCAAAAGCATTATCAGATAATGGAATTAGTTGCAATGTGGTAGCTGCGTATTATCACGATCATATTTTTGTTGATATAAAAGACACAGACAAAGCAATGGCTGTTTTAAATGAATTTTCGAAATAAAAAATCACTGTATTAACACAGAAAAAACATAAATGAACTGGATATTATTAATAATTGCTGGACTTTTTGAAGTTGCTTTTGCAGCTTGCTTAGGAAAAGCAAAAGAAGCAACAGGAAATGAATCAACGTATTGGTACATGGGTTTCTTGGTGTGTTTAGTAATAAGTATGCTACTTCTTATAAAAGTAACGCAACAATTACCAATTGGTACAGCATATGCAGTTTGGACAGGTATTGGTGCTGTAGGAACAGTTTTGGTTGGAATATTCATCTTTAAAGAACCTGCAACATTTTGGCGTCTATTTTTCATTTCAACATTAATTATCTCAGTTGTCGGACTTAAAGTAGTGTCTCATCAAACCGATTAGAAAAATTAAAAATTAAAGCTAAAACTCTTTATATTTATTAGTTTGCTGTTATCTAATTAAGAAAATCTACTCTGATTTTCTATTCGGTTTTTATTTACTAAATTAGTTGTTTAACCACACAACATACAAGCAAACCAAACACGATCATATTATATGAAGCTATTCCATAAAAAACGATTTCAAGTATTAAGAGGCTCAAGATTAAGCAAATATTTAACCTATGCTTTTGGTGAAATTCTACTTGTAATTATTGGGATTCTCATTGCTTTGGGTATTAATAACTGGAATAATAACAGGCAATTAGCCAACATCAATAGTGAGCTTACCAAAAAAGTTATTTTACAAATTAAAAAAGATATTCAAAAAACTAAGGCATTTCAAAACGATTTAGATACCATTCAAAACATTTATTTAAAAGCTTTAGATCGCGATTATGATAGGTCAAAAGTTAAAAGTAATTCTATGGTTAGTACATTATTATATGATGTCTATGATTTGCCTTTAGATCAAACTGCTATTAATTTAATAGATAATGCAACTCTAGATAATAGTGCACGGTCTAAAGAACTTATTGCAGTGAGCAGTATGTATAAATTGTATGCTAAGAATATAAATGATATTGAAAATATAATCTATGAGAAATTAACTGCTAATTTATCTGAAATTGAAAAAACCGAAGATTGGTATGTTGAATTAATCACAGACTATAAATGTAAAGACGATTGTATTCGGTATTTGAGTAGTGATAAATTTAAATCTAAAATAGCTTCATTACGGTTTTTGTATGTGAATCTCTACGGAAATATTGTTTATGGATTTGAAAACGACTTAGCAGGTTACAAATCTCGATTAGAACGTTTGTAATATAGGGTTTCAATTTCTTGTTTTTAGATCATTTTAAAATTAGAGGCCTAAATATAGAATGTATTTACGTCCTTAAACTCAACTTTACTTTTTCTATTATCTGAAGAATTTCCGAAGAAAAGATTTTTAAAATATGTCTAACGATTTACTATCTTGTGGGTCATTAACAATTCAAAATTTAAAATCATACCAATGAAGTCATTGACTATACAAGAGATAAACACCTTATTAAACGGAGAAGTTTTAGGTGAAACCTCACATAAAATTTCAGGATTAGAGCAAATCAAAAAAGCAAATAATACACAAGCAACGTTTATAGGAAACCGAAAATATGCAGCTATGTGGCCAGATTCTAAAGCCTCTTTAGCAATTGCCAATGATAATATTGATTTAGAACCTGGAGAAAACAGAGTCATTATCAAAGTTAAAAATGCCGATTTAGCGATGGCTAAATTATTAGAAGAATTCACGCCAACTGCACCACATTTTGAAACAGATATTCATCCAACAGCAGTTATTGATGCTTCGGCAACAATTGGAGAAGGCTGTAAAGTAGGAGCAGGTAGTTATATTGGTAAAGATGTTGTGATTGGTAAAGGTGTAATCATATATCCAAATGTGACTATTTTGGATGAAACCACTATTGGTGATCAAACCACCATTTGGTCTGGTACAGTGATTAGAGAACGTTCTGTGATTGGAAGCCATTGTATTTTTCATACTAATGTGAGTATTGGAGCAGATGGTTTTGGATATCGTCCTAGTGATGATGGCAGAGGATTGGTTAAAATTCCACATATAGGAAACGTTGTCATAGGAAATGCTGTTGAAATTGGTGCTAATTCTTGTGTTGACCGCGGAAAATTTAGTTCTACAATACTTGGCGATGGATGTAAGATTGATAACCTAGTTCAAATTGCGCATAATTGTGTATTAGGTCGTTCTTGTATTATGGCAGGAAGTAGTGGTTTAGCAGGTTCTGTGACGCTTGGAGATGGTGTAATCATTGGAGGAAGTGCTTCAATAAAAGATCACACAACTATACATTCTGGAGCTACAGTTGGCGCAGGTTCTGGTGTTATGAATGATGTACAAGCAGGCAAAACAGTTTTAGGATATCCAGCAGTAGACTCAAGAGAAATGCTTAAACAATGGGTTGCCCTTCGGAAATTGGCACGTTAATAATATGTGGCACAGTAATTGAACTACAGTTAGTATTAATAAATAAATTATATTACAATTATGAGTAAAGGAACAGTAAAATTCTTCAACGATGCTAAAGGCTTCGGATTTATAACAGAAGAAGGTTCAGACAAAGATCACTTTGTACACATTTCAGGATTAATCGATGAAGTTCGCGAAGGCGACGAAGTTGAATTTGATCTTACAGAAGGAAAAAAAGGATTAAACGCAATTAACGTAAAAGTTATTTAATATACGCTTAACCAAAAATTGGAAAGTCCATCACAATGTGATGGGCTTTTTTTGTTAAATAACATGTACAAATCTAATTATGAATGAGTTGAAATCTATTTTTAAATGTATAATTGCTTATTTTTATAGAAATCAACTTAAAAATTATGGCTGCAACATATAAAGCTCCTGGAGTTTATATAGAAGAAGTTAATGCGCATTCTGCATCAATCACACAAGGAGCAACTGCAATACCTGCGTTTATTGGTTATACAGAAAAAGCATTTCATAATGGTTTGTCTGTACTCAATAAGCCTGTCAGAATTAGCTCGATGTTCGAATTTATCCAAATTTTTGGAGAGGACTTTAAATCTACGTTTGATATTTTAAATCCAGAACCTAATGAAACTAGACCAATTATAAATATCAGCGGAACTGACAAAGTCATAGATTACGCAAATAATAACAAAGCTTTTATGTACAAAAGTTTAAAGTTCTTTTATGCAAATGGAGGTGATGATTGTTACATTGTATCTGTTGGAACTTATGAAAATCAATCATCAATAGATATCGATGTCGATGAGTTACTTGGTACGTCACCTAACTCGAATCCTTTTGAAGGATTAAATGCATTAAAAAATGAGGAAGAACCTACTATTATTGTCGTTCCTGATGCTGTGAATCTCAGTGCCAACAATTGCTATAGTTTATATCAAAAAGTTCTTGAGCATTGTGCCGAAATGAAAAACAGAATAACAATTTTGGATATTCACAACGGTTTTAAAGCTAGAACAGGAATTGGAGATCCTGATGATGTGATCACAAATTTTAGAACATATATCGGAACAGAATATTTAAGTTATGGTGCAGCATATTATCCTTGGCTTCATACAATTACGACACCAAGGAGTAGCATTACTTTTGAAAACATTAATTTAGGTTTAAACACATTAGCAGAACTATTACCAGAAACAAATGTTGCCAATTTAATAGAACATTATTTAGAACTCAATGATCCTACAGAAGTTGAAAAAAAAGACCTCAATTCTGGACTTCAACTACTCAGTCCAAACTATGTTGCAATCATAGATGGCATACTAGAAGTTTCAAATGTACTGCCACCTTCAGCAGCTATGGCAGGAATATATACAAGAGTTGATGCAGATAGAGGTGTTTGGAATGCTCCAGCAAACATTAGTGTATCTAATGTTAGTAGTCCGTCAGTTGAAATTCCCTCTCACGATCAACAAGATTTAAATGTAGATTCTATCTCTGGAAAATCAATTAATGCCATACGTTCTTTTATTGGTAGAGGTATCATTGTTTGGGGAGCACGAACTTTAGATGGCAATAGTAATGAATGGAGATATATTAATGTGAAACGTACAGTCCTCACAATTGAAGAATCTATAAAATTAGCCATTCGTCAATTTATTTTCGAGCCTAATACTTCTAATACTTGGGTTGCTGTTCAAAGCATGATTGAAAACTATTTAAATGCATATTGGCGAGAAGGTGCTTTAGCAGGTGCGACACCACGTCAAGCTTATGGAGTTAGAGTTGGATTGGGTAGTACAATGACTAGTTTAGATATTCAAGAAGGTAATATGATTGTTGAAATATTTGTTGCTATGATTAGACCTGCGGAATTTATCGTTGTTAGATTTGAGCAAAAGATGCAAACGTCTTAAAACGGACGGTAATTGCAACATTTAATATTTCCGAAGAAAATAATGAATTTGAATGCTAATTTAGCATCATATTTAGATAATATTGATGTTTTAAATTTGACTTTATGTACTTATATTTAAGCAAGCACAATTGGATGAAACATAAAGTAATTGATTTATAAAATCGCTAAAAAGAAACATTCAATATTTGAATAATGTATATAAAGCTCCAGTTAATTCTGGAGCTTTTATTTTAATGTTATTCTGCTCGTTTCCAAATCTCTTTAATAAATTCTAAATCCTTTTTTATAAACCCAAAAACAGTTTCTTCTTTCATGTTTATTTTACTATGACCTTTTTCAGCACCTCCTAATTCATACTCAGTGTGTAAAGACACAGGAACGTTAATTTTATATTTTTTAAGTAATGAAAAATACCGATTAAAGTCAACCATACCTTCACCTAATGGAACATTGATTAGTTTCCATTTTCCATCTACAATTCCCCATTTAAAATCCTTAATTACTATAGAATTAATAAAAGGTTTTATGCGTCTTAATCCAAGTTCCCAACTTTCACCACCTTCAACAACAGCATGTCTAATATCATATTGACAACCTATATGTTTACCTTTTGTTACTTCTAAAATTGGGAGAAGATCCCAAATTGGAGCACCAACATGCTTTCCTGCATGATTTTGATAACCACCAATAAGTCCAAGTTTTTTATTTAGAATTTCTAAATCCTTTGCTTGTTTCCCAAATAAGACCTGACTTTCAGTAATTGATTTATCTTCTGGATATGTCAACCAATCTGTACGATAATGAGTAAAACCCAATTGACTTGCTGTTTCTAAAACAGTTATATTCACACTATTGCTAGCATCCCAAACATTAGTACTCATCATTTTTGGATTAAGACCATGAGATGTCATCGCTTCGACAGCTTTTGGTAAATCATCTACCACATGTTCTGGTAATACATGGCCTTTTCGTCGTACTGTTAAATCTAAACCGTCAAAACCCATTTCTGCAGCAGCTGCAGACATATCATTATAATCAAGAAATTGTAAATGTTTAGAAAACAAATGAATATTAAGCTTTTCCGAAGCTATAGAACTTTTTTTATTCCATACATTTTGGAAAGACAGAAGTGGTAAACTGGCTAAACCCATTGTTGATAGCTTAGCAAATTCCCGTCTAGAATAGTTCGTATGGCGTTTACTCATGTCATTATGCGATTTGTAATTAATTTATAAGATATATAAGTTAATTCTTTTTCATGTAATTTATTTACAACTTCTCTTGAAAAGTATTACATTTTACCAAAGAAACTCAACAGTTTCATATCACTTGTTAAAATAGAATACATATGTGATAAAAATGTGTAGTTAATATGATATTTTTCTTCGGAAATTTGCACCAGAGATAGTTAGTTCTCATTAAACATTAAAATAAAACCCAAATGAAAAATACAACAGTTAAAACAACAAAAAGAAAAGTTTTTAATTTTTTGAAAAGTATGATGAGTGGACCTCAAAATTTTTCAAATACATTTCACATATAAATTGAAATTAATTTAATGTAATTACTAAAGGTGTTCTGATGAGCACCTTTTCTTTATTTTAGTAAACTCCAAAATTAATGCACCAACTCATATGCCTGTTTTGCAATTTCTAATTCTTCATTTGTAGGTATTACCAGTACTTTAGTTTTAGAATCTGTAGTATTAATTTCTCTGATGTTTGACGATCTGAGGTTATTTTTAACCGCATCTAAATGAATTCCGAAGACATCCATATCCTCACAAACCAATTGTCTAATCACACTGGAGTTTTCGCCAATTCCTGCTGTAAAAACAATAGCATCTATACCATTCATTGCTGCAACATAAGCTCCAATATATTTTTTAATTCTGTACGCATTCATTGCTAGAGCAAGTTTACAGTCTTTATTTCCTTTTTCGGCTTGTGCTTGGATATCTCTTAAATCGTTATAACCTGTTAAACCTAACATACCACTTTCTTTAGTTAATAATGTATTGACTTTATCTAAATCAAAACCTAAAACAGTAACTAAGTAAAATACAATGGCATGATCTATATCACCACTTCTTGTTCCCATAATTAAACCGTTTGAAGGTGTAAAACCTAAACTATGATCAACACTCTTTCCGTTTACAACAGCAGTCATACTGCAACCATTCCCTAAGTGAATGGTAATAATTTTAGATGTTTTTAATTTTAAATACTGCAGTGCTTTTTCTGTGACATATTTATGACTTGTGCCATGAAATCCATAAACCTGAATGTTATGATCTGTATATAACGAATTAGGGATGGCATACCTTTTTGCTTTTTCTGGTAAGGTTTGAAAAAACGCAGTATCAAAAATTGCGGCTTGTTTTGCATTAGGAAAAAGCGCTTCTGCAACCACAATTCCTTCTAAATTATTCGGATTATGTAAAGGTGCTAAAGCAGAAATCTCTTTTATTTTTTGTTTCACGTCTTCGGAAATGAGCGTTGTATTAGAAAAAGAGTTTCCACCATGAACCACACGATGACCTACAATACCTATATCGTCGGTGTTTTCAATAACGCCTTTTTCAGGATCTAATAATAATTCTACAATTCGTTTTAAACCTACATTATGATTTTTAATAGGACAGGTTAGTTTTATGTTATTACTATCCGTTATATAATTTATGATGCCATCCTTTTCTCCAATACGTTCTACCAATCCACTGCAAACTAAAGTTTCCGAAGGCATTTGAATTAATTGAAATTTTATGGAAGAGCTACCAGAATTAATGACTAAAATATTCATCTTTTTTATTTTATAAGTCTTGTGCTTGAATAGCCGTTACAATTACTGTATTAAAAATGTCATCTGTTGTACAACCTCTACTCAAATCGTTAACGGGTTTGTTAAGACCTTGTATAATTGGTCCAATAGCTAGTGCTTTCGTTTCTCTTTGTACAGCTTTATATGTGTTGTTTCCAGTGTTTAAATCTGGAAAAATAAACACATTGGCCTGACCTGCAACTTCAGATTGTGGTAATTTAGTTTTACCAACATTGATATCAACAGCAGCATCATATTGTATAGGACCTTCTACTTTTAAATCTGGACGTTTTATTTTAATTAGTGCTGTAGCAGCTCTTACTTTTTCTACATCTTCACCAACTCCAGACGTACCAGAAGAGTAGGAGAGCATTGCTATTTTAGGTTCTATGCCAAAGGCAATACTTGTTTTTGCAGAAGAAATTGCAATTTCAGATAATTGCTCTGCAGTAGGATTTGGATTAATTGCACAATCTCCATATACCGAAACACGATCTTCTAAGCACATAAAAAAGACAGAAGATACAATAGACGTCTCTGGTTTTGTTTTGATAAATTGAAGCGCAGGTCTAATTGTATGTTGTGTGGTATGAACAGCACCAGAAACCATACCATCTGCATCGCCTTTATGCACCATCATGGTTCCGTAGTAAGACACATCTTCCATTAAATCTTTTGCCATTGCTAAATTGACGTTTTTATGTTTACGCAATTCATATAAAGTTTCTGCATACGCATTAAACTGAGGCGATTCAATTGGATTAATCACTGTAATTTGGTTGATATCTAAAGCCAAATCTAAAGCTATAATTTTCTCTTCAATTTGTTTTTTGTCGCCTAATAAAGTGATGTTCACTGCGTCTAAATCTATCAATTGTTTTGTAGCTTTCAATACACGTTCATCTAAACCTTCTGGTAACACAATATGTTTTTTGTTTGATTTTGCTTCTTTCAATAGGTTATACTGAAACATTCTAGGTGTTACACCTTTAGTTTTAAAAGTAATCAGTCGTTCTACAAGTGTATCTACTTCTACATATTGTTCAAAATCGTTAATAGACATTCGAATCTTATCTGTGTTTTCAGCATAAATTTTTGATTTAATAGTACCAATATGATTTGCTACGGAAAATGTTCCGCCTTCCGTAGAAATAATCGGTACAATATCTGAAAGTCCTTCAATTAGTTTAATAATAGTATCTTCTGGAATAAGTCCACCAGTGAGCACAATACCGGAAACCATAGGATAATTATCAGAAACATTAGCTTGTAAAGCTCCTAAAATAATATCGGCTCTGTCACCAGGAGTAATAACCAATCCATCATCTTTTATATGGGTTAAATAATTACGTAGTTGCATAGCACCAACACTAAAACTACCTGCTTGATTGTTGATATGACTGTCTCCAAAAAGTACTTTAGCACCTAAAGCATCAACAATTTCTTTAATTGACGGATTAGATAATTTTGGATTTAATGGTATAGCATTAGCTATGATACTAGGAGGTAACACTTTTTTTAATTCGTTGACAACTAGATCTATATTTTGTGGATCTACTTTATTAGCCATTACAGATAGCACTTCAACGCCTTTATCTTTAAAAGAGTCATAAGCCATGTATAAATTATTGACGAGTTCGTCTAATGTTTTACCTTTTCCTGAAGCTAAAATAATAGCAGGTACTCCTAAATTTTTGGCAATTAAAACATTGATATCAAATTCTATAATTGCACCTTCACCAACAAAGCTACTGCCTTCTACTAACACAAAATCAAAACGTTCTTCAATAGCTTTAAATTTATCTATTATCTTACCAATAATCTCATCATCCTTATTCTCGTTTTTCTTTTTAATGACTTCACTTCTGGTATAGCCATAAGCGTCTTCAAACTTTAAATCGAGATTAAAATAACTAATCACTGTATGGATATGATTATCTATCTCACCAGATTTTAAATCGTCAATAATAGGTCTAAAATAACCTACTTTTGCTGCTTTTCCCAATAACAATTGCATGAGACCTAATGAGATTAAAGACTTACCACTGTTGGGTTCTGTAGTCGCTATGTAGATGGCTTTGTTAGTTGTTTTACTGTTCATTTTATATTAAAAATAAATTATAATAATTGGTCTCGGTATGAAGTAACAAATTTAACCATTTTGTAATGGTTTGTCGATTGAATTTGTTGTGAATTTAGAGAAAAATAGCCTTTATGATAAAGGGATAAAATAAGCCTACAAAAACCAATTCATCTTCAATTTTTAACAGTTCAGTAATTCACAATTTATTCTTATTTTAATCTGAAATATATTTGTACCATAAATTAAATACAACAGTATAGATTAATGGAAAATACTAAACGAAAAACCAGTACAGGCAAACAAATTTTTAGAATAGTTTTACTTGTTGGGACTGTCATTTCCTTATGGTTTGTACCTTGGATATTAGTAAAGGCTTGGATAGTGCCTTTGCCAGATACGGTTCAGGAGCAAGTAGACCAAACCTTGAGTTATGGTTTTGATGGCGTTATTGTATACGTAGATGAAGCTGGAAAACCACCAGCATTTTATACAGCAGGCTATCATAACCGAGAACTTGAAATACCAGCCAAACCTGATGCATTATTCAAAATTGCAAGTATTAGCAAGCTATATGTCGCAGTTGCTATCACTAAATTAGCTACAGACAATCGTTTGTCTTTAGATAAAACGCTAGCTGATTACTTTCCGGAACTCGTGGGAAGAATTGAAAATGCAGATAACATCACATTACGAATGATGGTACAACATAGAAGTGGTATCCCTAATTTCACAGACAATACTGATTTTTGGAAAAACCAACCCAACACTAATACAGACGTGCTTCAATATGCACTTGATTTACCAGCAGACTTTGAACCAAACAAAGATTATGGATATTCAAATACGAATTATTTACTGCTATCTAGGATCATTGAGAACGTAACAGGAGGTAGCCGTCAAGACTATTTTAAAAAGGAAATTTTAAATCCATTTGGGTTGACAAATACATTTGGTTCACTTGATGACGTAAATCTAGACGATGTTATGAGTGGTTATTATGTTGGAGATGAAAAGGACTTCAAAAACGAGAATCAAGGAATGATGATCGCTACAGCAGAAGATGTTGGGATCTTTTTAAGAGCTTTAAATGATGGGTCATTACTTAATGAAAAAGAAATGGAACTCTATGCGTCAATTTATGAATTTAATCATGGAGGATTGGCTCCAGGTTACCAATGTATGGCAGAATATCATGAGGATATTGATGCTGTTGTAATTCAATTTATGAATACCACCGATTTTGAAGGCTACCAATGGAATTTATTACAAATAACACATTCGCGTGTTGTTAAAATTATACGTGAAGCAAAGGGTTTGTAAAACATTAAAAATTGTAACGTAACAAATTTCACACAATCTCGTCGATAAATAAAACAACTAATTATGGCAAAATCAATAGAAAGTAAAAATCAAACCTGGAAAACAATCTTCATATTTCTCGGACTTGTAATTGCGCTTACTTCACCCTTTCATTATGCCATAGTAAATTTATATCCATCAAGAATCTATGTTGGAGCTATCATGTGGTGTCCTGCCGTAGCTGCAATTATTACCTTAAAAATAAAAGGACGTAAAATGTCTTCTCTATATTGGAATTGGGGAAGTTGGAGATATATCCGATTGTCATATTTTATTCCTGCCTTATATGGTATAATCACTTATATGTTAATCTGGATTTTTGGATTCGGAAGCTTAGCTAATGAAGAAACAATTACAGAATGGGGAAAAGAACTTGGTTTGATTGGAATAGGAACTTTAAACCCGACAGCGATAACAATCATCGCTATTATTTTATTAGGTACTGTTGAAGTGATAAGAGCTTCGGCAACAACTTTAGGAGAAGAAATAGGATGGAGGGGATTTTTTATCTATGAGTTGAGAAAAGTACTGTCCTTTACTGGTGTATCTATTTTTAGTGGAATTATATGGGCTGCTTGGCATTGGCCACTGCTTGTTTATTATAGTAATAATATGCTATTAGAATTTATAACATTCTTTACCGTAATCATTTCAATGTCATTTATTATGACTTACTACACTTTTAAATCTAAAAGCCTGTGGCCAGCAGTAATTTTTCACGCAGTAAGTAATGTGTTTATTCAAAAAATAATGCCTCCTCTAACAATAAAAGTGGAAGAAACTGAATATTGGCTTGGTGAAAACGGAATTATGTTTGCCATAGTAACATTTGTTTTTGGATTATACTTTTGGAGAAAGGCAGTAAAGGAGAATTTATAGAAATAAAAATATATTATCAATCAATCAATCAATCAATCAAAATCAATATGACAGTTTTAGTAGTAGGTGCAAGTGGTGCCACAGGAAGTCAATTAGTAGAGCAACTTTTAATTCAAAAACACAAGGTAAAAGTCATTGTTAGATCACCAGAAAAGTTACCAGAAGCCTGGAAAACCAATAGCAATCTTCAAATCATTTCAGCAAGTGTTTTAGAATTAAGTGATAGCGAAATGCGTGAAATTGTAAGCGATTGCAATGCAGTTGCGTCTTGTCTTGGACATAATATGTCTTGGAAAGGTATTTACGGACAACCAAGAAGACTGGTAACAAATGCAACACGACGACTTTGTAATGCGATAACATCTAATAATTTTGATAGTCCAACAAAGTTTGTTTTAATGAACACAACAGGAAATCGTAATCGCGATTTAAACGAGTCGATTTCTTTTGCTCAAAAATGTGTGATTGGGTTGCTTCGTTTAGTATTGCCACCTCATGTAGATAATGAAAAAGCAGCCGATTATTTACGAACTCAAATTGGTCAAAATAATATCGCTATAGAATGGGTTACAGTGCGACCAGACGGATTAATTAATGAAGAAAACGTTTCCGATTATGAAATTCATCAGTCACCAACTAGAAGTGCCATTTTTAATGCTGGTAAAGTAAGTCGTATAAATGTTGGTCATTTTATGGCTAGTTTGATTAATGACAGTAACTTATGGGCAAAATGGAAAGGGCAAATGCCAGTAATTTATTCGGTGACTTTTCCGAAGTAAAAAAAATCAAGAACTAGATTACGTCTAGAAAGATCAACTTATTTATAGATGGTCAGCTAAAAACAAGTCTAAAGCCATGGTCACGTTACTTTTTACAATACAATCCAGCTGACGAAATCGAAAAATTACAAATCCCAGTCTTGTCATTAAATGGAAGCAAAGACACACAAGTCAATACCAAAATAAATCAAAAAGGTATTCGTAACACATTAATTAAAGGTGTAAATAAAGATTATAAATCACTAATTAGTTCATTGATCAAGAATGGAATCACAATATAAATCTGAAACAGGAAAAGCTGACATTTTAAATCTTTATAATCAAAAATTAGAGGATCTAAATATCAATTATCAGTATCAAGAGGTCGAATCGTCTTTTGGCAAAACCAATGTGATTATAACAGGAGATGCCACAAAACCACCAATACTGCTTGTTCATGGCTCTAATGGTTGTGCACCAATTGCCTTAGAAACGTACAAAGGATTAGAAACGCATTTTCAGATTTTTGCAGTTGATGTGTTGGCACAACCCAATAAAAGTGCTGAAACACGATTATCAATGAAAAATGATGACTACGGAAAGTGGCTACACGAAGTTATCGATAATTTAAAATTAAATAATGTAACGCTTGCAGGATTTTCGTTTGGCGGACTAGTTATTCTAAAGGCTTTAGAATTTAAAGATACCAATATCAAAGACGTATTTTTAACTGCTCCTGCATACATTGTAAACGGAAATCCACTAAAGGCATTGTTTAAAGTATTTATACCAATGAAACGTTATATAAAAACTAAAAACACAAAGTATGTAGAGCGTTTTTTAAATGAACTGTTTACAGAAAAAGACGAGTTTGCAATACAATTTCTCTCTAAAGTATTTTTGCATTTTAAAATGGATTTCACACCAGTTCCAGTAATAAATAGGAGAGACGCTAATTCAATAAAAACACCAATAACACTAATAGCAGCAAAACATGATCTAATGTTTCCTGGTGAAAAAATGATAAAACGAGCTCATAAAATATTTCCATCCTTAAAAACAGTTGTTTTATTAGAGCAATCAAAACATGTTCAAAATAATAGAGATAATGAACGGATTGTAAAACGTATACAAGGTAGTTTAGAATAGCACAGAATTGATTGTTAATTACTTGTTATATGTTTCTAGCAATAAGAGTTTTAACTCATTTTAAATAAAGCTATATTTGGATAGAATTCATCTAACCAATTAATTATGAAAACCCTCTTAGATTACCGCATTTCTATTTCCGTTGTTATCATTCTTATTAGTAGTCAGTTTAGTTTTGGCCAAACGCAAAAACCGCTTACTTTAGAGGATTACGCACAGTGGAACAGCATTAGACAAACAAGTATTTCACCCAACGGAAATTTCATGACCTATGCGTATGAACCAAATGAAGGTGATGCGACATTGCACATTCGCAACATTGATGGTGATACGCTTCGCACAATAATAAACGGGAAAAGTGTTTCTTTTTCTGAGGATAGTAAATGGTTAGGATATTTAGTGGATCCAACAAAAGACGTCGCTGATAAACTTAAGAAATCCAAAAAGCCAGTCTTAAGTGATTTACAAATTCTAAACGTTGAAACTAATAACATTTCCGAAGTAAAAAGTGTTAGAGCATTCAGTTTTTCAAAAACGTCCCAGTTTATTGCTATTCATAAAAATCGCACTGATAAAAAGGCAGATCATAAAGGAAGTGATTTGTTGCTTAAGGACTTGCAAGGTGATAAAACACTCAATATTGGTAACGTTTCAAGCTACGCGTTTAATAAAGAAGGCACTCTATTTTCTTATATAGTTGATGCAGATGGAGACAATGGAAATGGTTTGTACGTCATTGATTTAAGTAACTTTCGAACATGGCCATTGCACACAGGACCTTTTACGTATTCTCAAATGACTTGGAACAAAGAAAACAATCAAATTGCTGTGCTATTTGGTGCAAAAGAAGATGATAATATAGAACGTGACAATACAATGTATTGGACGTCTAATTTGGTTTCTGGAATGACAACACTTGGAATACAATCTACGTATGTACCAAAAGATGATGCTAAATTTCCTAAAAATATGGTTATTAGTGAGTATGGTAACTTAACATGGAACGCAACTGGCACAAAACTATTCCATGGAGTTAAAGAACAACAAACCAAATTAAAAGAAGAAGATTCTCTAAAAGCTAATGTAGATGTATGGCACTGGAAAGATGAGCGCCTACAATCTCATCAAATGGTTCAAGCTAAGCGTGATCGTAAGGCAACGTTTGCTTCCGTATTGAATCTTGCAAACAAAGGCTTTATGCAATTGGAAAATGACGATATGCCTTCAGTAGAAATTAGTGAAAAGAATGATTGGGCTGTTGGAAGTGTAGATACCTTATATCGCAAAAATGTTAACATTCCTGGAGGTTATGAAGATTTATACAGCATCAATACAAATACAGGAGCTAAGACCTTAATTGCAGAAGGAGTTTTTAGAAATATGGGAATGTCTCCAGATGGTAAATGGGAATTGTTCTCTAGAGATGGTGTTGTTATGGCTTATAATTTTATGACTGGAACACTTACTAATCTAACAGACAGAACAGGAATCAGTTTTATAGATGAAGATGATGATAAACCTGTAGAAAAACGTACTTATGGTGTCGCTGGATGGTCTAAAGATGGAGAAACGTTGATCCTTAACCACAAATATGATTTATGGACTATTGGTCTCAACTCTAATGTTTCAGCAAATCTAACTCAAGGCATCGGAAATAAAGAAAGCATCCGTTTTAGGTTAGTACAATTGGATCCTGAAGCTAAGACCTTTGATTTAACAAAACCGTTATTGCTTTACGCTTATGGAGATAAAACAAAAAAATCTGGCTACTATGAAGTTGTGGTAGGCGAGAAGCCAAGCGTATTGCGTTATGAAGATAAAATGATTGGGAGAGCAACCAAGGCAAAGCACGCAAATAAAATTATGTATACCCAACAAACTTTTGTTGACTTCCCAGATTATTGGGTATCAGATTTGACCTTTTCAAAAGCTAAAAAAATTACAAATGCCAATCCGCAGCAATCCAATTATAAATGGGGAAAAAGAGTATTAGTAGATTATACAGATGAACGAGGACATAAGTTACAAGCCACGTTAGCTTTACCTGCAGATTATGATTCTAAGAAGACCTATCCGATGATTGTGTACTTCTATGAGAAAATGTCTCAGCGACACCACTTATATTCAATGCCAACCTATGATGATAGACCACACATGTCTACCTATGCAAGTAATGGCTATTTGGTATTGATGCCAGACATCGTTTATGATGTAGGTTTACCAGGATCGTCAGCTTTAGATGATGTGACGAGTGCAGTTAAAGAAGTGATTAAACTAGGTTATGCTGATCCAGCTAGAATTGGCATACAAGGACATAGTTGGGGAGGTTACGAATCTTCTTTTATAGTAACACAAACAGATATGTTTGCTGCTGTAGTTACAGGTGCACCATTAACCAACTTGATTAGTATGTACAATACCAATTACAGTCGCGCAGGATTTTCAAATGGTCCACTTCTAGAATGGTCACAAGGACGAATGGGAGTAAGTCCATGGGAAAACATGGAACTCTATCGCAGTCAATCGCCTTTACATCATGCAGAGAAGATTACAACACCTTTTCTTATTCTTCATGGCACTAGTGATGGTGCAGTAGATTGGAATCAAGGATTAGAATATTATTCGGCAGCAAGACGATTGGGTAAAGAAGTGATTCTATTGTCTTATCCAGGAGAACCACATCATTTAAAGGTTGAGGCTAACCAAAAGGATTTTCAGATTCGTATGAAGCAGTATTTTGATTATTATCTCAAAGGTGATGTTGCACCACTTTGGATAAAAGAAGGCATACCGCATTTGAGTAAAAATCGTTTGGGACCTGAGGAAATAGAGACTGGGAATTAGAATTTATTGAGTATTCACTTTTCAAATCCACTTTTGTATTATACTGTTATTGCGTGTTGCCTTTATTGAGCGTAGTCAAAGTGTAACTTGAGGTTTATTTACGAGATTTATATTTCAAATTTTTGAGGTTCACGAACACCTATTTAATAAAATAGAGTGTGTGAGTAAACACGTTTTTTACGTAATCGAAGTACGAAGATTCATGAATTCCTATTAATGAAATATAAATGAAATGAATAAACGACGAAAGGAGAGAAGTGGCAACCGAATATATGAGGTTCACGATTTCTGATTTAATAAAATAGGCATCCATGAGTAATGTGTGTGGAATGGGATTAAATAACTTTATATTTATATTAAAATTACAATTCTATGACTCTAATTATTGGATTAAAATCTAAGAATATTGCAATATTAGGTGCAGATACGCAAGTATCTAGCAAAATTAAACGAACAAAAGAAATAGTAGAAAGAAGCTTATTACATAAGCTAGACATATACCCTAATAGTATATTTTCTTATTTAGGAACCTGGGATTTTGATAAAGAAAATACGTTAGATCATTTTAGAGGAGAATTAAAAAATAAATTTTTCAAATGTTTTTATGCTAAATCATTTGTAAAAAAATTAGATAGAGATGCAGTTTTAATTGGTTTTACTAAAGTATTTAGGATATATCAATTTATATTTTTAGGTAAAAAAGCCAATAATATTCAAACTCTTAAATTAAAAAATCGTTTTTTTCTTTTTAATGACCCATATTCTGATTATGAGAATTATGAAACAGTAAAGATGAAAATTATTAGAGAATCTAAAATCTCGGATAACACTTTATTCGACAACCTATTTTTAATTAATAACCTAATTCTAGGTGAAATTATAAAAGGTAAAGATTTGGATTTGCCAATGATAAATAATAATCTAAATGTTATTGGAGGTTATGTTACTATTTCGATATTAACAACTAAATATTGGTGTAATCTTTTACCTTTTAAATGTTCAAAAAGCTACAACCTTTTTGAAGGCTATAATGCTAAAACTTTATTAGATGGAAATACTAGTCCTTTTGGGAATTCAATAAATTTTAAAGAAATAAAATATATCGATAATTTAGCTATGATATTTTATGCTTTAAAAAATCCTCAAAATATAGGCATAAAGCAGGATTTATTTAATTGGCTAGAATTACAAATAAATCATATTAAAGATAAAAACCTAATAAGCTGTTATTTGCTACGTCTAATAGTGATACACATAAATACTCTTATTGAAAATAAAATACCAGAAATTGATTGTGCAAATCCTGATGAACTAATTTTTGATGATGGAAATGAATTAGATATTGATTATTGCTATTCTTTTTTCAATTAAGTATAAATATTATTGTAAACCATTAACAGTTGATAATGCCTTTTTTAATGTATATATCGCTGATTTTGAATTAATGTAGCTATCCAGTGAATCATCAATTAATCTATTGATATAAAATAAATCTGAACCTAATCTTGCTAAATTTTCTTTTATATCCATTAAAATTGACTGAATTGATTCAAAAATATCTTCCTTAATAGAAAAGGTAATTATTAAATAATTAAAGAAATTCCTGTAAGTATGTGACTCAAATCTGTCGAATTCTGATTTGTAAATTAAATTAAAAAAGGTCTTTAATTGATTTAAATCTTTAATGTTATTAAAATTATTAAATTTCATATAGCCGAGCGTTGGAACAATACCTTTCTTTAATAATTTCATTAAATTAGGTAAAGCTTCAGGATTATTCAACATAAATAATGTTTGAAGAGCGTCTACGCGATATCTATCTTCTTCTAAATCTAGATATTCTATTGCTTTGTTTGCGCAAAACTCTGATTCCCGCTTTAATTCTAAAAGAATTCGAATAGCGGTCCAAGTCAAATGTTCATTAATATTTAATGTGCATTCTTTTAGCAAATCAAAATCGTTGGTAAGGGACACATACTTTTCAAGTATTTTACTTTGATTATATAAAGAACTATTATCCCTAAAATATTTTCTAACCTCATTAAAAACACCCGTAAGATTATTGCTTACAGCATATTCAATATGCTTTGATTTTGAAAAACCTATTAGAGAATCACTTTTTATATTTGAAACAATTCTTTGATTAAAAACATTATCATCATTGATTAGTCTTTTTAGTTTTGCATACTCTTCATCCGAATCATCAGATTTTGTGAATTCATAATATCTAATACAGTTTAGTAAGAAGTCCTTAGGTAACTCAATATCTAATAGATTTTGAAAGAAAAAGATAGTTTCTATTTTTTGATAATCATTTAAGAAATAAAATGAATTTGGTCCAGACGCTCTAGCAACATTATTAAAATCAATCAGATTAGCTTGGTCAATAGACCAATCAATTATGGCCTTTTTTTGAGATTCTAATATTTTATAATCTCGATTAGAGCTTTTATAACTTTCAATAGTTGATTTTATTTTTTTAAATAATACAAATTCATCCTTTAAGAAGCTATTAACTAATGCCATATTAGTTGAATTCTTACCACGTGAAAAAATAATATGATCTAAAATGGCAATTTGTGCATCAATAATATTCCAGTGACCATTTTTATCCCACCATTCGCTTCTAATTTTTCTAATTCTATCACCATCAATTTCCTTACCATATTTGGTGAAAAGATATCTAATTCTAGACTTAAGTTTTTTCTTGTCAAAAAGAATATCAAAATTCTCTTGAATATGAATTTTGAATTTTTCTCTCTGTTTAGTTGCTTTTTTTTCTGTAAAAGTAGGTTCTTTAAATACTACTCCTTTGCTTTCCATTAATTGGTGAAACTTTTCAGATAATTGTCTAGAACTAGAATTTCCTATGTTATTTCTCCAATATTCAATTTCCTTATCCGCAGTTTTTAATTCAGTTAGCCTATTGCACAAAAGATTTAATGATTCTTGATTTATTATTTCGGATATGAAATACCTTACCTTACTTTGCTCAAAAGAATTCAATAAAAACTCTATAGATCTTTGTATTGTATTACTTTCAATTATAATCTTTTTAAGTAAGTTTTCATGTGTGTGAAATCTATAATCTTCTTTTATTTCAGATAATAATTGTTCAATATATTTTTCGTCATTAGCTATATAAAATTTGATTTTTTCTAATATTATTTTCAGTTCGTCTTCTTCTCTGTATCTATTAATTCTGATATCGTCAATGAAATGATATTTAATAATCTTTAAAAAATTATTAGGATCTTTTATTTTAAATATTAACTCATTTATCGAGTATTCATTACCTCTTCCGACTTTATCTTCAACTTCTCTTTCTTTAATTTTATATATTAGCAAAAATTCACGTTGAATAAATTCGAAAAAATCCTCAACATCATCAAGTTCTAATAATAAATTCATTAAACTTCTATTCAGTTCTTTATGTGTCGATTTCTTAAAACAGTTAAATATTTCTTTTAAATATTGCTTATCATTAATAGTGAATTTTTGTGCATAAATTACTCTGACCATTTCAGACTTGAGACTTAAATCAAATTCTTTTTGTTTCATTTTTTTTATTAAGAAAAGTTTTAATTCCTCAATTTTATTAAAAGAAATTTTAAAGTATCTCAGTATTTCTAATGCTGAATAAACAGTTCTAAAATGCTGATTCTTGTGGTCTTCAATTATTGAAATTAGATATTCATAATTCTGTTGACATGAAGCAAATAATGAAATTTCATTTGGTTGAAAAGTTCCATTATTATTTATCCATAATGTTTGTTGAATACATACTTTATCAAAATAAGCTTGGAAAACTTTTATTTTCAAATCTTCAGAAATCCTATTTGTGTCTGCTTTAAATAAGATTTCAGGTTCATTATCGACAAGCCAATTAACCAACTTATTATATTTTTCAGAATTTTCATCCAATAAGTTTATTAAAAAAGTAATTGAGTTGAATAAAGATGGATGCGTTCTTTTTTTATCTAATATCTGAATAAACTTTAGTATATCATTAATTGGTTGGTCAGAGATTAATTTCGATGCAAAATACTCTTGTAAATTCCTATGTTCATAATACCAATCTGACGTACCTGAAATTATATCAATCAAAGGATTTTTTTTAAATTCTTTTAAATGTTCTGGGTTATCATTAAATACTTTTAAAAGTAAATCTTCATTAATTGTACTAGTTTTCATTAATTCATTAATTAAAGACACTCTTTGTGATTGAGACTTTATTAAAGAAGAATTAAATTTTTTCCTTTTTTGTTTTTCAACAGCATCATTTTTGAGTCTTTCATTAATATAACTTTCCCATAAGGTTGCTGAATTAATCGGTAGACTATTAAATGCATTTAAGTAATTCGCTAATATTTTAATTTGAAAAGGATTTTTCAAAAAAGACCTTGATATTTGGTTAAACTCTATATGATCAATTGTAGCATTGCAAAGTTTTTTTAAAAAGTCAATAGATTCGGTATACTCTAATTCTTTCATAAAAAATGTAGAAAATCCAGTTATATCTTTTATTACACTTTCATAAATATTGGTTCTACAGCTTATTATACATTTAACTTTAATATTTAATACAAAATCTGTATTTAGGAAATCTTCTAGTTTTGAAATAAAATTCTCTACATCAGCTATTTCATCAATGCCATCTAATATTATACATGCATTTTTTAAATCACGAAAATTATTTGGTAGCTTACTTTCAATAGTATCAGATACAGTAAAATTTTTTAAATTCCTATAGATAGGAGTAGAGCTATTTTGTTCTCCAACATTCCAATATTTAAAAGCAAATTGTTCAAGAGATGTTGTTTTCCCTGCTCCAGGATTACCTAGAATAAAAATCTTATCATTCTCACTTACTATTTCATTAAATTTGTAACCTGTATCTCTTTTGAAATCATATTCTAAAATATTCCTACTCTTCGTGAAGGTTCTATCAATAAAATGTTTTTGAGGCACGATATTACCTAGAAATTTCACTCTATCTATTTCTTTTAATACGACTTTCTTAAATGGTGCATTTGAAAAGATTATATTTTTAAATTTTTCAATAATTTTTTCTTCATCTATTTCAATTTTGGGCTCTTCTCCATATAATTCTTTATAAAAATGATTGTTTAATGCAAACAATTCTTTTATACCATTTGATATATCTAGTAATTGACACTCAAAATCAAATTTTGTATTTAGAGTTTGTCTAGTTTTCTCAGGATTATCTTTGTTTTTGAAGATTGATTTTGAATTAATAGCTATGAACAAGTCATTCGAATTATTCAAAGGATAATTTGTTTCAAGTTCTATGGCTTTTTGAAATATGTGACCCATAGCAATACCACTAGAATAATTTTTACATTCTATAAAGATATTATGCAATATGAAATTTTTTGATATCTGAATTTGAACATCAAATCCATCTTGTGTTCCAGAAGTTTGTATCCTATCCTTAGTTATTTTTAGGTCAATTTTATTAAATAACCATAAAAAGAAATCTTTAGTTAATATTTCGAAATGTGTACCTAATTTTTGACTATCCAATTCTAATTGTTTTAAACATAAATATATGTAAATTTATTATTATAAAATGAAAGTGAAAAACCGTATGAAATTTGAGAAAAGCATAAATGAATGCACAAATTCTGTATTTTTTTTCTTCTCTTTATGTTTCTCTACTCAGTTAATTGGACATTCTTTTTACGAAGCGACGATCGGAACGAAGTGGAATGTTGGCGGAATGAGATAATTTGTTTGAAAATTATAATAAAACAAGGATTTATTTGTTTATGTTATAACACATCTATATATTTGTGTTATGCATAACACAACTAAATAATTGTTTTGATCCCTGACTTTAATACAGACGGACTATTACCTAAAGGCATTCATTGGTCTACAATGACTGAAATAAAATCTACTTTTGGGTTTAGTGAAAAAAGAAAAGCCTTAATTAATGGTCTTTTAGAAGCTCTCAAGAGTTTTAAAAACGCAGGATGCAAGACAATTTATATAGACGGAAGTTTTGTTACATCAAAATTAGAGCCAGGTGATATCGATGCATGCTGGGATATAAAAGGCGTTGATCCTACAAAACTTGATCCAGTTTTATTGATTTTCTCAAACCAAAGACGACAACAAAAGCTGAAATATGGGTGTGAATTTTTTCCAAGTAATGAGATAGCGGAACCACCTAATGTGATTTTTTTGGATTTCTTCCAAAAAAATAGAAATAATCTACCAAAAGGAATAATAGGAATCAGACTATAAAGATGATAAAAAACGAAAAACAGTACAGAATAAGCAAGGGAAAGTTAAAGAAGTTTAATGAAGCTCTTGATTTGATTAAAAAAGCTGATAACAATGGAATTCATCCACTTTTAATTAAGGCTCAAATTGATTCAATTGATAGTCAAATTGAAGAATTTAAGCATGACATTTCTGAATATGAAAATTTAAAAACAGGAAAAGTAACACGGTTTATTACTAGTATAGGTGATTTAAGTAAAGGCATCATTAATAGTAGAATAGCAAGAGGTTATAATCATGAAGAATTAGGACGTAAACTGGGAGTAAGTGCACAACAAATACAAAAATATGAAGCTGAGAATTACCTTAACACTAGTCTTAAAAAATTGATTGAAGTAATTTCTATACTTGATGTTGATGCTGAAACTGAATTTAACTTAGAAGAGAAGAGCATACATCCTGAAGTTCATTTTTTAATACCTGATGGTTATAATGCTGAATTAATTCAAAATAAAATTACAAATAGAGGTACAACAGTTGAAATTTGTATATAAGTTATGAAAACAATAACATTCTATTCTTATAAAGGAGGAGTTGGAAGATCTTTGACTTTAGCAAATATAGCAATGAGACTTGCTGATTTAGGTAAAAAAGTATGCCTAATTGATTTTGATTTGGAAGCTCCTGGGTTACATTTAAAGTTTAAGGATTATCTGAATTCTAAAAACATAAAAAAAGGCTTGGTTGAATATATCTCAGAATTTCAAAAAAATGGATTTCTTCCTGATGATTTTAAAGATTATTTGGTTGATATTAATTATGATGGACGTCTTGACGGGCTTATAAAGTTTTTTCCAGCTGGTAATGTGAATAACGATAATTATTGGAAAGACTTATCTTCTATTAATTGGAAAGATCTATTTTATAACAATAAAAGTCATGGTGTAGAATTGCTTTTAAATTTAAAAGAAGTAATAAATAGAGATGAAAAGCCTGATTTTTTATTAATTGATTCTAGAACTGGTATTACTGATATTTCAGGTATTGCAATGACTTTACTAGCAGATACAGTTGTTACTTTAGCAGCCAATAATAGCGAAAATATTAATGGAATATCTAAAATTATTAAAAGTTTAAAGAATGAAAAAAATAATTTGACAGGTGTTTTACCAGAGGTTCATTTCGTGTTAACAAGAATCCCTTATTATACTAATCCAGAGGACAAGCATAAAGAAGCGATAATTATAAAAAAAACATTGAATATTATAAATAGAGATGAGGAATTAATAAGTAAAGTTTTTGTTATTCATTCAGACCGGGAATTGGAAGAGGAAGAAAAATTTAAAATAAATAATATATCAGGTAAAAGTAAAAGAAACGATATTGTACCAATAGAAGAAGATTATCTAACTCTTTTTGAAGAATTAACAAAAAATAGTTTGGATGGAAATGAAGTATCTAAGTTTAATGATTTACGAGAGTGTGAGTTACTAATAGAACAAGCTTTAAGCGTAAGAGATAAAGCGATAAAAATAAATTTACTTAAAAAAGCAATTAAATTAAATAAAAAAGCTGATGAAGCTTATTCATTATTGGCATCAATTTATGATGATTTGGAAGAATATAAAACTGCTCTTTTCAATATAAATAAAGCATTAACGATAGATAAGACAAATCTACATAGTAAATACATAAAGGCCTATATTTTAGATAATATGGATGATAGGGATGATGAAGTATTAATGTTATTAAATGAAATAATAGATAAAGATAGTGAGCATTGGCAAGCAATATTTTTAAAAGGTAATATTTATTATAGAAAAAACCATTTTAAAAAAGCGCTCAAATATAAGCTTCAATTAGTTGATTTAGACCCTAATTATCATGTAGGATATAATGAAGTTGCTAATGTTTATAGAGTAATGGGTGAGTATGATAAAGCGTTTGAATATGTTTACAAAAATCTAGAATTAAATCCAAAAAGCAAATATGGAACTGGAACTTTAGGTGAAATTTATGCTGAACTTGGAAATGATAGAGAGTTTTATAAGAACTTGCAACTTTCTTTTGTTTTTGGAATGAAACCTAAAGCTTTTCAAAGAATAATTTCTACAGAAAAGATTTACAGAAAATATTTTAATGACAAAAAATTTCTTGAATTATTAAATAGTTATAGAATTAAAGTTGAATTTCCTAAATAATAGTTTTTGACCTCATAAAATTTTGGATAAAACAATAGGAGAGAGGAACGTTCATATTTTAGGCTATACAAATGCAATTATCCTTTTGGATACATCACTTAAAAAAATAATTAGCTTTTAAGTGTATTTAACTAAAAATGTCTACTAGACATTTTCTTAACGTCAAATAGTCTAAAATATAGTGTAACGAAACGTAATTGTTTCCAAAATTATATACTATTAGAGATATTGATTGAGTATCAATATTGAGAATACCTAACTTGATTTTTTTGTTTAGCTCACGCGTTAATATTTTTTTAAGTGTTCGTGAATCTTCGATGTCTTTTTTTATCAAGAAAAAAAGATATCTTTAGCATAAATAAACAAAGATGCATGAAATACAAAAGCATATATGATAAAGCTGAAGATTCTAGTTGGATAGTTGCAGAACCAGGAGGTTATAGAAGACTATATATTAATCCAAGTCAAATTTCTATTGTGAAAAACTGGAGTTTAGAAGATTCTATTAAATTAATTCCAAATAAAAACCCAAAACCATTTCATGTTGAAATAAAGTTCCAATAATAACGAGATTAGAATAAGTGCTATCTAAACGTAAAATAGCTGTTACATAATTACTCATGCATTTCTATTTTATATATAAGTATTCGTGAATCTCATAAATTCGATTTGCCTATCGATATGAACCTAAAGGCGTCATATCTGCAACTATGTAAAATAGAACGAAAATGTTCTATTCGCTATTTTACTCAAAACAATACATTTGTACTATAATTTATATTATGTAAAATAGAATTATTTGAGTTGAAACCAGCATTCCCTCTTTAGTAATAATTATGATGTTTTATTGAATTGAATATTCTGGACAATCATGCGTGAATTTTCAAATACGCGATTTATAGTCATTAGGTTTTAATCTATAAAATGAATTAAAACACAAACAAATTATATTGTCAGTATACTAATCCGTTACTTTTTGGATGACACCAAAAAATACAGTTTCTTTTTCTTTAATAGTTGCTCTGTATAAATAACTATCACCATCTAGTAGTTCAATAATTTCGACTTCCATCAAATCACCAATTCTGTCTTTGTCTTTTTCTAGAGTCACTTTTAAAGTTTCTAATGTATATATATGATCGTCTAACCATTGTATGGCATATACTTGATGATTCTTAACAAGCAGACTTTTCTCAATTTGTTTGTTTTTGCGCCTAACAATCTTAAAATCATAATGAACAGAATCTATATACCGATACTCACCTGTATGAAAAATGGTGCACTTTTCCCGATCTTCTTCTGGCAGTGAATATGTTTTATATTTAGAATTCACAAAATAATAGACTATTTGCCAACAGCGATCCAGCATTTTCATTGACTGCGGTAATTCTGCATCCTTAAAATGCGTGATACAAGCCTCTTGCCAATCTTTTTTTAAATACGTGGTCTTGTCTTCATTTATGGTAATATTATAACGGTTACCACTAGAATCAATACAATAATCAATAACTACAAAAGCTACACGATCAACATCATCTACAAATGTTTGACCTTCGGAACTATAAAACATCAAACAGCTTAGGAAAGAAAACAGAATTTTTTTAATCATACATAAATGTAACAAAAGATTTTTGGAGCGCTTCACTCCTTTTAAAATTAATGTGTAATGATGCTTAAAGTAAAATCACATCTCTCGATTATTTTTTCTTTCGCATTTCAGCAAATAACTCTTTAAACAAACCACGAGCAATCAACACTTTCATAATCTCATTTGTTCCTGCATAAATACGAGCAACTCTATTATCTGCATACATTTTGGCAATTGGATATTCCCAGATATAACCATAACCACCAAATAACTGTAAACATTCATCGACGACTTTTCCATGCATTTCTGTAGCCGAATATTTTGCCATAGACGCACTTTCTGCAGTCAATTTATGATCTGCCAATAATTGTGTGCATCGATCTAAAAACGCTTGATGAATTTGTAATTGCGTCGCACATTCAGCCAATTTAAATTGTGTGTTTTGGAATCCAGCAATAGGTTGATCAAACGCAGTTCGTGTAGACGTATATGCAATCGTTTTTTCTATAGCACCTTCTGCTCCACCAATGGCATTAAGTCCAACGGTTAAGCGCTCTCTAGCTAATTCGGTCATCATAATTTTAAAACCTTGACCTTCTTCTCCTAATAAATTGTCCTTCGGAACCTTGACATTATCAAAAAATAACTCACAGGTATCTTGAGATTTCATACCTATTTTTTTAAACGGAACACCCTTTTCAAAACCTTCATAAGCCGTTTCCATAATTAATAATGAGACACCTTCCTGGTCTGTGCCAACATTTGTTTTTACTGCAACAATAGACATATCACTCATATATCCATTGGTGATGAATGTTTTTTGTCCGTTAACGAGATAGTGATCGCCTTTATCTACAGCATTTGTTTTGATAGCTTTTAAATCACTACCACAGTTAGGCTCAGTCATACCAATAGATGTTATTAGTTTACCAGTTGCCATTTGCGGAAGATATTTGTTCTTTTGAGCATCGGTTCCATATTTTAAAAGATAAGGCGCAACAATATCTGAATGCAATGAAAAACCAACTCCTGTAATACCTTCTCTCCCTAATTCTTCAATAAAAAGTGCACTAAAACTAAAATCTAAACCACTACCTCCAAATGCTTCTGGCATATCAATACAGAGCAAACCTAGTTCTCCTGCACGTTCCCAAATAGCTCTGGAAACCATACCATTTTTTTCCCATTCTTCTAATTGATGCATGATTTCATTAGTGATGAAATCTCTTATCATCTCTTGCATCATTTTATGTTCTTGAGAGGCGTAAATGTCTCGTTGAAGTATTACGTTTTTTAGCATTTTGTTTGGGTTTTGATACTTAGTAAGTTAAGCAGAATTTAATTGTGTTATCTAAGGTATTAAAAAAACTTATGAGTTATTGGTGTTTGGAGGTTAAGATTGGTTCGCTCTATTTCTCTGCAACTCCACTCTCCTACTTTTATAACAACAATTTGCATAAAAAAATCCCGCAATTGCGGGATTTTCACTTTTACTAACTAATCAACTTTACTAACTTATTCAATAGGGAATGACTAATACTTTAAATCATTAAGGAATTCGTTCACACGTTCTTTAGATTCTCCAGTACGCTTTTGAATTCTTCCTAGCATTTCGTCTTCCTTACCTTCTGCATAATCTAGATCATCATCAGTAAGGTTTCCCCATTTTTGTTTTAATTTTCCTTTAGCAATATTCCAATTGCCTTTTGCTTTATCTTGCCATGGTTTAGACATAATTTTTGAGTTTTAATTTGTTGCTGTAAACCACTATTGATTTACTATTGTAAAATTAATACAAGAACAACCGAAACATTATCTCAATCTGTTTTTAAATTAATCCAAATACGCAAAGCGTGTTAAATTAATATTAAATTCATAGTATTGTTATGAATTTATTAACAATTATTGAATTTATTCATTAATATTTTGACATATTGATTTTATTATTTACTTTTATCCTATCATAATTGGGGTGCTTAAGTTAAACAGCTGAGAAATACCCATCGACTTCGAAGGATAATGCTAACGAAAGGAAATATGATACCAAAGGGAATCAAGATTTAAAACATCTTTATTCCCTTTGTTCCTTTAAATACTAAGCTATACTAATCTTCTCTTAGTTTAGAAATAACGCGTCCTACATCTTTATTTTCGAATTTCGCAATGGCTTTTAGTGAAAACCGTATCAACCTCGATTTTGGTGATTTAATAAATTTACTGATTCCTAAAACCACATCATCTAAAGTATCTATAGCTCCAGATTCATGCTCTGAACCAAGACTCCATAATAAATTAGCATAATGCCAAGATTGCTGACGTGCTTTACGCATACTAAAATCAATTACTTTTTCATCTGAGTTTTGCCCAATTAGATCTAATAAAAAAAGTATTGGCGACACACGACTTAATCGATCTTGAACTTCATTAAGAATATTAAACAGAATATCATTTACTTTTTCAAAGTCGGTTTTAACGAGTTCAATATCTTTACCATTCATAATATTACTTGTTGAAATTGCTAAATCTAGATTGATATGGGAATTCATTCCCATCATAATATGCTGTAAAATAGTTAAAGACTCATCTTTATGTGCAAAAGCAAATAACCAAGATTTACGAATAGGCATATTATTTTCATGTAACTCATAAGCTTCCAAATACAGATTAGCAAATGCAACATCCAGTTGTTCTAAAAGCTCATTATTTTCAAAACCTCCTAATTGAATTTCTCTAAGTATCTCTGCTGTGGTTCTTCGATATACATAAGCAAAAAAGCCAAGGCGATTGTTAGTAGCAATAGCATGCTCTATGATGTTATCTAATTGATTAATAACTTCTTGTATGGTAGTTGCGCGACTCATGTGTTGTATAAAAATATAAAATTATCACTGTTGCAAGTAACTTATCTTAGATGTAAACTACTCACTTCTCTCCTATGATCTCTAAAACTTCCCCAATTCCCATCTCAAAAACTCATCACTACTTTCTGTTTGCAGCTCCAACCAAATTGGCAAATGGTCACTCATTTGATTTCGTTTCCAATAGCTGTTATAATAGGATGTAAAAGAAGCGTCATCAATAAGGTTGCTTGGATCATCTTTATGTAACAGCATGAGTTGGTGATACGTTGCTATTTCTGTAGGAGAATTTAAATAGATGTAATCAAAAAGATTGAACACACCACCTTGCTCATTTCCGAAGTCATCTGTAGCAATTTTAAAATATGGATCAACATTAAGAAACAAGCGATCGTAAATTTGGTTGAGACTCGTATTGGTAAATTGTCCTGCGAGTGCATCACTTTCAACAAAATCATGCTGCGTTATGAGGTCAACAATATCGTCATCATTGGCATATAAATTAGTGTCTCCTAGAATAATCATATTGCGGTTATGAAACGCTGCCGAAGCCAATTTTGTATTTAAAACATCCATTAACAGTCGCACTTCTTCCTTTCTAATCGCTTTATTGGCATCAGTTTTTCCAGGTTGCAAATGCACACTTACAATAGAAAAGTTTTGCCAACCACTTTCAAAACCTGTAAATGTTGGTGTGCGTTTGAGCTGTTTAAGTATGGCATCATCTGCCACGCTCTCTGGTGCGATGACGATTTCTCCAGATAAACCAGAGTGTGTGACACGTCTAGAATCGTAAATGAAACCAAAGCGCTCATCATTGCCAGAATTGCCTTCTGTGACATCACTAATTGTATATTTCCAATGGCTACCTAAAACTTTCATTACCTTTTTAAAATCACTTAAATCTCTATTAATCTCTTGTATGGCAACGATGTCAAAGGCGTTTATGATTTCGGCAATGTAGAATAGAGATTCTGCAGTTCGGTCTTTTAGGGTTCCAAAATTTTTGATGTTCCAAGAACAGAGTAAGAGATTAGAATCTACTGTTTTTTTAGGGATGTTTTCAAACAGTCCTTGTCGCAATTTTAGCAGGTTTGAGATGGTGCGTTTTTTGGCGTCATCGTCCAGCATCCTACTGTAATTGTCGTCTCGCTCAAGCATTATTAATGAGTATTTGTCATTAACAAGTTCGCTGTCTGGTCTTAAATCGTTGTACCACATAATTTTCTAATTATAGATTATTATACCATTGAAATTTCTGAAAACGCATAGCAATCAGAACTAAAAATATGTTCGTGGGAATTATTAAAAGGGAAGTTTAGATACTTGATATTTAAGTGTCTACGTAAATGTAGTGAATTATTTTTAGTGTTTTTAAGTTTACTTCGGAAATTTTAGATGATAACAAATTGTGCTTCTAAACACACACTAAATCTAAACTACAAACTAATAACATGAGTCCTGATTACTTTTTTACTCCGGAAATTTTAAGTGCTAATAATAGTCGTATTTTTGTAGCTTATTACGCGAAGCCATGATGATACCCAAATTGCATTATATATCTCAAGATACAACTCCGAAAAAGTGTCTGGAAAACATCCAAAAAGCATGTACATCTGGAGTAGAATTAGTACAATTACGTTTTAAAAATGCTTCAGAAAAAAAGATGTTAAAGCTCGCTAAAGACGTCTTAGAAATCACAACTCATTATCAAACTAGACTCATTATAAATGGTCATTACAAAGTAGCAAAAGCTATAAAAGCAGATGGTGTACATTTAGAATCAACAGACGTCTGCCCTACTATAGTTAGAAAACATTTAGAGTCTTGGCAAATTATTGGTGCCACAGCAAACACGCTACAGGATTGCGAAACGCTAATTTCTAAAGCTGTTGATTATGTGATGTTAAGTCCGTTTAGAGCAACTCCAGACCAAGATGATTTAGGAGAAGTTTTGGGATTAAAAGGTTTTACTGCCATCACAGACGCTTTACAAACCGAAACACCAATTCTTGGTTTTGGTGGCATTACTACAAACGATGTGACAGCGATTTTAAAATCAGGTGTTTCAGGAATTGCAGCAACGAAAGCTATTGACCAAAATTTTGATGCTATAAAGGTGTTTAACCATTTACTTAGTGCATCTTCAACGCAAGAACAACGACATACATTTTAATTTTAACTGTTTAGTTTTTGTTATAGTTATAACAGATTTGCAGTGTGTTTGTAACAAAAAAAAAGGCTGTCTCATAATAAGACAACCCTTTTTCCGCTATTAATCACCAATCATTATTTTTTAACGAGGTAACATGTCATTTTTATGTTACTATATTAGATTAATACAACCAATTGCTTTTTTGATCTCCAATAGATACATATTAGCTGAAAAATGGTGAATTTCGAACCTGAAGACAAAAAATCATAATAAAAGTTATCAAATGATGGTTAATCTTGTGATGTCTTAAAAGCTTCCATCATTTCAGTTGTAGATAAATGAGGTCGTCCAGCTGCTGTTTCAAAATCTGAAGGCACATCATTTGCTCCATTTTTAATGCCTTCATAAATACCTGCAATAACAGTTCCCATAAAATCACCTAATGCAGCAGTTCTTTCAGCTCTATATGCTTCAACAGATACGGAATTAAAGACCAAGTTTGTATTAAAAACTTGGTTTATATCATCTGCAAGTTGACTTTGTGTAATTGCATCACCAACTAGATTATACACTTTTTTGTTGTGTTTATCTTCTGTTAACATTTTGGCGTAAGCATAACCTAATTCTTCTCGACTTGTGTATGTACATTTTCCATCTGCTGCACAATTTCTTATTTCACCCTCTTTCACATAAGTGTCTATGTATTCTAAATCTGGTTCAATATAAATTCCATTTCTTCCAATGACCCATTCTAGACCAGAATCTTGTACATCTTTTTCTGTTTGTCTATTACTTTGTACTATAGGGCTAAAAGCATTATTTTCTTCTGCTCCAACGATACTTGTATAGACTATTTTATCAACACCATTATTTTTTGCTGCTTCTATTACATTTCTGTGTTGTATGATTCTTTGATCTGGCTGATCCATTCCAGAAACCAACAATATTACATTCACTCCTTTTAATGCTTCATTAAAATCTTCACGATTATTATAATCTCCTTTTCTAATTTCAATTCCCAAATGTGTTGCTCTTTCTGGTGTGCGTGCAATTCCAATGACATTATCTTTACCAATTATATTGATTAGGTGTTTAACTATTGAAGTTCCTAATTTTCCGCTTGCTGATGTAACTGCGATTTTCATAATATAATGTATTAAATTAATTTTGTTGTTTTGTTTCTGCGAAATTCAATGATTTTGTTTCTAATAAATGGTATTCTTATAATAAATCCTAAACCAACAATTACTGCATAAATAATCCAAGTTTTATCTAAAATAGCAACATGGATTAAGCTTAGTAAAATTGCAGCATAAGATAAGCGTTGTAGTTTCTTCCATTTATTTTTAAGCAGTTTCATTGCTTTTCTATTGGACGTAAAAAGCAAAGGTATGAGTATTAAAACAGCTATAAAACCTACAACATAGTTGAATTGCGTAAAGGTTTCTAAAAATCCTTCAGCAGCAATAAAAATAATAAAGTGAAGCAAACTCCAAACAGCAGTTGCAATACCCATAGCTTGCCTTACAAAAAGATTATTTATACCGAAAATAATAAAGAATGGTGTACACGTTAACACAGCAGACATCCAACGAATAGCGAATTCTCCAGTAATGTGATATAACATTTCTACGGTTGTTCTTCCTTCTCCAACTGCATTGTCTGCAAAAGAAACGGACAACCCATTAGAAAAATCAAAGTTTATCATTCTTAGAATAACTAACAATGGTAAACATGCTAATATGGTAACAATTAACCAACCGTAGTTTCTTTTTAAAAAATTCATATTATTTTGTTGATTTCAAGTCTTCCAATTCTTT
This sequence comes from Psychroserpens sp. AS72, assembly GCF_038900375.1. Classification (NCBI taxonomy): domain Bacteria; kingdom Pseudomonadati; phylum Bacteroidota; class Flavobacteriia; order Flavobacteriales; family Flavobacteriaceae; genus Psychroserpens; species Psychroserpens sp. AS72. The sequence continues at coordinate 45,788 of NZ_JBBMRC010000003.1, read as the reverse complement.
TTCTAAAGCTTCTGCTTTTTCTTTAAACTTTTGCATTGCTTTTTTTAGCTGACCTGCTTTTTTTAAAACTTCATCATCTTGAAGTGCTTGATACGTTGTTTCTCCGTTTACGTCTTTTATTTTTGATTTGCTGCCACATGTTGGGCATATTGCTACTTCACTCATTATTTTACTTATTAATCGTTATTAATACCACTTTGCCATTATATTTTGTTTGTAATTTGTACGTGTTTTTTTTTGCCACTTCTTTTAAAAACACTTGAGATTCTGCCATATCTGCATTATCAACATAAATAATTGTATTGGTATTAAAATTAGGCTCAAGTAATTGAAATAATGGCAAGTACAAATCTTTCCAACCATCTAATAACAACAAATCTATAGGTTCAGTATAATTTTTTAAGGTTTCCATTGCGTCTCCTATTCTTACATCAATAAGGTCGCTCACTCCTGCTCTTTTAAAATTGTCAATTGCTTTTTGAGCTTTCGAGTCAATTAATTCTGTGGTAATTATACGTCCACCTGTTTCCATGACACCTTGCGCTAAAAACAGTGTTGAAATCCCGAATGAAGTTCCAAATTCTACAATATTTTTAAGTTTATTATCTGCGATTAATTTTATTAATCCTTGGCCTTGTTCTTTCGAAATAGACAAATATGCATTTTTAAAATCCAAAGGTTGCATTGGTCTGAACATACTTTTTGCAGCACCTTTTATCATTTTTACTATATCGTATTTAGAATCTTCAAAGAGTTCATTTAACGTTGTGTTTATTTGGATTTGTTCCGAAGTACTCATACTTTTTCTTTTTAACAAGAAGGAATATCAAATTCTTATTGATGTTCCTTCTTGTTATTAATCAAAATTGGTTTTTCTTAAAAATATTTTATTGTATTAAAACCAATCAGCTCCTGGGTCTCCTGGAAAAAAAGCTTCTGGTAATGATAAATAAAGTCCACCGTCTAAATATGTAGGAAACAACACTTCTAGTTCGTCTATGACTTCTTGGTGTGTTGTAGCTGTACCACCACCAATAATGGTTTGAGTGCCTTTTATTAGGCCTTGCGCATTTTGTAAATAATCAATATTTTCATCAATTACTGTGCTTACATCAGAGCGAGAACCATTATGACCGACAAAAAGATGATCATAACTCGCAAAATTTGCTTTCAATACATTTAGACCAGCAATCCAATTATCAATCTCATCATCTCCATTATTTGGAGTGTATTCTCTTAAATAAGGATGCGATAAATTATAGATAAGATCTCCTGAAAAAATAACCTTATGTTCTTCGTTATAAACATAACCGTTTTCTCCTGTTTCAGCGTTAGATACTTTATCAAAAGTAAATGTCAAATCTCCTATTTCTTGAGAACCGGTAACTCCAATTACGTTATTAGGATAGATACTGGTAAAGTCTGCTGTACTGTTTAATTGTGCTGCAACTGTGCTTTCCGCATAAACATCTAAATCTGTAAAATTTGCTGCTCCACCATAATGGTCGCCATGATTATGGGTTATAATAACGGCTCCAGGCTTATTGATAACATCTACATAGGCTTCTAGTTCATTTGCGAAAAAAGGTGCTGGACCTAAATCTACTAAAACAACATTGTTTTCGGTCTCTACAATAGTTACTGTGTAAGGTGCAGTATCAAAATTGATAGTGTGGTATCTTACGGTATTTTCTGTAATTACGTTTACAGAACCCGTAGTTATAATAGAACTTGAAGGTGCAGTTCCAAAATCAATAACTTGTGGTGCATTTGAACTATCATCATCATTACTACAAGAGAAAACTGTAAAAGCCAACATAATAATGGCAATAAATTTTAATTTTAAATACTTCATCATTTTTATTTTTTTGTTAATTATTTATACTGCAAAATTATAGCAGTATGACAGTTAACTAAAGATAAATGTGAGCACAAAAATGGTAAATATCGAACCTAAAAGTCTTATTGAATGGTTTTTTTGAATTGATTTGGGGTAAATCCTGTATGTTTTTTGAAATATTTCACAAAATTAGTTGGTTCTTCAAAACCTAAAGAATACGCTAATTCTGTACTTTTTATTTCTGAATTGATAAGTAAGCGCTTAGCTTCAAGTACTACAAATTCATCAATAAATTGTTTGGCAGTAATTGCAACTGTGTCTTTACAAATTGTATTGAGATGCTTGTATGTGATGTTTAATTTTTCGGCATAAAAATCAGCATTTCTACTTTTAGTATAATGGTTTTCTAAAAGTGATTTAAAATCTAAAAAAGTATTTAATTTATTTGAACGCTTCAAATGAAAAGTTTGATATTGTTTTAAGCGTTCTAATTTTGAAAAAATGATAGAATGTAAAGCATCATAAGTATTACCTTGGTTGTAATCTTCATTTACGTTAGAATATTCTTCATAAAGCAATTGAATATATTTTACTATGCTTGAATCTTCTGGGACTTGAATACTAGGTGAAAATAAATGTGCATTAAACAAACGGATTAATTCATTCTTTGGTAATGCATTAATTTGCTTTTTTAAATAATCTTCGGTAAATAATATAATGTAGCCTTTTAAATCTTTAGTAAACTTAAAGGCATTAACTTGACCTTTAGAGATGTGAATTATTGTATTCTTTTTTACATCATGCCACACAAAATCCACTAAATGCTTGCTCTCTCCTGCTGTATAAAAAACAATCATATTAAAAGCGACTTGATGTGCTTTCTCAGGATTATGATCTACTATTTCGCCTTTACGACGTACAGATAAGCTTTCTATAGTTAATATTTCTATTCCAGAATTATCAGGTTTTTGAGAATTAAAGTCTATATGTGGTATATCTTTTTGCATCTATAACTTATTGGTCATTTGTTTTCTCTAAAGCTTTTCTAATTTGCTCACTATCCCAATGATTATCATAGTCTACAATACCTCTTTTAAAATCTTCGTTTAAGAATTTCTCTTGTTGTTCGAGCTCTTTTTTAGCTTTAAAAATGTAATCGTCCTTTCTTTCTGGCTCTGTGGCTAATCGTCTTAAACTATCTTCATCATATTTGATAAAGTTTTGGACTTGTCTATTTAAAGTATATTTTCTAAAGCCCAGTTTGCTTAACACATCCTTTGCTAAAGTTAATGACGTTTCTAAAGATTCTCTATAGATATTTTGATGTCCAAGATTCAATAATTCATAAGCATCATATCTGTTTTTAGTACGAATCATTAATTCTATATGAGGATATTTTTCTTTCACTATTTTACTAATCGCTTTTGAAACACTAATTTTATTAGTGGCACAAATAACAATTTTAGCTTCCGCAATTCCAGCAGATTCTAATAGATCTAATCTAGTAGCATCTCCATAATAAACTTCAAAGCCCATTTTCCGAAGAAAATCAACACGATTTGAATCATGATCTAAAATCGTCGCTTCAATTCCATGAGAACGTAAAAATCGTCCGATAGTACTTCCAAAATGCCCAAAACCAACGAGTATGATTTTTTGAGATTTCGCGATGTGATCCATAGGTCGTTTTATAGACTCTTTTGTACCAATATTAGGAAGAATACATCGGTCATTAATGATACCCAAAATTGGAGTTAACGACATACTAAGTGCTGTAATTACAAGCATCATATCCATTTCATCTTGTGACAAAATATTAAGTCCGAAAGCAAAAGATAACAAGACAAATGCAAATTCTCCTACTTGTGCTAAACTGAAAGTGAGTAACAACTTTTGATCTAATTTAAGTTTAAATATGTGACCAGTTATAAATAAAACCAAGGCTTTTAAAACGATAATTGCTATTAAAATTCCTCCAATTGTCAACGGACTATTTGCAATAACAATAAAGTTTATTGAAGCTCCTACTGCCATGAAGAATAATCCTAATAGTAGATTTTTGAAGGGTTCTAGAGTACTTTCTAATTCGTGTTTAAATTCGCTATTTGAAAGTACAACTCCTCCTAAAAAGGCTCCTAAAGCAGGACTAATGCCTACAAATTCCATTAATAATGAAATTCCGAAGACAATTAACAAAGCTGCTGCAATAAGCAATTCTCTGACACCAGTTTTTGCAACTTTTCTTAGCATTGGTACTATTAAATAACGTCCTGCAACAATAATTAATACTACTGATAAAATAATGGCTAAAGTTTGAAGACCCATTGGAAGGCTTTCTAATAAATTAGCATGCTCGCTATGATTTCCTGAGGATGTGTTATGCTCTGAATTAGCTAATAACGGAATAAAACCCAACATGAAAATCACGATGATATCTTGAAACAGCAAGATGGAAAATGAAGAGGTTCCAAATGTGGTATTCATCAATCCTTTTTCTTTTATGGTTTGCAATGCAATTGCTGTTGATGAAAGCGCTACAGCCATAGAAATGACTAGGGCAACTTTCCAATCGAAACCTAAAGCAGCGAACATAATATAGGAGAGCAGCATGGTTCCTCCTACTTGAATTCCTCCCATACCAACTATGGTTTTTCTCATGTTCCAGAAATTTTTTGGTTCAATTTCTAGTCCAATTAAAAATAGCATTACAACGACACCAAACTCTGCAAAATGTAAAATATCTTCTCCTTCTTCACCTATAAAACCTAAAACATAAGGTCCAATTAAAACACCTGCTAGTAAATAACCAATTACAGAACTTAAGCCCAATCGTTTTGCTATTGAGACACATATAATTGCTCCTGCTAAAAAAACTATGGCTTCAAAAAGTATACTTCCAGTCATAGTTTATAAAGTTTTAAGTTGCGGAATATCATTCAAAAAAGAGGTGCTTTCATTGCTATTAATCTTAAGATCTGCTTGTAGTAAATCTATAACATTTCCGTAGTTAATTTTATAATCATGTAATGCGTCATCAGAAAGATTATGTGTTCCCATTACAGCAAACGGTGGATAATAATTCATACCACACAAAATTGCTGTTTGTTCAAAAGGTCTCAAAAACTGTCTGATTGTAAAACTGTTATAACCTTCTGAACAGTAGACTTCTTTAGAGCCACCTGTTGTAATCACATTTAAGCAAACCTTGTTTTGTAAAGCCTTGCCTTCAGGACCATAGGCCCAATTAAATTCAAGAACCATGTCAAGCCATTGTTTCATTAATGGCGGACAACTATACCAATAAAAAGGGTGATGCCAAATGATAATATCATGCTCATTTAGTAATTTTTTTTCGGCATTGACATCTATATTAAAATCTGGATATTGTTCATAAAGATCATGAACAGTTACGTGTTTTTTATCTTTAATATGATTAATTAAAGAAAGATTTACTCTAGATTTTTCAAATCTAGGGTGTGAAAATAAAACTAGTGTTTTTTTCATATTTACGAGTCCAAATGAAAATAAATGAGCGTGTTGAGTATTTACTAGTTAGATTAATTTTCACATTAATTTAGCAGATAAGACATTAAGATATTAAATTAAAAGAAATCTTAATCCCTTGTATAATCATACCTGTACCAATAATGGCTATTATTAATCCCATGATTTTTCCAATTACAGAAATCACGTTATGTCCAACTATTTTAACAATTAGATCACTTAATCTAAAAGTGAAATACGTTAATAAACTCATTAAACCAAATATAAGAATTACCAAAATGATATGAATAGTTTCAACATTAGAAACAAAATTCATTGCAGTAACAATAGTACCTGGTCCTGCTAAAATAGGTATTGCTAAAGGTGAAACCGCTATATTTTCATCAATATGAACGTTATCTAGAGTTTTTACATTAGACTGTTTAGACTGAAGCATATCAAATCCAATAAAAAAGATTAAAATTCCACCTGTAATTTTAAAGGCTGGAATACTAATATTAAATAATTCGAAAATATATTTTCCTAAGAGCACAAAAACGGTAACTATAATAAACGCAATAAGATTAGAACGTTTATTTATATCATGCTTAGTTTTCTTATCTGCACCTTGTGTTAAAGATAAAAATACAGTCATGTTTGATATAGGGTTAGTTATAGCAAAAAAGGCCGTAAATACTGTGATTGAGAATGTAATTAGGTTATCCATTTATTCTGAAATTTTCAATTTAAAAAAAACGCAAAACTACTTCTTTATCTCCAAAGTAATTTTATTTTTTGTATAAATTTTCGACTAAAAAAAGGTTTCTTTTTATGACATTTTATAAGATACTAAATATGAAGAATTATTTAAATAAATGTTGAGATATAATGTTTAGTGGTTTAATAAATCATTGGTCATACTCACTAGATTTTTGATTTTTAAATCATCATAAGCATCTGGATGAGCTTGTGAAAAATAACCTTTTGGATCACCTTTATCGTTGTCAAAATACTTTCCAGAATCGTTTTTATAGTCTTCAGACAATGCTAAATCCACTAATACGTCTACTCCTTTTTCTGCTGGAGACCAATGCTGTCCATAAGCTTCATTAGCCATTTTTGTATTTAATAACGAACCAGGATTTACAGCAATAACCGTAATTTTTGGTTCTTGTTTAGCTAAATTAAAACTCCACATCGTTAGCGCTAACTTACTTTGTGCATATGTACTATTTGCTGAATCTTGCTCCTTCCCTATTAAAATAGCTTCTATAACTGGTGCTTGTGCTGCAGAACTCAAGTTGATAATTCTTGGTGCTACGGAAATTTTAATATTTGGAAGAATAGCAGTTGTCAATACATAAGGTGCTAAATAATTCACCACCATCCTGATGTCTAATCCGTTTTTATTTTGAATGTCTTTCGTTTTGAAAATTCCTGCGTTATTAATTAGTATATCAATTTTAGGAATGTCATTTTTTATTTGCTCTGCTAATTTTGAAACGGCTTCTAAATCTGAAAAATCTGCTACTAAGCCTTTTATGTTTTGATTGTTTGACGCTTCTTTGATTTCTGAAACTACTTTAGAAACTTTAGCTTCACTTCTACCATGTATATAAATTGTATGTCCTTGTTTAGCTAATTTTAAAGCGGTTAGTTTCCCTATGCCGTCTGTACTTCCTGTGATTATTATTGTTTTAGTCATGATTTATTTATTTGTTTTATTCTAATGTCACCTTGAGCGCAGTCGAAAGGTCTTTTGTTCTCGACTATGCACGAACTTACATTTTCTTATTTATTTTGTGTCTTTAAATGAAATTCTGGTAATACCTTTTCTGCTATTCGCTCTAATGTAGCATCTATGTTTCTTGTATTGAATCTTAAATTTAATGCTAAATGATTAACTCCAATGCTTCTTAACTTTTCAGTATAATCGATTAAATAATTAATTCCTAATCTAAATCCTAAATGAATAGGTTCTGGTTTAAAATTATCATTCTCGTGCAAATCGATATACATAGGTTGCATGAATGGTTTATCAAATTCTTGAGTTGCTGCTATTAATTCTCTATACTGTCTAATCGTGTTATTTTGGGAATATAAATCTCTTGGATAATTCATCCAACCATCAGCATTGGTAGCATTCCATTTTAAAGATTGTCTGCTACTTCCTGTCATCAACAATGGGATTTTATGTGCTGTTGGTTTTGGTAACATATCTATGTTTCCTTGTAAATTTCCGTAGTTATTCGTTTTAAAAGTCGGAAAATTAGATTGCACTTTTCTTATATATTCAAAAGCTTCTCTAAACAATTCGCCTCTATTATCATAATCGATTCCCATAGCTGGATATTCATCATAGCGATCACCAGAAGCCACACCTAACAACAATCTTCCACCGGATAATTGATCGATTGTTGTTGCCGATTTTACCACGTTTAGCGGATGATGTAACGGTAATGCAATACTAGAAATACCTAAAGCTATTTCCGTAGTTTGACCAGCAAGAAATCCTAAATAAGTAAAGGGATCGAAAGTTTGACCAGCATCACCAAAATTTGGTACATGAAACGGAATATCTCTAATCCAAATCGATTTAAAACCTAATGCTTCCACTTGTTTTACACGTTTTAAATGATCTTGCATGGTTGGAATGCTACTATTCGAATAATTTTCGATAGGCACTACCACTCCAATACTTAGTTCGTTTTGTATAAAAACACTGTTATATGCTTTGTTTATGTTTTCGAAATTTTTCATTTTACTCATTTTAAATAGAAAAAGCCACTTTAAATTAGTGGCTTCTTCCTGCTATTAATCAATAATTAGGGTTATTAATCAACACTTAAATTATCTAAAAGAAACGCCTTCTACAATAGGTTTAAACCTGAAAATATAAAATGGTTTTGTAGATAAATCTTTGCCATCATTAAAAACAGCACCTTTGTTTACTTGTGCTGCGGAAACGTACATATAACCATCTACATGATTATAACTTACGCCATCTGGCCAAACCATATTAGCATCTTTCACCATGGTTTTTACACTTCTATCTTTTGCTAAAACTACAGCGACACTATTGGTTTCTAAAGCGGTTAGATAAATATTACCAGCTGTATCGATACTCATCCCTCCATTGTTTGGCTTTTCGGAATAGGTTTCGATTTTACGATCAAATGCTTCTTCTGTTAATGCTTCATTTACTAAATCTAACGTTTTAATTCTGTAGATTTTAGTTCCGTTTAACGGACCATAATAAATGTATTCAAAATTAGCATCAGCAGTAATTCCATCATTTCCGACTAATAAATCCGTGCCATTTACTGCTAAATGTTTTTCGTTTATAACCGTTGGTGTGTTTTCTGGTAATGTTGTATGCGTGCCTTCTAATAATCGACGTGTTTTACCTGTTTTCATATCTACAATAATAAACGCAGCATTGGTACCATCGCCTCCATTTCCAATACCTTCATCTGCAATTATAAAATAACCATTTTTAGTATCCACTACCATATCATTAGGTTGTGCATGCTTTGGCACTGAAGATTTAGGTAAATAATAAATACGTTCTAGCTGATTGGTTTTTGTGTTCCAACCCACTATTTTAGGCGTTACATTATCGCGTTGTGCCATATCTAGCATCCAAACAATTCCGTTTTTATCGTTTCTAATACCTAAAACATTACTTAGATAATTATCGTCGGTAGCTCTTGGTGTATTCCACGCTTTATTGGGAAATGGTTTACTTTCTTTGGTTTGAGCATCCATAATCATAACTCTGTTTTCTGGAGAGAAAAATGGATGATGACTGTATACTAAATCTCCAGAATTAGTAAATGTAATATTACCAACAGCTTGATTTGTAGTTGTAAAAACTTCTACTTCAGTTATTGTGGTTTGTGCTTGTATGGACATCACTGATGTGATTAAAATTAATAAGAAATACTTGTTTTTCATTTTACTTGCCTTTTTTTAAATACTCTGGAAGTTCTTTAGATAACCAATCTTGACGAACAGGAACATGCACATCTAAATCTACTGTGTCTTCTAGAGTCCAAAATTCATGAGGTACATTTTCTGGAAACACAATAACTTCTCCTGCTCCAACAATTACAATAGTTTCTTTACCATCAATAATAGTTTTGATTTTTACTTTACCAGACATGATATAGGTAATTTGTTCGTTTGGATGCTGGTGCCAAGGAATATGTGCTTCTTTTTCTAAATTGAAAATGGTCATTTGTCCTTTTTCACCATGAAACCATTTACGTTTGATGCCTTCACCTATAGTTTCTGATTCCATTTTATCAAAATCAAAATGTTGCACTTTTGAAGTTGCTACAGAATCTATGGTCGTTACTTGTGCATTTACTGTATGACTAACAAATAATATTGTTATACTTAATGCTGCAATAATCGATTTAAATTTCATATTTTTCATATTAAAATCCTTCTAAAACTATTTTACCTTTTGCTTTTCCTGTTTCTAAGAATGCATGTGCTTTGCGAAGGTTTTCAGCATTAATATTTCCGAAGTTCTCACCTAAAGTAGTTTTAATCGTTTCGTTGTCTATTAAAGTAGAGACTTCGTTCAAAATGTTGTGTTGTTCAATCATATCTTCCGTTTGAAACATAGAACGTGTAAACATAAACTCGATATGTGTTGATACTGCTTTTGCTTTAAATGGCATCACGTTAAACGATTTTGGATCGTCAATAAACCCAAATTTACCTTGTGGCTTTATGAGTTTAGCAATTTCATCTGCATGTTGCTCTGTTCCGTTTAAACTGACTACGTAATCTGGTGCAGCAAGATTGTATTTCTCTAATTCTTCACTTAATTTATGTCTGTGGTTAATAACCGAATCTGCACCCAAATCTTTTAACCATTTTGTAGTTTCTTCGCGAGAAGCCGTACCAATAATATTTAGTTTTGTTAGCTTTTTAGCTAATTGTACCAATATAGAACCTACACCTCCAGCAGCACCAATAACTAAAATGGATTTGCTAGCATCATTTTTAGCAACTTGTAATCTATCAAACAATAGTTCATAAGCTGTAAGCGATGTTAATGGCAATGCAGCAGCTTCAGCAAAAGATAAACTTGATGGTTTTTTACCAACAATACGTTCGTCTACAACTTGGTATTGTGCATAACTTCCTTGACGTGTAAAATCTCCAGCATACCAAACTTCGTCACCAATTTTAAATAAAGAGACATCCTCTCCAACTTCTTTTACTATTCCGGTAGCATCCCAACCAATAACTTTCCAATCGTCACCTTCTACTGGCATTCCTGCACGTACTTTATAATCTGCTGGGTTTACAGAAATGGCTTTAATTTCTACTAGAATATCTTTCTCAGTAGCTTTTGGTGTGCTTAATTCTATGTCTTGTAATGAATTAACATCTTCAATTGGAAGGTTTTCTTTATATCCTATTGCTTTCATTTTTTATGTTTTTGAGATTGAATGTTCTTAATTTTGTCATTCTGAGAGATCGAGAAATCTCTTAACTTAAAAGATTCTTCACTTCGTTCTGAATGACAAAGATTATTGCTATTCATGATTTCAGTTGGCTCGAATTTTAATTATTTCGAATTACTTCCAAGTTACTATATCCTCAAAATTACGTCTTGATTTTCCGAATTCTGGATCTGCTTTTCTATGTCCGAAAGCCACCATAAATGATAAACCATACTTATCTGTATCAACTCCAAATTTCTCTCTTAATAACGCTTCTGCTTTTTCTTGATGAAAGCCTTCTATCGGACAACTATCTATTCCTGTTAATGCAGCAGCTGTCATCATATTACCTAAGGCGATATAGGTTTGTTTTGAAGACCAATCAAATAATTTTTTGTCTGTATCTAAATTAAAATCACGTTCTTGAAACTCTCTGTAAAATTTAGAAAACATCTCAATCACGTCTGCTGGTAATTGTTTAACATCTTTGAGCATGGTTGATATATAATCTGAATCCCACTTTACCATTGGAGCTTTCATACTTAAACCTAATACAAAATGACTAGCAGTATCTAATTTTAATGGTGCTCCCCAAGCTACTGGTTTTAATAACTCACGTAATTCTTTGTCTTGTACTACTATAAAATGCCAAGGTTCAAACCCAAATGAACTTGGTGATAGGTTTGCTGTTTTTAAGATGAAATTAATCTCTTCATCAGAAAGTGTTTTAGTGGCATCAAATTCTTTTGTTGCATGTCTAAAATTGAATGCGTTTAATATGTCTTCTTTGGCAATGTTTGGTGTATTCATTATTATATTATTTTATGTTGTATTTATTATACTATCATTTTTATAGTGACAAAAGTATGTATAGTAATTAACTCTCACAATAACGGTCAAAAAGGATAGTATAAAAAAATTATATAAAATACTGATAAACAGTTGAATAAATTTATATTAATTTACTATAAAAAATATAGTTGTATAATTTAGTATAGTATTATATCTTTGCATTCACAGAAGCTATGAATACTATAATTTTTTAACTGTATGATGTATCAATATAAAGGAAAAGAATACCCATGTTGCGCAAGTTTAACTATGGGAATCATTGGAGGGAAATGGAAGACGGTCATATTATATCATTTAATAGATGGCACACTTCGATACAATGAATTGAGAAAAGAAATGCCTACCGTTACAGAGCGTACCTTAAGCTTACAATTAAAAACTCTGGAAGAAGATGGCATCGTTAAAAGAAAAGTATATACTTCTAAGCCACCTTTAAAAGTAGAATATTCGTTAACCGATTTGGGAAAAACGTTAATTCCGCTAATTAAATCTATTGCAGATTGGGGCGTTTTTGTTGTTGAGAAAAAAGGAGAAGTTATAGAATAGCCTTTTTTTTGTTTGAATAATAAAACTTTTATGTCAACATTACTTTAATACTAATATGTATTAAAATCTACACGCAACACGTTTATGAGTTTGGTTTGACCTTTCATGTAAGTCCCTTTTGGACCATAAGCTGTTGCTTTAATGACATCTTCTAATTCTGAAAGTTCCTGAGTGTTATAATTTTTATAGTGTATTTCATCTAGGTATTGCTTGATACCTTTATTGGCTCTAGATGTAATTGTATCGGTTTTGTTTGATTGTACAAATAATTTATATTCAGTAGCTTTAATAAATAAAGTATCTGTAAACTTTGTGCTTGTAATGTAACCATTAACTATACCATCATCATCTAGATCATGACCATGAAGAATGAATCCAGATGCTTTTAGGTTAACAGTAAGATTTGATGCTTCTGCGCTGTAAATTGCATTAGTTTCATAATTAAAACCGTCACTACATCCAGTAATGATTAGAATAATTACTACGATTAGATATTTTCTCATCTTTAATATTGACTACTATTTTAATTGTTTGCAAAAATTAAATATGATAAAAATTTATAGTTAACAATCATTCTTATTATACAATAAATCATCAAAAAGAATCTCGTTTAAGTTTTCAATAATTGTATGATCTTTTGCAAACTTAATGTCTAATAATTGATCTTCTAATATGATTTTAAATTGTTTTTTGGTACTTGGACTTATCCAAAAGCCGTTAAACTGATTATCATTGTACTCTAAAAACAAAGCTCCTGAAAAATTATCTTCAACCATGCAATAGTTCTTTTTTTGTCTGTCTGTAGTGACATCCAATAATATCCATTTGTCTTGTTTATCATATTTGTACATGCTATAAAAAAATGTTGAACCTCCACATGCACTTTCCTGTTCTTTTAAATACAATGATATTTTAGTTGTTCCATTTAAAGTGCCTTTGAATAAAGCTGATTTTAGTTTATCAGTATTCATTTTGAATTCCATACGACTAATTTCACAATTGTCATTTTCTATGTGCTTTTCAATTTCTGAGTTAAAGATTGAAACAGCTTCTTTTTTAGGTGTAGTCTCTTTATTTGTATAGGATAAAGATGCTAGTACGAAAATTATAAGTAGGTTCTTCATTTTGTTTGTTGGTTTAATTTTTCAAATTGTATCATTAAATAACATCAATGACTTTTTCTAATATATAATGTATTAATCCTGTAACAATAGTTATAGCTAAAATTACTAATAGGCGAATTCGCCATGCATTTGCTTTATGTTCTAGTTTTTTATGCAAGTAGAACACATCTATTAAGATAAAGGTTAATGCTATAAAACTTCCTATAATTGATCCAATATGAATAAATGCATACATATATAATGCATCAATAAAAATTTGAAAAACACTTTCAATTTCTGGTTTTCCTCCTAAAATAATTAGCATATAGCCAATGGCAAAAAGGAATGCAATTAGTGTCCAAATTAAATAGTTTAGAATTCGTTTTAATATACGCATTATTTCAGTGTTAAATTAACGCTCAAGGACCTATAGTTAGCGAATTTCCGAAGAGCCAATCTACAAATGTATTAGACTAAATCGTTTAACTCTCTTAATAAAAAGCAAACATCAATTTTAGTCATACCAATATGCGGATAATAAGCTTCTGCTTTGGGAGCAGCTAATAAAATAAGCGTAGCTTTTGGTGTTTCTTTTTTTGTTAATCTAATGAGTTCTTTACCTATTCCTCTTTTTTGGTACACTTCATCTACGGCTAAATCTGAAAGATATGTGCAGTAGACAACATCTGTTACAGATCTTGAAACACCAACAAGTTTATGACCATCTCTTGCTGTAATAATTAAGTTAGCGTTTTCTACCATGGCTTTGATTCTGTCAGAATCATCTACTGGTCGTCGTTCTCCAAGTGTAGATTTTATAAGTAAATCTTTAAACTCTATTGGAGACAAATCATGTTCTATTTGATACGTTATCATTGTGGCTATTTTTTTGACTCTGTAATTTATGGAACTTAAATTAATTATTAAAAACCAAATTGAATCTGGAACAATTCTTAAGATTCAATTTGGTACTTAAATGATATTTAAAGACTTAAACCGTCAATATTACTGAATTGTATATGCTTCTAGACGTTTTTCTGCGAAATGTGCACTCTGTGACGCATATGATAGTGTGCTCAAAATTTCTCCTTTTCCATCTTCTCTATAAATATGATCTATAGAATTTAGTTGATTACCATTGACATCACGTATAAAATAATGATTGTCTAAACAATAAAAATCACCTAAATTTTCTAATGTAACTACATCTTCATCATTTGATAATTTTAAATTATATGAATTAAAACTAATGTCATCAATATGACTTACAAAATGCTCATCATAATTATTATTCGAATAATTAATTTTACCCATCTGATCTATTAAATAACCTAAAGAGTCTCTTAACATAAAGTTATGTTCACCATTTTGAGGTAACACTGTAATACCATCGTTACCTGCTACGATATGCTTAAAGTTATAGTAAATATTTCCTTCTATCTCAGCAGTATGGGTAATATTAACCGTTTCTGTTACAGTCGTCGCTTCGAAAATATTTGTTGTGTTGTCCTTGACATAATATTTATATTCCCAAAAATTCCCTTCTGTTAAGGCATAAAAATTGTCACTTTCTGTGGTTTCGTTATCATTTGAGCTACATGAGCAAACCATGAATAACATCATTAAAATACTAGCAATTTTTCTCATAATTTTCTTTTTTTTTGAATTATTTTACTTTAATTATTACTTCGTTTTTATTAAGCCGAAATTTTATAAAACACACGTTCCATCTCTTCGAAAGCTTTATTTTGAGCTGGTTTTAGTAGTGCGTCTTTTATTTTATTGGTTACTATTTCTAATATATTTTGATATCTTTTTTGGCTTTTACCTAAATAGGCATTCATCATTTTGTTTGGAATAATGTAAGTCATTTTTAAAGTGTTTTTGTTTTCAAAATGAACTTTCATGCCATGAAGCGCATTTTTTTTAATGACAACGCATTGTTCCATTTGACCATCAGCATTTGTTCTAACGTCCCAACTATCATATTCTTTAGAACACTCAAAAGAAGCAGCTCTTTTTAAATAGGTATTGAGTAAATCTAAAGAATTGTACTCGCTTTTAATTGTGATTAATTTTTCCATTGGTATATATGTTTTGGTTTTTAATATTTTAGTTTGCTGGCAAATTTCCTAGGTACTCCAACCGACATCAAAAATCAAATCTAGCTTTTGAAATTTTAAGACTTTTTTAAAAGCTCTTTAATAGCTTCAATTTCCATTTGTTGCTTTTTAAGTTGTGTTTCTAATAGTTTAATTTTTGTGTTTTGGGTTTCTATGTTAGGATTCTGCCTATTTATTTCATCCTGTTGTTTAGTAATAAGTGCTTGTAGTTCTTGAATTGCTTTGATTAAAACAGGTACTAATTCTATATAAGCCATGGCTTTTAAATCTGACTTTTTACGAATTATTTTCCCTGTTACTGTATTAAAATCAACATCTTCTGTAATGACAACTTCTGGTATTACCTTTTCTACATCTTGTGCAATTAAACCTATTCTTGTTCTATCATTTGGACTTATTTCTTTGTTGTATTGATAGGTAACAGGTTTGAGATTCATAATCTGAGAAAGACCATATTGAAGTGATTTAATATTATTTTTTATGCTTCTATCTGAAAAAGTTATAAGACTATTTCCAACAATATCATCCCAATGTTCTGTGGCATTATTATTCCCTAAATCAAAACCTGAAGCAGATCCTGAAAATGGGATTACATTTCCGTTTATACCTAAATTATCACTTCCTAAATTTGCAATTTCTAAATGATTTGAATTCCCTACAATACCAACCTCTATTGTTCCATTAAATCTAATGATGTCATTATCAAATTCACCGTAGATTAAAGCACTGTCAGCATTATTCCATGTGTTTTCTATATATAATTTATTATCTCCTACTTCATTAGAACCTGCTTGATAACCAATTGCCACATTATTACTACCTACTGTATTGTATTGTAAAGATTGAGAACCAATAGCTATATTATTACTTCCTGTGGTATTCCTGATTAAGGATGAAAGCCCATATGCTATATTGTTAGTACCAGTGGTATTTGCATGTAAAGTTTTAAACCCTATTGCTATATTACTCCAACCTGAGATATTATTAAACAAAGGTTCAAAGCCATGCGCAATATTATAACTACCACTTACATTAGAGTATAAAGGTTGAGAGCCAGTTGCTATATTATAATTGCCTGTGGAATTTGTACGTAAAGATCTATCTCCATTTGCTATATTATTACTACCTGTTGTATTAGAATATAATGATTGATAGCCATTTGCAATATTATGAGAACCTGTTGAATTAGCGCGTAAAGCGTTATCACCATTTCCTATATTATTACTACCTGTGGAGTTAAATCGCAAGGCTTGATTTCCGTTTGCAATATTATTACTACCCGTAGAATTTCCGAATAAAGAGAAAAAACCATTGGCTATATTATTTTCACCTGTTGTATTAGTTTGCAAAGATTGATTTCCATTAGCAATATTATTAGAGCCTGTGGTGTTAGATCGAAGAGAGAAATAACCCGATGCTATGTTATTAGTTCCTGTTGTATTATTTCGCAAAGATTGATAACCTTCTGCTTTATTGTTATCACCTGTTGTATTATTATATAAAGAATGATAACCATTAGCTATATTATTATCACCAGTTGTATTATTATGTAAAGAAGATTGACCCACTGCTATATTGTAATTACCAGTTGTGTTGTTATGTAAAGAAGCAGATCCTGTTGCTATATTATAAATACCAGTTGTATTATCTCTTAAAGAATTAACGCCAATTGCTATATTACCTTCACCTGTAGTATTAGACCATAAAGAACGATGTCCTATTGCTAAATTATGAAACCCAGTTGTGTTTGATGATAATGATTCTGAACCGTTAGCAATATTAGCATTACCTGTAGTATTAGCGTTTAAAGATAAAAAGCCAGTTGCTATATTAAGATCACCTGTAGTGTTGTGTTGTAAAGCAGCATAACCCATTGCTAGATTACCACCTCCTATTGTATTTGAGAGTAAAGAAAAACTACCAACAGCTATATTATGAGAACCAGTGGTACTAGATGCTAAAGTGCGATGACCAATTGCCAAATTATAATTACCTATTACGTTAGAATGTAATGATTGATATCCGTTAGCCACATTAGCAATACCTGTAGTATTAGCAAATAAAGATTGATAACCCAATGCAACATTATACTCTCCTGTTGTGTTTGATGATAAAGCTTCAAAACCAAGACCAACATTTCTATTATTGGATTCGTCATCATTAGCACCTGCATTTATACCTAAAAATACAGACGAACCATTATCTGAACCATCAAAATCACTTTTTCCATCAAACAGATCATCTATACGATTGATATTTCCACCTGCCTCAAGTGGAATCCATGAAGTTGTGCTGTTTTTCCAATAGTAAAAAGTATTATCAGCTGTTACAAAAACCAGCATTCCGTTTTGAGCTGCTGTTGGATTAACACTAGGAAAATTATCAATTTTTGGGATTAAAAGTCCGTCATTTTGTGCAGGTAACACTTGATTTGAAGATCTAACATCTAATGTAGCATTGGGATTCGTGGTGTTGATACCTACTTGAGCGTAGGACGAAAAACAAAATCCCATTAGCAAAATAACTATAGTAAAAGTGTTATTAATTCTTATATGAAGTACTGTTTTAAAATGTGAGATTTTCATGATATTATTAGTTATCTATAAATAACACTAACTATTCAAAAACTAAAGTAACTTTAAAAAACCCTTCAAAAAATAGGGAATCATTTTTTGAAGGGTTTTAGAAGATAAGTGCTAGGATTGATTTTATATTCGTTTGTGATTTATTTTACAAACCTTTTGATAAATGTACCTTTATCAAAATTTAGCTTTAAAACATAGATGCCATTAGCCAAAAACGATGTAGAAATTTCACTTTCAGCACCTGTAGCGACTTTTGCTCCTGTAATACTATAAATGGCATAATTTTCTAATCTAACACTATCAGATGAGATTACTTTTAATGCATTTGGATTAGAAACTACAATTATGTCATTTGCAAATTCGAAATTTGAAGTACTTAAAGTAGCATCAAGTGTGACTGGGTTGAAACCTGTCCAATCAGCACCAGGATTTGGATTTGTAACATATACATCCAAAGTACCTGGTGGTATGTGTAAATGAATATTACTACGATTAGCGAAACTAGTAAAAGTATCATCTGTAATGGTTGGAGGTGTTGTATTTTCAGAATATACATCTGTTAATAATGGATTATCACTAAAAGCATTAGTACCAATATTTGTTACACTATTTGGTATAGTGATAATTGTCAAAGGAGCATAACGAAAAGCAGCAGCTTCTATATTTGTAACATTGTTGCCTAATACTACACTATTTAGATAGTTAATGCCTGCAAAAGCACCAATACCAATAGTAAGAACACTGTCAGGAATTGTAACAGTCTGTAAATTAGTAGACACAAAAGCAGTATCACCTATGGCAAGCACACTATTAGGGATTGTTACACTTGTAATCCCACTATTAAAAAAAGCACTATTACCAATACTTACAACACTATATTCAGTACAAGCACTAGTAACAGTTGGAGGTATATCAACATCAGTTCCTCCAGCTGTGTTATAATTCGTTATTGTAACTTCGCTATTTGGAGTAGCATTAATTTGATACGTTATATTATCAACTTCAAAAACACCTGTGAGTCCTGCAGCAACACTATTAAAACCTGTCCATTGTGCAGTAGCGTATGCACTTGTTGTACCTGTTGGTATGGATAAATCAATATTGGTATGGTTTCCAAAAGAATCATCAGGAATAATAATTGGTGGTGTCGTTGCTTCAGAAACTATACAGGTTAATTGATTATTGTTGTTAAAAGCAAAATGTCCAATATTAGTAACGGTACTAGGAATAATTAAATTTGTTAAATCACAATCACTAAAAGCATTATTTCCAATACTCACGATTCCATTTTGCAATGTCACACTTGTTAAATTCAAATTACCGAAAAAAGCGGCAGATTCAATACTAGTAACACTATTAGAAATTTCAACACTAGTCAATCCTTTTTGAAGAAAAGCAGCAATGCCAATATTAGTAACATCAAACGCTACAGTACTATAAGAAACTGAAGCTGGTACATTAACCACTGAACCTCCAGCAATATTGTAGTCTATAGCTTCAACAGTATCAGGTGCTATAGAAGTAACTTGATAGGTTATAAAATTGTCAACAAAGGTATCTCCAATGGTTTGCGAATACCCTATTATAGTAATTAATAGAGTCATTAAAATAAGTAGTTGTTTTTTCATAATTAAATTTGGATTTAAATTCGTAATATTTTTTAATTAGTTCCGAATCTATTAATTAGAGTATAAATAAACATCGCTTTAAAACACCTTTGTGATGAACACCACACAAAAAAGTGACAAAAAATTTATTACTATTTATTAATTCTAAAATCAATTTCGATACGCTTAAAATGACTGATATACTTGCAATTGTGACGAATACACCTAAAATAGTGACAAACACAATACACAGTATGTAAAGCCTATTTTAAATAATATTACATTTGTTTAAAACAACCGAATTGATATTTCGCTATTCCATTTTTATTTTATTTTTAAGTTTTCAAATGAGCTTTTCCCAAGCACCTATTTACAAACATTTTGGTGTTGATGATGGTTTGCCAAGCTCTGAAGTCTATGATATTTACCAAGACAAAGAAGGTTATATTTGGTTTGCTACAGATAAAGGATTGTCAAGATTTAATGGTTATGAATTTGAAAACTTCACTACAAAAGATGGTTTGTTAGACAATACGATATTAGATTTTTATCCTCAAGAAAACGGACAGGTTTGGGCTTATGGTTATCACAGCCAAAGTCTTTTTTATTTTGATGATGTGTTTGACGGATTTAAAACATATGAACATAATGATATCTTGAAACAACAACTAAATCCAAGTACTATTTTAAAAAGTATTGTTGTTGATGAAAAACAGACATTATTTATTGGTGGTTATGGGTTATGTGGTTTAATTGAAATCACTAAAGAAGGCCAACTTATAAGACAATATGATCTGAACTTAATTTCAGACACACCAACAGGAAATAAAGATGTAAATCTAGGTATTCAAACTAAAAATGGTGTGTTATTTTCAATATGTAGTGACTATAAATCAACAGAAGATGTCTTATTTATTAATCCTGAATACATTATAGATTCTAGGCTTGAGCTTGCCATACTAAACGATAATGAATCCATTTTTATTGACAAAGAATTGGGTGTTTTATCAAAAAATGGAGAAACACGTTATTATAATGCACACAAGAGTCCTGTTGGTATAAAACGAATTAATGATCATTTATTCTTTGTTGGTTATTATAACAATGGTGCAGAAATTAGAGATGTATCGGGAGAAATCATTGAACGGTTTCTACCAAAAAAAACGGTAACTAATTTCTTAATAGATACTGAGGGAAGCTATTGGTTTAGCACTTTAGATGATGATGTGTTTTACGTAAAAAATCCAAATTTGAAAGTGTACACAGAACAACATGTAACTTCTATAGTTAAAAATGACAACAACGTTCTATATGCAGGCTTTTATAACGGTAATATTATACGTATTACACAAAAGAGAAGAGACACACTGTATAAAGCACAAAACACAAGTCATGCTTTAGTTGAATTTGACAACGTTCATAATGTTTTGTATGGATATAGTGAAGACAAACTTATGAAGTTTGCAAAACAAAAACACACATTATATACTTATGTTAGAAAGTTTCCTGAGCACATTGGTAAGCCATTATTAAGGTCAATTACCCACGGATTTAGTACAATTGAAAATGACAGTATTACGCTGTTTTCTCTAAATCAAAAAGTACAGGATGTTTGTATGTATAAAAACGATGTTTTAATTGGAACTTCATCTGGATTATTCATACAAAAAGATAGTATTATTAAACCTTATCAACCCGTAGATATTCTAAAATCAAGAATAGACGATCTTGATGTTAATCACAATACAAATACTGTTTATATAGCAACTCAAGGTTCTGGAGTTGTTGTGTATGGAGATTCTATTTATAGCATAAATAAGGAAAAAGGACTCACTAACGATATTGTAAGTGAGGTACATATTGAAAACGATTCTATTGTTTGGGCTTGTACAAATTCAGGGTTAAATAGAATTGCTTTTAAAACTAATAACACCTATAGCATTACAACTATTACTAAAGCAGATGGCTTACTAAGTAACGATATTGATGATGTTGAAATTATTAACGATACTGTTTGGGTGGCCACAAAGAAAGGTTTGTGTTATTTTAAAAAGGAGGTAATATTAGAAAAGGAGGCTTCAAAAATCTTATCATTAACATTAAAAGACGTATCTGTAAACAATGTATTCATAGATAAAGATAATATCAAGTTAAAATATAATCAAAATAATATAGACTTTACGCTTCAAGCAATATCACATAAAAACACAAATAATATAAATTACTTGTATCGTTTAAAAGAAATAGATAGTCATTGGACGAGTACAAGAAATAGAAAAATTAGTTTTCCGTCTTTGTCACCTGGTAATTACACTTTTGAAGCTAAAGCATCATTGATACATAGCCTAAGTGATAATCAAATTAATTACAATTTTAAAATCCGACCACCTTTTTGGAAAAGCTGGTGGTTTTATAGCCTTTGTACTCTATTATTTGCAGGATTAGTATATCTGTTTTTTAAAATACGTGTGCTAACATACAATAAGGATATTATTAGAGAACTAATTAGATTAACTATTAAACGTTTGAAACGAAAAGAACAATTTTATAATTTTAGATCTAATGGTGAAGATTTTAAAATCCCAAGTCATGATATTCTACATATAAAATCTCAAGGCAATTATTTAGATATTTCTACTACCAAAAAAACGTATACTATTCGTTGTAAAATTGGCGATTTTATAGCCACTACTCCTGATGCCTTAGAATATTTAAGAGTTCATCGGTCTTATATAATTAGAATAGATCAAGTCTCTAGTAAAGGAAAAAATTGGGTCGTAATTAACGGTGAAAAAATCCCAGTTGGAGAAACTTACTTAAGTCAATTAGAAAAAATTCAATTTTAGCTTAAAAAAGATTATTTATTATAGTAGGTTAAAAATTAATAATCCATGTTTATAAGTTCACCATTGAGATTATATCGAAATGTAAATGTAGTGCCACCATGTTCTGGTTTTAATAGTACTGTATATTCGGTTTTTGAAACATCTCCATTTTTTGGAAATTTCACGAAAGCCATATTTAAGGTTGGGTTTTCAATGTCTTTATCGGCTGTTAATTGAACACTAGATTTTTCGGTAAGCTCTCCCAATTTTATTAGACTAATTTTATTGTTTAACTGATACATAAAATCTTCTGCTTTTGAACCTTCAGGTACTTCAATAGAAATGTCTTGGTTTTGTTGCCAAACACCTTGTGTTTGATTCCACTGTCCCATTTTTAAAGAACTAGGATCTTGAGTTACAGTAACACCAACAATATTGCCAATAGATTGATTATAAACGATACTGATATCTGTGAAATAAGCATCGTCACCAAATTCACTTAGTATTTGGCTTTGAATTTCTGAAAAACCATCTGCTGTTGCTGGTTGTTTTGCTGAATTGCCTCCACAAGAAAATAATATTATTGCGGTAATTACTAGTACTGATATAAGTTTTAATGTTTTCATTTTAATCTGGTTTTAGTTGATATTATAATTATGCTTCATCATCTTCATTTCCGAAGAGAAAAAATAGAGCTCCTCCTCCAACGATTAAGAGAATTCTAATAATCCATCCCATAGCATTTCCCCATATGTCTATCCATGAAAGCAATCTAATGTTGTAATTAAACAGTGAGAGGGCAATTGACATAATGCCTAAAGCTGCAAGAAACAAACCTCCTTTACCTAATTTTGATTTAATAGTGTCCATATAATGATTTTATCGATTAGAGAGATAAATGTATATGGTATATTTGAAGAAAGAAATAGGAAATCTATTTCAGAGCATTAAGAATCAATAAGTGCGATACTTGATGCATTATCCGTAAAAGTAAATATTAGAGTTAATTACAGAAAAATAAAAACTACAGAATTTTAGCTTTTATTCCAGTTTAAAAATGTGGATAAAAAAGTGTCTTTTTTCCTTGAAGATACTGGGATTTTCTTTCCGTTTTTTAAATGAATCTGTCCAGACTTATCATATTTATCTATAAACTTTAAGTTCACCATAAACGATTGATGTGGACGCGTAAAATTAGCATTAGAAAGCTGCTCTTCAAATTCCTTTAAGGTTTTTGATACCATATATTTTTTGCCGTCACTACAGTAAAATGTAGTATAACCTTTATCTGTTTCACAAAATAGTAACTCATTTAAATCTATCACTTGAAAACTATCATGAAGCGATAATATCAATTGAGTCCCTTCATTTTTCCAGACCTGTTTGACGGTATTAATTTGTTTTTTTTGTTCGGAAATAGGCAATGCATAAACTTTCTTTAATGCTGTTTGAAGCTCTTCTACATCTACAGGCTTTAATAAATAATCAACTGCACCAATTTTTAAAGCTTGTAGAGCGAATTCCTCATAAGCCGTTATAAAAATAACCTTGAAGCTTAGGTGTTCGGTCTGGTCTAAAAAATCAAAACCTGTACCATCTGTAAGATTTATATCAAGAAAAATCAACTCTGGTTTACAAGCATTGGCAATAATTACAGCTTCTTTTACAGATTCACATTCTCCAATGATTTGTGTATCTGTGTCTATTAACTGTAATAAATTGAGTAAACCTTTCCTAATGTATGCTTTGTCTTCTACAATTAATGCCTTCATTATGCAATATGTTTTTTATAAGGAATTACTAAAGTAACGATGGTACCTTGCTCATTGAATTTTTGTCTGTTTTCAATGGTTACAGAACCATTGGTTTTAAATTCATTTGATACTATTTTTAATCGTTCATTAGTAATTGTCGTAGCTAATGATCTTTTATGTTTCTTTTTTTGCGTCTTTTGAAAGTTAATACCAATACCATTATCTTTAATCGTACAAATTAAATCTTTATTAGAATATTTAAGTTGGATATCAATTTTTCTATCTTCTTTTTGATTTTGAAACCCGTGTTCTATGGCATTTTCAATAAAGGGTTGAATGAGCATTGGAGGAATTTCAAATGCAGTAGTATCTATATTTTCATCTACTAAAATTGTATATTGATACGTTTGGCTTACTTCTAAATTCTGAAGTTCTAAATAGTTATTTACTGCTGTTAATTCTTCATGAAGAGGCACCACTTTATCTCTAGAATTTTCCAAAGTAATCCGTAATAATTTTGAAAATTTAGAAAGGTATAAAACAGATTTTTTATCTTCTTTATTTAAAATCATTCCTTGTAATACAGATAATGAATTAAAAATAAAATGTGGCGTCATTTGAGATCGCAATAACTTTTGTTCTATTTCTATATTTTGAGCTTTTGATTTTACATTTGTATATTTTTGATAAAAAATAACGCCTCCTAGTAGTATTGAAACCATTAGAAATCCGATAATTGCCCATAAGTAACTCTGTTTAGATTTTTCTAAATCGCTGTTGGTTGCTGTTAGTGTTTTGGTTAATTTTAATTCCCTAATACTTGCTGAGTCTAGCGCTTGTTTGTATTTATATTCGTATTCTAATTGTGTGATTTTTTCAATATTTTCATTATTAAAAAGACTGTCGTTTAATTTTTTAAATAGTTGATGACTTTCAAAAGCTTTTTTATAATTACCTGTTTTATCATAAACGCTTGCTAGTACTCCTGATGCTAATTTTTGCTGTGCTAAAAGTTCTAAATCATCTGCTAATTGTTTTCCTTTTAGAGCATGATCTAGAGCTTTAGAATAATTTTCAAGTGCAACATATGTCTGTGCTAAACCAATATGTGCATGGCACGTATAAATCTTGTCTTCACTAGATACACTTAATTCTAAACAGGTTTTGTAATTTTCTAACGCCATTATAGGCTCACCCATTGAAAGGCGTAAATCTCCTAGTTGAAAATTACCAGCACTCAATTCTGATTTATCATTAATTTCTTTACTTATGTACAAAGACGCTGTCATGTAGTCTAATGCTTTATCAAATTCTTTCAAATCGGCGTATACAGCTCCAATATTAATTAAGCAACTGGCTATCATACTCCTATTCTCTATTTCTTTACTAAGCTCTAATGATTCTTCTAGATACCTAAGTGTCTTATCATACTGCTTCCATTCATAATAAACTGCACTCATATTAATAGTCGCTAATGCAATTCCATCCTTGTTATTGTCTTCTCTATGAATAGATAAACACTTATTAAAATATTTTAAAGCTTCTGTGTATTTACCTTGATTGAGGCAAATAGCACCTATATTATTCAAAGAACCTAAGCCTAATTTTTTATTTCCTAATTGTTCCCTAATAACATATGATTGTTTAAAGAAATTGACAGCATCGTCCAAATTCCCTTTTGAATGAGAGATGACTCCTATATTATTTAACATAGAAGCTTGCTGCTCTAAATCACCATTTTGTTTACTGTAATTCAAAACTTTTTCAAAATATTCTAAAGCCTTATCTAGATCATTTTTATTAAGTGCTAAAATACCTAAGCTAATGTATGTCGCGTTAACACCATCTTGATCGTTTATCTCTTCATATAAATTAAGTGCACTTATGGCATCCTCTTCAGCCTCATCCAATTCTGATTTTTTTCGATGATTTATACTTAACCTTATAAAACTTCTTGCCTCACCTTTTTTGTAATTTAGTTGCTTTGCTAAACTATTTGCTTCTTGAGCTTTTTCTTCGGATTTTTTGGAGTCAAAACTAGAATAATTTGAAGAAAGTGCGTTTAATAAATTAACCTTGGTAGTATCATTCTCTTTATGGTTTAATAAAACATTTTTTAAACTATCTATAACTTTCTCCTGTGAAAAACTTAGTGATGGAAAAGACAATAAGAGAATTAAAAAAACAAGAGTTGTTTTGATGACTTTCATATAAATTGAATGATTATTTTTCAATATTTCTATTTTTCAGAAATACTATCGAAATATATAGTAATTATTATAAATTAAACTAACCGCAAACACTTTAATTAAAAAGCATTGCGGTTAATTAAAAAATGAAACAGACTGTTTTACTTCACAAACTTTTTTGTGAGTTTACCTGTGTCAAAAGTCAGTTCTAAAATATAAATCCCTTTAGATAGAACATCAATTGCTATAGTATTTTCCGTGCCTGATTTAACTTTAGCACCAGTTATACTGTATATCGTATAATTTTTTAATGTTGCATAATTGGATGTGATTATTTTAAGCTCTTCTGCAGTTGTAATAATTTTTATACTATTCGTTAATTCAAATTCTGGTGTGTTTAATGCTGCATCTTCAGTTACTGGGTTAAAACCTGTCCAATCAGCACTAGGGTTTGGATTTGTAACGTATATGTCTAATGTACCAGATGGTATGTGTAAATGAATAGTACCACGTTCCGCAACTCCGAAAGTATCTGTAGAACCTCCTGTAGTTATAGTTGGAGGCGTTGTGCCAAGAGAATAAACATCTGTTAAGTTATTATCAGCAAAGACATAAGTACCAATACTGACGATACTACTAGGTATAGTTACGGTTTCTAAAAGGTTATTCCAAAAAGTAAAATTACCCAAGCTTGTAACACTATTAGGAATAGATACACTAATTAATTCATTAACGCTAAAAGCACTATTACCAATACTTACAACACTATTAGGAATAGTAACATTACTCAAATTGTTATTATTAAATGCACTATTACCAATACTTACAACACTATTAGGCATATTTAAAATTGACAATTGGTTACTTTTAAATGCATTTTGACCAATACTTGTAACATTACTTGGAATAGTAAAAGTAACACTAGTTAAACTATTACTTAAAAAAGCACCAACACCAATATCTGTAACACTAAATTCGATACAACCACTAACAACAGTAGCAGGTATATCTACAACAGTACCACCTGCTGTATTATAATCTGTAATAGTGACTTCATTATTTGGAGTCGCATTAATTTGATAGGTTATATGATCTACCACAAAAGTGTCAGTAAGACCTTCTGCAACACTATTAAAACCTGTCCATTGAGCAGCTCCATATGCACTTGCTGTGCCAGATGGTATAGATAAATCAATATTACTACGATCTCCACTAATATGAAACGTATCATTAGTACCCGTAGTTATTGCTGGAGCTGTTGTAGATTCAGATATAACACAAGTTAATGGGTTATACCGGAATACAGAATCGCCTATGCTTGTAACAGCGTTTGGAATAGTAATATTTGTTAGTTGATTAGAGGTAAAAGCATTATCTCCAATACTTGTAACAGCGTTTGGAATAGTAATACTTTGCAATTGATTATTAGAAAAAAGAAAAGCAGAAATACTTGTGATACTGCTGGGAAGTGTAACACTTATTAATTGATTAAGTTGAAACGCACCAGCTCCAAGAGTAGTAACACTATCTGGAATTGTTATAGTTGTAAGTAGATTTGAATAAAAAGCATAAAACCCAATACTTGTAACACTGTTAGGAATCGTTATACTTGTCAAATTATTTATAAAAAAAGCATATAAACCAATATTTGTAACACTGTTAGGAATCATTACACTCGTTAATTGATTTTCTCTAAAAGCATTTACACCAATACTAGTAACAGTATATGTTGTAGTAACAGTACTAACGGTATTGTCAACCGTAGATGGTATATCAATATCAGTACCTCCAGTTATATAGTCCTTTACTTCAACAGTAGTAGCTGAAGTTATATTGTACTCTAAAGTATTGTTATTATTATCAAGAGCTGTAAAGGTCTGCGAATACCCAATTACAACAGTAAATAAGGTTATTAAAATAAGTAGTGTTTTTTTCATAATAAATGGGTTTTAAAAGTTAATTTAAAGCCAAAGTAGTTTGATAAAACACACTAAGAAATAGGGAATCTTTTTTTGAGTAGTTTGAAACAATAAGCGTTTAGATTGATTATATATTCGTTTTTATACTATTTCATTTTAATGATAAAACACAAAAAAGCCACAAATAACAAGTAGTTGTGGCTTTTTATATTTTAATTTAATAGGAGTTCTATTATGCTTCCTCAAGCGTACGTTTAGATTTTCTATACGTGTATTTTGGGAAAATAGCACGTTTAGCAAAACGATTGATTTTACCACTATTGACCATCTTGATATAAACTTGTTTAGTAACACCAAAGTATTCATAAGTTGATCCATCAAGAAAAGTAATTTCTAGTAACATCCCTTTATGTTGATAATCATCAATACCTACATTTGTAATTGTTTCTGTATAAGCCTCTAAATTTGCTGCTTTCGTTTCTGGAGCCATACTCACTAAAAAGTGGTAGCCATCAATAATACTTCTACTTTGAATCTCAGCTTCTTCCTGTAATTCGTGACCATCTTGAAATTTATCAGGATGCCATTCCTTTACTAAATTACGATACGATTTTTTAAGAATTTTTAAATCGATTTCGTTTTCTATTCCAAAAAGTTTCTTGTATTGTTTTATGCGTTTCATTTCAACTATTGTTTGAGCGCGCGAAAGTACGTCCTATTTTTAAATGAATTGCAATACTTTGAGCTTTAATATTTAATAAATCTTACCAATCAATAGGAAAATAATCCTTTAAAAACTTCCCACACCAATGTTTTCCTGTGTTTATCCCATCAATTAAAGGATCCATAACACGAGCTGCTCCGTCAACAATATCTAAAGGTGGCTGGAAATCATGCACTTCAATTTTCTTTTTAGATAACTCAGCTGGATCTTCATCGGTTACCCAACCTGTATCCACAGCATTCATGTAAATCCCAGATTTAGCAAAGGTGGCTGCAGATGTATGTGTCAACATATTTAAAGCAGCTTTTGCCATATTGGTATGTGGATGACGGTCTTCCTTTTTAAATCTATGGAACTTCCCTTCCATTGCAGACACATTAATAATATGTTTTTTACCCGTGTTTTCTTTCTTCATCAAATTAGATAAACGGTTACACAATACAAAAGGTGCAACTGCATTTACTAATTGAACTTCAACCATTTCAGTCGTTTCAATTTCACCTAAGGTTAAACGCCAACTGTTTGTTTTTCTTAAATCTACTTGTTGTAAATCTGCATCTAATTCACCTTCAGGAAATACTTCTTTAGCTTGTAAAGCGTTATCAAAACTGTATGGGATTTGAGACAATTCCGCAGATGAACGCAAACCAATTCCTGGTTCTGGACCATGCCATGTCACTGGCAACATATCGTTTTTAGCAGTTTTTGAAGTTGGTATGCTCAAATCTGTCAATTCTTGCAAGCAACTGATATGACTTTTCAATAAGTCTTGAGCTCTATGTGGTAATTCTGAAATTGGCCTTTTCTCATTTTCCATCAAGTGGAAATAAAATCCGGAAGGTCGCCTAACCGTCTGTGCAGCATTATTTATCAAAATATCTAATCGAGAATACTGCTGTTCTATATAATTACAAAAAATCTCTACACTTGGGATATGTCGTAAATCCAACCCATGAATATGCAAACGATCACTCCATTTGCTATAATCATCTTCTTTAGAAAACCTAATTGCAGAATCTGCAGGAAATCGTGTCGTTGCAATAACTGTTGCTCCAGATCGTAACAACATCAACGTAATATGATAACCAATTTTTAATCGCGAACCTGTAATCACAGCAACCTGATCAGTCAAATCTGTGGTTTGAAAACGTTTGGCATAATTCAAATCACCACAATCTGTACACATCGTATCATAAAAATGATGCAATTTGGTATATACTGTTTTACAAACGTAACAGTTTCTTGGCGATTCTAATTCTGGAGTGTCTTTTAGAGTTTGAGCTGGTGCCAATAATTTTGGAGCAGTAAAAACACTAGCTTCTCGAGCAGAACGAATACCAGTTTCTTTTCGTGCATGCTTATCACGAGCAATCATCTTGCGTTTTATGGCTTTTTTCGCGTCTTTTTTCCGACGTTTATGTTCCTCACGACTTGGTCTAGACAATTGACCAGCGACTTTAATAAGCGCTACTCTCTGGTCTTCTGGGAGTTCATAAAGCTGATTAGAATCCTCTAATATCTTCTGTAAAGTTGCAATACAGAACTCTATGTCATCATTTAAATTAGTCTCACTCATGTCAATTAAATACTCATTTTTATGTCGTGCGCAAGATACATAAGCAGTTTCAAATTGTATCCCTTTTTTTCTTCGGAAATTTTAAACCTTCAAAAAATATCTGCAAAATTATAATTGTAGCTAACGGATTTCAATTCTGGCACATTTCAGAAATAAACCCTAAAAAAATATAACTTGAACTCCTAGCCTTCTCGTCTCAAAACCTCCAAAGGAGAACTTCGCAATACCGTTTGGATGTTGCTCAACCCAATGATAACAACCAACAAACTAATGCCTGGCATAAACACCAAAAACGGAATTATTGATGGCACAAAAGGTTCATTAAACATCAATAACGCCAAACACAAACTGCCAACTAAAGCCAATAAAATGCCTACCAAACTACCAAGAACACCTAAAAAGAGATATTCTAAAGCAGATATTTTTAAAATTTGTTTGTTTTGAGCACCAAGCGTTCTTAATAGCACACTTTCCTTAATGCGTTGATATTTACTTGTTCTAACAGAGCCAATCAAAACAATAATTCCTGTGAGGATACTAAAAAATGCCATAAAATTGATAATCCACGATACTTTATCCAAAATATCTTCAACAACAGTATAGACTTGTCGTAAGTCAATCACAGAAACATTAGGAAAATTAGAAACCAGCTCTCGTTGCAATGTTGCCGATTTATCTTCATTTGGAACTGCAGTTGTAATCACATTAAATTGTGGTGCTTGTTCTAAAACACCTTTCGGGAAAAGAATCGTAAAGTTAGGTTTTAATTGTGCCCAATCTACTTTTCTAATGCTACCAACTTTAGTATTCATGAGTACACCTTGCACATTAAATACAATGTCGTCACCAACTTTTACTTTAGCATCAGAAGCTAAATTATCTGACAATGAAATAAGAATTGGAGCATCTGCTTGTATTTCTGGAGTCCATTCACCTTCTATAATCTCTTCAGAAGTGGTAAGCGAATCTCGATAGGTTGCTCTAAATTCATGACTCAAAATCCAACCTCTAACTTGGCGAGTAGAGTCTAAACGTAATGTATTTACCAATTGATCTTTGATGCTATGCATTCGCATGGTTACAATAGGAATATTATCTAGAATAGGTAATTCTAAACTTTGAATGCGCTTCTCTACAGCCTCTTTTTGCTTTGTCTGCACATCTAGAATTATAATGTTGGCAGCATCTACAGTTTCTGCAAGTTCTGTTTTAGACAATAAAATATCCTTGGTAAAATATAAGGTACTTATTAAAAATGTTCCTAAACCAATAGCAACAACTAACACTACAGTTTGATTGTTAGGTCTAAATAAATTCAATAAACTTTGTCGTGCTGCAAAACCAAAACGCTTTGGAAAAAATGTTCTAATACCTTTCATGCTCAACAAAGCAATTCCTGCTAAAATAGCAAAGGTTAAGAGTGTTCCTAATACAAATCCAAGTGCATAAAAAATATTGCCCAATAAGATGCAAGAGAATAAAAGTAAGAATAAGGCAATAGCACTACCAACAATGAGTTGTGCTCTTTTTGAACTTTTTGACGGACTTTCACCAACTCTTAAAACTTCTAATGGAGATACATACCAAGTGTTAATGAGTGGCAATAAAGCAAATAAGACAGACATGAATAATCCTAAAAGCACACCTATTAAAACAGGTAGGAATGAAATGCTAATTTCAACTGTAAAAGGTAAAAATGATTTTAATAAATACGGAAATAACTCTTGTAGCGCAATTCCAAATAAAGAACCTATTAATCCTCCAATAATCCCAATACCAGCAATTTGAATGAGGAAAATCAAGAAACTTTGTCGTCTCGTTGCTCCCATACATTTTAAAACAGCAATCGACTTTAATTTTTCCTTGATATAAATATGCACAGAACTCGCAATCCCAATACAACCTAACAATAAGGCAATAAAAGCAGCTAAATTTAAAAACTTACCTACATTATCATACCGATTTCCTAAACGTTTACTTGTACTTGTATGTGTGTCTAAATCTGCATTTTCGAAATCCAACATTGGATCAATTTTATCTTCAAATGCGTCGAGATCAAAATTATTTGTGGTTTTATAAAAGAACTGATATTCTTTTCTGCTCCCAAATTGTAATAACTCTGTGTCTTCTATAAAACGATTTGGAATCACAATAGGTGGCGCAACAGAACTTGAAATGGCATTACTTCCAGGTATGGATTTTAAAGCACCAACGATTGGCAATGTGAGTTCTCCAATTTTAATAGAATCACCAACTTGAATATTAAATTGCAATAATAAAGTCGCATCTACCAAAGCACCACCTACATCTTGATAATTAGTTGCTGCTGTTTTAGGTTCGGTATTCATTTGTCCATAAAATGGAAAAGCGCCTTCAATACCTCTCACTTTAACCAGTTTTGCACCTCCATTTTTAGGAAACGCAATCATAGACACAAAGTTGACCTCATGAGCATCAGGCTTTAGTGAATCTATAATAGCTTGCGCTCGCTCAGTAGGTTCTTGTCTAGTATCAATGGTATAATCTGCACCCATCAAAACTTTAGATTGACGCTGAATATTATCCTTTAAATTGGTGCTAAACAATTGAATAGACACCACAGCAGCAATCCCTAAAACAATAGAACTCATAAATAATAATAGCCTGACTTTACTTGCTTTGGCATCTCGCCATGCCATTTTAAAGAGCCATTTTGTACTTGGATTCATAATCTATGGAGCTCTAAATTAGTGTACAGATGTACGTTGGTTAGTTAAAATTTGTCCGCCTTTTAAACGTAAGATTTGTTGCGTTCGGTTAGCGAGATCCAAATCGTGGGAAATGATAACCAATGTTGTACCTGCTTCTTTGTTTAGATCAAATAAGAGTTTAATCACTTTTTCTCCAGTATCTTCATCTAAATTACCTGTGGGTTCATCTGCAAATAAAATAGAAGGTTGGTTTGCAAAAGCTCGTGCTAATGCAACACGTTGTTGCTCACCTCCTGAGAGTTGTGACGGATAATGATGCACACGATTTGCTAATCCTACTTTTTCTAAAAGTACCAAACTACGTTCTTTAGCATCTTTTGCACCTTGTAACTCTAAAGGTACACTAACATTTTCTAATGCTGTAAGCGTTGGTAGTAATTGGAAATTTTGGAATATAAACCCAACTTCTTTATTTCGTAATTGTGCACGTTGATCTTCATTTAAAGTACTTAAATCTTGTCCGCACAATACAACGCTACCTGCATTTGGTTCGTCTAAACCAGCACATAAACCAAGTAAAGTTGTTTTTCCGCTTCCTGATGGTCCTACGATTGAAAATGTTTGTCCGCGATCTACATCAAAAGAGATGTCGTGCAAAACCGTTAATTCTTTGTTACCGCTAGAATATGTCTTTTCTAACCCAGTAATCTTTAATATCTTTGGTGTATTCATTCTAATATAATTGACAATGTATGTCTATGGCTCAAAATAATAATTTGATTGCAAAGTTACCCACTTCAGTGGTACATAAATACTTAAAGTTTTGTTATTTTATATTAGGGTTTTTAATGTTTTCCTGCGGAAATGGGGCAACTGAAAAAACAGATACTAAAAATCAAGATTCAGAAGACACCAACACAAAACAGCCAACAGAAGTTGCTACCAACAAAACCAAAACCATTTTATGTTTTGGAGATAGTATTACTGCAGGCTATGGTTTAGACGATACCAATGACGCTTTTCCTGCATTACTTCAGCAAAAAATCGATTCTTTAGGAGCAAATTATACGGTCGTTAATTCTGGATTAAGTGGCGAAACAACAGCAGGTGGTAAAAGTAGAATTGATTGGATTTTAAAACAAGACATCTCTATTTTTATATTAGAACTTGGTGCTAATGATGGATTGCGTGGAGTTCCTTTATCTGAAACGCGTTCTAATCTACAATCCATTATTGATGTTGTAAAGCAAAAAAGTGAAGACACGACAATTATTCTTGCTGGTATGGAATTACCGCCAAATATGGGACAAGATTATACTCAGGAATTCAGAAAAATGTATGCAGATTTGGCGCAACAAAATCAATTAGAGTTTATTCCTTTTATTTTGAAAGACGTTGGTGGTATTCCAGAACTCAACCAAAATGATGGTATTCATCCAACAGTTAAAGGGCATCAAATTGTTGCTAATACGGTTTGGGATGTTTTAGAACCTTTGGTCCTTATCGACTACTATAATTTAAAGTAAGAATATTTCCGAAAAAAAAATAATCCAAATGTTTAAAGAATCGTAATCCTAACTTTCTTCTTTTTTAATCGACTATTATTCAAAGTACCAACCAATTGATCTGCCAGAGCCACAGGAACAGCAACAAACGCACAATCTGGTTTGAGCTCAATGGTACCCAATTGGTCTTTTTTCAATCCACCTTGTTTAAAAAACAAACCAGCGATATCCCCTTTTGAGATTTTATCTTTTCGTCCTCCGGAAATGAACAAGGTTTCCCAATATTGCTTTTTATGAGGCGCTTTGCTCGAAATATCTATTGGATCTTTTGCTTTAATGAAGTTGGGCAATAATTGATCTTTCCATTTCAGAATATAAGACGTCCCTTTTGCATCAACTCTAGCAGTTCTACCATTTCTATGAATGAATTCTTCTTCATGGATTGGTAATTCATAATGAATAATAAATTTCATTTCAGGAATATCAATACCTCTAGCAGCCAAATCTGTAGCGACTAATAATTGACATGTTCTATTTCTGAATTTTATGAGTGCTCGCTCTCTGTCTTTTTGCTCCATGCCTCCAGAAAAACAAGCATGAGCAATATGATTTTTATCTAAAACTGCACTGACCTTATCTATGCTTTCTCTAAAATTACAGAAGATAATTCCAGGTTCATTACCAATATGTTTTACTAACTCCAACAAAGTTGATAGCTTATTTTTATCTGGAGAAAGAACCAATTTAAGAGCTAACCTAGATTCGTCTTTTCCACTTAAATAATCAATTATAAATGGCTTTTCTAATTCAACAAATTTTGGAACGTCAACTGCCTGAGTAGCAGATGTTAAAATGCGTTTATTTAAATTAGGCAAATAATAGAGAATCGCTTTCATTTCTTCCTCAAAACCATTCTCTAAAGACTTATCAAACTCATCTAATATGAGAGTATTAATATGAGCTTTAGAAAAACGGTCATTATCAAAATGATCTAGAATTCTACCTGGAGTTCCTACTAAAATTGCAGGATTATGTTTGAGTTCAATTTTATCTTTAGACATTGGTCTGCCTCCATAAACAGCATTAACTTTATAACCAGAACCCATAGAACGAATGACTTGTTCAATTTGAATGGCTAATTCTCTAGAAGGTACTATAATTAAGGCTTGGATTTCTGAAGATTCAGGATCTAAGAGATCCAATAGTGGTAATGCAAAAGCTAATGTTTTTCCTGTTCCTGTTGGAGATAAGATTATAGTATTTGGACATGTTTCAATTATAGTAACAGCTTCCATTTGCATAGGATTCAAAGCCTCAATATTCAATTTTGATAAAATATCTTGCTGATTTTTTATATCATTCGCCATATCTTATTTCTTTTTAGCTTTTTTAGGTGTTTCCAGTTTTGAATTATCAGTACTGTTTTGTGCCAAATAATTCGCTAGGATTTTATCTACCAATTCCTCTTTTGTTAAATGATGAAAAATGGTTTTAATTTGAGATTTAAAATCTTCGGAAACGTCACGATTAGGCTTCGTTTTAAAAATTTTTCTAGCCCATAACAAACCATTGTTTTCTTCGATGCTTTGAGCATCTGCTTTTTTAAATTCAGTAAACACCAAACCTAATTCGGCTTCAAATTCTGGAATTTCTTCTACTTCCTCTTTCTGAATCACACTTAATGACAAGCCCTTTGCTCCTGCTCTAGCTGTTCGTCCGCTTCTATGAACATAAGCATCATAAGTATCTGGTAAATGATAATTAACTACGTAGGCAACATCTTTGACATCAATCCCACGTGCTGCTAAATCTGTAGCAACTAAAATATCAATATGACCTTCTCTAAATTGTCCCATGATACGGTCACGAATCCCTTGTGATAAACTTCCATGAATTGCACCAGAAGAGAATTTATTGATGGCTAATTTTTTGGCTAGTTTATTGACTGCAGCTTTAGTTTTACAAAATATAATGCCACGTTCTCCTTCTTTAGAATTTAAAAAATGAAGTAATACTTCTAATTTTTCGATAGGTTCTACAACTACATATTGATGCTCAATACCTTGATGACCAAGAGTTGCCATATCTGCTTCCAATTGTATCACATGTTTTGACATGTAATTTTGAACCAGTTGTTTTATAGCTCCAGACATCGTTGCTGTAAACAATAATGTACGTCGCTTTTTTGGGATGCCTTTTATAATCGTATCCACTTCATCTTTTAAAGCGGTAATCATTTCATCAGCTTCATCAAGCACTAAATACTTTAAGCTTTTAATATCAATAGCACCTCGTTCTACCAAATCAACTAAACGTCCAGGTGTTGCTACAACAATATGTGTTGTCGTTTTTAAACGTTCTATTTGTGGTTTTATAGGAATTCCTCCACATACAGATGCTATAGAAATATTAGGACTTTCAGCAGAAAAATCTACTAAATTAGCATAAATCTGTTGTCCTAATTCTCGTGTAGGCGCTAATATAAGTGCTTGTACACTATTGTTTTCTAAATCAACTAATTGTAGTAATGGTAGGCCAAAAGCTACTGTTTTTCCTGTACCGGTTTTTGCCAGAACGACAAGATCTTCAGTTTGGTTTAGAACCACAGGAATTGCCTTTTCTTGAATATCTGTAGGAACAGAAATCTGTAAATTGGATAAACTTTGTTGTAGGTGTTCGTTGATTCCTAAGTTAGAAAAGGATTTTGACATGATATATTTTTAAGCAAAGGTAAGAATACTGTTCGTGAGAAATAACTAAATAGTTGTCATTCCTGCACAAGCAAGAATCTATTTTTATAAGAGGTAGATTCCTGCCTGCGCAGGAATGACATAATAATTAAAAACTTTACTATAAAATAATCTAATAACAATGATTGAACTTGTAGTTTAAAACAAAAAAAACCATCAATTAAGATGGTTCTTTTTGGTATTGAGATGTTCTATTTTTTAATAACCCTTACGTTTGTAGCAATAGGTCCTTTGTCGCTTTGTTCTATATTAAAAGAAACTTTGTTTTTATCTTTAATCTTGTCTATGAGGTTAGATTTATGAACAAAAATCTCTTCGTCAGAATCTCCAAGAGTTATGAATCCGAACCCTTTTCTAAAATTAAAAAATTTCACAGTTCCTTCTTGTGTTCCTTTACTTGAAACAGTGCTTTCACTAGAACCAAATAGTTTTTTTAACCAATTAATCATTATTACTTATATTTTGTGTTTGTACTATCTAGTTACTTTTGTAACGTATTAATGTTGCAAAAATAACAAGTTAATCTCATTTATTTTTCAGCAAAGATAAACGTCTTTTATTGCTATACGAGTAGAATTACAAGAATTACAGTTTTTTGTGTAAAATAATATGGATAAAAACTGTTTTTTTAAAAGATATATTACAAATTTTGCATCAAAATAATTATCTTACTGATTCGAGTAAAATCTGCCAAAACACACAATAACTAGAGCTAATAGCGAGTAACATATTTAGATAAATGATCTACACCATTATTGATGTTGAAACCACAGGACGTGGAAATCGTATGACTGAAATTTCTATTTTTAAATACGATGGAAATCATGTAATTGATGAATTCACAACACTTATCAATCCAGAAAGTGACATTCCCTTTCATATCACTGCATTAACTGGAATTGATAATCAACTAGTTGCAGATGCTCCAGTTTTTGCAGATGTAGCACAAGACATTCTCAATATCACTGAAGATGCCATTTTTGTAGCGCATAATGTGAATTTCGACTTTAATGTCATTGGAGGCGAGTTTAAACGTTTGGGTATCGATTTCCGAAGAAAAAAATTATGCACAGTAAGGCTTTCTAGAAAATTAATTCCAGGATATAAATCCTATAGTCTAGGTAAAATATGTAAGGATTTAAATATTAATTTGGTGGACAGACATAGAGCACGAGGTGATGCAGAAGCCACTGTAATTTTATTTGAATTGTTATTGAAGCAACCTAAAGCTCAAGAAGTATTTAGTAATTTTCTAAATAAAAACTCTAGAGAAGCAACTTTACCACCAAACTTACCAAAAGCCACTTTTGAAGCCTTACCAAATTCACCAGGTATCTATTATTTTAAGGATAAAAAGGGAAAAATCATTTATATAGGTAAAGCAAAAGACATCAAAAAAAGAGTGTTGAGTCATTTTTATAGTAAGACAAAAAAATCGCTTGACATGGTTAGAGAAACTAGAGATATTGATTTTGAATTATCTGGTAGCGAGCTCATTGCTTTATTAATGGAAGATGCTGCAATAAAACATAATTTTCCTGTGTATAATAAAGTGGCAAAAAGAACCATTCAATCCTACTCTATTTTCTCTTATGAGGATAGAAATGGAGTTATTCATCTCGCAATGAATAAAGGTCGCTTAGTACCTAATCCTATCATCACATTTTTTAATGTAAGAGATGTAAGGCTATTTATGGAAAACATATGTTCTCAATATAATCTTTGCCCTAAATATTGTCACTTGCAAGAATCTGTTTGGGAATGTTCACATTATAATATTACAGATTGTAAAGGGATTTGTAGAGATGAAGAGTCTAGCGAAGACTATAATGAAAGAGTACTACAAGCGATTCAGGATGTTTCCGAAGATAAAAAAGAAATCGTTTTAAAAGAAAAAGGCAGAACTACTGATGAAGAAGCTTTTATCATGATTAAAAATGGTGAGTATTTAGGATATGGTTTTATTGACAAACAGGAATCTATAAACCATATTGATGAATTAGATAATTTTCTCATCAAGCAGAAAAATAATCAGGATATTCAAAAGATCTTAAGAACACGACTTTTGAAGGTTAAGTCGTTACAAATAGCTAATTAATGGCTTAGGATTTATTTCAGAAATGAATTCCCAACGAATTCTAATATCCATCTTAAAATAGAAGATAGTGCCATAATTATGTTATATGACACTATCTTCGGCTATTACTAAATTTAATTAGAAGGGATTACTGTAATTGTTATACATTTAGTATGGTTTCCTTTTTTAAGTTTTACTTTATAATTAATGATTACTGCTACTCCTTAAGAATAAGCTATTGTGTATTCACATCATATATAGCATAAACAGAATCAAAAAAGTTTAACATCCTAAAAATGAAATTCAGATGTGATTTTATATTGTAATAAAAGTATTGCAAAACTCAATCAATATGTAATTTTAGAACTAGACAAATAATAGACAAGGCGCAGATATTTAATAGACTACAATTGTGTTTTAGAAATCAATACACTGAATTACAACACTTTACATTGATTTACAAAAACTGAATAAACTCGTCTAAATTATCACCTTCGGCAAGGTTTAATTTTTTTCTAAGACGATAACGACTCGTATTTAAAGATGCCAATGTTATGTTTTGAAGATTTGCAATAGCATGACTATCAATTTTTAATCTAATTAATGAGCATAAACGTATTTCAGTTTTTGTAAGATTAGGGTAATTGGTATGCAAAGCACTATAAAATAAATCACCTAATTTATCTAGTCGGTCATAAAAATTCTCGGTATCCTGATCAAATTTTATTTTGTTTTGTATGTCTTGCTCAAAGTCATCGAGTAATTTTTTACGTTCTCTACCTTTCGTGGTTTTCAACTGTTCTAATTTATCGGCAAGCGCTTTAGCCCATTCTTGATTTTGTGATAAATTTATGGCAAAGTCTGATAAATCTCTTTTTTTAGATTCAATTTCTGCATTGAGTTTTTCATTTTTAAGTGCAGTAAACTCGAGTGATTGTTCAGCCAATTGCTGTTTGTTTTTAGCAATAATAAGGTATTGACGTCTGCGTAGAATAACAGACAATAAAAGAATAATAAATATTGATGAAATTAAAGAGGTAATCCATAATTTAGATCTTTGGCTCTTAATCTTATTTTCTTTGAGATTGTTCTCCACTACAAAATTTTGTTTGACCTGGTCTAAGACAATTTCATTTACAACTGTAAGCCATTTTTGTTCTGAACTCGCTGTTAATGACTTCAAACTATCTTCTAAGGTTTTAACTTCTTTAGAAATTTGATAGGCATCTTTAAACTTATTCTGCTTAAAGTACAATGCTTCTTTTGCTTTTAAAATTTCCAAAAATGAACTAGGTTGTACTTTAGTATTGTGGATTGGGTCATTAATTATAGTTACTAATTCATTAAATATTTTTTCAGCATCATCAACTTGACTTAAAGCGAGACTTGTTGAGACATATTGTGAGCCAGCACTAATTAATCGTGTGATATCCAGAGACTCTAAATCTACATTTATGGTATGTTTATAAAACTCAAAATTATTTTGGTATAATGTGTTGGCTTCATTTAATTTATTTTGTTCTACATAGATATCAGCAATATTATCTCTAATACTCCCTAAAAGATAATGATTTGAAAACTCACTTTGACTCATAATATCAAAGGCTCTATGAAAATGAATTAATGCAGTTTCTAAATCTTTTTTTGTCCAATAAAAAAAAAGGCCATAATTATTTAGTGCAGATGGGAATGAAATAGTATTAAATTGTTGAGCAAATTTTAAATTAAATTTATGTTGAACATCTGCACTGTCTATTTGAGATATTTTGGCATAATTTACAGCTAACATATCATATCCAAAACTTCTCATTTTTAGATAGTCTTTTTTTTCGGCATTTGTTAAATACTGTTCATTTGCATCATAATAGGCAAAGAAATCTTTATACGATTTTATGGATTCTTTAGGCATCCCAATGAGCTTGAACCAATTAGCAGAATGCAGATAAGCATCTAATTTTATAACATGATTATCTTTTATAAATGGAATAAGATCTAATTGCTTAAAATGCTGAGTTAAATAAGTTTTAAGTTGAATTTCTGAAAATGATTCTCTCCTAAACGTTCTCATTTCGTTTTGAGGAAACGATGCTTCAATAGTTTTTTGCACCTCATTAAACTGACTAAGAGCGTCATCACTTGTAAGTTGTGCTTGAGAATAACTATGAATTGAAAATAATAGACTCACAAAAATAAGCAGACTTCGTAATGTCTTTGAATTCATTATGTATATGAATTAATTTAGAGGTAGTTACTCAAATATACAAGAAATTAAATGGTTTTTATAAAAGTGTCGATTAACCGTTTGAGTTTTAGCTCAAATATAAAAGAGCACTTGATTAAGGACACAAATTCCTATCTTTCCACTTTAATTTTATAGAATAATTATAAGTGCAACAAATAAAAGCTCATATAGATCGTATTGCCACTATCTCAAATGCAGATTGGGAGTTTTTTTCATCCAAATTACAACGTCGTGTCATTCCGAAGAAAACCGTTTTTTTAAAACTTAATGACATAGAAAATCATATTTCGTTTATAGAATCTGGTGTGGTACGTTTATTTATTCCGAAGGAAGATTCAGAAAAAGAAATCACTTTCGGATTTAGTTTTAAAGACCAATTTGTTAGTGCTTATGATTCTTTTTTAACACAAACTCCATCTGCATACCAATTGCAAGCATTGACTAACACAACTATTTTGAGTATCACTTACAACGATTTACAAGAGGTTTATAAAACCACTCAAATAGGGAATCTTATTGGGAGATTAACTGCAGAACGTCTCTTTTTATTAAAATCAAGTCGCGAGCAAAACTTACTAAATTTAACTGCAGAAGAACGTTATTTAAAACTTTTTAAAGAGCGTCCAGAACTCCTAAAAGTCATTCCCTTAAAATACATCAGTTCTTATATTGGAGTCACTGCACAAGCATTAAGCAGAATTAGAAAACGTATTTAATTGATTTAGGTTCATTGTTTGGCACGTAACGTGCAAGTATCTTTGTGAAAAAAGTTATGGTTATCGTTATTTTTGTCTTAGTACTTTGGTATGGAGGCTTATTTTTTCAGTCGTTCTTTTTACATCGTTATGCAGCACACCAAGTGTTTACGATGTCTAAAACTATGGAACGCATCACATTTATTCTTACTTGGATATTTCAAGGCTCTAGTTATTTGAGTGCTTATGGCTACGGAATTATGCATCGCATGCACCATGCTTATACAGATACAGAAAAAGATCCGCACTCACCTTCACATGATGCTAATGTATTTGCGATGATGTGGAAAACTAAAACCATCTATCAAGATATCAATACACAACGCATATCAGTAGATGAGCGTTTTACTAAAAATGTTCCGCAATGGAAAACCTTTGATAGTTTCGCTAGCTCTCGTTTTTCACGTTTACTCTGGATGTCACTCTATATTTTATTCTTTGCCTTTTTTGTTACTGCTTGGTGGCAATGGCTACTATTACCTATCACATTTTTAATGGCTCCAATTCATGGTGTTATTATTAATTGGTTTGGTCATATTTATGGCTATGTGAATTATAAAATGAAAAACACGAGTAAAAATCTGTTTCGTTTTGACTTTTTAATGATGGGTGAAGGCTATCATAACAATCATCATAAGCATGCAAGTCGCGCTAATTTTGGCGTAAAATGGTATGAAATTGATGTGACATATGTTATCATAAAAATGTTAGATGCATTTGGAATTATTCAATTAAAACCAATTAAGATCAAGTCTTAAACTTTTCTCTTCGGAAATTTTAAAATTTCAAAATTATCTACAAAATAATTACAAACTCATATTATGAGTGTTACTGCACTAACATCTTGATGTTGTATATAAAATAAAAAAGTCAGCTATATGCTGACTTTTTTGTACAAAGATTTAAGGTGCAATTAGTTTGGCATTACAACGGTATCA
Source organism: Psychroserpens sp. AS72 (assembly GCF_038900375.1). Lineage (NCBI taxonomy): Bacteria > Pseudomonadati > Bacteroidota > Flavobacteriia > Flavobacteriales > Flavobacteriaceae > Psychroserpens > Psychroserpens sp. AS72. The sequence continues at coordinate 2,240 of NZ_JBBMRC010000003.1, read as the reverse complement.
ATAGCGTGAATCACACCATTTGATGCAACAACATCTGCCATGATTACAGTAGACATACCACCTTTAGCATCAGTTAACATTACTTTATCATCTTTAAGACTTAAAGTAATGGCACCTCCATTTACAGTATCTACTGTAAATTTCCCGTTATTTTTCTTAATGGCATCAACTACTGCTGCTGCTTCAAATTTTCCTGACACAACGTGATACGTTAAAATTCCAGTTAATGTACCTTTATTTTCAGGTTTCAATAATGTTTCAACAGTGCCTTCTGGTAATTTAGAAAACGCATCGTTGGTTGGAGCAAAAACAGTGAATGGTCCTTTTCCATTTAACGTTTCAACTAAATCTGCAGCTTTTACAGCAGCAACTAGTGTAGTGAAATTTTCGTTTCCTGCTGCAACACCTACAATTGTTGGTCTTTCTTTTTCTTCAGACATTGCTACCTCTTTAGAAGCATTGTCATTTACAACTTCTGTCTCTACAGTTTTTTCTTCTGCTTTCTTAGTTTCTCCACATGATGCAAATAATAATACTGCTATTGCAAATACTGAGAATGTTTTTAAAATTTTCATATTTTTTGATTTTAATTGTTAATTAATGTATTCAAAGGTAGAGTATAAATATATTTTGTTTAAACATATTAACAAAACATTAAACAAATTATTCGTTTATGTCAATATTTACTAAAGTAGAGTTATTGAAAAAATTGAAGTCAGACGATTTCCGAAGACATATAAAACAAAAAAAAGCACATCTCATTAGAAATGTGCTCATTATAAAGATTTTTGTTAATCTAAGCTTCTCCTCGAGCAGGATAATTTTTATTAACCACAAAATCAATTGAGTTCAAAATATCTTCAATTGCTGGACGCGCAAAAGGCATGGTCTGAATTGATGAAGCATATAAAGTTTGATCTGGTCTTATGATAAACAAACCAGGCTCAATAAAATGTTTGGGTTCTTTTTTAATTCCTTCCGAAATATAAAGACTCCATGCTCTAGCTTCTTCTATTGGAAAATTATATCCAATTGGCACGTCTGCAATATCCCAATCATCATAAGTTGCTTTTGCTATAGCTTCTGTATCGCTACTTATAGCAATCACATTTACTCCTTTATCAGTAAAATCTTTAATATGTTTTTGAATCGTTTCCAAATACGTTTTACATACAGGACAATGTTTCCCTCTGTAAACTACAAGCATTGTAAAATGCTTTGGATTCTGATCGCTTAATGTCCATTTGGTATCGTTCACTAAATCTATCGTTATATCTGGTGTTTTAGTTCTTGGTTTAATCATATGCTTTTTTAAATTATTTTTTAATTTTTTCGGAAATGTGCTTTTTTAAGACAAGGTATTCATAGCCTCACCAATCAAAGTATCTCCTTTTATAATCTCAAATGTGGTCTTATTTGCTGCATCATCGTGCAATGACCTTACTAAAGTTTGAGCCACATCATCACGAGTAATGTCTCCACGCTCATGTAATGACTTGGCTAATTTGATTTTGCCTTCACCTTTATTATTGGTTAAACTTCCAGGTCTAACAATAGCATAATTGAGATTTGTTGATTTAAGATATTCATCTGCATTATGTTTCGCTTTAAGATACTCTTGAAGTTCTTCAGCTTTTTCAGGTTGGTCTGCTCCCATTGAACTCAACATCACAAATTTTTTGATGTTATTGTTTGCTGATGCCTTAATTAGTTTTTTAGCACCTTCTTGATCTACGGCTTCTAATTTCTTTCCACCAGAACCAGCTGCAAAAATGACCTTGTCAATATTTTTCACGGTACGAGATACATCTTGTTCTAAATCTCCCATGACTGTTTTCACATCATGAGCTAAAAACTTTGCTTGCTGACTCTCATTTCTCACCATTGCAATAGGTTCAAAATATTGTGAAGATTTTAATAAATTAACTATTTTTTGTCCTGTAGTGCCTGTCGCACCTGCTACTAATACGTGTTCCATTTGTTTTTGTTTTCAAGATGCCTCTTATATCACTATACTATTGATTGAAGCCATTAAAATCTTGACTCATTTGAAGTTTTGCTATTTATTTAGTTCTTCGGAAATAGTACAATTAGCATTGTGAAATCAGTAAAACTAATTTCTTTTTTACTTGTGAGATGCTGAAACTAGTTCAGCATGACGTATTATTAAAATTCTTGTGATTTAAAAGTTATCGATTTTACAGTTAGCACATTTCCGAAGAAAAAATATAATATCTCTG